>CAVQZU010000035.1:0-6368 GCA_963718485.1 uncultured Acidobacteriota bacterium
CCTAAGTATCTGATTTGTGATAACGACAGCAAGTTGGATCCGGTTTCCTGTGGTAGCGACGACCAGTGGCATCAAGTTCTCAAAACCCCGAATCACGCACCATGAGCCAATGCCGTCTGGGAACGCTCCTTAAGGAGCGTACGGCAGGAGGGCCTGGACCATCTGTCATCCTTCATGAGAGGCAACTCCAGCGTGTCCTCAATGCGTATGCCAGCTAATTTTACCAGGACGACCTCACCAAGGCATCCACCAGCAGATTCCCGAAGCCTATGGATTATCCCGTGCCATGCGCACAAAGGAACCAAGGTGGTTGCGGTACCGATCTTAGCCGGCTGCACCATGACTACCGAAAGGTGGCTTAAAGAGGAGACATCTGAGCAGATCTTGCATGAGAGAACCCAGGGGTGCCAATCCGTCATCGTCGTCTGTCAAGATCCTGAGAACAAGACCTTTTCTCTGCATCCATCTGGCTTCTTGGAGCGCATACTGCAAGCAAGCACTGGTTGGTCTTGCCTGATGGAGCCTTCCTCTCGCGCCACTCAGCGAGAAGAACAGGTTCCCCTTGTCCTTCCGTTGAGTGCTGTGCCAAGGGAAACCAGCTATCGGGGAGGTGAAATTATCCTTTGGCGAATCCATATAGCTACGAGCCAGTACAGCCGTGGCAAGAAAGTTCGCTTAATCGTGCAAAACAAGCCCATTTCCTGAATGGATGTTCTAAGTAGCCAGTACAGCCCGCGTGTCATTTAGGCTACCTTTTTCGGTTCGGCTTTTGTGTTTGGCTAACCAAAAAAGATACCCCGTTTTCCCGTCAGGTAGCTTTTCCTTTCCCTAACTCATGTTCTATAATTCTTAGGCGGTTCATAATAGAAAAACTGGGAGAAGTCACTGTGGCAACGCTCCATTTAATGGTGGGTTTTCCCTGTTCGGGAAAAACGACACTTGCAAAAAAACTTGAGCGTGAACAATTTGCCCTTCGACTGACACTTGATGAATGGCATATACATCTGTTTGGTCAAGATGCTGAGGAACTGGAACATGACGCCGGCACAGTCTCATTGAGATGATGCTTTGGAACATAGCCAGTAGAGCGCTGAATTGGGAATGAACGTAATACTCGATTTCGGTTTTTGGGCGCGCGAGGAACGGGAGGACTATCGCTCTCGAGCGAAGGAACTTGGGGCCAGTAGCGAAGTACACTTTCTTGATGTGCCGACAGATGAGTTGATGCACCGGCTTACGAAGAAATTCGCAGTCTTCGCCATCAAGTTTCTATATCCCCGAAGAAATGATGAAGCCATGGATTGCCTTCTTTCAAAGGCCAACGCCCGACGAACTTGAGCTCCGAGATTAACAATGACCACACATCTTGCGACCTTGCATTGTTCTATCAAACAGTGACTTTCCTCAAAACCATCATATAACCTTTCCAGAACTCAGGTTGCATACCGCTCTACAGTGTTATATGACGGAGGATCTCGTCAACGACGCGCGCGAGCGGTGCGGTGGCGTCGATGATAATACCGTCTTTCGGAATGTCTTCTTTCGTTTGATGCAAGCGCGCAATGAGTTCCCGTTCCGCTGGTTTTCCGCCCCAGTCAGTTGGGTCCAGTGCCACTCGCTCATCAATCCGCCGGAGACAGTGTCAAGGTCGACCTCAAGGATAAACACGCCGTCAAATACATCGATGAACTTGGAAAAATTCCGCGACCCACCGCAGAAAAAGGTGACCGCCTCATCCTTGTTAGCGACTAAGGCTTGTACTTTCTCTACATCCCAAAGGGGTCGGACTTTGACGAGCAGACGTGAAGGTATCCGTCGGTGTACCCGTTTCCGGATCGCCTTGATACCTCAATTCACGGTCACCATTGATGGCATGGTAGCCGCGCCGCTGCAATTCATTGCAGACCGACGTTTTGCCGGTGCCGGAAACGCCTTCAATCAGATAATTTCTGATGCCCATGGCGAGATGATACCACCAACGAGATGATACCAACAAGAGTCGCCGTTCGGCGTTATGGGGTACAGCCCCACTCGGATATTGTTGGAGAATTGCTCCCTTGTGAATAATGTGAGTACGGCTACACGCTGAAAATGAGCGTGGCGAACTAATTCGCCAACAATATCTCGCGGTGGTAGATCATTCAGTCTTCTCTCCAGGCCGGTGAATTATTGCTACGGTGAAGCAATCCCCAGCAGGGAGCGACCGCGTGGGTGCGCCAGTAGAATACAACGCATCCGAGGCTGCCAGCCGGGCAGGGATGGACCGGCGCACGCTTGCGGTCGCCCTGGTGGTATACTACCAAACAAATGCGCGCGATCGCTCTCCGGTCGCCACATTTGCCCGCGCACCACTACAACAAGTTGATTCACCAGACGCTCATCGGAGAAGAACTATGACATGGGAGACCTACCTCGTCGAGCAGCAGCCACGCTACCAGGAGGAGCTGCTGCAATTTTTGCGTATTCCCAGCGTTTCGGCGCTGCCTGAACATGCCGGCGATGTGCAAGAGGCGGCTCACTGGGTCGCCAACCGCCTGGCGGCTACCGGCCTGGAGCAGGTGCACATCCTGCCGACTGCCGGACATCCGGTGGTCTTCGGGGAGTGGACGCACGCGCCCGGCAAGCCGACGGTCATGATCTACGGCCACTTCGATACGCAGCCAGCCGACCCCCTCGAGCTGTGGACCAGCCCGCCCTTTCTGCCGGAGATACGCGACGATCGCGTCTACGCCCGTGGCGCCTCGGACGATAAGGGCAACATGCTCATTCCCATCCTGGCCGTCGAAGCACTGCTCAAAACGGAGGGAGCCCTGCCCATCAACGTGAAGTTCTTTCTGGAAGGGCAGGAGGAGATCGGCAGTCCCCAGTTGGCCGCCCTCATCGCCAGCCAGAAGGACAAGCTCTCCTGCGACCTGGTGCTGAGTGCCGACGGGGGTCAGTACGCCGAGGATCAGCCCGCGCTGCTGGTGGCCTTCAAAGGGCTGGCCGGCGTGCAGATCGACGTGCGCGGGGCCAGGACCGATCTGCATTCCGGCGTCTATGGTGGCGCCGTTTCTAATCCCATCCACTCCCTGGTGCATATCCTCGACAGCATGCGCAGTCCCGAGGGCAAGATCCTCGTCGACGGCTTCTACGACGAGGTCGTGCCGCTCTCCGCGGAAGACCGCGCCGCCATCGCCGCCATCCCCTTCGACGAGCAGGCCTACCAAGAGTCGATCGGCGTTGATGCTCTCCTGCCCGAACCAGGATACACGCCTCAGGAGCACCTCGCCGCGCGGCCAACCCTGGAAGTGAACGGCATCTGGGGCGGGTTCCAAGGCGAGGGCATCAAGACCGTGCTGCCTAATGAGGCGCACGCCAAGATCACCTGCCGCCTGGTCCCTGACCAGGACCCCGCTACCATCGTCGAACTGCTGACCAGGCATGTCGAGCGCAACACGCCCGCCGGAGTGCGGACGACCGTCCGCCCACTGCCCGGCACTGCCAAGCCCTACCTGATCCCAGTGGACCATTGGGGCAACCAGGCCGCCGCTGCCGTATTGACAGAGCTGTACGATAAGACGCCCTACATCACCCGCCTGGGCGGCAGCATTCCCGTCTGCGGACTATTCCTCCGCGAACTCGGGGCCTACACGGTGAATTTCGCCTTTGGCCTGATGGACGAGCAGATCCACGCTCCCGACGAGTTCCTGCGCTTGAGCAGCTTTCGGCGCGGGCCGCTAGCCTATGGCCGTCTCCTTCACTGCCTGAGGCAGAGGTGAAAGCCGACGCTCGGCCGCAGGCTTTACACCCGCCGGTCTCGCGAGACTTGCTTCGGGCAAGCAGTGGGAAGGAATGAGTAAAGGTAGTTGTGTTGAGCTTTGCGTGAGCGATCCCGAGCAATCCATGCAATGGTTTGAAAGCGGAATTCACCCGCTTGTATGGAGACCCGAGATCTTCGGGCGAACCCATCACGTGTGCAGAAGCAACCGGGCTGAGGTGCCCGGCGCAGAGGGAGACGGAAACTGAGGATGGATCAGTCGACACCTCGCCGTATGATGCTTGAAAGGGGTGCGCACTCAAATTGGGCAAAAAAGTTGGTGTCATCGCCGAGGTTGAGAGAGGGCCTCTTACCTTTTCTGGGAATGGGTGCTGATTGTAGGGAGAGAAGAGCAAGATCGGAGAAGTTTTTTCGTGCTCTCATGCTATACTGTGAAAGCTAGCAACGTTCGTCATGTGGAGCCGAACAGAGAAGAAACGCTGCATCCGCTTTGTCGCGGACACATGAACACGAGATCGATGAGGAGAGAGCCTTTCGGCATCGCCTTTCTCCCATCACCCAACACTTGAGAAGGAGTGCTTTTCATGAGAAAAATACTTGTCCAAGAATTCATTACCCTAGACGGAGTCATGCAAGCACCTGGCGGACCTGAGGAAGATACGTCAAGTGACTTCAAATATGGTGGCTGGACTGCGCCGTATTTTGCCGAAGCTGACGAAGCGGCTGGTGAATTCATGCAAAAATGGATGGAATTTACAGACATTCTTTTAGGTCGAAAAACATTTGAGATTTTTGCTGCCTACTGGCCCGAACATGCAGAGATGTGGCCAGGCATTAACGATGTCACCAAATACGTCGTAAGCACTACTATGGACGAGTCAGACACGGCCAAGTCAGATTGGAAAAACTCAGTTTTGCTTAAAAACGTTGATGACGTCAGAAAGCTCAAGAATTCAGAAGGCTCTACTATCAAAGTCCATGGCAGCGGTAACCTGGCCCAGACACTATTCAAGAACAACCTAGTCGATGAGCTGTGTCTCATGACTTTCCCTATCACACTCGGCACAGGTAAGCGTTTGTTTGGTGAGTGGAACATTCCTGCTGCCTTCAAACTCACAGACAGCTTAGTTACGTCAAACGGTGTCATCTTCGCCTATTACGAGCGAGTAGGAGAAGTCAAGACAGGTACTGTCGGGGCTTAAGGCGGCTAACCTGTAAATACGATGATTGAGTGGTGGCAAAATCGGACAATTATCTGAAGTAGTGGCACCTTCACTTTCTTCCTGCCTTAACCGCTCAAAGCTCTCCACAAGCCATTGTAGTCGCATTCGTGCAGCCGAAGGATTCTTGCTTTACCTCACATAATTGTCCGATTTTGCCACCACTCAATCATCGTATTTACACTATACAATCAGTCGATCTAGCTTACAACCGATTGTATAACGCAATCAGAACCGCGCGGATGTGCCGCGTGAAGAAAGGAAGTGATATGGCTAAGCTCGTGTTCGGAATGAACCAGTCCCTGGACGGCTACGTCGACCATATGGCGTTTGCGCCAAGCCCCACGCTCTTCCGCCACTTCATCGAGCAGGCTCAGGGGCAGGCGGGCAGTGTCTACGGTCGCCAAATGTATGAGGTCATGCGTTACTGGGATGACGATCATCCTGAATGGGATGCAGATGAACACGCGTACGCTTCGGCGTGGCGGAACCAGCCGAAATGGGTCGTCTCGCGCTCGTTGAAGTCGGTCGGCCCCAACGCCAGGCTTGTTGAGGGTGATCTTGAGCGCGCGATCCGCGAGCTGAAGGCCGAGCGCGACGGGGAGATCGAAGTTGCTGGCCCGGACTTGGCGCACAGCCTCACCGAACTTGGCCTGATCGATGAGTATCAAATCTACCTGCACCCCGTCGTGCTTGGTCACGGCAAGCCATATTTCGCCGGACCCCGGCCGCCGCTCCGCCTTATGACTCATGATCGGATTGGCGAGGATGTGATCAGGTTGACCTACGTCCCTGCTTCATCTCGCGACTCGCCGGATGGAAATCACCGCTCTCTGTCTGGTCTTGGGTTGGGCCCAAAGCGACGGGGACGGCCCGCTTTTCAATACGAGGTTTCATGGCAATTGAACCTGGAAAGAAAGTAACTCGTTGTTGAAGAAGCTGTCTCTCTAAAGACGCGTCATGACTGGGAGTTGTACACGCATCTCGCAGCAAGGTTTGGGCTCGTTCTCACCACTCATAAAGAAACCGGGCTTTCGCTGGTTTTCATCGAGATCAGGCAGAGGAAGTTGGATCATATCTGGCTTCCTCTGGGGCTTTTTCCGCGCTGCGTAGTCAGGTAATGCGCAAGAAAAGCAGCCATTCATCAGGTCCGAGCGTCCACAACGTTAATTGTGGCGCGCCGTGTGCCCGTCTCGATGAGGCGCGGATTCTTTACCTCTTTGATGCGTTTGTTCTCCCTCCCATTCCATCGTGTGAGATCAGCCAGCTCTGTCTCCTGATACTCAATCGCTGCCGCGTGCTGGTGTAGAAGCTGACCTGAACTTGCCTGTTTCGCTAACCCGGATTCTGCATAGAAGCGCCACCGACGAAAGCGGATATATCCTGAT
>CAVQZU010000036.1:0-52064 GCA_963718485.1 uncultured Acidobacteriota bacterium
TAGTCATGACTTATCAGTGCTTGCGCGCCGGTCCGCCAAGCGTCATCGAAAAAGCTAGGCAAGGGCGAACCCCTTGATCCCCGCAGCTATTATTTCCGAATGAATCCCGTGTTCGAGGCCAGCGCCCCGAAATACGATTGGATGAACCCCATCATCGGATCGGTACAGGACACCGACTTCCGGACGGCCCAGGCTGTAGCATCTTTGTTGGCTCGACTACACCGGTCTATCGATGATCTGCCTGGCCCTTGCTCGACGGGATGGTCTGCCGCAAGGCTCTGGTGCACAATATTGACGTGGCAGAAACATCTCCGGAGTAGCCTGGAAGCAGCTTCGGCGGTTCATCGACGCTCCGTCTTCCAAGCGCAAACGAAGACCCCGTGCTTTTTGCCGAGGTGACAAGTGAAAACGAATGCTGCCGCCGGAAAGCCCGCTGATCCCGCCATGCTGGTTAATGTTCCGAAGCCCGTAAGGGCCTACTACGCGCTGCGGCCCGATCTGAGCGACCCGAGACAGCGCGTTGTCTTCGGTACGTCCGGTCATCGAGGTTCTTCTTTCGAGGGAGCATTCACAACCGACAAAGACGGAATCATCCCGTGTCTGCTTGTGGCGGAAATTACGGCGCGTCTGGGAAAAGATCCGAGCGAAATCTACGGTGAACTCACTCAGGACCTGGGAGACCCGGTTTACGAACGCATGGACGCTCCCGCCACGCCGGAACAAAAAGCTGTCCTACAGAGATTGTCTCCATCGGATATCCGCGTCACAGAGGTTGCTGGAGAAAAGGTTCAACAGATTCTCACGGCAGCAACAGGTGGCGGCAACCCGATTGGCGGCATTAAGGTGGCCGCACAGAGTGGCTGGTTTGCGGCGCGCCCTTCGGGTACGGAAGAGATTTATTAGATTTACGCCGAGAGCTTCATTGGCCAAGATCATCTGCGAAGGATAGAAGAGGAAGCCCAAACAATTGTTTCGGAGGCGCTCGCACGGAGTGCCCGAGCAGCGGCCGGAAGCTAAGCCGCCAGGAGGATTCAATTATGAGTAGTCCTGCATACAGCAATCGGCGATCTGAGAGTACGACTGCGGACGTTCTCACCGACCTTGCCTTGGACCTGCGTTGGTCCTTCAATCATTCCACGGACAAACTTTGGGAGCGTCTGGATCCCGAACTTTGGGATCTCACTCACAATCCATGGGTTGTCTTGCAGACGGTGTCTCGAGAGAGATTGCAGAGTGTTACCGCTGAGCCGGACTTCCAATCATTGGTTGCTGATCTTCATCGCGAAAAACAAGCTGCGGAGCATCCGGAAGGCTGGTTTCAAAAAATGTACCCGCGCTCGGCTCTCACCGCAGTTGCATATTTCTCGATGGAGTTCATGTTGAGTGAGGCCCTGCCCATTTATTCGGGCGGGCTTGGGAAACGTGGCCGGGGATCAACTCAAAGCAGCAAGCAATCTGGCTGTTCCCGTGATTGGGGTAGGCTTACTCTACCAGCAAGGATATTTTCGGCAGGAAATTGACGCGAACGGATGGCAGCAGGCTCTTTATCCGTTCAATGACCCCGGCCAACTGCCGATCAAGCCGTTGCGCCAGCCAAACGGTGAATGGCTGCGTCTGTCAATCGACTTTCCTTCGGGCAAGCTTTGGATCCGTACTTGGCAGGTACAGGTCGGCCGAACGAACTTATATCTGCTGGACACAAATGATCCTGCAAATATCCCGGCGTACCGGGGTATCACCAGTGAATTGTACGGGGGTGATTCGGAGTTGCGGTTGAAACAGGAGCAGGTACTCGGAATTGCAGGCTGGAAGCTCCTTCAGGCGCTCGGCTTGCAGCCGGAAGTCTGCCATCTCAACGAAGGCCATGCCGCGTTCGCGGTGCTTGAACGAGCGCGGTCGTACGCGGCGGCAAAGAAAAGCGCCGTTTGATCTGGCCCTCACGGTCACACGGGTCGGAAACATTTTTACCACCCACACTGCGGTTAGCGCGGGCTTTGACCGTTTCGCTCCCGACCTGATGGAAAAGTATTTCAAGAGGTATGCCGAAAAAGAGCTTTCGATCTCATTCGGTGACCTACTCTCACTCGGGCGGCAAAATCCGAATGATTCCTCCGAGCCCTTTAACATGGCTTTCCTGGCCATTCGGGGCAGCGGCGCTGTTAACGGCGTAAGTCAATTGCACGGTCAGGTTAGCCGTCGGCTCTTTCAGGGACTGTTTCCGAGATGGCCGGAGGACGAAGTGCCAGTGACGCACGTTACGAATGGTGTGCACGTCCCCACGTGGGACTCCGCCGAGGCGGACCAAGTCTGGGAGGCAACCTGCGGGAAAGATCGATGGCGTGAAGAGACCGAGAATCTCGAAGCCGATTTCCGCTCCGTCAGCGACTCCACTCTTTGGCAACTTCGAACCGGCGGGCGCAAATCTCTCGTCGATTATGTTCGCAGGCTACACCTCCGACAGCTAGCAGGCCGCGGGGCTTCCTCCGAGGAACTTTCGCAGGCTGCAGAGGCACTGGACGCCAACGCACTGACTCTGGGCTTTGCTCGCCGTTTTGGGCGTACAAGCGGCCGAATCTTCTATTGAATGATTCCCAGCGGCTCGTCAACATCCTTTCGAATAGAGATCGCCCCGTCCAGCTGGTTCTCGCAGGCAAGGCTCACCCGCAGGATGGCCAAGGGCAAGATATGATCCGGCAGTGGATCGACTTTGCGCGCCGCCCGGAAGTGCGATCACGCGTCGTCTTTTTAAGCGACTACGATGCGCTGATGGCGGAACACTTGGTTCAAGGTGTCGATGTGTGGGTGAACACCCCGCGACGCCCGTGGGAGGCCAGTGGCACCAGCGGTATGAAAGTGCTCGTCAATGGCGGACTGAATCTCTCGGAACTCGATGGTTGGTGGGCAGAAGCCTATTCACCGGAGGTTGGCTGGGCCATAGGTGACAGGCTTGAACACGGGGATGATCCCGCTTGGGATGCGGCAGAAGCCGAAGCTCTTTATGGACTACTCGAAAGGGCGATCATTCCAGAATTTTATGCGCGCGACGATCGGGGAATTCCTTGCGGTTGGGTTGCCCGCATGCGGGAAAGCATGGCCAGGTTGACTCCTCTTTTCTCCACAAACCGCGCGGTCCGTCAGTACACCGAGCAACATTACTTGTCGGCTGCATCGGCCGTTAAAGAGCGTGCCACGAACCAAGGTGCAATGGGGGCGGAATTGCTCCGTTGGCAAGCACAACTCGCAAAGCACTGGTCGACGTTGCGTTTTGGCAGCGCAACCGTTGAACAGAAGGAAAGGCAATTCGTCTTTCAGGTTCAGGCTTTTCTTGACAATCTCATCCCGACACCTTGAGAGCCGAGCTCTATGCGGAAGGGCAGAACAGTAACGCCCCTGCGCTACATCCCCTGAATCGCGGCGAGCGCCTCATCGGTTCCGTCAACCGGTTCATGTACACTGCGCGCATTCCCGCCACCCGCCCGGTAACCGACTACACCCCACGGCTGGTGCCGTATCATCGCGGAGCAATCGTGCCGTTGGAGGGCTCCTTTCGTTCTCTGGCACGACTCGCCCTCCTGGCGATAAACGATGTATGAAAATGTCTGGGATTTACACGGACGGCCCGCTTGATAAAACCCATCTTCCCGGGTCGTTATGGCAACCGGCTCCCGCCGCATATCGACCATGCAGCCTGCACCTACGATTGCTCACACGAAGATGAGGGTCCAAATGAACCGCACTGTAACAGCGAAACGCGACGCGTTCCAAAACTCCACGAACACGGATGCTTCGTATTGCCGAATCCCTGGGATGTTGGCAGCGCACGGATACTACAACACCTGGGCTTCGCGGCTCTAGCCTCGACGAGTAGCGGTTTCGCGTGGACCATGGGCCGTCCAGATTACGCGGTGACCCGCGACGATGTGCTCCACCATCTCGCGTCTCTTTGCGACGCCGTCGATTTGCCGGTGAACGCGGATTTTGAGTCGGGATTCGCTGCTACCCCTGAAGGAGTGGCGGCGAACGTTGTCCTGGCGATTCAGACAGGAGTATCTGGTCTTTCAATCGAGGACCGGAAGGTTGAGGCAATATCCGAGCTCTACAGTGTTGACGTTGCTGTGGAGCGTATCCGCGCCGCCCGTAAGGCGATCGATCAAAATGGCAGTAACGTCATTCTTGTCGCCCGCACGGAGAGCTTGCTCATCGATCCCAGTGCCGTGACAACTGCGATCGACAAACTGGTCGCTTTTGCCGAAGCCGGCGCCGACTGTCTGTATGCACCTGGCGTGAGAGGCAGAACAGACGTAACTGCAATGGTCCGTGCTGTTGCTCCCAAACCCGTCAACGTCTTGGCGCTAGACCCCGGAATTAGCGTCGCCGAATTGGCTGACCTTGGTGCGCGACGCATTAGTGTCGGAGGTGCTTTGGCTCGCACCGCATGGAGCGCCATGGTGGCTACCGCTGAACAAATCAAGGCCGGCTCTTTCAATGGTCTGAAGAGCGGAACTACCGGAGGACAACTAAATGAGATCTTCGGTGGCTTCGCTTAGCGACCATCCGAGCAAGGTGTTTGGCATGGAGAATGAGGGGTCCAGTCGTGCCGCCGGACGGCCAATCAGTCGCTTTCGTTCAGGTCCTTCGCGAGACGGGTGCGAGTGACCCTGGGCTTTGACAAACGGCGGCCCCGTTCCGCGGTGGCTGACTGCGCGCGCCTTCTTCCTTTTGCCGGAACGAATTCAGGCTTGAATTGATATCCGAGCGCAGTCGCAATGCGAATAAGAGTGGCGAGTTCAACGTTCTTAGGGCCAGTCTCGATCGCTGAGATTTTAGAAGCGCTCATTCCCGCTCGTGCTGCGAGCTGAGTTTGAGTAAGGTGATGGCGTTCTCGCATCCGGGCAATGGTCGTCCCGAGCCGAAGAGTCGCCAATTCCTGCTCGACAAGATCCTTCATTTCAGGGTCTTGCTGTTGTCGTTCGAAGTAACGATTCCACCGTGACGCCATTGCTATCTCCTTCTGTTCAATCGCTGCGCATGGGCTGCTCTTCTTTCTTCGGCCTTCTGAGTATCAGGCTCCGGCAGCTTGTCGGTCGCCTTGAGAAGCCCGTGCAACAGAATGAAAATTCTCCGCGAATCGGCGAAGTAGAGAATATGGAGTCGCGCCTTGCCGAAACGGGTCCTCAGTTCACGCAGACGTCCTCGGACCTGTGAGGAGTATGGAAACGGCAAATTGGTTCCTTGCTCCTCCAACAGCTTTATCAGCGCCACCGCTTTTGCCCTTTGCTGCTTCGGCAGGCCATCCAGAAAGATCTCGACCGGCGCGTTGCCATCCACGTCTTCGTAGAAGCCCACAGTCCATACCATAAACAGTATCCCTTTAAAGGTAATGCGTCAAACGATTGCGGAGTCGCTGTTATAGGAACAGGCAAGCGCGCTCGCGAGGCGTTCTATCTAATACCAGACGCGATGTACTCGAAGGCACAATCGACGGTTTCGACGGTTCGTCCCTGCGGCTTGCCGTACCGCTATTCTGAGGCGCAGATCATCCTTTAATGGCGTTGGGCTTCCATGGAAAAATTACACGCATGACCAGGTGACAGCCCTATAGCAGAACGGATTCTGCTTGATTCTTAAGAGGTTTCCTTCTCTACGAATTTGGTAAATGAAATGCAGTCCGATTAGAGCCGTTCTCACTGGGGTACGTCATGGAAACCACTTTTGACATCTTCGCAAGACTACCCGATGGAAAACCCATCTGGATGGAGTCCGTCGAGGGATTGGCAAAAACGAACAAGAGAGTACACGAGCTCACTCTCATTGCCCCGAATGATTATTTCGTTTATTCCGAACAAAGCGGATCGGTTGAGCCCGTTTGACACGTTTGTCGCCCCAGGGTCTTCATCTTCATCCAGGACGGCGCATGGCTTGGACGATTTCAGTGATTCTTCTCAGCATTTGGCTGGTCGGAGTCGGGACCTCATCTACGCAGGTCGAGCGCTAGCGCCAACGCTACACCGAATGCGTTGTTTACGGTTAAGCCTGAAAATCCAAGTGCGGTGCTGAACAGCTTTCGGCGGATGAACCTGCGGTTTCGGTACACGGTCATTTAGTTAGTCGACGGCTCAACATGATGATGCGTGCTATCTTTCGAATTCGGGTTCCTGATGCCCAATAACATGACTCCGGCTCGTTTCGCCGCGTTGACACTGACGATTGCGCTCGGCCTTGCCAGCTGCCATGGCAACAATCAACAGCAGGGCTCACAAGATACCGGGCAACCCGCGCCACAGAGCGCAAATGCGCAGGATCAAAATCCGGCCAAGTGAACCAGGCGCCTGTGGGCGCTCAGGCGGCATCTTCAAACCAAACGGAATCACCAAGCGAAAACGAACCTGCCGAGCCTCAACCGACCAGTTCGAATTATTCTAGCGACAACTCCTACGACAACCCCTCTCCGGAATATGCAGAGGGAGAGACGGTGGAGCAGGCTCCCCAGCCACCGCCTCCGCTTCCCGAATATGAGCAGCCGGAGTGCCCCGCCCCGAATGATCTCTGGACCCCCGGTTATTGGGCTTGGGGCTCGGCCGGCTACTATTGGGTACCGGGCGTTTGGGTCGCAGCACCCTACGTGGGTGCTTTGTGGACGCCAGGTTACTGGGGATTGGCTCGCAACGTATATGCTTGGCACCCTGGGTACTGGGGCCCCCACATCGGTTATTACGGTGGTGTCAGGTACGGATTCGGCTATGTCGGTATCGGTTTCGTTGGCGGCTTCTGGAGCAGGGACAGATTTAACTACAACCGTGCCGTCACCCGCGTCAACCCCACCAGGATCACGAACGTCTACAACCGGACGGTGGTCATAAACAATATAACCATCATCAACAATGTGAGCTACAACGGAGGCCCGGGGGGAGTCCGGTACCGTCCAAGTCCCGCTGAAATAGCTGCTGGCCGCGAACGCCACGTGCCCGCTCAGCCGGAACAGCTCCAGATTATTCGCTCCGCAGCCGCCAACCGCGCCCAGTTTGCTTCGGTGAATCGCCGCCGGCCCCAGCTCGTAGCGATGTCGAAGCCGGTTGCGCTCAGGCCGATTACTCCTCCGCCCGACGCTGTGAATCCCGGCGTGCGCAGGGCGGCCGTACTGGAAAACCGTCCCGCTGCGCCCGCACCGCGGGCTGAAAATCGTGCCGAACCGCCGCGAGAGGCTCCCGCCAACCGGCCGGCTCAGCCACCTAATCGGTCGAACGAAACGGCACCTCGAACCGCGGCTCCCGCGCAGCCGCGGGCCGAGGCAGCTCCGAAGCCTTCCAATCGCGCCGAACCGCCGCGAGAGGCTCCCGCCAACCGGCCGGCTCAGCCACCTAATCGGTCGAACGAAACGGCACCTCGAACCGCGGCTCCCGCGCAGCCGCGGGCCGAGGCAGCTCCGAAGCCTTCCAATCGCGCCGAACAGCCGCGAGAGGCTCCCGCCAACCGGCCGGCCCAGCCACCTAATCGGCCGAACGAAACGGCACCTCGAACTGCAGCTCCCGCGCAGCCACGGGCCGAAGCACCTCCCAAGCCTTCCAATCGCGCCGAACCGCCGCGAGAGGCTCCCGCCAACAGACCTAAACAGCCAGCCCCATCGAAACCGCAAACACCTCCAAAAACTGAGACGCGCAAAACGCCTCCGCACACGCCTGCGCCCGAGGAAAAAAAGCGGGAGCAAGAGCCCCGCTCTGATGAACGCAAGCCACAATAGCTTGCGCGTTAAGCCCTTGCGCTAAATCCGCGGCCGGCATCTCTGAACAATTTAACGTGCAGCTCCCGGTGGAGGTTTTCAACAGCTTGAATCGCCCCAATTTCAATCCGCCGACATCAAACGAGACGATCTCCGATGACAACGGCGTTCCCGTCCCAGGGCCTGGTGAGATTACCTCGACCGCAACAACCTCGAGGCAGATACAGTTTGCGTTGAAGGTTATCTGGTAACCCTGTGGGGCAGCGGGAATTTCTTGGCGCTCGTAACAGAGGCTCGGCGCTGCCAAATGGGTTTCGTTAGTTCTTTAGCTAGCGCCCACCTGGCGGCACTTCTTGAAAGCGAGCTTTGCATCTCTTTAGGTCGTTCACACCGACCGCAACGCGACGAATACAATCAGACAGGATTTTCCCAATTGGACCTGTGCGAATCATCAAGTCAGGAGGTTTCACGCAGCCCGATCGTAAATCCGCCCAATCTGGCCCGGCCGATCACGCGAGCCCAACCCACCGATGGAACCCTTTCACTTCGCGCACCAAGCGGGAGATGGTTCGCTCGGAAACTCGAAACTGAGCATCAGAAGTTCACTATGGGGACAGTTGAGGATTGCAATAATTCGGAAGCAGAGAACTCTACCAGAGAACGACATTGACTTCGCTAACGTCACTACCTACCATGAAAATCTCGCTAAACGAATGGTACAAAGCATTACCAAAGTGGTGTTTTGGGGGGTGCGAGGTTCAACTCCTGCGCCCGGTCCCCACACGTCTGTTTACGGTGGGAATACTGTTTGCGTTGAGGTGGCGACATCCGGGAGTGGGCACTTCATCCTAGATTGCGGGACCGGAATCCGTGCGCTTGGCAACAGCTGGTCGCAGGGGCAATTTAACGGCGATATTGTTCATACCCTTGTAACGCACTACCATTGGGATCACATCCAAGGTATCCCATTCTTTCGACCGTTCTTCGAAGCGCAGAATCTTTTTCATTTTTACGGTTTTCAATCGAAACATTTGGGACGCGACAGTTTCCGTAAAGTGATTGAGACTCAGTTCTCGGCGCCATACTTTCCTAAGGAACAGGC
This sequence comes from uncultured Acidobacteriota bacterium, assembly GCA_963718485.1. GTDB lineage: Bacteria > Acidobacteriota > Terriglobia > Acidiferrales > UBA7541 > Palsa-295. The sequence continues at coordinate 8,820 of CAVQZU010000036.1, forward strand.
GATCAATCTAAAGGATTGCACTTTCCGCGAAGTTACGGGCGGTGAGAAATGGGAGGCCGGGGGCACCCAGATCACGGCCGCATGGCTAAATCATCCACAAGGTTGCCTCGGATATCGTTTAGATACAGCCGCTGGTTCGATTGTGTACGCCACTGACCATGAACCCGGCGTTTCAGAATTTGATCGTAATTTGAGCCAGCTTGCTGATAATGCAGATGTTTTAATCTACGATGCTCAGTACTCGCCAGAGCAGGTGGCGACAAATAGAAAGGGATGGGGTCATTCAAGCTGGCTGGACGGCGTAAAACTCGCAACTGAATCGAACGTCAAGAATCTCATTCTCTTTCACCATGACCCAACTTCCTCGGACAAGATTGTCGACCAGGTTCTTTCGAACGCAAGGAACGGATTCAGGAGAACGTGGGCAGCAGCGGAAGGCATGTCGTTGATTTTGAGCGATCAAGGCGTGGAAGCTGCGTTTGCCGTGCCGAAGCCTTCAATCGATTTTTGTTAATCGCGGCTTAAAACCATGTGACTCAAGATCTCTGCGCGCCGCTTGAACCGCGTCGTCATCGGAGAATGGTCCAACTATCACGTGGTAAGAATTCATCCAGAGCTTGCCCTTACGCTGTGACATCGTATGAAATCCCAGCTTTTCTAAGGTTTCGGAAGCGTTGTCCGCCCACTTCGGATCTTTAAAGCTTCCGACATCAAAATAACTATCCGTTGCGTTATTGCGATCGACAGAAGTTGAGATGTGAGTGGAAACGGAAGCATTATTGGTAGCGTTCAGGGAATTGTCTGAATTAGCATCGCTAGTTGGAGCCATCAACGCTGTTGACGTAGCCGGTGGCAGTCCCGTGCTGGGAGGCGGGAGAGGTAATATGGCGGTTGTTTGGGCTGGACGTTCAGTCCTGAGCGATTTAGTTGCGGAATGCGCTGCGGGCTTCTCAGGGCTTGTTCGTGCACGCTCGTCGGATGATTTGATTTTCGCATCATTGGCGTTGTCAACGGTGTTGTCAACGTCGGATTTAGCTAATTCGGAATTTGAATCCAGATCGCCTAACGGAAGCGATTTCTCGCTAGATGATTCATTGTACGGGGCAGGTGGTGACGTTGAATTGCGAGGCATCTGCCCATTTTTCGAAATGGAAATCGAACCGGAAGACTTAGTTGTGAGCGTCGGAGTGCCCTTCGAGTGGCCCAGCGCGGTCCAGGCAATCACGGGCGTTAGACAGATCAGGGTTGCTAAAATTAAGGCGTGACGGGTTTCAATCTGCCGCTTGCCAAAACGAAGTTGTTTGGGCATCGGCCTGGAGAGTTTGAGGATTTCCTGCTCCACCATCTTTCCCGCACGCGTACCAGAAATGTATCGTTCGAATTGACTCAGTCGCTCTGAAATCCAGGCGATCTTATTGGTCTGAGCAGCGGCATGCAACTTCGAACGAGTCAGATTATTTTCAAGCTCAGTTGCGAGTTCACCGACCGACTGGAAGCGCCTTGAAGGATCCTTTTCAAGACATTTTAAGATAACCGCTTCGATTTGCTGGGGTATCGTAGGAACCAAGTCGCGAGGGGAGCCGGGAGCTTCAGTTACTTGTTTTATTGCGATTGCAACTATGGTGTCGCCACTGAAAGTAGCGCGCCCGGTAATCATTTCATAAAAAATTAAACCGATCGCGTAAATGTCGCTACGCGCATCAACAAATTTTCCGCCCGCCTGTTCAGGAGACATATAGGCGGGTGTTCCGACGATAGTCGCTGTCTGACCGACTCCGGTTTCCATCATGCGAGCAATCCCGAAATCCATAATCTTAACCGTGCCACTTCCGTCGATCATGATATTCGCGGGTTTCAAATCGCGATGTACGACACCTTGTGCGTGGGCCTCTCCTAATCCGCCGCATAGCTGCCTTAAGATACCTAGCGCTCTGTCAACCGGCATTTTGCCTTCGCGACTTAAAATACTCAGAAGGTTTTCGCCCTCGACATATTCCATGGAGGCGTAAGCAACCCCGTCATTACGGTACAGATCGTATATTCGGCAGACATTCTTGTGTGTGATCTTCCTTGCAAGAGACAGTTCTTTGTTAAAGTTGGCTTGCGCGGTCGCATCAGAAGCCGCTTCGGGCTTCAAGACTTTCAAGGCTAAGATTTCGTTGGTTTGAAGATCCCGGGCTTTATAAACAATACCAACGCCTCCCTGCCCGACTTTTTCCAAAACTTCATAGCGCGACGGCAACTTCGGCGCCAGAGGTGCTTCCACACGGCTGTCTGAATGCGATTTTTGCAAGTTGCGTCGGAGTTCTGTGTACGTCGGAAGGTCCGTCCAAACGACCTCAAAAATGTCTTCGTGTTCCGCGCGACCATCGATCGTACATTTATCGAGCCATTGGCAATTAATATTGCTGTCGCCCGCGGCCGTTTCTTGGACTGCCTTGGAGATCAGAATCTGCCCTGCCTGCGTCCGCTTCGTAATCCGAGCTGCGAGGTTGACTACATCGCCGAAGACGTCCGTACCCTTCCGGAAACCCATTCCCGAGTGTATTCCGATACGTATCTGCATTCGCCGGTGTTCCGGAAGGGCGGAATTCAATTCTGCTAAACGCCGTTGCATGGCTATGGCGGCGCTGACTGCGGATCGTGGATTAGGGAAATCCGCCATAACTGAATCGCCGATTGTTTTTACGACTGCTCCCCCAAATTCGCGGACGGCAGTTGTGCCAAGTTCGGCATTGAGATGTACCATCGCAAGGCCAGCCGTGTCCCCAAAACGCTCGAAATAACTTGTGGAGCCCACGACATCAGTGAACAGGACAGTCAGTAGGTTCTTGTGCCGTCTCAATTGCTCGTCAATCTCCGCACGAGCGTTGAGTAGTTCTTCAACTTGATTCTGCGCCATGGTTACCAGGATAAGAAGCCCGAAGGACTATGCCAATAGTACGGAAGTGCAAAATTGGGACTTTCATCGCCTATGTTGTCGACTTTGAAACACTGTTCGGCATCCTACCGACGGTTCATGTGACCAAATGCTACTTTCGCTTCGGAAGGGAAATCTTCGTTGTAGTGTATTCATCAGATATGTAACTATTCGCCAAGGTGTTCGGCCGCTGCCACATGGTCAGCTCTGAGATCCCCATGGACAAGAGGGCAGAAGTGTTGTACCGAGATGGCTCGCCCCTTCGTGGCCTGGCAGAATCTTTCCAAAATCAATATTGCACTCGTGCTGTGATGTTCTCTGATACAGAGATCTTTCCAGGGCTCAGCAGTAATCTTCCGTCCAAAGTTTCTGATCGTCCAGCCATCCTACTCGCCGACCTTGGTCATCCAGATGATGTAATGATATTTAGAAACTTCACACAGAGTGTAAATCTGCGATTTATCGGTTTTCTGCCGGAAAGCGACAGGGTCGAAAATGATCAAACCGCTATTCGCGCCGGCAAAACCTGCTTCGCTCTGCTACACGCCAGCATTTCACGGAGGTACGTTGAAGCGGCCATCGAGGCCGCCATTGCCAGCATAGAATCGGATGCGAGGAATCGGGCTGCCGCCGAACATGAGCGCGAAGAGTTGAATCGAATCGGTATCGCGCTTTCTTCAACACGCGACGTCAATGTACTTCTGGAACTTATTCTAGCTAAGACACGTGAGATCACGGGTGCAGATGCGGGCTCGCTATACATCGTCGAAACGTCTGGTTCAGATAACGGATTGTCAGGACGTCAGGAACGGAGATTACGCTTTAAATTAACGCAGAATGATACCAAACAATTTCCTTACTCCGAATTCAGCCTACCAATGAATGAAGATTCAATGGCTGGATATGCGGCTCTTCACGGCGAAGTGATTGTCCACGAGGATGTTTACCTTATTCCCCTGACCCGCCCGTATCGTTTTAACGCTACCTACGATGAAGATACAGGATATCGGACGCGCTCGGTTTTGACTGTGCCGATGAAAAATGCGCGCGATGAGGTAATCGGTGTGATGCAGCTGCTCAATCGCAAGCGTAACCCAGGAATCCGCCTGCTCACGCCCGCGGATGTGGAACGAGAGGTAGAGCCCTTCCCTGAGAGAGCAATACGCCTTGCAGAATCATTAGCCTCTCAGGCAGCGGTTGCTTACGAGAACAGCCAGCTCTATCAAAACATTCACAATCTGTTCGAAGGGTTCGTGAATGCAGCTGCGACTGCTATTGAGCAACGCGACCCAACGACATCGGGCCATTCAGTGCGGGTAACGACGATGACTCTGGGGCTCGCAGAAGCTGTAAGCCGCACGCAGTCCGGCCCCTATGCTGCCGTGCATTTCACCATTGAGCAGATGAAGGAAATACGCTACGCCGCATTACTGCACGATTTTGGTAAAATTGCCGTGCGCGAGCAATTGCTGGTGAAAGCGCAAAAACTTTATCCGCCCCAACTCGATATCCTCCGGCAACGTTTCGACTATCTACATCAGGCACTAGAAGCTGAGCGGGCACAACAGAAGCTGGATGCGTTGCTCGCCTGTGAAAAGGGTGTTGCACAGTTTCCGCAGATTGACCAAGAATGTGCGGCGAAGCAAGCCGAACTTCAAGAAGATTGGCGATTTCTCGTACGAACTAACGACGCAACGGTGCTCCCGGAGGGAGAATTCGGCCGATTAAACGATATCGCGCGAAAAGTTTACCTCGACCCGACGGGAATTAAACGTAGTCTTCTGACCTCAGGGGAGATGATCTCTCTATCAGTACGACAAGGCACTCTCAACGAAGACGAGCGCCAGGAGATCGAATCGCATGTTGTCCACAGCTTCAACTTCCTCGCACAAATTCCTTGGACACAAGAACTTAGGTTCATTCCTTGGATTGTCCGGGCGCATCATGAGAAATTGAACGGGAAGGGTTATCCCTACCGTCTTCGGGGTGATGAGATCCCCATTCAGGCACAGATCATGCTTATCTGCGACGTTTTTGATGCTCTTTGTTCGGCTGATCGTCCGTATAAGAAAGCGGTCCCTCTCAATGCAGCTCTTGAAATTCTTGAAGCGGCCGCGCACAGGAATGAACTAGATCCGGAGCTTTTTCGCATATTCACAGACGCACGGATTTATGAATTGGCTCACATCACAGATGCGCAACTCCAATCAGCTGACATTGTACGAATTCAGAACTAAAGGTTGTATTCCTGGTAGGGTCGAGTAAAGTTCGAGTCATCTACCAAGATGGGAAACGTGGATGCTACTTGATTGTGCAGGCGTCCACAGTCGAGATGGCTTCCGGCGACGCCTTAGTTGAAGAGGGTTAATCGCAAGTCAAATTTGCAGACCCTCGACAATTAAGTGCGGAGGGAACACCTCTATGGCGTTTCACACCGGTTTTCATCTTCGCCATCGTCGCATGGCGCGAGACGGGTCCAAGGAGCCAAGGTTTAAGAGGCCCAGCACCGCAATCAACAGGTGAAAAAGCTAAAGTGGAAGCAGCCAAGCTCGGCTACCAACTCGTCCAAGCTCCTGCAACCTAACACACGGGAGTTTCTGGGGAGCGGAAATGAGACTCCCCACACAGCGAAGTCAAAGTAATAGATGGAGTTGTTGGAGTCAGATAGTGCGCGCCCATAGTCGCTCTCCTTCTCTTCGGCGCCTTCGGGCAGGATCAGGCAATTGAAATCAGCAAAAGGAACGCGAAGATATTCCGCTTGTCCGCCTCGGTAAGGACCCATGCCGGCGTAGCCATAGAAATCCTTTTTAGCTCGGCCCCCCTGCCCCTTCAGTTTCAACTTGCAAAAAATCAGTCCAGAGGTTCGATTTTCGCAATCTTACCCTGATGAACCTCCGCGACCCACACTGCAACCAACGATTTAGAATCGTCTACGTCGATATGGCGAATGTTCGCATTCACGGTAGGCAAAATGTACTCGGTGAACTGGCCTGTCCGAGGATCGAGGCGTGCAATCAGATCGGTCGACATTCCCGCCGTCCACACATCGCCATACTTGTCCTTTTTGGCGGGATAAGGACCAGCCCATGGCGTGGGCACCTCCCACTCCTTAAACTCATTCACCTTGGCGTCAAACATTCCAATTCGATCCGCATAATATTCCCCGAACCAGGCGCGGTCGTCAGCGTCGATCGAAATGCGCCGCGGGCCAGAATTCAAAGTGGGCGTTTTGAACAACGTCACCTTTCCAGTCTTCGCATCCACTTTGCCGATATTTCCGCCAGTGATGTCGCAAAAATATACGTTGGAATGCGAATCCGCAGCCACGCCGTATGTGAAATGTCCGGTAGGCTTTTTATTGTAGCTGAACTGAATAATGATTCGAGACCCTGATTTTCCGGGATGAAAATCCGGGTACATCGGGTAGACGGCAATATGGCCCGTCTTCGGATCAAGCCTGTAGATTTTCAGATTGTCCCCGCTCGGATACCACACCGTCCCGTCTGGTGCGGGAGCAACCTGAGCCTCAATCGAGTGTTCATTATTATATTCGGGCAAATCCGGCCAGGTTTGAAACTTCTCCGTACTTGGATCGAACCGCGTAATTCCGGCCTGGCGGAATCGCGGAATCCACAGATAACCATCTCGGCCGAATTCAATCGACAGCGTTCCTGGGGGGAAATTTGGTTTCAATGGCTGCAAGTGCCATTCTTTGCTTTTGCCGGTTTGCGGGTCCAATCTGCCGATGATCGGCTCGCGAAAATCGTTGTACCAGACCATGCCCTTATCATCTAGTACGGCATCATGCGGCAGCCGGCCCGCGCCGGGAAGGTCATATTCAGTGATAATCACGCGCGTGGCACGTCCACTAGGACGTGGAAGAGTTCTCAGTCGATACTTCCATTTATCCGTTGAACTTAAATTAATCGTTGTTAGGTAAGCCGCGAACTCAGGATCGGGCTGGACCGAAATTCTATAAGGAAGCGAAACAGGATGTGTGGGAACGGCCTGCTCCGAATAGCTGCGCATCCGCGCAAAGGTAGTAAGCCACCCTGCCGCATCGTAGGCGCTGTGAACAATCGGGTCGAGAGAATGGCAGGCGGCACAGCGGAATAGCTGGCTTTTCTGGTCCTCTGTACCCGGTATACTGAGCAGCCATTCAGCACTCGTGAGTTGTGGAGAAAGATCCTTCGTCTTTACAAGCCTCAGATCGGCCCTCGCCTGCTTCCCCGCCGTGACTTTCACCGATGCCGGTTGCGAAAGATCGTAGCCGGCGGCTCTGATATCGAGCGCGTAGTTATTCGGCTTGAGTCGATCCTCCGGGAAAGCATAGCGCCCCGCGTGATCTGTCACGACGGCAACGCTCACCGAACTTCCAGCACTCTTCACCCTGACAAGCACACCTTCCATCGGCCCTTCGGTATCCGAACTCACTTCGCCGACAAGGGCCGCCCCCGTTGCCGGCTGAGCCAGCAGGTTTCCGGAAATCACGCATCGGAATTGCAAAAGCAAAACCACGAAGAGTAGCAGGAACGCAGTTCGGGAAGATCGGTGGAAGGGGTAGCACGAAGGGTTCTGGTCACGTGCACGCGGCATCGGCATTCTGGGCGCTCAATTAAAAAAACGTCTCATTGCTTCATTCTGCTGGACCATCCTTAAAACTTCCCACGGCTCCCACGCAGAGGAAACCGATCATTTCGTCGAGCTTGGCGAGAGAGTAGCCGCCTTCTGAAGATTATGATACATCGACCAATCCGGAAAAGTCAGGCACCGCAGAAACATGATGCTCTTGCACATCCTCCTCGGCCGTTTGCTTCAAACCCGCATGGTAGTCCTCAACATGTAGAAAGCGGCGTTTACGTAGAGCGTCACCGTTCGGAGAGCCCAGCGTTTTGAAGTGTGGTTTGATAAACCAACCTGATGAGGTTCGCCGTGTGTTTAGCTTTCAGTATCGCAAACCTTGCGTGACCAGGTAGGTCGTCAAGTTCCAATCGGTCCTCCACCTCGACGACCGCTCCAGTTTGATCAACTGACAGGGTTTTGTTGTGGCCATTCACTTCGAATTCGGCCTCATAGACGCTCTTTCCACCAAACCTTTCCCTGGAGAAGCCTCCTACTGCATTACCGTTCGCCTGTCTTTCGATGGTGGCTTGAACTGCGGGAGGGAGATCTCTGAATTTTACTGGCGCGTCTGCCAACGCAGTCGCTATGAGTCCAGCGGAAATCAGCATCATTGAAGCCAACAAAAGCTTGCGGCACATGGAGATCGTCGTTAGTCCTCCGCCCTACAAGGAATATAGCGACTCCACCTGAAAATCGAATGAATACAAGAACGACCCTATGCTTCTGACCATACGCTGCTTCTGAGGCCCCGCTCGCAGCAAATCACGACGATCATTGCTGCCCGAGTCTTGGCTGTGGATAGGTTGACCATTCTGGGCTATAACCTATGCGGGCGAGAGATTCATGCCAGATCGATCATCGATTAAGGGTGCATCATGAGGCAGAGCGCTTCCCGAAGAAAGTTTTTCAGGAGCATAGTCGCAGCTGGTGCGTTGGCCGGCGGCTCGCCAGCAGTGGGCCAAGAGACCGGGCGTATCCGAGGCTTTGATCATGTTGCCCTCCCGATGCTGCACAGTGACGAGATGCTCGCATTCTATCGCGGCCTCGGTTTACAGGTGATCGAAAATCCGCGCATCTGTTCTGTTTATTTCGGCGATCAAGTGATCAACTTTCATCGTCCAACGTTATGGCAGGACGAAAAGTTCTTGCTGCGCGCCCCTGCGGCAAAGCCACCGTGCGGTGATCTGTGCCTTGTGTGGACGGAACACCCCAATCTCTCATGGCAATGCTGGATCGAGCCGGCGCCATGATTATCGAAGGTCCGGTCAGTCGCCAAGGTGGTCGACAGAAGGCGGCCACCAGCGTGTACGTGCGAGACCCAGACGGTAACCTGTTGGAATTTATGATTTATCCGAAAGCTGGGTGAAGCCTTATCGCCCAAAATGCTTTCGTGTAACTAACTCTCCCGAGCTATACTCGCCGAATTCCAAATTAGCAGGAGCCCGTGTCGATTCTTCCCGGCAAACGCCTAGGGCCCTATGAAACCCTCTCTGCCATTGGTGCTGGAGGAATTGGTGAGGTGTATCGCGCCCGAGACACTCGTCTAGACCGCATCATACCCGCGTTCAGCTGGCGCAACTCGGCGATGCTGTCTTGGTGGGACGTCTGGACAAATTCAAATTGCTGCGGACCCCAGTGGATTTCTTGTTTCCCGCTGGCCTGCCATCTGGCGGGTAATCTGGGGGCCGGAACGACCAGGAACCCGACGACACTCGACCCAGTCCATGCAGGCTGTCTACAGCGCGGCTCTGGCCTGTAAAGGAACTACCCGCTTGAGGTCGCATATGCGACAAACTACTGGAGAGGTTGAATGCGAACGATGCGCCCTGTACTGTAGTCGGCATACCAAACGGTGACAGGACTTACGGATTTATCGATCCAAACATCGCGAGAGTGAGAATAAGGTTCGGGCATCGCATATTGCGTCCATTGACCTGTGCGCGGATTGAATCTCAGGAACTCTCTTCCATGCAATTCGCCTCCCCAAATTTCGCCGTTTTTGTCCGGGACAGCTGAGTAGAGATCCGTGTACGGATCCATGGGACCAGGAGGCCAGAATTCGCGTAGGCGTTTCGTCGTAGCTTCGAGTTCTACCAAAGTTCCGTTCTCGCCACCGAACCAAGCATTCCCGAGAGAATCAAATCCGCCTCGACGGGCAGCCGATGGGCGATCGCCCGAATTCAAATTCAACATCTGACCAGTCCGAATGTCGAGGAGTTCTGCCGAGTTTCCTGTGGTTCCCGAGATTGCGCCACCTGCCCAAAAATTTCCGTCGTCCGATATCAAGTCATCGTAGCTGAAGGGCACCTTCATGGGAACTTTCTGAACCATTTTCCCAGTCTCAGGATCAATCTTTTCGACACCGTATCCCCCACCCATGCTTGCCCACACAAAGCCATCCGGTGTCACCGCGAAGTCGCCTAGGCCGGCATTGTTCATGGGGAAAGGTGCTTCAACGGGGACCTCGCTCATCGTCCCAGTCCGGGGATCAAGCGTGAGCAGTTTGTGTGACCATGGTTCGGAGAACAGTACGTTGCCATTCTTCTCCACGTACACATGGTGGGTACCTGGCTGGCCCCCAGGCGTCAATGGAGTTTGATATTCCGTTACGATTCCCGTACGTGTGTCTAATTTTCCAAAGTAACGGCTCAGATGGCTCGTGTACCAAATGTTGCCTTTCGAGTCTCCATACACGTCATGGGCGCTCTGAAGAGCGCGAGGCAGTTCGTATTCTGTGACGACAACTCGATTCGACGCGCCGGTGAGGCGTGGGAAAAATTGAAGTGGTCCATCTTTCGACTCAGGTCCCCGTACCTTTGCAAGCCAGTCTATCAATACTTTGTCGGTGGCTACAGCCGAAGGACTGGGTTCCTCGAGGGGATCGTTAATAAGCGGCCCTCCACCGCGATGCAGCATCCGCGACACTAGTATTGCCCAGCTTCGCCTGTCATAACGATTCTTGAAGATCTGCTGAAATGAATGGCATCCCAGCGCACAGGTGGCATGCAGAGCCGCTTTTTCTTCGACGGTACCCGGAAGATTCCACAGCAATTCCTCTCCGCTGAGCTGCGATTCGATCTCTGGTGTAGCTGGTAGGGTTTGCGAACTAGAAACTCGCTCCAGAACAATCTCATCCAGTTTCGTGGCGCCATCAATTCGAACCGAATCTCTCTTGTAAGGCTTAAACTCAAGCGGATTGGCAATGCGCAAAGTGTAGGAATCTCCCGTCTGCATCTCGGGAAACTCATACTTGCCGTCAGCGTCTGTGTAAACGGTCGTTCTGACGCCGTTGGGCGCGATCAGTTGGATCATGACGCCTTCCGGAGAATCCCCGCTGGAGATTCGTACTGTTCCCGTGGCGCCGCCAACCAGGCCATTTTGTACGGACCACCTTCCGGTCTGAGCGCGATACCAGGGATTGGCAGGGAGAGATTCCCCTTCGACGCAGCACTTGGCACTGTGCAGATAGCTCACCAGGTCGGACACGTCTGGGTCGGACAGTGTCGTTCGAAACGACGGCATGCTCGGTCCGCCGTTCTTAATTTGGGAGGTCACCGCATCGTTGCTGGTGGTGGTTCCTGTAACCAGCGTCGCTCGCGTGAAAAGCCCCTCTAGTTTCGGGGCTGCCTGCTGATACTTGTTGTGGCACACCCAACACTTGTGCCAATAAATATTTTCACCCCTCGCAGGGCCACTCGCAGCCACTTCATTGTAGTGGTCGGTCCTGTAGGAGCGTTGTAAATCGTCGCGAGCAGATGCACCGTTCGCGTTGTCTGTGGCCCCCGCTGATGAGGATTGCCCCACAGCGGAGCGTTCCGCCGATATTGCGATCAGCAGAGCCACCAACGTGCAGCGAACAAGAAACCGACGTTCTGGGGGCGTCTTCACATCCCCTCCCAAAGTTGAAACCGGAACCAAGTACAACGCCGTCAATCGTATCCCTGCAGTGCTCAAAAACAAGCGCAAAGAGATTTGAGTTGGGCAATTATATCGCAAGGCAACTACGTATTTGGTTATCTTCCTTGCTGTGTTTACCGGCATATGTTACAAGCCAAGAAGTCACGGAGTATTGAATACTCCAGCGATCAAAGCCGACTTTATCCAGGTAGTGCGAGTCCTCGTTGGCGCGGAATATTCAGTTTGCGGATCAAAGTGAGGGTGTATGCGTTCTGTCCGGTTAAAAGAAGGCCCCCTAGCGATCGGTTTTTCCCTAATGCTGGTCCTGGGATGCTGTCTGTTTTGCGTGCGAGCCGGGGCTCAGGTTAATGAAGCTAAGTTGAGCGGGGTAGTCACCGATACATCAGGTGCCATAGTGCCCAACGCGCAAATTTCGATCATCAACGTCGCGACCAATGCGAGCAGGGATCTCACTACGAATCAAAGTGGGGTCTATAACGTTCCGGGACTTCCTGCCGGGAATTACAGAGTCAAAGTGTCAGTTCAAGGATTCGAAACCGAGGTCCGAAGCGATATCGTTCTAACCACTGGTGCCGAACAAGTACTGAACATTATTCTGAAAGTCGGTAACGTGAGCCAGCAGGTTGTGGTAAGCGACCTTCCGCCACAGGTGCAGTTGTCAACTCCGACGCTTAGCGACGTTATCGATAGCACCAGTGTTCGGCAATTGCCGCTCAACGGCCGCTCCTGGACGGATCTGGCGGCCCTGACGACGGGTGTAAGTGTCATTAAGACCCAGCCTCCCGTGAGTGCCAGCGATCGGCCCAAGCGTGGCCTGGGCGCCGAATTAAGCATCTCGGGCGGGCGTCCTCAGCAAAATAGCTATCTACTTGATGGAATAAATATCAATGATTATTCGAACGCCGGACCCGGCAGCATCTTGGGCGGCAACCTTGGCGTAGACGCGATTCAGGAATTCAACGTGATCACGACGAATTCAATGGTTCAGTACGGGCGAACGTCGGGAGGCGTCATCAGCGCGATCACAAAGTCTGGAACGAATGATTTTCACGGAAGCGCTTATGAATTTCTGCGAAACAGCGCATTGGATGCTAAAAATTATTTCGACAACGTGGGCGCGATACCTGCGTTTCGCCAGAATCAGTTTGGCGCTTCCGCCGGCGGCCCGATCAAGAAAAATAACACTTTTATTTTCGGTGACTACGAGGGCATACGCCAGACACTAGGCCTCACCAATCGGCAGTTTGTTCCTACTGCAGCTGCACGCGCCGGCCACCTGGCGGACGGCAGTACGATAACACCGGATCCTCAGGCCGTGCGGTATCTGAACGCATTTTTCCCGCTGCCCAACATCGCTCCCGATCCGACTGCGCCACCATCCGATACAGGAATTTATTCTTTTTCTGCTCCTTCCATTACGTCGGAGAACTATTTCACGATTAAAGTGGACCACACCTTTTCCGACAGGGACAACCTGGCAGTCACCTATATGTACGATGATAATCCGAGTGCAACGCCGGACGAGTTAAATAATAAAACCATAATTAGCAAGACTCGCCGACAGTTGGTGTCAATTCTAGAGAACCATATTTTTAGCCCCACACTTACAAACTCCGTGCATGTGGGATTCAGCCGCGACAATGCCGGTTCTCCAATCTCATCGAGAGCCGTCAATCCGGCTGCCGCCGATACTTCGTTCGGATTCGCTCCCGGCGAGACCGCGGGAGGAATTCAGATAGGCGGGGTTGTTCCCTTCTCCGGAGGCTTAACCACGGCCTTCCCGTTGACCTTCCGTTGGAATTCCTGGCAGGCATATGACGATATTTCGCTCACGAAGGGGATCCATACGTTCACATTTGGGGCCAATATTGAGCGCATACTCGACAACCAATCGACCGCAGATTTTCCGGGCGGGATCTTTTCATTCAATTCGCTGAGCGACTTTCTCAATAATATTCCATTGTCTCTACAGATCGATCAGCCCGGCTACGAATCGCCGCGCGATGTTCGGCAAACGATGTTCGGAACCTACTTCCAAGATGACGCGAAGCTCCGGCCGAATCTGACGGTGAATCTGGGGCTTCGCTATGAGATTGCCAGCGTGCCAACCGAGACAGCCGGTCGCATGTCCAATCTTCGCTCCTTCTCAAACGGAAGTACGCCGTCAACCGGCAGCCCCTATTATCGGAATCCGTCTCTAAAGAACTTCGAGCCGCGGATCGGCTTCGCATGGGATCCCTTCAAGGATGGCAAGACCTCAGTTCGGGGAGGTTTTGGTTTCTACGATATCTTACCGCTGATTGTAGAAACCGGACCCGGGCTCGATGGCGTCGCCCCGTTTGACTTGGCTCTGTCTGGTTCCTCGGCGGCCGATCCCGTCGCGCTTGGCCCAGGAACGTTTCCCACCCAAGCTTTTCAGAACCTGCTGAGTACTGTTGGGACGCCCGGCTCGGCCTCTAGTTACATCCTCTACCTCATACAGTTCAACCCGCCTCGCAATTACGTGATGCAATGGAATCTGAACGTGCAGCGTGAAATTCGACCGAACACGACGGTGATGCTTGCCTACGTCGGTTCGCGCGGCATCCATATGTGGTACCAAACCGACGACGGCAATATTGTTCTTCCAGTGGCACACACGTCCGATGGCTACTTCTGGCCTTCGACAATCGGCAGTGGCCAATTGGTGGATCCGCAGACGGGGCGAGTCCCGAAGTCCAGTTGGAGCGGAGATTCGCATTTTCATGGCCTGGAGGCCGAATTGCTGCAACGGCTGACCCACAACGTCCAGGGGCAAATCTCCTTCACCTGGTCGCGATGCATCGATACCAGCTCGGGGTCTGCTGCTTCCGACCAATATAGGAATTCATTGCCGGCCACATTCTGGCCCGACCCGCGTACGCATCGAGGACCTTGCGACACCAACGTCACGCGGAACCTGGTAGCGAATGCAGTATGGGATATTCCTCACCCGAAGGGTTTGCCGAGTGTTCTAAATTGGGCAACAAGCGGCTGGCAGGCAACTGGAATCTTTACCGCTAGCTCAGGCCAGCCTTTCAGTGTGGCGATCACAGGCGATCCGATGGGTCTCAATAGTGTGATTCCATTTGCTTTTCCGGACAGGCTCCGGGGACCTGGCTGCGCGAACCCAATTAACCAGGACAATCCGAATAATTACATTAAGCTAAGTTGTTTCTCGCTTCCGCTTGCACCCGCCAATCCTCCGGTGGCCTGCACGCCTTTTGTCGCAGCTCCGGCGGGCGGCCCAGCCACGTGTGCGAACAAGCTGGGAAATGCGGGGCGCAACGGACTGGTAGGTCCCGGAATTGTCAACTTGGATTTCTCTGTCTATAAGAGCAATCCTCTGAAATTTATCTCTGAGAAAGCCGATTTGCAGTTCCGAGCGGAAGCCTATAATGTCTTCAATCGCCCTGACTTTTCTCCACCAAATGACAACTTTAATCTCTTCGACAATACCGGGGCTGCTATATCCAGCGCTGGTGTAATTGATCAGACGACAGTCACTGCCAGGGAAATTCAGTTTGCGCTAAAATTTACGTGGTAAAGACAGCGCCGCAAGCTGGCCGACCTGGCATTCTTCCAGTAACTGACTCCACCCTAAACATATTTTCGGAACGGCCCAAATTGACGCAAGCCAAACAGAAAAGACACATTGCGACCGGGCTACTCGCAGCCGGTCTGCTATTCGGCGTCCACCTAGCGATCGTTCCCCCGGCCTTAGCACAGGAACGTACGCTTGCTTCCGCCATGAGCATCGCAGCATCCCGCTCCGCTCTTCCATTCGCCTCGGTCAGAAAGGTCTGCACCAAAAGCCCGTTGCGGTTCTCCATCAATACATGTCCCAGGTAACCTAGCTTTGCTTCGCTGCCTTTGGACTTCTTGAATAACCGGGCCTCGGCATCGGTCGTCGATTCACGGGTCTGGTTGGTCCGCTTCTCCCCGTGAAAGTCGACCTCTCCTCCCGGTCCGGGCCGTTTCCCGTTCCCGGCCTTTCGCCGGAAACTCTTCTGGCTCGTCCAAGCCTCGATCAGCGTCCCGTCCACCGGGAAATGTTCATCCGACATATACGGCCTCGCCCGCTCCAGCACGCGTTGGAAAAATGACTCCGCGATCTGCTCGGGTGGCCTTGTCCAGAATTCCCTGAAGGAGTTGCCACAGCGCCTCTGACGCCATCATCCCCGGCGGATCAGGGTCTACGAGGGGGGTATTTAGGCGGCCGCCAAGGATCTATGCGGATCGATGACGAACTTCTTGGCAGCCCCCTTATCGAAATCCTTGTAGCCCTTCGGTGCATCGTCGAGGGAGATAACCGTCACATTGCAGGCCTTAGCTATCTGCACCTTGTCATGCAGAATGGCCTGCATCAGCTGTCGATTGTACTTGAGCACCGGACACTGGCCTGTGTGGAAAGAGTGTGACTTCGCCCAGCCGAGACCAACCCGGATACTGAGTGAGCCAATCTTTGCTGCCGCATCCACCCCGCCCGGATCGCCAGTCACGTACAACCCCGGGACACCGATGGCTCCGCCCGCACGCGTAATCTCCATGACAGAGTTGAGCACGGCCGCCGGCCGCTCCACCTCTGCATCCGCGCCGTGCCCGCGCGCCTCGAAGCCCACGCAATCCACAGCCGCGTCCACCACGGGTTCACCGACGATCTGCGCAATCTGATCCGCCAGGGTGGCGTCCCGCCGAAGGTCAATTGTTTCGCAGCCAAAACTCTCGGCCTGTGCCAGCCGCTCCGGGATCATGTCGCCCACGACAACCACCGCGGCGCCTAGCAGATGGCAGGAAGCCGCGCACGCTAACCCTACCGGACCCGCGCCCGCCACGTACACGATCGAGCCTGTTGTTACACCCGCAGTAAGCGCGCCATGATAGCCAGTCGGGAAGATATCGGACAGCAGCGTCAAGTCTCGGATCTTCGACATCGCTTTGGCTTTGTCTGGAAACTTCATCAGGTTGAAATCAGCGTATGGGACCATCACGTACTCGGCCTGTCCCCCTACCCAACCGCCCATATCCACGTACCCATAGGCGGCACCCGGACGGGCCGGGTTTACGGTAAGACAGATGCCCGTTTTGCCCTCGCGGCAGTTGCGGCAGCGACCGCAGGCGATATTGAAGGGTACCGTCACCAGATCGCCTACATTCAACATTTCGACATCGCTGCCCTTTTCGATCACTTCGCCCGTGATCTCGTGCCCCAGAATAAGTCCCGCAGGAGCCGTGGTACGTCCCCGGACCATGTGCTGATCCGACCCGCAAATATTTGTGGTCACGATCTTCAGGATCACGCCGTGCGGAGCATCTTTTCCCCCGTAGGGGTTGGTCTCCGAAGCGGGCATTTTTAATTTCGGATATTCGACAGATTTGACTTGAACCTGACCAGGTGCGATGTACGCAACTCCACGATTATTTGCCATATGGAAATCGCCTCTGACTAGAACGCAGCCACACCAGCTTCGGCTACGGCGTGGTCCTGATCTCCCGAGCCGCCACTCACTCCGATGGCGCCTACAACCTTTCCATTCTTCTTAAGCGGGATTCCTCCCGCGAAGATCATTATATTTCCGTTATTCGAAGCATGAATTCCAAAGAACTGGCCGCCCGACTGCGAATGAGTCGCGAGATCCTTGGTTGAGATATCGAAAGCTCGCGAGGTGTAAGCCTTTTTCTGGGAAATATCGATGCTTCCAATCCAAGCTCTATCCATCCGGACGTGTGCCACTAGATTCCCGCCTTCGTCGACCACGGCGATGTTCATCGGCTGTCCGATCTCGTGTGACTTCTTCTCCGCGGCGGCGATTACTCTGCGAGCATCTTCCAAACAGAACATCGAGGGCCCTCCAATTTCGAATTTTCCGGCGTTTAAACGAGCCCGATTACTTTGCGGTCGTACAAAAACGAAGTCAAATAGAAAGTTCCTATTCCTCGCCCTCGATAGGAAATGCCTATCTCGCTTCAGGATTCCTCGATGGGGGAGTGTTTTTTTGATTTGACTTCTGCCGTAGGGCTCATAAGCTAACCCTTGTACCTCACGGTCTTCGTTGATCGCTAGGGCTGGCGCTGTTTCTCCGACCTGGATTGTATTCGATGGCCTCTACGAGAGGTGTGGCAACGGCAAATGATCGTTCGGAAACTTGAGTACCTGATCGCATTGGCAAGAGAAGGACACTTCGCAAACGCTGCTGCGGCTTGTCATGTATCCCAGCCGACCCTTTCTGCAGCGATCCGCCAGCTAGAGATTGAAATGGGGGTGCTCATCGTCCAGCGTGGACCACGATTTCACGGGCTAACAGAAGAAGGCGAGCGGGTGCTTGCGTTCGCGCAGCTTATGGCGTCCGAGTGCGAGCGCTTGCGCGAAGAACTTTCCGATCGAGGTCGCCAGACGTTCGGGACGCTCCGAGTTGGCGTGGTCCCATCTGCTATCCCTTTGGTTCCGAACCTGACGATTCCCTTTCACGAGCAACACGCGCGCGTGAACCTGAAAATCATTGATCTTAACCCGCCGGATATCCTGCGCGCATTCGAGGACTACTCGATCGATGTGGCTATCACTTACGTCGATGAAGAGATACGGCGTAATAGCCGCACTCATCCTCTATATGCGGAGACTTACGCTCTCCTTATCCGCAAGGGAACCTTGTGCGCGGGCAGGAAGAGTGTTTCCTGGGAAGAAGCGTCGCAGTTGCCGTTATGCCTCCTCGCTCCCGAAATGCAGCATCGGGGTTCGCTACCGGCTGGACTGTTCGGTCACGTAGCGGCAAGTCTGCCGCACATCGAAACGAACTCGATCAGCGCCCTCTATTCTCAGGTCCGGTCCGGAGCGTGGTCCTCGGTGCTTCCGAGATCGCTTGCCAGCATCGCTGATGATAGCGATGAGTTCGAAATGATTGCCCTTCCCAAGTCGGCCAAACCGGCTCAAGTCGGAGTGATCATACCCGATCGCGAGCTTTCCTTACCGCTCGCCGAGGCCTTTTTTCAGATCGCCTTGAAGACGAAGATCTCCTGGGCGCGCCCAAAAACGCAATAAGCCCCACTTCCCGTCAGATATAGAAATCTCCTATCGCCCACTTACATACCTTCTCTTCCTGATAGCGGCCATTACGACAAACGATTGGACATCGAAGCGTGAGCGACGTTATAGCTATTCGCGAAGTTTGCATACTTGGTACGTATCGAAATCTAATCCCATGATGCGCACTGCCAGCATCGCGGGGAGGATGTCATGTCGCTGCGAAAAGCGAGCCTTCCGGTTGTGTCGTTTTGCTGGCTGTTTCTGCTATGTGTGGCGGTGCTCCTGCCGATGGTTGGCTATTCACAATCCACCTTTGGCGACATTCGGGGCACAATTCGCGATCCTGGGAACCTCGCATTGCCCCAGGCGGACGTCAAACTTCACAATGTAGAGGAAAATACGGATCGAGTAGCGACAAGCGATGACAGCGGTGGATACCTGTTCGAAAACCTCAAGCCCGGGCATTATACGCTGTCAGCCACCAAGGCGGGTTTTTCCCAATCGACGATGGTCGCGTTGGAATTGACTGCCCGTCAAAGCGCACGAGCGGACCTGACGCTGTCAATCGAGCAAGTGAAGCAGACGGTCAGCGTGGAAGCAGCGGCGGAGCAGATCAATACTGAAAATAGCGTGGTCGGCGATACTAGGGGCAACGAGCAACTCGTCCAGATGCCGCTCAATTTCAGAGCCCAGACCACCAGCCCCTTAGCGTCGCTCGCGCTTTCTCCGAGCGTCGTGACAGATAGCCAGGGTAATATAGCTGTCGGGGGCGCCACCTACTCCATGACCGGCTTTTCGGTTGACGGAATCTCTACCTCTAATATCACGACTAACGGCTCTCTTCAGAACGCTTATCCTTCCTCTGAGGGGCTTGGCGAACTCCAAGTCACCGCATTCAACAATAGCGCCGAATTTTCTCAGGTGGCGGATGTGACATTCATCACAAAAAGCGGAACTAATCAGTTCCACGGTAGCCTTTTCGAATATTTGCAAAATGACGCTCTGGACGCAAAAATTCTGAACTTCACAACAAAGGCGCCCAAGCGATTCAACACGTTCGGGGCCAGCTTAGGTGGTCCGGTGACCATTCCTCATTACTATAGCGGGAAGGATAAGACATTCTTCTTCCTTGATTATGAGGGAAATCGCCGGACGATATCAACTCCGGAACAGTATCTGGTGCCAACCCAGGCGCAAAGAGATGGGAATTTGAACGGCCTCCCCATCGTCAATCCCCAAACCGGAGCGCCATCCAATGTTCTGACCAACCCCCTTAACGGCCAGGCCTTCGTCAACAACACTATTCCGCAAGCGATGCTGAATCCGGTATCCCTGAAACTGCTCAATGGGTACTATCCCCTTCCAAACGTCAATATTCCAGGGGCTGGCTACAATTATGAAACGCTGCAACCCACGCCCGGTAGTACTAACGGCTGGGACATCAGGGTCGACCATAACATCACTACCTCTCAGCAGGTCTATGCCCGCTTCAGTTGGAAAAACTTGCTCACAGACGTAGGCCAATCCGGCCCAGCGAATCCTCTGTTGCCGAACGACCTCGATAGTGAGCACGATCGCAGTCTGGTCCTTTCCTACAACTACACCATTAGTCCCAGGATGGTGAACGAGTTCCGATTCGGTTTCACGAACAGTCTCATTGATCAACACTTTCCGATCGAAGGAGCCGCAGCCGACGACCAACTCGGCCTGACCGGTATAAGCTTCGCCAATCACCCGACAACGGGAGCGTTTCCGACATTCAATTTTTCTGACGGGACCGGCTTTACGCCGATCGGCCAAGACAAGGACGGACCCGGCGCTTCGCGAACCATGCAGTTCACCGACAATATCAGCCGTACGGTGGGAAAGCACACCCTCCGGCTCGGATTGGACGTCCGTAGGGTATTCTACGAAACCGTAGTCCGATGGGGTCAATCGGACGATTTCGGTGCGTTTACATTCAACCAGGGCGTCTTTACCGGCAGCTCATTCGGCGATTTCCTGCTGGGCCTGCCCAATACGTCCTTCATTGTGGGAAGCAGCCCCAACACAAACGAGCCGAGCGTGCAATGGGGGATTTACGGCCAGGATCAATGGGAGGTAAATGATCGCCTGACCGTGAACTTCGGATTGAGATGGGAGCTACTTCCAGAATTCACTGAGAACCAAGGCGACATAGCCAATTTCGATCCGCGGAATGGCGACGTGGTGGTTCCAGATATTCTTTTGAACAAAACTGTACCTTCCAGCCCGTTGCTACAGGCTAACTACAACGCTTTTCTAATCTCTTTCAACGCCTGTCAGTTGCCGGCAAGAAATATGTCGCTCGCTTGCTCGAACGTGGTAACAGCGAGTCAGGATCATCTCTCTCAGAGCTTACGGAACACCTACTGGCATGATTTCGATCCACGTATCAGCATCGCTTTCCGTCCATTTCGCGACAACAAAACAGTCTTTCGAGTCGGGTTTGGCATTTTCACTCAAACCCCCCTGGGGCAATTGGCTTACGATTTTCTCGGCATACCGCTCGGAGCGCCGTACACCTACTCGAACAACAACAGCGGCGTGCCGCTGTTCGCGTTTCCGCAAACGTCTCCTGCGTCCGCAACCGCCCAGTACGGAGGAACTGGGTTCTATGATGGAATGAGTCCGAATTTCAGGGACCCTCAAACTGCGCAATGGAACGTAACGATCGAGCGCCAGTTGACATCCGCCCTAGCGGCACGAATCAGTTATGCTGGAATGAACTCGTACCGGATGAGCGTGAAGGAGGATTACAACGCAATACCGCCGAGCAAGCAGCCCTACGTACCTAGTCCCTATGTCGATCCGCGCGCTCCTTATCAGAACTGGGATGAGATAAACTACAGCGCGAACGCGGGCTTTGCTAACTACCAAGGACTCACGCTGGAAGCTACCCAAAGATTTTCTCACGGGCTATACTTTCAGGCGAATTACACCTGGGCCCACAACATTAGCGACGATCAAGGTGACGCCCCGAATGGCTTTACCTCGGAAAACCTTTTATTTACACCTTCTTACGATCAATTCGACCTCCGAGCCGCCCGCGGAAATGTTGCCGGCATGCCGAGACAACGTTTCTTGCTGACTGGCACATATGAGTTACCGTTTGGTCCTGCCCGCGAGTGGTCGAGCCAGTCTAGGCTTGTGAACGAAGCTTTGGGGGGGTGGACCTTGAGCACGGTCACACTTATACAGACCGGTCCTTGGCTCACGCCCACCATTAGCCCCACATTGGATCAGTCCAACACGGGCATCATAGGGAGGGGCGGCATAACTGCGCGGCCCGACCAGGTCGGAAATCCAGGCGTTCAGAGCGGCGATGTCCTGTGGAACATCAACGCGTTTGCGCCAACACCAGTAGGCGCCGGACGAATCGGAAATGCGGGCGTAGGTATACTGGAGGGCCCCGGAACAATTAGCGTCTCCGCGGGATTGGCGAAGGTCTTTCCCATCCGGGAGAGCGTCCAAATGCGATTTGAAGCCACTTTTACCAATGCCCTGAATCACACGAACTTTGCTCCGCCCGCATCGGACTTCAGTAGCCCAGCAACGTTCGGTATCTTGGACTCGGCGCAGACAGCGGGGCAGGGCGGCAACCGGACGGGACAGTTGGCGCTCCGACTGGATTTCTGAAGAGCCACCCGGGACGATATGATTTCGTACGGAGGACATGAATGGCCATTTATCAGAGCATGCAAAGAGTGCGTTTCTCCAGCCCTGACGGCTATGCGAAGTTCAAACTGCTCTTTGCGGAAGTCGGCACGCAACTGAAAACGTTGCCGGGGTTTCTACATTTAACGTGGTGGGTCCATCCGCAGGACCCAAGCTGGTACAACGAAATCAGTCTGTGGACCAGCCTCGAAGCCCTGATGGATTGGCATATGAACGACTACCACAAACAAGCCAAGGCCTGGGCCGTGAGAAGCGGCGCTATCATGGAAGACATCATCACGAACTTCGAGTTACAAAACACTCGCCTGATCCGCGTCTGCCCCTGCTGCGCCCTCATCCAGGATCTGGCCTACGACCTGCACCAGGAGCAGCAGGTGCTTGCCCATCCCTGTCCCAAATGCGGCTTCCATTTCCCGGTCATGCCCGATACCTCTGACAGTACCGCGGTATTCAAGGACGTGGTGAGCGGGCCGGAAACGTCCGAAGCCACGGCGGTATTCAAAGGCGCGGAGAGTGTTCCCTAGCGCGATCAAGCTCACGGTGATGCATATTGGTAACGAAGTACGACTGCACTTAAGCCTACGATCCCAGCTGTGGAGCTAAGCATGGGTGAATCAAAGTAGCGCAGGCAAGCGAAATTGAACGTAATAACCGCAAATTGGTCGACATGCAAGGAAAGAAGATTGCCCTGTTCAAGGTGGACGGTAAGCGAAGAAAATATCCACGCGTCTACACTTTCAAAACGGACTCAATCCGCTCCTCGTGCACCTCTTCAAGGATACGGTCCCAGTTTGTCCCGGGTTCCACGCTGCCCTGATGAGCCCACAGGCCATCTACCTTGACCATGGAGGGCCGTTGTACGCTCCCAGGCTATTCGATAGCCTCCAACTCCGTGTCCGGCCCGAAGCCCAGCCGCTCCCGGAGAGGTTTGGGGACGACAATCCGCCCCGCTCTAATCGATCCTGAGCTTCATACCATTTGTATTACCCTATGCCATACGAAATGGCGCGAGTGATCTAGGGAGGTTCTGGCTCCGCTACCGATCTTGCCCTTCTGCTGGGCTGTCAGTCCGGACCGTCAGAGTGATCAAGCAGTGCACGAAACTAATGCCAGGCGCGCAAAGTGATGGAAAACTGCTTCGGCTGTGGCCGGTTGTGCAACCAAGTTGCACATTCAGCTACGTGCTGCGTCCGCTCCCCGGTATCGGTCGTGACAACAGGCCTAGGGAGAAACCAGGTGCCACCTGGGACCATGGTTCAATCGGCACCGTTTTTAGGTTCGCTTTTTATTCGCCCGCAATGCCCTAGCCTGCTGCGTAGTCCTTAAAACCAGTCTTGACCGACGGTTTTAAGGATCCAAGCCTGGAGCTGACTCGGATCCTTCGGGCCTTTCTACAACATCGCACCCTTCGCTGGCGTACCACTTCCCTTCCCGCCAGATACCATAGTGGATGTTCACCTAAACTTCTTGCTATCTAATTCTGAGTATCTTCTCCGATAGACCATCCAGCTTTGGCCTGGTATTACCTGAGAGGTTGAGGAGGGCGAATGTCAGCCATCGAATATGGAAGCTATTACTGGTGCGTTTTGTTGAACGGGAAGGAAGCCGAGCAGTTGGGCGATTCGATTCATCTGCACGCCGACGAAATGTGTGTGGACGGGAATGGAGCGCTGATCTTTCGAAGCGCGGGTAGACGTCCAGCGGGGACCGAACCGGATCACAAGAGTGGGGACGCCCAAGGGGTCGAGCAGAGTGGGAAGCAGAAGGTTGGCGGCAAAGATATGATCTACGTCGCCTTCGCAGCTGGATGCTGGCGAATGGTTTACGCTGCGAAATTACAAGATGGGACGCCCGCTTCGGTCGAGCATTGGAAAACGCCCGATGGGCGCGACACGCTGCCCCCGGCACTCCCGGACCAGGCGGGGGCCGCCGGTTACCCTGCCAAGCAGCCCGTTGCGATCCCAGCGACCGAGAGAACGGAATTTCTGCGCTGAAGACGCTCACGTGACCCGCTTGGCGCGCCCCCTCCTCAGGAGGGTCTTGATGTTGCCGTTGATGCTCGGAGAGACATTCCCTGCCGTCCATACCCGAAACGCCAGAAATATCCCTAGAGAAGGTAGCCGAAGGACGGAACGTCGTGCATTTTGAATGTAACCCAACCCAAACACGATCTGAGGTGGTTGTGCAAACCTCCCCCGCGTCCCCGATGGAAACCCGCCCCACGGGCTGAGGCGCCTCCGAACTCTTCCAATCGTGACGAACAGCCGCGAGAACAAATGCATGACGCAAGCGCAGATGGCTATTTTCGTGAGGTCTTACTTTAGTTCGATGAGGTTTAGTCCTCTTATTTGAGCGAAGTGGCGTTTGTTGAATGTGGCCACCTGACTACCTCGCTCCAACGCCGTCGCCCCCACAATCACATCATAGAAACCAATCATCTTGCCGGAAACCTCGAGTTCGGCCCAGATGCGGACGTGCTCATACGCTGTCTGCTCCGTATAGGGGATGATCAGCACGGACTGCAAAATGGCACTCAGGTAATGCCGCCGCGTATCCTTATGCCTACCGGTCGCCCGCTCCACGCCATGCCAGAGCTCAGCAACTGTGATCGCAGCAATCTCAAATTGATCATTGGAACGGGACGCCACCCAGGTCGTGAGGTCGAAAGTGCCCTTCTCGCCCCGAATGACGACATCGGCGTCAAGAATTATCCCCATTTGTCGACCGGAGCCTTAAGTTTTTTGCGGCCATCCCGAAGATCACGATGCCACGCCCTTGCATCGTTCTGCGTCAAATTCGTCTTCGCCAGGGCCTCGGCCAAATCGCGGCCAAGGCAAACCTTCTCGTTGTCCGGCACAAGTCGAGCGAACGGCTTGCCGTTCTTCAGAAGGACAAAGGTAACGTTTTGATAGTGAGCCCGATTAACGCAATCTGCGAAATTGCGCGCAGCCTCCGTAACACTTATGCTCGTTTTCTTCATGAATCAGATTATCAGATTATCTGATTTATGCGATTGTGTCAAAGCTCGCCCCTGCCAAGTAGTTTCTTTTCGAGTGTTTGGAATCATTTTTGAGTGAAACTCGGGAATCAGCACCGACTCAGTCTTATAGGTTCAGTAACGTGAGTTTCCCTTCGCGATGGCTCTTCATCGCCGTCACGCACGTGGCCGCTACTTTCCGCACGTCCTCGGTTGAACGCCCGGACCGATTTCGCGGGCGAACTACCGTGGTGGCACCGATGGCAAGCGCTGCATCCAGGGCCTTCTCGGCGTCGTCCGCGTATCGGCGTCAGACGTTCACAACGTTCACGATGTTCACCTCGGACCACCGCATCACATCGGGCTAGCAGGGCGATGACGACGCACCTGGCGGTCGAGATTCCGGTGAGGTATGGCCTCGCTCCTTTTAGCAGTTCTCGGAGATTGATTCCGATAAGCCCCGCGTCCGTCACCGCGGGAACTCCAGGAGCGGGCGTAATGAACCTCCCAATTCTGCGGCGGCGCCGCATCTCTGGCAGTGCAACCGACCCGTTTTAGGATGGCACATGGAAGCGTCGAAGCCGGCCGTGGTCAAAACGACTACTCCTGCGCCCGCCGCTGTGACGCTTGGCGCGCGGGGTTTCCCTGATCGGCGAGCGGCGAGAACGGATATCACCGAGGGGAACGGCGGGGCTGACTCTCCATTATGACGCGCAAGATACGATTGATGCGTGTTTGATAGCCTCTTCCTTGAGCCTTGAGCCAGGCCAAGACGTCCGCGTCAAGCCGGATCGTCAACTGCTTTTTCACTGGAGGCCAAGTCGTCGCCGCCTTTTTCAGAAACGATTTATTGAGAGGCGGAATATCCGAATAGTCGATCGTGTCATCCTTCATCTGGTCAATCCGCGCTAAGTCGCTTTTGATAGATTTCCTGCTCACGTCGATTCCCTTTTCTCATGGAGATGGATGCGCGTTCCTTCATCGCGTGGCGCGTGGGCGATCACCACCAAGCGCCCGGCAAGCGGACCTAAAGTGAGGAGCCGTTCTTCTCCATAGTCGAAACGGTCATCCACGAACGTAATGCATGGCCCGAAAAACACCAGTTCAGCGTCCTCAAACCTCAAGCCATGTTTGACAAAGTTGCTGCGATTCTTCGCTTCGTCCCATTCGTATCGCACTCCAAAAGTAACTCTTTTGTAGTTACGCACAAGCTCGGGAAGGTTGGTTAACCGCTCGATATAATTTGCCCCCAGCATACTCCGTGAGCGGACGTGGTGAACCTCGAGCTGCTGCAGCGCGCCGCATCTCTGGCAGCGCCAGCCGTCGCGATTTAAGACTTTCAGCCGGAGTACTGCATACGATTTCGAACCGAGTGTTAGTCGCGGGTATCGGTTCTCTCCGGTTCACGAACGCGACAAGTGGTAGTTTATTGCTCGGCCGGGGTCAGTTCGTGCAACCAGTTTGCACACTTCAGATTCTGTGCACCCATGGTGCACAACTGAAGGGGCTTCGCGTCCGATGGCGGTTCCGCTAGTTCTCTGAAACGTCGATGGGAAAATCGGTACGATCATAGCCATTTAGTCTTCGCCTACAATAAGACAAGCTGATGGGTTGGCCAAGTGCACTTTCGGCGAGGAAGAGCCATTCTTTCAGGCCGGGAGGTGGTCGCTCTATTTAAGGATGTTGAAGATAAGGTCGGGGATTCCCCGAGAATCGGCAGTTCGTGTCCAAGGTCGTGCGAAAAATAGGATCACCCTGTCTTTAAAGAAGATACTTGGATTCGTTTCGTAATTTCGCCCGTGCGGGAACCACGTGCGCCTCCCTTCCCAATCTTTCGAAGTTTCCGCCCTGCCAAGCAAATCGGTGCCAGGAAGATTCAGGTAGCCAGATCGTTGATCTGTTTGAAACGGCATCTGCCAGGAATCAATTCTCATCTTGGTTTCAGAAATTGCATTGCGGGCTTGCTGCACGAAGCTCAATACTTCAGCGACTTTTGCTCTCTGCCCCGACTCAACTTCCAACGACTCCTACAACGCCAAAAGCTTTTCTTCCAGTTCTTTGAGGTACGTGGCTCACATCAGCAGTCGATTCTGCATCAGGCCTCACTAGTTTTCAGGCGGACTTCGCCTTGGACTTTCGGATTTTTGAACGTTTCAGTCTGGGCAAGAACTGTACGACTGCCAACGGAAAAAACGAAGTACTGTCCCGGTGTTTGCGCCGCAATTTCATGCATGCGGGCGCGAGCATTTGAAAGTCCCTCCACGGTCTCTAGCCACACAGGGTTACTATTCGGCATTCCAGAAAAAAGATCAAAGCTGGGTTCTTTCATGATACACCCCTACATTGAAAGGTCTCCCCCAGCTAAGGTATTGATGGTAAGAATTTACAACATTTCCTGTCAAGTTAGTTTTTGACTTCGCCATGCGAGAGGAACAGACTATTTTTGAAGCCGAGATCGGTCGGAAAGGGAGTGCAAAACATGACCGACAATCGAAGAGAAGTAGAGCAGGAAGAACAGAAGTTTTCAACTCCTGATGAAATACAAGAACGTGCCAACAGACTCTATCTCGCTCGCGGCGGTCAAGATGGACGGGACATTGACGACTGGCTTTTTGCTGAAGATCAACTGCGCAGAGAACACAGCGAGCGAGTTGGTACCAAAACAACGACCTTCGTAGCAGGGCCGGGCGGCGTTGCGAACACTGAACCTACTGACAGGGACTTTGTTATCGCGGAGGACGAACGAACGAAAGTGCGAGCCGCCGAAGAACTGAAAGAAGATTCGACTATGCCACGAACCAAAAGTGTCGCAGTGGGCCAACAGAGAAGTAAGTAATCCAGACCTTCCAAGGGACAGCCTGCCATCACTTTTCCCCCACCAGTAGGCCGTTCCTGATTCTTTAGTTGTTTACTGTCCTCGCTGCAAGCAACAGCGTATTGTGGAGTCCGCGACACAAAGGCTAAGAGGTGGTTGCGGGCCGTCTATTATAGGACGCACAATATACACAACAAACTACGCACGCCTGTGTGGGTGAACGTGCCTTCGAGCTGCTTCGGCTTCGCCGCTGCGATCGTCGCGTGGTAGTCTTCCTTCTTGCCCTCCCCGGATGGCTGAGCGCACGTCTGTGCCGGCAAGATCGGGAAGAGTCCAAAATTTACGCTGGTCGATAGATAAGTTGGTGAAGCTGATAAACGGAAGACTTCTTGCAGTTCGGGCATTCTATGCTGAGCCCATCGCTTGGAAACTCCGGCTTGTGCACAATGTCCGTAAAGGGGTCACGCTGTGATGGTGGTCTTCTACTACATCACTGTGTGGGAATTCTGATTTGCATTTAACACAGGTCAATACCCGTCGCGGGTTACCGTTTCTGTCGATTTTCCCTTCGGCCATAAACACATGATCACATGATCACACCGCCTGCATAACAATACAGTTCCGCTCAGCACAGTGGACCTTGGGCCAAAGTGACGGTGCCGTTTGACACAGCAATACCAGTGCTCACTGCGTACGATCATTATGTAGAAAGGAAGGCTTTAGATGAATAACGCTGAATTCAACGATTTGCACGCCAACTGCGTCGTAGCCATGCGAAGCTACTTTGTCGAGGCGGAGAAAACAATAGACCTTTTGGCAAAATGCACGGCGGAGCCTCTCTCGTTCACGGAGCGCTTAGGTTTACTTTCACAAGAAATTATCGAGAATGAAGCCCACACGAGATACAGAAGTGCCATAAGCTTGCTCCACGGTGCGGCGCGGCTTGGATATGGATTTTCAAACTGAGCACTGCGAATCGATCGGCGGAATTACGCTGAAGGCCCTCCTGGACCTCGTTGGCAAATGGGGACTTTCTGGTCGGTAGTCCGGTTACAGAGACGCCGGCGGGGTAATCGTGAGAGTCCAACCGAAGGTTTGCGAAGCGCAGCCCCCTGAACTTTCACTCGGCATTACAAGCAGATTGAACACGTTCGAGCGCAGATTGGTCCCGCCTTACGAGTTGACTTATCAGCGCTTCATCACTGTACATATGGCAAGTTAACTTTTATCTATAAATCCTTGGTCTGACTCAGGAAAACCCGGAGCCCGTCCAGTTTCTCGATTAAATAATCCGAATCGCAATATCTTTTGTTGCTGTATTGAATTCTACTTGGAGGATATCGATGAACGGTTTGAGCAGCAACGACGATCTTGAACGAGAGTTTTATAGGGTCGATCTTAAACTCCTCAAGATTTAGGTTTTCCGCCTTTTCAAGAGATTGAATTATTTCGTGATATTGATCGACGCACTCCTCGTCGATGAGGAGCGGCAAATTCTTTTTAAAGTTGCGAAGAACAATGAAAGCTGCGGTCCTATCAGTTGGGTCAACCACAAAGACTCCACGGCTAGAAGATAGCCTAACACTCACCGGTGCGTCGTACCAATACCGCAAAGTAGCCGCTTCCCGAGATTAAAGCCCCTAGACCTCCGCAAGGCTGTCTCAGTTGGCCAACAGCGAACGAAATGATCGCTGCATCCAATGGGAACACCCGTAGTGTGACCGGAGAATATTGTGAAGGAAAACATCGCTGTCGATATTCGGCAGATCCTCGAAGGTTTGAACGAGCACCAAATACAAGTAACTGGGCCAACGTCGAAGAATGGAGAATCAGTTTATCGCGTAAACGAGCACACTCTAACCGAAAGAGACATGCGACGCCTTGCGCACGAAGATCGACTCACAACCTAAGGAATTGTCAGTTACGTGCGGTTTCGGCATGAAAATCGAATTCGCTGACACGCACACTCAAACAGCTTAGAATGGGCTAAGCCCCAGCTGCGCCTTTTCGAGACTCTGACGGTTCCAAATGCAATCGGGCTGCGCTCATCCGCGTATCGAGATCTTCTTTGCACGGCCGTATACCCCCCGGGATACCCCCGGCCAGTACTCTACATCATCAACCAGTCACTGGGTCCAGTCCCGTCTCCAACCAAAAGCAAAATACGTGAAACGGATCAAGTGAACTCCCCATTTTAAGCTTAAGCGGATCGCACTACCTTTACCTGAGGGCAATGTGGCCGTGAATGTGAATCGTACCGGATTCGTCTCCCGCCCCGGATATCAACCTCGACAAGAACAATCGACTGAACTTGAGTGAGGCTTTGAGATGATCTCCCCGTTCCAATTCGTTCCGCGTCAATGGAAAAGCACGGTCACGGCTGTGAAGATTGCGCTCTGCAAGAGGACTGGGAAGTCGCTCCCAGTAACCATGGTGTTCATCGCGTTATCCCAACTGACTCCGGTGTCGGCTGAATCGGTCGCTGTTCGCTACGTGGAAGGATTATCTCGCGGCTTCCTCGTCGTAGGGACGCAAGACGGCCGACCGATCGCCGAGGGTGACTTGAGTCAGGTTGTACACGGCGACCGCGTTACAAGTCGCATGACGTTTCGATTTAAGGATGGGTCGGTCGAAGACGAAACCACGATATTTTCTGAGCGCGGCACCTTCCACCTGTTGAGTGATCGTGTTCTTCAGAGGGGCCCGGCGTTCAAGCAGCCGATGGAGACCTCCATTGAAGCTACTTCGGGCCGTGTAATCGTTCGTTACACCGGGGACGGGAAGGAGAAGGTGCTGACCGATAAACTCGATTTGCCGTCTGATCTCTCCAACGGCCTGCTGCTCACCTTACTGAAGAACATCCAACCGAACACGTCGAGAACGACCGTGTCATACTTGGCAACCACGCCAAAGCCGAGACTCGTCCACCTCGTGATTACCCCAGAAGCACAGGAAGCGTTCTCGACTGGAATCTCCAAACACAAAGCCATCGATTACGACGTGAAAGTGGAAATCGGCGGCGTTGCAGGTCTCATAGCGCATGTGCTGGGAAAACAACCTGCGGACACCAACGTGTGGGTTCTTCTCGGCGACGCTCCGACCTTCGTGGGGTTAGAAGGGCCGTTCTTTGCCGGGGGGCCTATCTGGCGGGTCGATCTGGCCAGCCCAGTCCGACAAGGCCCATGACGAAGTAGTGGTTTTTGGCCAAGGCGCGCCCTTGCGCAGCTACTTCTGGTGCATGTAGGCCATAATACTTATAGAGGTATAAGGGCAGCACCTGAGCTGGACGACGCCATCGTTGTAACGTTACGGATTACTGGATTTGTTTTCTAGCCGGTTTCTTTGCTCGGCCAGCAGGTGATTGATTTCCTGAACAAGCTCAAGGAGCTTTTGAGGGTCTTGCTCCATCGCTGCTCGCTCACAAAGTTCCTGCCACCGCGTTTTCGTCGAACCTTGCATATCCAGCAGTCCTCTAATCGTTTGCTTCAACTTTTCCGGTGAGCAGCCTTTAGTTAAGTAGGCGTCGACGTGAACCAGCTTACTCAGGGCACCGATCGTTTCGGATTCATGCATGGATAAGAAGATGATCTTGATTTCGGGGGCGATTTTCCGGATTTCTCTCGCGGCTGCGGTGCCGCCCAGGATCGGCATTCCGAGGTCGAGAAGAACCAAGTCTGGTTTGAGTTGACGAACCTTATTGATCGCATCTGCTCCGTTGACAGCTTGGCCACAGATTTCCCAATCAGCTTCCAACAAGCTAGCGATGCCAGTTCGCACAAGCTCGTGATCGTCTACCAGTAAGATGCGAGGCCTCAATGAGGACTCCGGTGCACGGGTTGAACCGACCACTGTAGCTTAACCTACCCACATACTCCGCTACGTGGTTTCCGGTATTTGGCTGAGGAAAGCTCTGGAGCGTGCCCTGAGACTACTAAGAAGCCCTCGTCAGCGACGTACTGGCGGTTAGTGCCAGCTGCTTTGCGGCTGCAGTCCCCTTTTAGGTAGGAGTGCCAGTACGTAAGGCTCAGAGCGACGCGGCTTGACTCGTCGGCCCATTCGGAAAGTGCAGTTCTCCCCGCAGCAGAGTTCTGATAGCGGGTAACAAGTGTTCAGCAAACTGGTGTTTTGGCAAAAATCCCTTCGCTCCGCACGCCTTAGATTCTCGAAACAGAAAAGCTGTGATGATACAGGGGGTACTGCCGAGGACGAAGGTTCTATAGGTCAGCAGAATTATACGGCGGGGTAACTGATCTAGAAGTCACGTCCGAGTGTTCAGCACAGATAGCCGATAACTGGTCGACCCGCTCAATGTCAGAAAACAGAGAATTAGGATACGCACAAAGAAGGTTAAAAGAATTTGTGTGGGCGAGTTCGTTCCACAAGCGTTCCAACTCAATGGCCGCCACGGTCCGACCATCGGCCCACAGTAGCGCAACCATTTCCCCAAAAGCTACGACTTGCGGACGCGGATTTTCCGAAGCTACCCTCGCTGTCGTTAAAACATTGATCATGATTTGGGAAAACGAGCGGGAATCGGGTAAACCATCGACCATAAATTTTGACAGGCATTCGGCCGCGTCAAATGCGAGATAGCGTTTCCTAAATCCAGGATTCGCAGTCTCGAACCCCTGGCGTCGCAACCGCTCCTCAAGGGATTCTCGGTGCGATTTCGTGGCTATGACGATGGCCGAGTCACCGCCACCAATGGCCGCACCAATAAATCTGGTCAACTCAGCGATTAGAAGGCAATCGGTGTCATAGAAATGCACCGCGTGCTTGTGCTTCCGAGCTTTCAGACCTGCGCTTGGGCAAAGGACTTCGTTCAAGGGCGGACCTCAACGGAAAAGAATTCTAGATCCACTCGGATGGATTTCATATAAGGGTTTCGCTGTAGGCGGCACTAAGGTAGACCGTATGTGTAGCAACAGTCTGCGTTCGGACCCGCGCTTCGATGCCTTCTTCCGGCATGTTGGCCCTCCTCCACAACCTCATCTTCCCGCCGCGCAGAACACCCAATTACCAAATTGAAAGAAACCCGCCGCTAGAAAAATGGACAATTTCTTGGCAAAGGCCACAAATTCGCGCAAGTGGACGTGCCGGATAACCGACAAATACCGGTATAGTACTCGCAACCCGGGCTCAAACAGAGTCCCGCCACGCGTTCCGAAAACCATGGGGTACGACGTTCCGTAAGTACTCGAATCTATGACGTCGGATCTCGAAGGTTTTGACGTTCCGAAAACACATGATTTTCGATCCTACTTGTGGAACTGAACGGCTACCGCGAATAGCGCGAGGATGCCGAGCAGAATGAGCAGAGCGTACTCAGTCAAAATGCTGGGGGGAAAGGAGTTTTTCATTTGATGCACCCCGTACCGAGATTAGGGCCTGGCGCGAGCATACTCCTATCGCCTGTGTAAAGTACCGGTGATAAAAATAACTGAAGATAAACTTAACAGCTTTAGAATCTGTGAGGATTAATGGCCATGACCCAACACTGAATCAGAGACCAACCGCTCGAATTCCTCTGAGACCCGCCAAGGTGCGGCCGAGTTCAATTCGCGTGGCTTCCTCGGAATAGACAAGGCAAAGCCCCGCCCAGGGTGTTGTGGGTGATGTGATTAGAGCAGGGCTTTGAAGCAGTGGGCGGAATCCTAGGCTTAAGCGCGTAAGACCGCAAGACGTAAGATTGGTTGAGTGGGACAACAGATGCTAGATTTTGCTGGCAAAAGCTGTTCACGGGCGACGAAAACGCATTCCGGGTTTCCAACGGCGCGCCGGTTGCTTGGGTCTCTCAGCACGCAGAGCGTGCCATGACCACCGCAAAAGATGTCAACTCGGCCTTCGAATTGATCCCGGCAGATAGTATTTACCATCAGAAGACGGCGCTTGAATCGGGCAGATGCAATTACTGCAGGTTGTTTAAAATAAAGGGTAAATGATGGCTCTCACCCTTAAAGCTAAAACCAACCTCGCGATGTTTTTGGCCCTCTCAATTCTTGCAGCGATGGGCTGGTTGTCGTTCCGAGAAAGTCGTCTCCTAGCCGACCAAGACCAATGGGTGTCACACACGCGTGGTGTGCTTGATTTGAGCGAAAGATTGCGCGCTCATTCCGCCGATGCCGGCACAGCCCGGCGCGCCTACGTCCTGTTAGGGGATGTCAATCAAGTCCGAGTGTTCGAATCGGGGAGCACCGCCGCGCTGGCAGATTTAGTTGCGTTGCGCCAAGAGGTTCAGGATAACCCCGATCAAATTGTGCGAGTTACAGCACTCGAGCAAATCATAAGAGCCCGCTTGTCAATCCTGAAATCATCGGTGAGCCTGCATCAGACGACAGCTAAGGACCGACAACTACAGGAAGGGCTTACTGAACAGACCGCGAAGGTGTCCGCCCAGCTGGCAGATCAACTCAGGCAATTCGAAAATGTTGAGCGAGATCTTTTGCAAAAACGGGTCGCAGAGGCAGAGGCCAGTGACCGACGCGCAACTACAATCAACGGGTTTTTGGGTATATCCGTTTTTTTCTCCCTGATTGTCGCCGTAGGCTTATTGAACCGGGAATTCTCACGACGTTCGCGAGCTGAGATGGCTGTGACGAAACAGAGGCAATTTTTGGAGTCGATTCTAAATAGTTGCAGTGATGTCGTCATTGTGGCTGACGAAGTGGGCCGAATCATCTTGCGAAATCCAGCCGCGGACCTTCTCTATCACGGAGTTACGGTTCCATCTCTGTCCGATGAGTACCCCGAGCTGTTGGGGATTTGGAAAGTGGATCGAGTAACACCCTTTGCAGTGCAGGACCTGCCCTTGGTCAGAACCATCCGCGGGGAATCCGTCGATGCGGTCGAGATGTACATTCAGTCGGCAGGGCAGGCGGAAGGCCGGTATTTTCTTGCTGCTGGCCGGCCGCTCTTGGATGGCGAAGGCAATCGCCGGGGTGGAGTAATATTTTTACGCGACGTTACCGAGCGGAGGCGTGATACGGAGCGTCTCAACGCGGCGCTGCTTGAATCCGAGCGGATCGCTCGAGAGCGCAACGAGTTGAGCCGCCTGGGGGATTTATTCCAGTCCTGCCACGATATTGCGGAAGCCTGTAAAGTCGTGGAAGCTCTTTCGCCCGGTATCTTTGATTCGCGCCCGGGTAGGCTGTGCCTCACGAATGCCTCGCGGAACTCACTGGAAAGCAGTGCAAGTTGGGGCGAGTGCTCTAGCACCAAAGAGATATTCGATCCAAGCGAGTGCTGGGGATTAAGACTTGGAAAGCCTTACGCGGGGGGAGATCATGCGACACCATTGCGGTGTGGCCATGTAATTGACGGCCCGGTGGCGGGATATTTGTGCGTTCCCCTTGTGGCTCAGGGAGAAACTTACGGCGTCTTATACGTCGAGGAAAAGCTGGCACCACCTGGATCTTCGGCTGAGGCTATTGCAAATCAGAAAAATGGTTTAGAGCACCTGGCAATGGCCGTGGGAGAGCACATTTCGCTAGCAGTAGCCAACCTCACACTGCGTGAGGTGCTTCGCAGCCAGTCCATCCGTGACCCCCTTACGGGATTATTTAACCGCCGGTATCTGGAGGAATCGCTCAGCAGAGAACTACACCGCGCCGGGCGCACTCGACGTTGCGTGTCTCTGGTCATGCTCGATCTGGATCACTTTAAGAAGTTCAATGACACTTTCGGCCATCAAGCCGGAGACTTGCTGCTTCGCGAAGTAGGCGCCGTAATCAAATCTCGCGTGCGAGGGGGGGACCTCTCATGTCGCTATGGCGGGGAAGAATTCGCGCTCATTCTCGCGGAAGCCGACAAAAACGGAGCGCAGGCCTGTGCGGATCAGCTTCGAGCGGCTGTCAAACAACTCTCGGTGCAATTTCGCGGCCAGAGTCTAGGATCAGTCACTCTATCAGCCGGAATCGCTACGTTTCCCGGCAGTGGCGATAATCCGGAAGATTTGATTCGAATGGCTGATGAAGCATTGTACAGGGCCAAGAAAGCGGGCAGGGACCGCATTGCCATGTACGAGGAGCAGGAATCGATCCGCAGTTAGAGTCGAAGGACCGCCGAGGCTGATTTGGTCAGGGGCAAACACGTCTCACACGTAGTGTGCGACTATTCGTTTTTGAGTCAGCGAGCAGCCTTCGCCCGTTTGACAATTAACATGTGGTGATTATTACCAATCCATTCCTCGATTTTGTTGCCGACGTCTTTCGCGGCCGCTGTTCGCGCACCGATAATCTGATCTATGGGTGCCATAACCCGCAAGCTCGGTTCTGTAATCGCCGGAGGCCAGAGAAACGTGAACGCCGTCGCTACCGTCATTCGTTGCGTCCCGGCTGGGGTGGTTGTGCCCGGCTTAACAGCTCCGCGCGCGAGGACTTCAATCGTGACGTCCGCTGCGTCTCTCTTGTCGGTGACTTCTAGTTTCTTTGCCAGTTGCTTCTTTAGATCTTCGACGGAATCAAGAGCTTCCTTCTCGTCGTACGTCATGGGCGGTATGGGCCCACCGGTAAACGTCTTCTCTTCTCCCGATTGCTTGCGGACCGTGAAAGAACAGAACTTTCAATCCATTCGCGTGAAGTGCCCCCGAACAATTAGTGTCGCAAGCCGGACAGAACAACGTGAGGTTCGGCTAGTTCCTGTAACCGTAAAGGTCCTTGCCACTTGGAAGGGTAACCCATCGCAGGCGCAGGGAGGGTGAGCCATCCCTGGCGAGATTGCCGACGACGCTCACATAGTCTCCGGGTTTAAGGGTTCCTCTCTTCCATCCATTCTCGGTCATTTGGCTGGGGCTGGGACCTTCACTCATCCACTTCTTGACATTGCCGCGGCCGTCCGTCACTGCGAAAAAGAGCCGGATATGCGGATTGATCCACTGGAACTCGGTGACCTCGCCTTTTAGCTCGGTCTGGTGGTCGCGGTCATACATCGAATTCGAGTGGTGCGCGAAGGCGGAGCCGGAAGAAATCACGTAGCTGGCAGTCAGAGCGAAAACCGTCAAAAGTTTCCAATTCACTGCCGCTCACTCGTGCGGATGAAACCTTATCTTGCCGTCGCCGTTCATGAGGATGAATTTCTGAATGCGCTTCCCGGTTTCAACCTCGCCGGTGTACAGATTTCCCTTCGAATCCATTGCGATGGCGTCGATCCAATGGAAATAACCGGCCATTCGGCCATTATCGCCGATGGATCCGACGAGCTTGCCGGTCAGGCGGTCGTGAATCCAAATCTTGTCGTTGGTGCCGTCGGCGATCAACACGTACTTTCCCATCGGGTCATGCGAGAAAGTGAGGTTGTAGGTGGTGCCGCACATGCCGTAGACGGTAGTGCCGGGACCACCGCATTCCATGCCGCGAGAAGGAGTAGAGGGATGCACGAAGAAACTGGTAACGAACTTCCCCTGCTTGGTAAACACCTGAATCCGATCGTTGCCGCGCTCGCAGACATAGACGAGCCCATCCGGGGCGATGTGCACGCAGTGCAGTGCGGGTGCAAACTGTTTTTGGTCAGGAGGCGGTGCGCCCGCTTTCCAATCGTAGGGCGGCGTCGGGTCGTTGTCGATCTCGCTCAGCGGAATGCCGTGACCGCCCCAGCCGCGCTTAAACGCGCCGTTGTCCATGTCGTAGACAACGACGCGCTTCTGGTCAACTACGTACAACTCGTGAGCGTCTTCGTCGAGGTCGAACAGCTCAACCGGCATGAGGATCACGTCGGTGTTTTGGTTATTCTGCATCTGCGGTCCAGGTGTTTTCGGGCCGCGATGGCCAAAGTCCCAGAGAAATTTTCCGTCGCTGGTGAACTTCTGAATCCCGTCGCCGCGGGCATTGCCATCGATCCAAACGTTTCCCTGGCGATCCACGACGATGGCGTGTTCTGCGCCGGCCCCAGGACGCGCGATTCCCTCGGCCGGCCAGCCTGGGACGTAGTCCGGTTTTCCCCAACCCTTAAGCAGGTTGCCATCGGTGTCGAATTCGAGGACGGCGGGGGCGGCGATGCAGCAGTCGGTCCGCGGCGGCGTGGTCGCCGCACCAGACTCATCGGGATTGACGTCCCGCGGACGGCTGATCACCCAAACGTGATCATCCTTATCTGTGACCATCACCGGAACGCCTTGCATGAGCCACTTGTTCGGCAAGGGCTTGGGCCACGACGGATCAACTTTATAGATCGGTGGGTCTTGGGCTCGCGCCGCTGGACCAAGCACCAAAGCCAAAAAGCAAGTGAGGCCGATGGCGACGACAAAAGACGTTCCTCGACTGTTGCGGCAGTTCATCGAAGCTCCGTGTTTGGTGCTGAAACTAGATTCAGCAGACAACGTGCGGATTCTAGTTGCCGCAAGAACGGAAGTCAACGCGGCGTATCGCGTCGTGTCAAGCCGTCTAATTTGTAACCGAAGGACAAAACGTCGCGCCATTTAAAACGTTAGCGATGCCTCGCCTTCCAATTCTAAACTTTCGATTCGTACAATGCTCACTGGAGCGAGTCCGTTCCTCAACTTTGTAAACTTTGCATTTTCCGACCCGTTGACTTGTCCTCGTGGCCGCTGGCATCCAACAATTGCCAACAGTTGGGCTCAAGATCACGGAATCGCTGACCGACGATGAGCCAGTAGAAAATCCAAAGCTTACGGTGGATGAAGTCGCCTATCTCGTCGAGGGCTTGAGAGATATCACACAGAGCGAAGGCCGCAACTCTCCACGCTCTCTCATCTCTCGGGTTTGTTCCCGGGCGCGGCTGAGCTGCGCAAACGTCGGATCACCACGCGCTACCTGAAGACACTGCATTCCACTTGGGTCTGCCTTAAATTCCCGAACCAGCTTCTGCAGCCACGTGTGGCTCATGCCCAGTTGTTTAGCCGCACACGACCTGACGGTTTACTCCAGCGGCCGGTATACCACACGAATACATATCTGCGGATCATGCGCGATTCGTCAGTGCTACGCCAGGGCCGGGGCCGGGGCCGGCGAAGAGGGATTCATGGAGCGAACCAGAGTGACAATATTCCGTCGCTTTTGGCTGTTCTCGCGGTGCTCGAAGATCGCCACACAAGAGATAGCTGGGTTGAGAAAAGAAAACGTTCACCCGCCGTCTATGTTATTTGGGGGTTACGGCGACAGCTTCGACTTCGAGCATGTATTCATCACGTGCGAGCTTCCCGACTTGCACCAAAGTGGCAGCGGGAGGAGAGTTTCCGACGTAGAGACTGCGCACCTCGCGAAACGTTGCCGCGTTCCCCATGTCGATGACGTAGGCATTCAGTTTGACTACATCGCTGAAGCTGGCACCGGCGGCAGTTAAGGCCGACTGTAGGTTTTCAAAGACCTGCGTGGCCTGGGCGCGAAAATCGCCTTTCCCGACAACGTTTCCGTTCTTGTCGCCGGGTGTTTGTCCAGCGATGAAGATCATCCGGCTGCCCTTGGCAATCACCACTTGGCTATAACCATTCGGCTTGTTAAGCGTGGCTGGGTTGATGCGTTGGGTGGTGGAACTGGATTTTGCGTCCTGGGCTACGACGGTCCCGACCACAAGCACCACCAGGCCAAAAAGAATCGCCAGTCTATATTTCATCATTCCTCCCAGATTCCCCATCGTGGACCAGCGGTTGAGCGTGGGAACTGTTCGATGGTGCCACAAAAGAGTGTGAATAGCGCACATTCAGCTGACGGAGCTCTCTATCGCAAAATCTGCAGAGATGAAGTTGAAATGATGGCTGGGCAAGCTCCTCTCGTTAGTTCAATACCTTGACAGATGGGACGGTGCCAAAACGTCGTTCTGCGTCATTCGCTATTTCTCAAGGCTTGCCAAATACAAGAACGACACGGGGGCCAGCCATCTTAACGCAGTTAGGCGACGCGACTGTGGTCCCAGGCGAAGGATAGAATCGAAATTTGGAGGTTTCCAGATGAAACGAAGAATCCAAGTACAAACATTTCAAATTGGCCAACCTCGCAAGCATGGCGAGGGTTTGCATCGGTACAATCAGGCGACCGCCCCGTGGAGTACCTCGGAACCGATGGAAGCGCGATGGATATTTCGACCTTTGATTCCCTCTTGTAGCACCCAGCATTGGTTTGCTCCGTCGAGTGCGGAACAAGGATTTCGACGATCCGGCCGTTCGACGCCTTTTCTTCGCGGCCTAAGCACGAGAATCGAGACATCCGCCAGCAAAGTACGCTGTAGCATTCCTCGGTGCACTCGCACGACAGACACCGCTTCCGATCGGATGCTACTGTGCGGACGAGCGCCGATGCCATAGGTTCGTCTTGCGGGCTGCTATTGAGCGAGCCGCACGCGATTAACTGGTTCATCGGCCCGGCCACCACGGCCTCGGGTTATTTGCGCTACTGGGTTCGCGAAGCGTTGAGGCATTTCGTCCGGCGCTACGGCCCGCCAAATCGCTGGATCATGCGCGATTCATCGCTACTACGCCATGGCCGGGGCCGGCGCCACCCCGCCCGGGCTTTTGCCAAGTTTTCCATCGACGAGTCATACGAGGGCATGTATGCTCCTCTCCTCATCCGGGCCGTCAAGTCGTAAGCCCTCGGGGTTCGAATGGCTTGGCCCTCGGAATGATCCCGGTGTTGCCTGCGAGACACAGTTCGCGATCGTTATGCATGGAGGCTAGTATGAACAAGCATGCACTCGGACGTCGGCATTTTCTTAAGACGCTGACTGCGATCGGCACAGCCAGTTTACCAATTGTCTCGGGCTTTGGATCGCGCCTCGTTTGTGCGGCTGATGGGGCCGTGAAGACGGCATACGACCCGGCGGCAAAGTTAGAGATCACGGTGAGCGAGGTCGAGATGCGACGCAACTCGGCCGGCCGGATGCTGAAGGCCCGCATTTATCAGCCGAAAGGGGTGGGGCCGTTCCCAAGTGTGCTTGATCTGCACGGCGGTGCTTGGAACGCTAAAGACCGCACCGCAGAGGAGCCGATGGACCGCGCGATCGCGAGCAGCGGCGTGCTCGTGGTCGCCATTGATATGACGTTGGCAAAGGAGGCTCCGTACCCAGCTTGCGTTCAGGATGCAAACTACGGCGTGCGTTGGCTGAAATCGAAAGCGGTTACATGGAATGGCAATCCGTCAAAGATCGGCATCTACGGAAGTTCGAGCGGCGGCCAGGTCGCAGAACTCCTGGGCATGCGCCCGCACGATCCACGTTACAACGCCATTTCACTTCCCGAAGCGCCGCATGTCGACGCCACCGTGGCTTATGCCGCGATGCGGTCGCCAGTCAGCGATCCGCTCGCGCGCTACAAGAATGCGGAGAGGCTGAAGCGCGACAGCATGATGAAGAACCACACTCTCTTCTTCAACCCGTGGGACACCATCCACGAATCGAATCCACAGGAGATCCTCGACCGCCACGAGAAAATCACGCTCGTGCCGTTCCTGATCATGGCAGGCTCGCTCGACGACAATGTGCTGCCGGAGATTCAGGAAAAGTTTGTTGCGTCATACAACGCGGCCGGCGGCGACATCCAATTCCAGATCTTCGAAGGCGCCGAGCACGAGTGGGTCGCCAACCCCGGGCCGCTAACCGACCGGGCGCAGGAGATGGTCAAGGCGTTCATCGCGCGTCAATTGAAGGCATAACTAGAAGCGGTCTCAGTATTCATAGATCACGCAGGGACTCTGATTGAGCAAGGCGGTCCAATGCTGTTATGATTTGAGCCGCAAAAAACCTTTTTGGCCGCAGTTGACAACCGCGCCAGCCCACACAGGAGCAGTACAAACCAAAAATGTAAAACTACTCAAAGGAGGACCCCATGACACAAGGCAGTGCTACACAGCGAAGCGACGAGCAGGCAATCCGTCCGTTTCCTGTGGCCAGTGTTCCGGAAGCAGAGCTTACAGATTTACGCAAGCGCATCAATGCGACCAGGTGGCCTGAGCGGGAAACAGTGACAGATGCAACCCAAGGAGTACAGCTTGCGACGATGCAGGCGCTGGCGCGTTATTGGGCGACCGATTACGACTGGCGCAAGTGCGAGGCAAAACTCCAGTCCCTGCCGAACTTCCTCACCGAGATCGACGGACTGGACATTCATTTCATTCACATCCGTTCAAAACACGAAAATGCGTTGCCGCTCATCGTTACACACGGATGGCCCGGCTCGATCACCGAACAGTTGAAGATCATCGATCCGCTAACCAATCCCACCGCACACGGCGGAAATGCATCTGACGCGTTCCATATCGTGGTTCCGTCGATGCCGGGGTACGGGTTTTCAGGTAAGCCGACGACGACCGGCTGGGGCCCTGAACGGATCGCGAGTGCCTGGGCCGTGTTGATGAAGCGACTCGGCTACTCAAAATTTGTGGCACAGGGCGGAGATTGGGGCGCGGTCATCACCGATCTGATGGGCGTGCAGGCGCCGCCCGAACTTCTCGGTATTCACACCAACATGCCCGGCGCGGTTCCTGCGGATATTTATCGAGCGGTTTTGTCCGGCGCGCCGATGCCGTCCGGTTTCTCAGACGACGAAAAGGATGCCTTCGAGAGGCTCCAATTCGTGTACAGCAAAGGCGTCGCTTACGGCTACCAGATGGGGTTGCGACCGCAGACGTTGTATGGAATCGCGGATTCCCCCGTCGGCCTGGCCGCCTATTTTCTGGACCACGATGCGTGGAGCTATGCGCTGATCGCGCGCGTCTTTGACGGGCAGACCGAAGGTCTCTCACGAGACGATGTCCTCGATAACATTACGATCACCTGGCTGACGAACACGGCGCTTTCCGGAGCACGGCTCTACTGGGAAAATAAATTTGCCTATTTTAGCGTCAAGGGCGTGTCTGTCCCGGTTGCTGTGAGCGCGTTCCCTGACGAGCTCTATCAATGTCCGCGGAATTGGGCAAAAAGCGCGTATCCCAAACTGATCCATTACAACAAGCTCCCCAAGGGCGGGCACTTTGCGGCCTGGGAACAGCCGCGGCTCTTTTCAGAAGAGGTTCGCGCGGGCTTCCGATCGCTACGGTAAGGTTCTTCACAAGAGAGGAGAAGAGGTGACCCAATCCAGCGCTACACAGCGAAGCAGCGAGCAGGCAAATGCGCAGTTCAACACTGACCGCACCCATCCAGGCCGGTGGACGGTCACTTTCAGCAACCCGCCGATCAACATGTTTGTTCCCACAACGATCGTCGAATTGGGAGCGCTAATGACCGACCTCGAGACGGACCCGTCCGTGAAGGCCGTAGTGTTCCAGTCGGCGAATCCCGATTTTTTCATCGCCCATCTCGACGTAGCCAAGGCA
>CAVQZU010000037.1:0-86504 GCA_963718485.1 uncultured Acidobacteriota bacterium
GTTGAACGGCCAGAGATGCTGGGCCTTTGGCGCGACTTTGTGCTGCGCCTCTCGTCCGCGCCAGTCGTGAGCATCGCCAAGATTCGCGGCCGCACGCGCGGCATCGGTAACGAGTTCGTGCTGGCCTGCGACATGCGCTTCGCCAGCCGGAAAAGCGCCCTATTCGGCAACCCGGAGGTCGGCGTTGGACTGGTCCCGGGCGGCGGAGCGCTGGAATGGCTCCCGCGCTTGGTCGGCCGCTCGCGCGCACTTGAGATCGTGCTCAGCGGCGATGATTTCGATGCTGATGTCGCCGAGCGCTATGGCTGGGTGAACCGCACGCTGGACGATGACCACCTCGACTCGTTTGTCGATGCGCTCGTCCGGCGTCTGGCCTCGTTCGACCGTGAAACGCTAGCCGCGGCGAAGGCCCAGATCAATCGGTTCGGGACGCCGACAGCTGCCGAGCTTAAGTCGAGCAACGATTTGTTCTTCCCACTGCTGGCCTTGCCCAGTGCACAAGCGCGCCGTGCCAAGAT
The DNA here is from genome assembly GCA_963718485.1 of uncultured Acidobacteriota bacterium. Taxonomy (GTDB): domain Bacteria; phylum Acidobacteriota; class Terriglobia; order Acidiferrales; family UBA7541; genus Palsa-295. The sequence continues at coordinate 519 of CAVQZU010000037.1, forward strand.
CCGCAATGTCGGTTACGGCGTTCCGAGCGACTTCGAATTGAACTTCGGCAGGCACCTGCCTACGTTCGGGCGGACGGACGACGATGACACGGATAAGCAGCCCGACTGATCGTCGCCCTGGATTTCTGAACTCGGCACCGACGTTCGACGTCCGCCAGCGCACCATTAAGATCAGTTGCAACCTAAAAGGCAGCACTAAACAATTCGGGAGCATCCAGGTGATTGACCTTTTGGCCTCGCGTCTAACCCTTTAGGAGAAGATTCGCCATGTCGCATCATTTCGATACGCCTACCGCTAAAGAAGACCCCCGCATCAACGTCTGCGACTTCTACTTGTTTCGCGGCCGCCCGGGCACAACGGTGATGGCTTTGACCGTGAATCCGAATGCCGGCGTCGGCGCGCCCGACACCTTCCGCGACGAAGGTCTCTACGTCTTTCGCTTCGACACGAATCGCGATCTTCGCGAAGACGTCGCCTTCAAGGTCCAGTTCGGCGCGCCCGCCCACGCCGATGGCGGCGAGCACCGGCACGTTCAGACCTTCGCGGTCCGGCGCGCCACCGGAGCGGACGCGTTGAAAGGCGCCGCGGGCGAACTCATCATTTCCGGGAATACGGGACGCGTGGTGAAAGCGGATCAAGGCTGCTTGGCGTACGCAGGCCTCGCGCCCGATCTGTTCGCCTCCGATGGCGCCGGTTTTGGTGCCTTCAGAAAAGCTCTGTGGTCCGAAAACCGGTTTGCCCCGGAGGCGTTCCAGAATCGCCAGAACTTCTTCGGCGGCAAGAATGTCACCGCCATCGTCCTCGAGGTCCCCAGCAACCTGATCGGCCGAGGTGTGGTGCACGCCTGGGCCACCGCATCGCTCTACGGGCACGCGCCGGAGGTGCAGGTATCGCGTTGGGGCCTGCCGATGATCACCCACATCCTGCTCTCCGATCCTTCGCTGCAGGACGCATCGGAAAACTACAACCGCGCGGTCCCGGCGGACGAAGTGGCGCTGTTCTCCAAAGCGATCCGCGACTTCGTGGAAAAAGTCACCGCGCTCGCCAACTCAGCGGCCGACCCATCCGCCTACGCTACGCAACTCCTCGCGCGCCTCTGCCCAGGCGTCCTTCCATACGAGTTGGACACGCCCGCCGCATTCACCTTTGCCGCCTTCAACGGCCGCGGCCTCTGCGACGACGTGATGGACGTGATTCTCACGCTGGCCACGAACACAGCCCTCGGCGATGGGGTGGCGCCCGATAAGCGGCTGATGCGCCCGGATTTTCCCTATTTCGGCGAGCCGCACGCCACTGCGGCAAACTCCGCGAAGCAGTGAGGGCCATGGAGTGAGACTGCACTACAAGTTCTTCGAAGTACACCATAAGCGACGTTATATTCATTGAGCGGCATACAAGGCTTTGAAGCGGTATCAATTCGCTACCTTTCCGCACTGCCCTTCCTCGGCCGGAAGCCAGGTCCCCGCGAACAACCTCATCTTATTGTCCAGTGAGTGCCTCACGTGTTTGTCATGACCGGAGCCGACCCGAATACAGACTGGCTGGGCGGCTGCGTCGTGCTCGACGGCAAAGGCTTCATCAAGACCGGTCCCGATTTGACGGCGGGGGAACTGCACGACGCGCACTGGCCTCTCGGCCGCCGGCCATACCTGCTGGAAACAACATTGCCGGGGGTTTTTGCTGTCGGAGATGTGCCCGGCGGCAATGTAAAGCGTGTTGCCTCGGCTGTTGGCGAAGGATCGATCGCGATTTCGTTCGTGCATCAAGTGCTAAAGGAATAGTCAGCTAGCTGGCTCAGCACGGAAAAAACTCCAAGGCTTGCCCATTTAATCGCGGCAACCGCGCGATAGCCCCGAGGCATTCTCCACTCGCGAAATCGAAGCCGACAACCTCGTCGCGGGCGACGCAATAGAGGACTCCATTTGGAGCAAAGCGCAAGCCTCGCGGTTTACGGAACTCAGCCTTCCCTTTTGGAAAAAAGACTCGGACGAGGTCGCCATCCTTCGGATCGTATTCCCGAACGCTCGTCACCGCGTCTACCGCGCCGAATGGATGCTCGCTAGAGACAACGATGTTGCCGTTCGGTGCAAAAGCCAGATCGAGCGGACTCAGTTCGGGATCCGCCACCAAACGAGAGAACTGCGAGGGCGTGCCTCGGCTGAAGGCCACTATGGCGTTATCGCCTTGGCCGCCGGGGCCGATTCCCGAGGCGAGGAAAAGCCGGCCATCATGGCCGAAAGCAAACCCTCGAGGAAAAGGTACGACTTTGGGTGGCAACACATGCTCTAGGGCAGCATCGAGGCTGGTCGACAAGGCAACGATTGTGCGTTCGCCGCGCAGGCCCACGAAATAACGGCCATCCCGGCCCAAAATCCCACCGCCCGGATTCAGGCCTTCAATCCGGCCGGTATCGCGGACGACCCGTCCATCCGAGGAAATCGCTAACACGCGATCGGCCCCACTGTTTAGAAAGAGCAAATTTTCCATCGGATCGACTGCAAGGCCTCGGGGATCGCCAATGCGATCATCCTCAATGAATGGTCCGCGGAACGTTCCGTCCAATTCAAAGGCGAGCAGTGCGCCAAATCCATTCCCATTGGCACCCGATGCGCTTGTGACGAGAAGGGGCATTGCGACAATCCTCAGACACGCCCTTTGTAGAATCGCTGCGATATTTCAAATGGCGGTGCGGCCGCCGTCGACGGCAATTTTTGCCCCATAGATAAAGCTGGAACGGTCCGTGGCGAGAAACACAATGGCTTCGGCAATCTCGTCGGCTGTCGCCGGACGGCCCGCGGGTGCCTGAGAAGCGAGTTGCTCGAGACCTTCACTCATTGCATCCGTGCCTTCCGTGCGTGTAGGTCCGGGACTGACCGCATTGACGCGAACGCCGCGCGGACCATATTCAGCCGCCCACGCCTTAGTCAGCAAATTAATCGCGGCCTTGCTCGACCCATAGAGGCTCATGCCGGACACCCCATAGTCGGCAACCATCGTCGAAACATTAACGATGGCACCTTTTCCCCTCTTTGCCATCAGCGGAGCAAGTTCCGCGACAAGAAAGTACGGCACCTTCACATTGAGCGAGTACACTCGGTCAAATTCTTCTTCCTTGGTTTGTTCCGTTGGGCCAAACGGGAAGACTCCAGCATTATTGACCAAGATATCGACGTGGCCGCTTCCGAGTTCTACCGCCCTTTTCGCCACTGCGCGCGCGCTCGACGCGTTTCCGAGATCAGACGAGATAAAATCCGCTTTTCCTCCTGACGCACGGATTTCGGCGAGCGTCTCGTCGCCACGCTTCGCGTTGCGGCCTACGACTAAAACGTGAATGCCAAGCTTCGCCAGTCTTTTGGCTGTCGCTCGGCCAATACCACTCGTTCCTCCTGTAATAAGAGCTGTCAACGAATCAGTAGCCATTTGCGAATCCCCTTTTTAAAGCGCGTCTTGCTTCGCGAATGTGTTTCGTGGGTTCCCTCGCTCGCTCCGGTGGATATCGAGGCAGCACGTCAGTAAGTACCCCGAGGGCCCCGGGATGGGTGACCTTCTTCGCCACCGCAGCACGACCTCGAAATATTCATTTAGACCGGGCCCTAGGAGGATGTCAACATGAACGAAACCAGCAAGCCGCCATTTGCGGAGTTCCTCGCGCTGTGCCATAGCCTCAGAAGTACCGGCTTTGGCACGGTTCATCGCAACCGCGGCGGTCACGTCACCGGCAACAACGAGCCGTAGCGACTCCGCCGATCTCGCTGGAGCCTGCCCTGCTGCGAAATTCGTTGTGGAGGGTGCAGGAGAGGAGTACGATGCGCCAGAAATTGAGCCAAATCGGAAATCCCGCCTGAGCCGTAAAGGGAAGAGAAGCCATGAAAATCATTCAGGCCTCACTCGCTTCGTTTTTGCTCTTAAGCTCTGCCGCGCCCGCGCGTGCCGATTTCAAATATACCGAGACGTCGCAGATGACCGGCGGCTCCATGATCACCATGATGAAGTTCGTTTCCAAGTTCTCTCGCGGAGATGCCAAGAAACAGGAAAAAGAGATGCTGCAGCCGATCAGCACAACGCACTACGTTAAGGGCGATCGCCTGCGCACCGATAACGAGGATGGCACCTCCCAAATCATCGACGTCGGCGGCCGGCGCGTGATCTTCATCGACAACAACAAGAAAACGTACGCCGTGGCGACCTTCGATCAGATCAGAGCCGCAATGGAGCAGGCGGCGCAGCAGATGCAGCAGAATCCGCAGACGCCGCAGGAGAAAGCCGTGCCCCAGGACGTGCAGGTCACTCTTAAGCCCACCATCAAAGTCATGCCAGGCGGCGCTGGCCGCACGATCCTGGACCAGGCCACCAATGAAACCAACGTGGAGATAGACCTCGCCATGCAAGGCACCGTTACCGGCGCCGACGCGCCACCACCCGGCCAGCCTAACTCCGCCACCTTTACCTCCACCATGAACATGGACACTTACGTGGCGCCAAACGTTACTGGTTACAAGGAGTTCGCGCAGTTCTACAGGCGCATGGCCCAAGAGGTATCCTGGATGAAGATCCCTTCAATGCCCGGCATCCAAATCGATCCCCGAGCCGCGGAGGGCATGTCTGAGCTGCAGAAGAACTCCGACGCCCTGAAGGGTTTCCCGATGCTCTCGTACGTCAGCATGACCCTGTCTGCAACAGCCGATGGGCAGACCCAAACCCTGGGATCGCAAAACAGCAGCGCGTCTAATCCGAAACCGTCGAATCCGCCGCCATCACAGGCCGACGACTCTCCGAGTTCGCTCGAATCGGCAGCGGTGATGAAGGGCTTGGGTGGGCTGTTTGGCAAAAAGAAGAAGGACGATGATTCCGCGCCGGCGGCCAGTACTCTGCCTCCGAATCCCCATCCTGATCCGAATACGCTGATGGAAATGACCACGGCGGTAACTTCGTTCTCGACGTCCTCGCTCGACGGAAGCCTGTTCGACGTTCCTTCGGGCTTTCTGCAGATGCAAGAGGATCCAATGCAGGTTTTTAGCGGAGGCGCGAGATCTTCGCAGCAGCCGGGAACTAAAAAATAGCCGGCTTTGGCGACCTACTCGCAGGGAGTTCTTAGACCTTTTCGCCGAGTCCGCCGGGATCGGGCTTGGTCGCGGAAAATGCCGCCGCGCACACCCGCACTGATAGAAGCAAGCCACAATAGGGGATAAAGACTTCATCGTTCAAATCGGCGGTCGAGGAAAACCTGATCACCCTGTGTTGTGCTTGCCATCGGGGCCACCACGGTAGTCGAGGTTCACCACGTTCGCTTCCGGAGTTCCCTGGGCGACGACGCAGAGATTCTGCAGCGACCCGCATCTTTGGCAGCGCCAACGGTCGCGCTGCAAGACTTTCTGCCGGAGTGCCGAGTACACTTCCGCGTCGAGGCGTAACCGGGGTCGTCTTTGCCGAACTGAAATCGGAGGATCCCCCGCTATCTTTATCGCATTCTTGCCCTTCTACTAGACTGTCAGTCTGCGACCGTCAGGTGTGATCAAGCAGCGCAACGAAACTAATGCCGGTCGCGCAAAGTGATGGAAAAACTGCTTCGGCTGTCGCCGGTTGTGCAACCAGGTTGCATATTCATCTACCTGCTGCGTCCGCTCCCGGCATCAGTCGTGACTACAGGACTCCGAGCCGGAGTGCTGCATACGATTCCGAATCGAGTCTTAGTCGCGGGCGCCTTTGCCGGACGAAAATCGAAGATGCTCCTCTCCCACATAGCTACCTGATCAGGCGCGCCCTGATGATCCCTGGTGACCTGTAATCTGTTCAATGTAAATACGAAAGTAGACGGGCACCAATTGCCGCTCCGCTCCTTGGACGATAGTTTTCACATAACCTGGCTCCCACCAAGTTGCTTTTTGTTGGAGCAGTTCGTGCGCACGTGCGCGCTCCGCTTCCCATTCCAGGGTGTTTGGCAACTCCTCGTACCGGCCAAAGATGATGATACTTACCCATTCCTCGGAACTCATCACCTCGTCCGTCTCGACGCAGACAAGCGGGTTCACGCGCATCCACTCAATTTTTTTCCCGACCGTCGAAAAGCTGTAGAGGTAATTACTGTGGTAAGCAAAATAAAACGGCAAGATATAGGGTTGAGCGCCTTGGGCACACGCTAGTCTGCCGAGACGCATATTCGCCAGCCGGTTGAAGCTATCCTGTTTCGTGATTTCCTGGATCAACATCTCGACCCTCCCAGCAATTCTTAATGATCTTACAGGAACCGCACCGCCCGGAAGAACTGTCCAAACGCTTTCCAATAATCCGCCGTTGCCATACGAACGTCGTCGAGCAACTGCTTCCGCTCTTGTGCTTCTTGAGTTAAAAGTTGCGCGGTCACTGGTGCAAATCGCTAAAGACCGTCACAATTAGTGAGACTCGCCTGAGGATTCACGAACATATGACTGCGCAGATCGAAAAGAACGAAGTCGTCTATTCGATCTTGTTGTACAACGCTAGAAACCCGCTCGGTCGTGAAGATGTTGAAAGGCGCTTTCGTAAAGAGCTTTTGAAGAAGTAGCGAAGTAGCTTGAAGTAACGACGGAGGTGCGGCCCCTTGCGAGATTCTCAGGACGACTCCCCCCTTGCATCTTTCGAGAGACGCCGTCAAGATTTTGAAAGTAATATGATCGGCTTTCTGATGACGGCGTTGGATTCGGCTAGTACGTTTATGATGCGCCCGAGCACACCCTTCACTCGCTACCAAGGGGGCTATGGAAATCGACGTTTTTCCCGGTTCCATTATCTTCGCTTTATCTTCGCCTAACCTACATCATCCAGGTAAGTCCGTCAAGGCTTCGGTGACGCTTAGCGGTTCTAAGACTCATGCTTGTGGTGCGCGTGATAGTCACTGACAAGTTGCCCCTACGATTCGCGGGTACCTCGGCGATAATCCTAGCCCTTGATGGTTTCACTCACCGAAGCCGATATTTACCGCAAATACGCTCTGCCCAAGCTCGATGCTTCGGGATGGACAGACGCTACAAATCGAGCGGCCTGGTGAGTACTGGCCAGAAGTACAGAATTAGGCGCAGTACGCGAGAGGCGACCGCCGCGACCTCGCGATTTAGAACCTTTCGCCGGGCGGGACTTTCACCTTGAGTTCTGTATATAAATAGGAAACTTGCCTTTCACACTCGATTGATTTGCCTCGGCTTGTACCTTACATTCCGAACATTCTCAAAATGGTGGATCGTCGCTTGCGAACCTTCCGACAAGTTGCACTCAGTTTGCTTACTCTGATCGCGTTTGCGCCGGCCATGCGGGCGCAATTCGCGCCAGGACCTGTAATCAATTCCGTCAATCCGGCGAGCCTGACCGCAGGTAGCGGGGGATTCACGCTCATCGTGAGTGGAACAGGGTTTGCCGCCAATTCCGTTGTTCGCGTGAACGGCACAAACCGGACGACCGTGTTTGTCAGCAGAGTGCAGTTGCTCGGAATGATACTGGCGAGCGATGTGGCATCGGCGGGAACGCTCAGCATCACAGTATTCAACCCGATTGCAGGACCTGTCGGAGGGCTTGGCCAGACGTCGAACACCGCCGTGGTTCAAGTAACCACCCCCACGACTCCACCCGTGAACGGCGGGCCGCCGACTCCCGGTCCTCCGCTACCGACACTCACCAGCGCAAGTCCGGGGCTTGTGGCCCAAGGGGCCGGCGAAATGCGCATGACGCTAATCGGGACAAATTTTCGCCCAGGCGCGACGGTCATTATTTCCCCTCCGGTCACCAGTGTTTCGGCTCCCAGGTCACTCGTGCAGGCACAAGATGTCGCGCTCGAGAGCGTGCAACGCGTGAGTAGCACGGTTTTGATTGTCCTTGCCAGCCTGGGCCCGCAGGCCACGGCAAACCTTCGGGCCATAGACGTCCTAAACGTTGACGGCACGAGCACTGGGCCAGCGCTCGCGACGGCCGTGACGGGCTCGGGCACATCACAGCCGGTGCGCATTTCGTTGAGCAGTTCGCTTGCAGCGCCGCTTTCGGTGGTGACGATCGCCGTGACACACCCGAGGAACGGATCGCTGGTCATGCAGGGAGATGACCTTTACGGGGAGGCGGTCCTGGGCGGAACGGGCAGCGGCACGGTAATCGGCGAATGGCTGTGGGACGGAAACGTCACCGAACAATTCGCCAGCGTCTTTGCAGGCGGTGAGCGTAACTTGCTGCGGACGCAGCACTCGTTTCCCACTTCGTTTTTAGGCGTCCACACCGTTGAGCTCCGAATCAAACAGCCAAATCAAGTAGCTTCGGTTCCGATCCAGGTGATCGTCAACCCCGGCGACTGGCAGTTGCAAAAGCTTCTGGGACCGGCGTATGGCTCGGGATTCCGGGCGGACGCGCCGCCATTCCTCTGGTGGGCGCCGGTGCCGGGAGCGATGAAGTACCAAGTGGGATTCGCCACCGATCCTTACTTCATTTCGATTCAGAAGTGGTACGACGTGAACGACAACGAATGGCAGACGCCTAACAACGTCTGGCAGGGCTTGCCGGACGGGCAGCTTTATTGGACAGTGAGAACGATCGACGATTCGGAACTCCCGCGCAAACCTCGGCCGATGCGATCGATTCTCAAGTTTGCCGCAGACACGCTTCGCTCAGTCTCGTCCACACTAGCGGTGACCTCTGCAGGAAATCCACTGCTGAAATGGTCCGGACTCACAATGCGGACCTACTACCGGATCAGCTTGAGCGAGAGCACGGACTTCACAACTCCGCTGCGCCGTTATTTGACTTCCGAGCCACAGCTCGATTTGCGGGCGCTGCGCGGAAAACTCAATCCGGGGGAGATCTATTACTGGAAGGTGGACGCGATCGCCCCCGATGGCGGAGTCATCCTGGAGGGCGCGCCACAGAACTTTGTTGCGCCGGCCAATTCGCAGGCGCGTTTCGCGGAACCAGCAGGCTTTACGACCGTGGCGATGAGGACGCAGCCGGCGGCAAGCTTTCCGGCTCTTCCGCCACAGGACGTAGCTTCGCTGATCGCAAGCCGCTCTCCGTCGCCCGATGCGACCGTGAGTGACGTGAAAGCTCCCATATCAATCACGTTCAAATCGCCGGTGAATCCGGCCGATCTGAGTCTGATGCTCGACGACACCGATGTGACTTCACTGGCTCAAGTAGCCGACACCAGCATCAGCTATACGCCGGCGCTGCCACTGCCGAGCGGACGTCATTCGGTAAACCTTACCGTGTCGAATGCAGCCGTTAGTTGGAATTTCACGGTGCAGGGGGTTTCGGGGGCGGTGCAGATCAGTGAGGGCACAGCGAGTCCTTTCCAGCAGGGAACGGATGCGGAAGCTCCCCTCGGCGCGCCCACGGCTGCGCCGGTCACGGCCGCAACAACCAAAACTCCGGCGCCCGCCACGGCGAAATTGCCGCGAGCGGAACACGCGCAGCCTTCGATTGCACCACAAATACAAACGCAGTTGGGGTCGGTCTCGCAGTGGGCGTCGGGCTCGGCCCCTGATACAAATGCTGTGACCTTCGGCCAGCAAATGCTTACGCAAACAGACCACTGGCGCATCGAAATGAACGGCAGTGGAATGCTGAACACGACCTTCAGCCCGGAAGCTCAGCGCACGAGCCTTGGTCGCGTAAACGACTACGTCACTCGCGTGTCCTATAAGGGCGATGGCTGGGGATTCAGTGTACGCTTCGGAATCCTTTCGCCGGCGCTTTACACGGACGCGCAGTTCGTCACGGCGGCAACGCCACGGCAGGGGGTGGAGGTGACCGTCACTACCGCGGGCGGCGCGTTTTCCTATTTTACGAACACCAATGATGTCGCGCTTGGTGGCGGAGCGGGAATCACTTTCCATCAACAAATCCGCGGCGCGAGCTGGCAGGCGCCGTTGCCGAAAATGGGCTGAATTCAGGCTGATGTGGCTGAGCGCGCGCGATATTGGCGTTCCGACAACGATTCAATTCGATTCGAGCGGACAGCCCCTGCAAACACAGAATCCAGTGGGTACGGCAGGTTCGGGCGACGCGTATGGCGCTCTATTGCAGGTTCATCTCCTACCCAGTCTGCTTTGGTCGTCCGAGTACGCCTGGAGCAATGACAATCCCAATCTCGGGGTAGCCGGAGCGCACCGCGTGTTCGGCAGAGCGTGGCGCACGGGCCTGGTTGGAAGCTTCAAGAAAGCCGCGATGAGCGTGGTCTATCGCGACGTAAGCCAGGATTTTGCGTCGCCGGCAAATCCCAGCCTGACCTTACTGAGCAATCCCGGCCGGCGCGGCGTAGACTCTTCGCTGACCGCGCCGACCTTAGCAGGCGTCTTCACGCTGGGTTACACCTTCCTTGAAAGCAATGTTGCCGACCCGCAAAATCCCGAACAACTTCTGCACAATTTGACCCAGACGTGGACAAAACCGATTGACCAGAAAACAGTCGTGGCCTTGACCGCCCACGAGGATCTGACAGAAACCGGCACGGTTCCTGCGGCGGTGCAGGCGCTGCCAACGGATCAGCAAAAAGAGCTTGAGCCGGACCAGCAGGATATCGGCGCGAATCTCACAGTGACGCGTTCTTTCGGCAAGGTCGCCTTGACCGCGGGCGGCAGCCGGGATTGGTTTGCGAACAATAGCATCGCGGGACAAAACGTAATCACCTCCTCGATCCTGGGAGGAGCGGACTGGAACACTTCCAATTTCTTTCAGATCAATTCGAACGTGAGCGCGAACTGGGTGGGAGCGGACAAAGCGACGGTCGGCGACACGCATTCGGTGAGCCTTTACATTCAACCAACGTTTGTATGGCAACGCGCCACATTCCAGGTTGCACCACTGGTGTCTGTTAACACCTTGCACACCGAACTATTGATGGGTGTGGTAACCGCCGATACGATGACAGGTGAATACGGAGGCCGGATATCGTGGACCATGCCCGGCGTACTGAAGTTCAGCTCACTCTCGATGGAAGGCGAGCTCACACGCAATCGAGACAACGTAAATAACACAAATTTTCGATCGACGCAGTTGCTAGGTGTGTGGACCCTTGTTTGGAATCATCGCCAGGGGATCTGAAATGAACGCACGCATCCGATGGGCCCGCGGAATTGCGTTTTTAGTCCTGTGCACGCTGCACATTCCGCTCCGAGCTACGCCACCGCAATTCGCGCCGCCGCAGGTCAGCGGATCTTCACCGCAATCGGGAGCGCAAGGGAGCACGGTGACGCTCACTTTCACCGGCTCGAACTTCAGACCACCTTTGAATCTTTTCTTTACGCCAGCTTTGGGACTGACCGTTTCAAACATTACGTTGGTGAGTCCGACGCAGATGCAAGCGACGGTAACCATCGATCCCACGGCGCAACTCGGCGCGAGAGAAATCCGGTTGATGATCGCGGACCGCTCAATTTCGGTGCGGCAGACTTTCAGCGTTACCGCTCCTGCACCTCCACGACCTCCTACACCCACGCCCGGAGGCGGGCAGCCTATCCCAGTTCCCCCTGCTCTGCGAGGATATTCGCCTACGCAAGGAAACCAGGGAAGCACGGTTAATCTCACTTTTACGGGAGCGAACTTTGCCGCGCCGGCGTCTGTGCAGTTTGGACCGCCGACAGGGCTGCTCGTGCAGAACGTGCAGGTCACTTCCGGAAACCAGCTTCAGGTTCAAGTGCAGATCACACCCGCGGCTGCCGTCGGGCCTCACAACGTTACGCTGGTCATGGGCGATCGCAATCTGCAGGCGCAGCCGGCCTTCACGGTGAATGCAGCGTCTCAGCCTGTGCCGATTGCTCCGGGGTTGACCATTCTGCGGGTGACGCCCACTCAAGTTGCCGCAGGCAGCCAGAATGTAGATCTGAAGATTGAAGGCACCAATTTTGCTCCAGGTGCACAGGTCAACTTCTCAACTGAGAGCGGGGCCATCTCCAACGTTTTCCCGCTTGCTGTGGCGCGCTTTGTCAACAACACTGAGATTCACGTCCTGGTGAACGTGCTTCCGGCCGCGATTCCCGGAGGGCGAGATATAACCGTTACCACTCCGACGCGCGCTACGGGCAGCGCGAAAGGGCTGATCAATATCACCGCTCTCGCGCTGAAACCCATTCGTACCGGGGGTCCTCCGCCGACAGTGAAGCTCGTTCCCATCGCTTTCCAGAAGTTCAGCGAAGGGAAGATCAATCTGCAAGCGCCACAATGGGGAACTGTCTACCAGGGCGAACAAAGCGTCAACTACGGAATCCCGTTGCTGAATGATGACACCGTCTTCCATTGGACGGAGCAGAATCCTGGGCTGGCAGACTATTTTGAACTGCGGATCTACGCCCACGACGGCAAGACGGTCATCGGAATTCGGCCAACGATCAGACCGACGTCGAAGTGGAAATCTCGGATCGCTGGCCGTTAAGTACTCCGCAAGCGCCAAACGGCCTGGACAGTTGCCCCTCGAGCGTAGCTTCGGGAAAAGGGTTGAACGTGACCGACGTGGGTGATCCTTCCGTCGTAGACAAGACCGGGAAAATCATTCCCGGCAAGGTCGCGATTAACGATTACGTGGGCGATCCATTCGTTCTGAGCGGCAATTTCGATTTGTCTCGGTCTCCTTACGCAACGCATCCCCAATACGTACAAGCGCCCTGCCCGAGTTCCAACTGTCTGGTCCGAAACGTGGTGGAATTCGCTTTTGACGACGTTTTTGTCGATTGGGGTGACGGGCATGTCGCGGCTCTCGCGGCACCGCCCACGTCAAATCAGGTCGCCAATTGGAGCTCGAATGTCGAGTTGACGCTTCCTGGATGCGCACCGGGCGCAAATTGTCCGTATTCGCTGAGTCATACTTACGATTATCCGGGCGCATACAACATTCGAGTCTTTCAACTCTCCGACCAGGACACGCAACAAGTGAGCCCGTCGCTTGTGGCCAGCAGCGTGGATGGCCCAGCCGTTCACCCGTACATGGCTGTGGCGACTCTAGGGCAATTGGGCGGAAACGCGGTGAGTCTTGCGAGCGGCAATAGCGCGACCACCGCGAAAGCCGCATTCACCTCGTTTGGTTTGCGAGCCGCACAAGCCGTGAATTCAGGCGCGCCTTCGCCTGGCGACGTGGCCAAGCGCGGATACATGATCTATTGCAACCAGGTCATCGTCACGAACGTGGAAGATTCTGGTGGCCGATGGACCTCTTCATCTGAAAAGCATCGCCTCGCCCGATTTTGGCAGCCACGATATCAACCAAGCCGGTTTGAAGCGCCTGGACGTCGCGGCGGGCGGCCGAAATCTATTGCCTGCCCCTCCCCAGACACAACAGGAGCAGCGGCCCGGCCAGCCGAAAATAGCCGGCGCGGAAGAACGGGCAACGGGCAGCTTGTTGGCAGGCAGCGGCCCGACCCCGATTGCTGTTTGCAGCCAATGCGACGATTCTCTGATCGGCCAGACGCAGCTTCACTATTACGGACACGGGACCGCACGCATTGTCTGGCATTTGGATAACGGCACGTCGAAAGAGGACATTGAGGATGTAGGGCCGTCAACGCAGCGCCCCAATCTCACGCGGCAGAATGCCGCCATCCCGACGGACGCGTCGGTCCAGCCGCCCTTCGTCCTATATTCCAATCGCCTGAGCGTAGCGATGACTCCCAGGCCGGACCATACGGTCTGGGTCGAAGCCACTATCGTGCCGGAACCGCCGCCCTCTCACCTGAGCGGCCACGTGGTCGGTTCGCTGCACAACATTATGGGGCTGGACCTCCCCGCATCAGGCAATGGCGCGAGTCAACCCGCCTCAGCGGCGACGGAAGCCAAAAGCGTTCTGAGTATGCTGACTCCGCCCCCCAACAGCGGCCTGCCTCCGCTGAAAGTGGGATTTCTATCGCCCGCAAACCACGGCTCGGTGAGCATGGCGCCGGTGGTGTACGTGAATGATCCGTTGTCGAAGATTGCCGGAGTCGGTGTCGCTGTCCGAACGGTGGAAATACCGGATGGCTACGTAAAGTCGAACGCAACCGCTTATGAAGTGACGCCGAACGATTCCAAGCAGCCGTGCAAGTTCGCGTTTCCAGTACTGGGTGGCGGTACTTTTGAAGTGACCGGGCTGCAGAACCACGTGACCGAATCGAACGGCGCCTGGAACGGCACCGGAACACTGCTGATCAACCTGGCATCAAAGACCGGTTACGTCAACTATCCGGGTGTGGCCATTGACATTAAAAATTGGAAGGTGGGGCCGGATGGAACCGTGCAATCGGGCTCCTTCGACGCCTCGCCCGGGCTGAAACTTGCCGGAGAAACGCCGGCTCTCACCGGAACAATTGACCGCGTTCAGGGCACCGCGGGTCAATCGGTGACCGCAACGCTCAGCGTGCAATTGACGGACAAAACCGTGCGGCTTCCGGGATCGGAGATTCCGCAGAAATGGTCCGGGGTAGTGGCGAAGCTGACTCCCGCGGGTGACTGGTACGCAGAGAACCTGCAACTTCCGGAGTCGCTACTGGGCTGGAGTAGTTCGACCATTCAATCCAGCAGCGTACGGCTCGATCTGAGCCATGCTTATGGCGATGCCCCGGCGGCGCCGTTTTGCGCGGGAGGTAGCGGCATCGATTGGGTGGGAGTGCGCCTGGTAAACGCCACTATCGTTCCATACACGATGGATTTGGTTGGCGCTTCCAGCGTCACGCAAAATGTCGCCACGTGGGGATTCGACGGCAGCGGCGTTTGCGGGCAGTTCAACACCGGCCCGTTTACCGCCAAGCTCAATCAGGGAACCGTCCATTTCGATTCCATTGTAGGCACGGCGCAGAGCGGCGGTTTCACAGCCACGTACAACGGAATGGATGTGAAGGTTCCCTGGCTCGATGCGGATCTGCACGGGGACGCGCAGTTGCAATCCGGAGGAGGACAGCAGGCATCGATCAGCTTCCCCCTGCAGTACTCGGTGTCGCAAAAGAACTACACAAACGTGGTCCTGAAGCCTTCGAACCTGCAATTCACGAAAGTCCAGAACGTTGGATGGGCGGTTTACGCTGACACGGAATGGGATTTCAGCGCCGAGAACAAGCCTTTTGCCAAGATCCCTCTGAAAATCTATTTCAGCATGGACGGTCGGGCCTATTTCGAAAAAGCCAGCACGACCAAAGACGTGCAGTTGGGCGGAACCTCGTCGCTCGGCGACACGCCGCTCGAACTTGTCAGCGCGCATTTGTCTGCTTCACCGACCGGCACAGACGCGCTGGATATCAACTTTCAGACTAAGCTTCATCTTTCAGAAGTGATGCCCGCCTCCGACGTGCAGGTGAACTACAACATCAACGATTCCAACAATTCTTATTCGGCTGCGGGGCCGGTGAACACGCCGTTCACGGTGGAGATTCCCTATCCTTCAGGGCAGCCCGCCAGTGACGCGAAGGTTCACCCCGTCTACAACTCGGGAAACAGCGGAACGCAATACTCCGGCACGGTAGATCTCAGCGAGCTGGGCGGTCCGCCCATCACCGGCGAGTTTCGCCTTGGCTATCAGGGAGGGCACGACTTCTGGCTGACGCGAGTGACCTATTCATTGGGAGCGACCGGCGTCGTCTTGATCCCGGCGCCGCCGATCATGAGTCTCTACGCTGTGCGGGGCGGGCTTGGGCACAATTTCCCGCTGACCGCGTTCACCGATCCCGGTTCGATCCAGAGCGTTTCTCCCTCCATGGACAATTCGTTCCTTTTCATGGCCGGACTGCGCGTGGGCATGCCGGACCAGTTCACCTACACGCTCGATGGCAACCTAACCATCAAAGCGACCGGACCGGACGCGGGCGCCCGCATGGATTTCAGTGCCTGGCTCTTAACGCACGACACATCCGGCAGCGGCAATTTCCAAGGATTTTTCCAATACGCGGGCAGCAACTTCGACGGGCGGCTCTGGGGACACCTCGCCATGCTGAACGGCGCCGCATCCTTTGATCTTGGGAACAGCGCCAACAACGCGGCCATTGCCATGCACTTTGGGAATGGCCCGTGGTATATCGACGCAGGCAAGAAGGAGGGCCCCAGAATCACCGCGCACCTGCTGATCGCGGACGCAGGCGCCTACGTGATGCTTGGCTCGGACGTTGGCCTGGCACTGGGCGGGTCGGAACACATCGACCTTGAAGTCGGAGACGACTCGGTCGCTTCCGCATATGTGAAAGCCGACATGGACATCGGCATCCAGATCACTCCGCAACCGCACTTCATCGGCGATTTCGACGCCAGTGCAGGAGCGGGAGTTTGCGTCGACAGTGTATGCGTGTCGGACAACGTCACCGCCCAAGTGCACGTGGAAGCTTTGCCGATCGATGTTCGCGCCACGGCCAGCCTGCCGCTGCCCTGGCCGCTGAGCGACATTACGTTTACGGTGCATTTGTAGACCCATGAGATCTCGCTTAGGAACTTGCGCGCGATCGCTGCTGGCGTTGGTTGCCGTCTCGGCATTTGCAGTTCTTGCTGCTTCGGCGAATGCCCAGCAAAGTCCCGGCGCAATTTTTGCCGCGTCGGATGGTCGTGGCCAGATTTCGCTGTTGTGGTTTCCACCGCCTGACCGCTGGCCGCTGGGAGGCTGGCGGCTCGAGGATTCGACGGGGCGCGTAATCGTCGAGCACATCAACATGGGCGATGCCACGGCTCTTGGTGCGCTGTCCGCGGCTGATGCCGACGCGGTGCGAAAGCTTCCACAGACCCTGGCCAGCCCCGCGGACAATCCCAACCGGCGCAAAAATCTTCTGAATATCCTGGGGCTCCGAGCTTTCAGCGAACCGGACTACGCGCGCGCACTCGGGCTTACGTTCACAGTACAGGCAGTTCCTTCCGGAGCACGCTCGTACAAGGTGACGGGATTGAACGCCAGCGGCCAGCCGAGCGGCGTGGTTCTGGCAAGCGCGCCTGTCGATGGTTCTGTCGCCACAGCCCTGCCACCTCCGCCAAGCGAGCCGCGCGCCCAGGCCACGCGCGATGGAGTCGCCCTGCTCTGGACAGCCGTTCCCGAAAACCGTCAGTTGCCGGTAATCGCTTATGACATCACGCGAGACAGTTCAGGACAGAAAGCAGCGGGTCTGAGCACCAAGCCGCTTGTTCTGGGCACGAAGTGGGACCCGAACATTCCTGTGTATCTCGATCGAGGCGCGCCGCTCGAAGAAACGCTTGTGTATCATATTATGAGTGTCGACGTTTTCGGGCGCCGCAGCGCTCCGGTGGATATCCGGATTTTGCTGCCGGATTTCGCGGCCCTCGAGCTTCCTCAGCCGGTGCTCGCCAAGGCGGGGGCAAAGGAAGTCACGGTTACCTGGAGCCCGTCTTCGAATCCGCATACGACGGGCTACGTTGTCGAGCGCGCCTATCTGATCTCCGGACCCTACGAAGCGCTCACGGCGCAGGGATTGCCAGCCAATGCAAGCCAGTATGAGGACGACGATGTGCGCGGTGGCACAGCCTACTACTATCGCGTGCGCGCCGTGGGGCCTCGCGGTGATCTAGGCACGCCTTCGCAGGCGGTGATGGCTCAACCCTCCAATCCGGGCGCGCCTCCCCGCTCCTGCGAACCCGAAGGCAGACGTGGGAAAGACTCGCATACGGCTAACGTGGGATCCGGTTCCGTATCCGATTGCCGGTTATTTCGTCGAGCGGGTCGGAGGCAACACGACCAATCCGCCGCAGGGCGCCGCACCCGCTCGACTAGCTTCCAATCAAGGATGGGTGCGGTTGAATGCCCGCGTCAATCCTGAACCGTTGTACGACGATTTCTTCGGCGGAACGTCGGATGCGAAGTTTTCCTATCGCGTGGTTGCCGTTGCATTCGACAATTCCGAAAGCCAGCCCAGTAAATCCGTCGATGCGATCCTGCCGGACACTTCTTTGCCTCCCGTGCCGGTCATCAACCAGATCGATGGCACCGCCGGCAAAGTGACCCTTTCATTTGCTCCGGGCTTGCCACTTGAGAAAACCAATCAATTCCTCGTCCTGCGCGGCGGCGCAGCCGACGATGTCGGCGTGGTGATTGGCGATCCGTTGCCGGGCGCCTCACGCCGTTTCGAAGACCTCTACGTAAAGCCTGGCGAAAACTACTGGTATCGTCTTGTGTCAGTGGATAAGAACGGCAATCACAGTGATCCAAGCAGTCCGGTCGTCATTCGCGTCGCAGCGCCGCGAGTGCCCACCCCGGCTGCGCCGACTCTTCAGTTCGTCAAGGATCCCTACCCGCAAGTGCAGATTCGATTCGCGGCGCCGCCGGCCGGCACGGTGGCTTTCATCGAGGCGCGAAACGGAGAAGCAGGCAATTGGATTGCGGTTACGGGTCCGACCGAGCTGTCTCCAGCCGTTGACCTGAGCCCTCCAGCATCGGGCCGGATTTTCTATCGAGTCTACTATCGTGCCTCAAGCGGAACGCTCGGCGACCCGTCTGCTCCAACCGAACTCATGCGTCCTTAGCCGGGCGCAATCCAAAATAGGCTGCGAATCATTCAGAAAGCGTGTCGACCGGGGGCTGGAAGGTGATTTGGTTCTGCTGTGGGTCGCTCAGGTTGATGCCGTTGACTAGCCAGTTGGTCGTGTCTTCTCGCTGGCCCGCCGTATCGATGGCGAACGACCCTTGGCCGCGAAGCGGAGCGGTCAAGAATCCGTTTGCAGGTGGAGTTACTGTGCCGAAGCGGAGAAGCTCGTTCAGGTGGAATGGCAAGCGCAGAACGTGACCCGGCAGCTCGTAGCTTTCGCATGAACATGGCGGCACTCTACGAGCGGCGCACAGGACCGCGCCAAGTGGTGCTGGAGCCGACTCTCGCTCCATGGTCGCAATGGAATGTTGTGTTGACGGATTGAGGATTGCGATGGCCGAGGAATTCGGCGATCTGCGGAAGCGATATACCCTTTTCTAGTAGTCGCGTGGCGCACGAGTGTCGCAGGGAATGGGGACCGCTCCGACCAGAAGCCGTCTCCAAACGCTTCATTCTCCGGCTCGTGAGGATGTAAGCCGAAGAAGAGTACATCGGGCGATACGGAGGGTGAAGGGTTACGAATAAATGTTTGCACGTGCAGCGAGGTCTGACCTTGCTAATGTATTCCTGAATGGGAGTCCCAACTTCGCACTGAATCGGATATTGCTGAAAGCCGCCGCGTTTCGAACGCTTAACCGTGAATTTTCCCTTGTGCCAATCGAAATCGCTCAAGAGAAGTCCGGTGACCTCACTGCTCCGCAGTCCGTATAGTGCAAATAACATCAGAATCGGTCTGGCCCGTATGTCGGCAGGTCTATTCGTTCTGCATCCTTCCAGCAGAAACTGCACCTGTTTCCAAGTCGGACCTTGAGGCAATGAGTCGTATTTCGGAATCGCAGGACCTTTATTTCCTTTGGCAATACCGCCCCTGCACCAGTTCTGGCTCTCTGCGTACCGAAAAAATGACCTGAGCGCCTGACCAGCAACGGCTACAGTCGTCGGATTCCAACCAGTCGCCGCTTTCATGGCGAGAAATCTGTCCACATTATCGAGTGAGACGTGACGAAAAGATTTTCGTAGCCGGCGGAACCATGCGAGGAACTTCGCTGACTTCCAAGTGTGCGAACGCACAGTCGCCGCAGAGGGGCCGACAGACTTCATGTAGTCGGCAAAATCATCCAGTTGGGCGGCGAAGGGATGAACTGCTGGGGTGGGTATCTTTAACCTGCCATGAAAGCGGAACCAAGTTTTCGCGGCAAATGTAAAGTAGCCGGTCGTGCATCTCCCGGCAGGTCTCGTCCGGTGCGGACCGCTGTATCGTGCCCATCGATTCGCTGCCTCCTGCACCTCCGACAGGGGAATGTCCCTCATCTTTCTTAGTTTCATGACTCGGATGATGTGGAACAGCAGTATGGCAACTGTCCGAACGGCTGGCCTACTGCTACCCTGACGACCATCCGATCTGGATACTTCGCCTAATCCAGCGGCTGTCGCTTGTTTGTGCAACCAGTCTGCACGTTCATCCACCCGCTGCGTCCGCTCCGGGTATCAATCGTTACCAACAGACCCAGGGCGAAGCCACTTGTGACCACGATCCAATCCCCAAACGTAAAGTGGAGACCCTTCGCGCCATTTGTGCAACCCGGTTGCACAAATCGGTGTAGACGGGCGGTTCTCCCGCACGCTCTGTCGCTGGAAAACCCCAGGATTGCCACCCGTTTTAGCTTCGGCCTGGGGTTGACTCGTATGCTTCAGACCTTTCCACAACACCGCAGGCTTCGCTGGCGTACCACTTCCCTTCCCGCCAGATACCATGCGCTGCTCAAGGGACAGACGCTCTATTCAACTGAACCACGGGCGCATCGCGCAACCATCGTTTCATCAAGGACGTACAGCGACCTCTTCAACTGCTCCGCCTTCAACTCTCGGCCTATTCGGTCCAGCTGGGGTTCGGTCGGACGGAACATCAAAGCCCAAAGCGATCCGCCAGATCTAATCTAGGCGAAATCCCACGTTATTTTAGACTGCAGCAGATGTTCCCAATCAGCTCGTCATCATCACCTCACAGCCCAGATTTGAGCGCATGCGTTCTAAACTCTCAGGTAACTTCCGGTTTCGCCGTGACTCGTCCAGTGACCTTCGCGAGGCTGTGGAAACGATTCGTCTGCGTTTTCGGTGTACACTTGGCGCTCGTGCATGGAACAACTACCCGGTCGATGACTTTGAATGCGTTCGAATCAGCAGCCGGTCAACACGTTGCGAATGGAGGGGTACCATGATCAATCGAAGAGAGTTCGGTGGCGCGCTTATTGGGATTGCGGCCCAAGGCATTCCCAATAACTCGCTGGCGAACTCCCTCCCGGCGGAGCAAAAACCGCAGAGGAACGCGCTCATGCACGTAGGCGGCGACTACCACATCATCGCCGGCGGTGACATCACCTCCAAACAGAATCTCGAATACAACCTGCGTCACGGCGTGAAGCACCTCACTGCGGAAGTCAGCAAGAATCCGGAAGGGGCTTGGGACTCGGATGACTTGCAGCGAATGAAGGACAACTGCGACACATACAGCGTCGTTTTTGAAGCGATCCGCATGAACTCTCGTTACATCAATTTGCTTCGCAAGGGGCCCGAACGAGAGCGCGAGATCGACATCATTGTCGGGAATACTCGGAAGGCAGCTCAGATTGGCGTGAAACTTATTACCTATCACTGTGAAGTGATCCCGTATCGCCGGAACGGGAAGACCACTGGACGCGGAGGCATCGCCTGCGATTCTTTCAAGCTGGAGGATGATTGGAAAAGTGTCCCTATGGGAGGCAGGTCGCGTCACCCATGAGGGCTATTGGGAGCGCATCACGTACTTTTTGGAAAAGATCATTCCCGCCGCCAAAGAGCATGACGTCAGGATGGCCTGTCACCCTGCCGATCCGCCCGGACTCCCGTTTGGCTACCAAGGAGTTGACGAATGGGATTCACCTGAGATTTTCGGAGCCATAAAGCGCTACGAATCCATCGTCGAAAGTCCCTACAACGGCTTCCAGTTGGATCTGGGAAACGCAGCGGCGGGATTAAAGAATCCGACGACCGAAGTGCTGCCGATCGTCCAATACCTTGGCCAACGGGGGAAGATTCATCAGATACACATGCGCAACATTCGCGGTAGTCTCAACAACTTCTACGAGGTCTTTCCCGATGAAGGCGAGGTGGATTTCTCAAAAGTTATGCGAATCTTGAGGGACACGCAGTTCTCGGGCTCGATTTGTCCAGATCACCTGCCCAGTCACCCGGATGATCCGGGTGGTTTCCAAGCCTATGCGTTCAGTTATGGATACATCAAGGCTTTGATTCAAGCGGTCAACAGCGAAGTGTAGGTCAAAGGCGGCCTGAAAAAAGACCAGTGCATTCTTGGCGAGTGGTCGGCAACTCTGAAGTTATCAGTGAACCGCCTGCTCGCGTGGCCCCAATAACTCTGCAGCCGCCAAGCAATTCCCTCGCCTGATTGCTTACGTTTTAGGGCGGGAGGTTCATGCGACGGAGAAGGTCTGCGAAGCGAAGCGCGGGTCGGAACGCAGCGGATCACTGCAGCTTCGCGTACTCTGCCTTGGCTTGCTTCAAGATGGGGATGTCCGGGTCGGCGTCTTTCCAGAGAGTGAGGAAATCCTGATAGGCGGCGCGGGCTTTGACTGTGTTGCCCTGCAACATATAGGCGCGGGCGAGACCGAGATGCGCGAGTGCACCGATGGGTTGGTTCAGAACGATGCCGCTGTGGTCGAGGATTTTCTGGAATTCAGCGGCGGCCTCGCTGCCCTGATGCGCAGCCAGATAAGCTTCGCCTCGCACAAAAACGGGATACAAGGCGGTCCAACCGGGAGTACTGAATGTCGTCTGTCCTAGCTCGTACGGCGTGGCGGCTCGGAGACTTTCAATTGCCTCAGAAGGATTTCGCCGGCTGACCGCATGCTTTGCGCGGAGGGTCGGCAGGTAGTTGAACTGCACGATTGTGTCCTCCGGGAACCTCTTGCGCAAATCGCCCATCAGCATTTGCGATCGCCCGTCACCGTCGGCAAATGCCAAGGCGAGCGCAACGCCATACTGCACATCGCGACCTGTCGAGCGCCCCATTGCCAACGCGGCACGCCGCTGCGCTTCGTCTGCGTTGCCGAACAAGGCTTCCCGCAGACCAGACAGGACAGAGTACGTTGCGGCAGCTTCCTTCTCTTGTGCCCGTTCGGCGGAATCCATCGCCCGGCGGGAAAACTCCCGGGCGTTCCTAAGCCGCCCGGAATAGGCGGCTGTATCGGCTTCCAAACCCAGCAGTTCATCCTCTGCTCCCGGCTGGCCCGCTGACCTTGCTACCTGCTGCGTCATCCCCGCCGCATCGTTCTGCAAAAAAGCAATCTCATACAGGCCAATATAGAAGAAAGGGTAATTCAGTTTGCGTGCGAGAGCTTGCCCATACGTGGCCTTCGCCTCGTCGAGGCGATTCAGATGGATGTAGTTGAAGTTGAGGAGGGCATAAGCGATCGGACTGTCCGAATTCAAACGCACTGCCTCTCTGCCTTCTTCCACCGCCTTCTCATATTGTCCAATGACTGGGTAGATCGCCCCCGTCAATAAATCATGCGGCATCTCGGTGCGCGGATAGGCCTGTATCCAAAGCTCGCAGAATTGTACGGCCGTTTCGATGTTCCCGGTGACCTCCTTATGGAAGCGAGCTGCGATGAAATACTTCTCCGGCTCACTGGTTCGTTTGCGCAGCGCGTACGCTTTTCGGGTGTAGTCGGCAGCGATGCTCGGTTCTCCGATATCGTTATACGCGATGCCCAACATTGCGTAGGCGAGGGCAAAATTCGGGTCGAGTTCGATGGCACGCTTAAAAAACGGAATGGCTGCGGCATCCCCTGTTATGCGCAAAACTCTGTTGCCCGAGCTGAGAGCCTTAAGGGCTTCCAGCGACGGCGTAGTGGCCTGGTCAAGTGGAGTATCAAATTTCCGGACAGTGCTCCTCGATTCGCCCAGTTTGTTCCGAATTTCCGAAGCTGTCTTTCCCAGAGCATCGAGCACATGGTTCTTGTCGTTCGCTTGAGCCTCCGTGCTCGCCAGAGATTCCCCGCTTACGCAGTTGACCGCCTTGAGGATCAAATTGTACTGCGTGCCAAGCTGCGCTATCGAGCCTTCGAGAACTGCCGCGCTCGCGGTTCGCTGACAAATCTCGCGTGCGATCTGAGAAGTGAGTTGCACGTCGGGCTTCTGCCCCATCATCTCAAGGGTCTGCTGGATTTTCTGGTCAGAGATAATGCTCAAGAAGGGTGATTGTTCCAGTTGTACGGAAAGTCCCTGCCCCAGGGTGCCGTCGAAGACCGCATCGCCCGTCGTGTTTGTGAAATCAGCCAGGACGATGGTGTCCTTGTCCGTCAGCGCATGCGCCTTGCGGGGGAAAAACAACCAACCCCACACGGCCAGTCCGATGACCAGCATTGTTGCGCCCGTGGCCACCGCCCATCGAAACCGAGCGGGTTTCTTGGCGGGCTTCAACCTGGCCTCGGCTACAGCGACGGCTGCACGACCCGAATCTGAATCGTGCTTCAGAGACTCCACTGCCGGGAGTGCTAAGGGCGGAGCTAAAGCCTCTTCGATCTCGATCCGAGCATCACCAAAATCTCGCAAACGACGCTGAGAATCTTTCTGTAGGCATCGTCGCAGTAAATCTCGAACCCTCGCCGGCGTCGAAGTGGGTAATGCCTGCCAGTCCGGCTCTCGTTCGAGCACCGCGGCAAGGATGTCAGTGAGAGTCTCGCCGCGAAACGCCTGCTTTGTAGTCAGCAGCTCATAAAGCACGCATCCAAACGCCCAGATGTCCGTCCGCTTGTCCACCGCCTTGCCGCGCGCCTGCTCTGGACTCATGTACGCCGGAGTGCCCAGTATTTTGCCTTCCTCGGTGCCCATGGCCGTGAGCGTCAGAGCCTGGGAAAGATCCTGTTCTCCGTCGCCCGCAAAGGCCTTCGCCAATCCAAAATCCAGCACCTTCACCCGGCCTTCCGGCGTTACCTTCACATTCGTCGGCTTCAGGTCCCGATGGATCACCCCTTTCTCATGCGCCGCTTCGAGGGCTTCGGCAATCTGGCCGGCTACTTTTAGCGCCTCCGGCAGAGGCCATGCGCCTTGGCTGATTCGTTCGGCCAGCGTCTGGCCGGGAACCAGTTCCATCAACAGGTAATGCACACCGTCAGACTGTTCCAACCCATAGATCGTCGCGATATTCGGGTGGTTTAGCGCTGCCAGCATGCGCGCTTCGCGCTGAAAACGAGCCAAGCGTTCGGGATCTTGTCCGAAAGCTGAGGGCAAAACTTTGATCGCTACCTTGCGCCCGAGTTTGGTGTCGCGCGCCTCGTACACTTCTCCCATCCCGCCCGTGCCGAGCAAGGAAACAATCTGGCACGAGCCCATCTGACGCCCGATGAAGGACTGGCCTTGGAGTTCGGCGAACAGCTTCGTCGCCGCCTCCAGCGCGGGCACTTCCAGAAAGCTCTTCGCTTCGGCCCCATGGACAAGCAGTGATTCGATTTCTTGACGCAAGGCATCGTCGCCCGCGCAAGCGTCGCGCAGAAAAGCAGCCCGTTGATTCTGATCGTGCGTGAGGGCCGCGTGGTAGAGCTGCTTGATTTGCTGCCAGCGTTCAGGCGTCATTTCCGGTCTCGTTCTTGCTCGCTTCGGCCTTCCCCATCTCACGCGCGAGCTAAGCCTTGGCCAGCCCCCAGTCGTGGAGCATCGCATCCCATGGGCAGTACACCTCGCCCATGCCGCCCGCACCAAGGGCGGAAACGATCTCATAGGGCCTGAGTTGAGTTCCGATAGAGAGACCCACTGGGCCACTCACCTCTGCGGTGGAGACGGGAATTGTAGCGTGGAAACCTCAGGCTGGAGAACAACGAAAGGGACCGAGGCCGCCTGCACCTGTTTGCCTTTGATCCAATCCGCCTGCAGGAAGTGCCAGCAGATCAAAGCACACCCGAGACAGGAATGCCTCATGGATGTCAGCACGTTTTTCGTATCGCACGCGCAGGCGACGAAACTGATTCAGCCACGCGAAGGTCCGTTCCACCACCCACCGCCATCGTCCCAAACCGCTACCGTGTTTCGTATTGCGCATGGCCAGCAAGGGCAAGATGTGGCGGGCACGAAACCCTCGCCGGAGCTTCTCTGGGTCATAGGCACGGTCACCCAACACGCAGTCTGGACGACACCGAGGTCGTCCTCTCTGACCCAGTATGGGCGGAATCGCATCGACGAGCGGCAAAGCTTCTTGGGAGTCATGACAGTTGGCCCCGGTTAAATGGATCGCTAGGGGCACACCCTGACCATCGCAGATCAGATGGCGTTTGCTGCCCAGCTTGGCCCTATCGGTCGGATTAGGACCGGTCTCTGCCCCCCAAAAACGGCGCGTACGGAACAACTGTCTACCGCAGCAGCGCGACCAGTCGATCTGGCCATTACGCCCGAGCCAATCCAGCAGCACAAAATGGATCTGATCCCAACTGCCCGCTTGTTGCCAGTCCCGTAGGCGCCTCCAGCAGGTCATCCCGGAGCCGCACCCCAATTCCCGCGGCAACATCTCCCAAGGAATGCCCCTGCGCAGCACGAATAGGATACCTGCCAGGCAAGCCCGGTTGGATAAACGTGGCCGGACGAAAATCGAAGATCTCCTCTCCCAGATAGCTACCTGATCATCGATCGGTTCTCTCCGGTTCACGAACGCGGCAAGTGGTAGTTTATTGCTCGGCCGGGGTCAGTTCGTGCAACCAGATTGCACATTTCAGGCTCTGTGCACCCATGGTGCACAACTGAAGGGCTTCGCGTCCCGGGGCGGTTCTGCGAATTCTGTAAAATGTCGTTGGGAAAATCGGTACGATCATAGCTATTTAGTATTCGCCTTATCTTCGCCTAGCATAGAATAAGCTGGCGCGTTGGTCAAGAGCAATTCCGGCCCGCAATAGCTCTTTCGACCACGCATCCTTCTATAGGGGACGGGGACGGCATCAGCGTTTTCGATCAGCTGATGTTCCGAGCCGGGGTGTGCCGTATTTCTACGCTGTCGACTTGATGTGGCGATGTGGCTCAACGGATACGATTTGCGGCCATGCGCCTCGTCGAACGGAAGGAGCGGCTGAAGAAGCTGATCCTCAAGAGCGGCGATCCTGCCCGCTGTATGCCGACCACGTCGACGGTTACGGTGTCGACTTCTTTCGGATGATCTGCGAGCGGAATCTCGAGGGCATCGTTGCGAAGCACCGAGCGAGTCCGTATTCGTCCGCAGCGAAGTGGATCAAAATCAAGAATCCGGCTTACACGAAGACCGAGCGTCGGCATGAACTGTTCGAGAAGTCTACGCGTCGGCGTACAATCGCACCCGCCAGAACAGGTGTCGGTGAGGTGGGCAGTGTTCGTCATCTTGAAGAAAGAGAATGATCAACTGGTCGAGGCGGCGACGACTGAGGACAAGGCGGCTGCCGAGAAGCTTATGGCGTTACTCAGTAAACATTGGCCAGCCGAGTATTCGATTCGGGAGTCGGCCTCTGGCGCCGACGAGAAGAGCTGATGCAGGGACGACCGCATACGCACGTAGCTACCGGTCCCGGCAGCCGATGGGAACAGGTTGCTTATATGGTTCGGGTATAGCAACCGGCATTTTGATTCGGAGGAACGGTTCCATGTCGACCGGGAGTATCTTGAGCCAAAGCCAGGTAGGCCGATCCGCCGATCGTCGCCAACCCATAGTTTCCCTTTTTGATCAAATACGTGGATTCAACTGGTGACTGCGGTTACTTGGTAAGCATATGGATATCGCCAATACTGAGGTTATCGCCATCGCAATTAGTATCACACCGAATAGCAAGCCATCGAAAATGTAAACGACAGATGCGACCACCGCAAGAAGTAAAGTGATTATGAACAACTGCGTGCCAGTACACCTAGATATGTCATACTAATGATCATCTTCACGATGGCTACGATTATCACCTTGATAGTGAAGCTCATGATTGCCTCGCACCACAATCTACCATCAAGGACCGTTTGAAGGTCGGGAACTAAAGCCTCATTTTGGGAGTACTTTAGGTTCTCAGTTATCTTCAAGGTTTAAAAAAGACAGAGGACAAAAATGTGGTGGCAAGCGAGACTGAAACCGAAGTACTACCCCAAATGAGGATAAGTTCTCGGAGGACGAAGCCGGACTTGCCAGAATCCGGCGCTACACTCCCAAAGAAGTCAGGTTGCAGCAGATGTTCCCAATCAGCTCGTCATCACCTCACGGCCCAGATTTGAGCGCATGCGCTCTAAACTCTCAGGTAACTTCCGGTTTCGCCGTAATCCGCCCGCGAATAGATTTCGATCGGTTACCCCAACGTCGGTGCCAGGCTGGTGTACTCTCGCGGAATAATGGAGGTTTGACTGATGTCGCCGAAATCACAGCCGGAGGTGGTGGTTCGTGCCGCCACGCCGGAGGACAGCTCCGTCTGCGGTCGAATTTGCTACGAAGCCTTCTCCAAACTCAGTGCGAAGCACGGCTTTCCTTGCGATTTTCCCGGACCGGAGGCCACCACCGGCTTGCTTTCGATGCTGTTTTCCGGTCCTGGCTTTTACTGTGTGGTGGCGGAAAGCGGAGGCCGCATCGTGGGTAGCAATGCCCTCGACGAACGTTCCATGATCGCTGGCATTGGCCCGATTACAATCGATCCCAGCGCACAAAACCTCGGCATCGGGCGCAAGCTGATGCAGGCGGTGATGGATCGAGCAAACGAGCGCCGTCCCGCAGGAATGCGTCTGGTGCAGGCTGCGTATCACAATCGCTCGCTCTCGCTTTACGCCAGCCTCGGCTTCGATGTCCGGGAGCCCCTTTCCTGCGTCCAAGGACGGCCCCTCGAACGGAATGTTCCAGGATGTGTGGTAAGACCGACAGAACCCACCGATTTGAACGCCTGCAACGTGCTCGCCCGGAAGGTTCATGGATTCGATCGAGGCACCGAACTGGCGCAGGCCATCCGGCAAACCACTGCCATTGTGGTCGAGCGCGCAGGCCGCATTACCGGATACGCTACTGCCTTGGCCTTCTTCGGCCATGCAACTGCCGAGACCAACCTGGACATGCAATCGCTTATCGCCTCGGCGGAATCCTTCGGTGGGCCCGGAATTCTCCTGCCGTCCCGGAACAGCGCTCTGCTGCGCTGGTGCCTCGCGAACGGGCTGCATGTCGTCCAGCCGATGACGTTGATGAGCATCGGTCTTTATAATGAGCCAGTCGGTGCATGGTTGCCTTCGGTCCTCTTCTGACCCGACACGAAGCGCTGGCTCTTCCCAACACTTCGAATCCGTCTGATTCTTCGGCAAACCGGAAGTAATAGCGCGAATCGGGTCTGCTGGGATTACTTCCGGTTCCAGTCATGCGTACAGGACAGGCAACACACGCCGGAAGGATTGCTACTTGATACCGATGGCCATCGAATCGGGGCCGATCAAATGCTCTACTCGGGTTTCGCTGAATCCTGCCTCCTTCATCCATCTGGAGCAGTCAGCGCCGGTGTAGTTGAAACCGTCGGAGGTTTCGATCAGCATATTCAGGCTCATCAGCAGTCCAAAAGCGTTGTCAGAGCGATCATCGTCGATGATGCTTTCGTAGACAATGTATGCGCCGCCGCTCGGTAGTGCTTCATAGGCCTTGCGCACCAGCATTCGCTTTATCTCCAGGTTCCAGTCGTGCAGGATGTGGCCCATCATGACCACATCGGCTTTGGGTAGCGCCTGTTCCATGAAACTGCCAGGCGAAAATTTTACCCGCCCTGAAATCCGGTTTGCCTCCACGTACTCTTCGAAGATTGGCCCTACCTCCGGTAGATCAAAACCAGTTCCCTCGATATGGGGATTGGCCAACGCCACCTGCGTAATCAGGTCGCCCTGGGCAGTTCCGACATCCACGGCAGTGCGGTATTTGCCCCACGGGAATTTGTGTGCGATTGCCAGGTTGGCGCCGTGGCTCACGCCGGTCATGGCTTTCAGGAACTCCTTGAGCCGCGCCGGTTCGGCGTAAATGGCCGCGAAAGGGTTGGGGCTGCCGTTTCTCGTTTCGTTTTGCGGAAGTCCCGTTCGGAGCGCCGTGGTGAGGTGGGTCCAAAACGGATACAGCCGATGGTTGGCCATTTCGAGAATGCCACCGATATAGGATGGCTTGCGCTGGTCGAGGAAGAAATCCGTGCTGGGCGTGTTGTAGTATCGGCCATTGCGGCGTTCGAGAAATTTCATCGACACGAGCGCATCCAAAAAATCGCTGGCCGATCTCGAGTGAAGGCCGAGCCGCCCCTGCAGCGTTTCGAGATCCTCCGGGTGTTTGGCAAGTTCTGTGAATAGCTCCATCTCGACAGCGCTCAAAAGCGTTTTGGAAGCCCAGAATCCTAGGCCCACTTGCAGAATGTGATCGGGTTGTGGCTCGTTCATTGCGTTCCAGCCTCCGGATAGTCGTGCAGTATAACAAGTCTCAATTGGCGGGTGGTCGGCAAACAGGAAGTTATCCTCGAATCTCAATCCCGAAGTGGGAGCCGAGGCCAACTTGCGGATTGCCCGTAATTCGTTACTTTACGGATCCTCGTTCAGTGTAGACTGAGCCGACTCACTTCTATG
The DNA here is from genome assembly GCA_963718485.1 of uncultured Acidobacteriota bacterium. Taxonomy (GTDB): domain Bacteria; phylum Acidobacteriota; class Terriglobia; order Acidiferrales; family UBA7541; genus Palsa-295. The sequence continues at coordinate 30,603 of CAVQZU010000037.1, forward strand.
CTTCTTTCTGCAGGCACCAAACTTGGCCCGTACGAAGTCCTATCTGCTATAGGTGCGGGCGGAATGGGCGAGGTTTATAGAGCCCGAGATACGCGCCTCGATCGAATCGTTGCTATCAAGGTTCTGCCAACGCATCTCGCCGACCGTTCCGAATTGCGCGAACGGTTCGACCGCGAAGCCAAAACTATCGCCAGTCTGAACCATCCCCACATCTGCGTCCTCTACGACATCGGCCACCAAGACGGAATTGATTTCCTAGTGATGGAGTATCTCGAAGGGGAGACGCTCGCGCAGCGATTGCAAAAAGGCGCTCTGCCGCTGGAGCAAGCCCTGCATTACGCCATTGAAATTTCCGACGCGCTGGACAAAGCGCATCGCAAGGGCATCACCCACCGAGATCTGAAACCCGGCAACGTAATGCTTACGAAGTCGGGGACGAAGCTGCTGGACTTCGGTTTGGCGAAGCTGAAGCAGGAGGTTACTCCGGCCATTCCAGATTCTCAGCTTCCGACGCTGAAGAGCGCGATCACGGGCCAAGGAATGATCCTCGGCACCCTGCAATACATGGCACCGGAGCAAGTCGAAGCTAAAGAAGTGGATGCTCGCACAGATATTTTCGCGTTCGGGGCAGTAGTGTACGAAATGGCCACGGGCAAGAAGGCATTCGAGGGCAAAACTTCCGCCAGCGTGATGGCCAAAATCCTGGAGGCCGAACCGCCGTCGATGGCTTCGCTGCAACCAATGACGCCGCCTGCGCTGGACCGCGTGGTGAAGAAATGTCTCGCTAAGGAACCAGAGAAGAGATGGCAGGCGGCCAGCGATGTGTGTGACGAGATGAAGTGGATCGCTGAAGGCGGCTCGCAGGCTGGATTGCCGGCAGGCGTCTCCTTGGGCCGCAGCCGCCGATTCTGGCCGCATACGCTCTCATGGGGGCTTGCCGGTGTCGTTCTGGGCGCGATGATAAGCGGAGCCGTCGTTTGGAACTTGAAACGGTTTGGGACACCGCCGCAGTCGACCGCGCGACTAGCCATGGTCCTGCCACCTAACGAAAAGCTGGATGCGCGCGGCCCTGCCGTAGTTCTCTCACCCGATGGCTCGAAAATCCTGTATGTGGCCTCGAACGGGAGTCGCTCGCAATTTTACCTGCGCGCGATTGATAGCTCTGACGCTAAACCTATCGCCGGAACCGAGGGAGCAAGAGCTCCCTTCTTCTCCCCAGATGGTGAGTGGATAGGTTTTGTTGCGAATGGCAAGCTCAAGAAGGTAGTGGTTACCGGCGGAACGCCTCTGGCGCTCGGCGACGCACCAAATTTCTTCGGTGCGAATTGGGGACCCAATGACACGATTGTGTTTGCCCCACGATTTGAGTCAGGTCTGCGGCAGGTCTCAGCGTCTGGCGGCGCCGTACAACCGCTTACTACTCCAGATCAGAAGAGAGGTGAAGTCGGGCATCAATGGCCCGAGTTTCTGCCTGGCGGTAAGGCTGTACTCTTAACCGTTGCTCTTGAAACGGCGCCCACTTGGGACGACTCTCTGATCGAAGTGCAATTGCTTAATTCCGGCGAGCGACGGGTTCTCATTCAAGGGGGTACCAATCCCCATTATTTGGCCACAGGACACTTGGTTTATATCCATGCAGGAACGGTGATGGCGGCGCCGTTTGATCTGAAACGTCTCGAGGTGACAGGCCCTGCCGTTCCAGTCATAGAGGGAGTCGCGGAGCGATCCATTGGCTTCGGGCAGTTCAGTGTATCCCGCCTCGGAAGCCTGGCTTATATTCCAGGTACCACAGAAGCAAACCAGCTTGTTTGGATAGATCGCAACGGTTCGAGCCAAACTCTACCGGCGCCCCCGCGGATTTACGTTCAACCTCGCCTCTCACCTGATGGAAGAAGGATAGCAGTTCGAATTGCGCAACTGAATTGCGACACTATGGTTTATGACATAGCGCGTGAATCACTGACTCGGCTGACGCTCGATGGCGATAACCACTCGGCTATCTGGACGCCTGACGGAAAGCGAATCACATATGCATCTAGAAAGAAGGATGCGTACCACTTATTCTGGAAACCAGCGGATGGCAGCGGTCCTGAGGAGCGGCTTACTAATAATGAGGATAACCTTGGGCCCACCTCGACCATGGCGTGGTCACCGGATGGCAACGTGCTAGCCTTCATCGAGGCGGGCCCACAGAGTGGCCGAGGCATCTGGTTGCTTCGCGCTGACGGCGATCGTATGCCGCGGCCTTTCCTGCAGGACGCGTTCAACGAGGGCAGTCCATTTTTTTCGCCCGATGGACGCTGGCTGGGCTATGTATCCGATCAATCCGGCCGCAACGAAGTTTATATACAGCCGTTTACCGGTCCCGGCGCGAAGTGGCAGATCTCAACCGAGGGCGGCACAGAACCGGTGTGGACACGTAACGGACGTGAAATTATTTATCGTACCGGCAGCAAGATGATGGCCGTAGAAGTCGCCTCACAGCCCGCCTTCTCCGCAAGCAAGCCGAAGCTCATGTTCGAAACAGCGAGTAATTACATAGACATTAGCGCGGGAGCGGACTACGACGTCAGCGCCGACGGCCAGCGGTTTGTGACGGTCAAGGAAGATGAGCAAGCGGCGCCTACACAAATTAACGTCGTGCTGAACTGGTTTGAAGAGCTGAAACAAAAAGTTCCCACGGGGAAGAAGTGATGGCACTTGCGGCTGGCACCAAACTCGGTTCATACGAAGTCCTCGCGCAGATTGGCGCGGGAGCAACTTCTTTGACGAACTGCGACGCAAGGTTCCGGTCGGCAAATAACTGCAATCCTGCCTAAGCCTGTAAATCTCCAATAAAAACGGCATCTTTAGTTGGTTTTGCCCGATAGAGTATGTATTGTCGGCATTCCAGAAGTAATCCTGGCGTAGGCTTGTTTTGGGATGGGTTCGGGGATTACTTGCGTGTTGCCCGTGACTCGGGAGTTATCTCAACCCTCGGGCCGTGATGTAGGCTTACTCAGTCGCTCTACGGATGGCGAGAGCGTCAGCAAAATCTTCCGCTCTTCGCCGCCTAGCCAAGGCTATTTGGAAAGGGATGGAAGTTCAGTGGACTTCCGCAGGTCCTCGGGCCGAACCGTTCAACAGATTGCGAAGCATGACCACTTCCGTCGCGATACCAGTCCGAAGCGCTGGATCCACGTCAGGGGCGAAAAACGGGGAATGATTCGAAGGCAGCTCCTCACCAGTCGCGGATGCTTGAGCGAATTTCTGCGGATCGGCAGCACCAAGCGCAAAAAAAGCCGATGGGATTCCCTGTGCGATGAAGTACGAGAAATCATCGGAGGTCGTGCTCGGCTCGGCGACTGCGACGTTCCCCTCCCCTAGCGCCGATTGGAGAGTCCGCTTGAGGCGGGCCGCGAGCACAGGATCGTTGCGCAAAACATCGGTGGACTCGTAGTGCTCGATCAAAGGGGCACGCGGCGACCCTGCCGCCTCCGCTTCGGCTTTCGTAATGCGAGCGATGCCATCCAAAAGCTGCTTGCGGACTTCCGGTTTGTAAGCACGCACGGTTAACCCTAGTTCCGCCTGGTCGGGGATGATGTTGTTCTTGGTTCCTGCCTGGATGTATCCCACTGTCACGACGGCCGTTTCCCCGGGTTTAACCTCCCGGGAAACAATCGTCTGCAAGGTAAGCACGACTCTGGCAGCGACCACGACCGGATCAATGGTGGTGTTTGGTCTTGCGCCATGCCCACCTTTTCCGTAAATCGTAATGCGCACAGAGTCCGAACTTGCGGATACGTACTCCAAGCCGACCCCCACTTTTCCAGCGGGAAAATCGTTGGTGTCGTGAAGGGCCACGGCCACGTCGGGCTTGGGAAACCGGTTAAAGAGACCGTCATCAACCATCGCCTTGGCGCCAGATAAGGTCTCCTCAGCCGGCTGGCCGATCATCATGAGCGTCCCGCGCCAGGTACTCTTGGTTTGTGCCAGGATCTCAGCCGTTCCCAACACCGCCGCCATGTGCAAGTCGTGACCGCAAGCATGCGCCACCGAAACTTCATGCCCCAAATCATCTTTGGCGCGAATCTTGCTCGCGTAAGGAAGCCCCGTCTTCTCTTCCACGGGGAGCGCATCGAGTTTCGTGCGAAGCATGACGGTTGGTCCGGGGCCGTTCTTCAAGATGGCGACGATTCCAGTGCCGCCGACGTGTTCGGTGACGTCGTAGCCGAGGCTGCGAAAGCGGCTCGCCAGTTTCGCCGCTGTCTGAGTTTCATGCGAGGACAGCTCAGGATTCTGATGCAAGTCCAGGTAGAGCGCGTACGCATAACTCCCGAATGGTCGGCAAACCGCACGTAATCCTGGCGTAGGCTTGTTTTGGGCAGGTCTTGGGATAGCGCGACCTAAATTTCGCCGCGCTTGGCAAACACAGCGAGATGTTCTCCGGCGCGGAAGGCAAGCGCGGAGATCGTTTCGGTAGGCTGGCCGCGCGAGGATGTGACCATCGAGCTGCCATCGCAGATAAAAAGATTTTTTACATCATGTGTACGGTGATAGCGATCCACGACCGACGCGCCGGGATCGTTGCCCATCCGGCAGGTTCCCAGAAGGTGAACGGCAAGCGTCTGTGGCGCGATGGGTTCCGGCCAGGTCTTGAGCGCGCCCGCCGCCTGAGCAATCTCCGCCGAACGAGCGCTGAGAAACTCGGAGCATTTCAGATCATCGGCATGGTCCTTGTAAGTGACGCGCACGGCCGGCAGGCCCCAGGCGTCCTTTAGGTCGGTATCGAGCGAGATGTTGTTGGACTGCTGAGGGAGCGACGTCCCGTGCGCCGCAAAAAACGCGGTTCGAGTGAATTTTTCCGCCAACTCGCGCGCAAATCCCTGGCCCCACTTCGGCGCCTCCGGCGACAGGCCGCCCAAGCCAAACGTGACCGGGTATGCACCGAACCGGCCGTCAATTCCGCCGCCGCCGTAAAATCCGCGCTTCGGATCGCTCTCGTAGAAATCCAAAACAATGCGGGTGTTCTGCACACCCTTGTATTCATTCAGGGGATGCTCGAACTGCGCGTGCGTGCCGAAATACGTGTTGAACATCAAATGTTTTCCCACAACGCCGCTGGAATTCGCAAGCCCGTTCGGAAAACTGGAAGAGTGGGAATTGAGCAGCAGCCGTGCCGTTTCCGCGCCGTTTGCGCACAGGACCACAGCCCGGGCGCGCTGCAGATGCAGCTGCTTTTTGGAATCGAAATACGACACGCCCTGCGCGCGGCCCTGCGCATTCAGCTCAACATTCGCAACGTAACTGTTTGGGCGGATTTCGCATCGCCCGGTGGCTTCCGCGAGCGGAAGCATGGCCACCATGGACGTGGACTTGGCCCCGTACTCGCACAGGAAAAAGAAGCAAAAGCCGCACGCCTGGCACGCCAAACGTCCGTTATATGGAATGGAATTGATGGCCATTGGCGAAACCTGTGGGTGGTAGCCCAGCTTTCGAGCGCCGCGCTCGAGCAGAACGCCGGAAGATTTCACCGGCAGAGGCGGCATGGGATACGGGCGTGAGCGCGGCGGATCGAACGGTCCAGGCTCGCCGGAAACTCCCAGTTCCCACTCGGCTTTGGTGTAATACGGCTCAAGCTCTTCGTACGTGATGGGCCAATCGGCCAGAGCGGCTCCGGGAACGTTTCCGAGGCGGCTCGCTTCGTTGAAGTCGCTCGGGCGCATGCGCCAGAAATTTGCGGTGAAATGAGCGTTGCTGCCGCCGACCATTCGCCCGTAGACCAGAGGCTGCGCTTTCTTTGCCGCCTCGCTCGCCGTGTAGCGGAAGGTTTGCGGCTGCAAGGCCGGGTCGTTGGAATGGCGGCTGCGGAAAAACGCGCCGAACTCGTCGTGATCGAAGTCCGCCTCGACCAGCCGCGGGCCCTGCTCCAGCACAACCACGGAAAAGCCTGCTCTGGACAGCTCCTTGGCGATAATCCCGCCGGCGGCGCCCGACCCGACGATCACGAAATCAACGGTCTGGCTGGGCTTGTAGCGCATATTCTTGTTTGCTGGCATATTCAGCCCCGCCCTGCCGCTTCCGCGTCGTAATAGCCGAACGGGGAATCGTACCGGCCCGCATGATTCAATCCCAGCATGTGCCAGCCGGAAAAGTCGCGATTTCCGCCCCACGCCGGCAGCGCAAACATTCCGACGATCGTGCCAAAGCGTGCAGCCTCGAAGAAAGGAGTCTTCTCGATTTCGCGGAGAACGTCTTCCTGTTGCTGTGCGTTCAACGCCGCAAAACTCGGTGCGCCACCGGATTTCTGACTGGCCCGGGCATTGAGGTCCTTCACTCCTTCGGAGTACAGAGTTCGCTGCGCGGAGTTAAACGTGGCCAGAGCCCGGTCAATGAAGTAGACGACGCCCCCTTCGCGCGCCCCAGCTCTGCCATCCACGGACGGCAGTATTCGCTCGGTCATTGCAACGATCGCGTCGGCCTCTTCCGGGGCAAGAGCGGCGAATGGCGCGGCCTTCTGGCCGGTCGCCTGCTGCGACGTCCATGCCAGCGCTTCCTCAACCAGTGCGAAATCGGCTGCCCAGACCACACCCGCCGCAGCCGCTGCCCGCAAGAACGCGCGTCGATTTTGCAAATCGCTCATGATTCAGCTCCGAAACTGGACTTGAAATTCCCGGAAACTGGCCGCTTTTCGGACCGCGCCGCCAAGCGATGGCGCCATCCACCTTTAACCGATTCATTCGAAATTTTCGATTTAGATCACTGCCCCGCGCATTCTAATGTTTCTTGTACCCTCGGCACAAGCTATTTCCGGCTGCAGCAGCCCCCAACGAGGGTTCGACGGGTCGTTTTTGTCCTGTCTGATACGTCTCGCCGGTTGCCGCGTAATCGATTCTTCAAACGCTATGCGGAGGTGAACGGCATGGAAATTCAAGAGCACCTTAAATAGGGGAACTCGAAAGTTCAACGCCAATGGCTGGAACAGCGACGAAGGCCCCCTCGTCAAGCAACTGCAATTGCGCTTAACCTCGCAAATCCCCAATAAAACAAACCTTTTTAAGTGATTTTGTCGGATAGAGTGCGAATCGCGAGCGATTCCCTCAGACGAGGGACGCCGAACAATTCGTCGTCGGGATCGGCGGCTTCAGAAACTCCATCACTAAATAGGACCAGAGTGTCACCGGATTCCAGCGTTACACGGGCAGTTTTGAACTCGGCCCGGGAACAAGACCAACGGGGTAAGAGCCTTCCGTAAATGGTTCCGCAAGCTCCCCGCCGCGAAGAAGTAGCGGAGAAGGATGACCAGCATTGATGTAGTCGACATGACCATCAGCTCCAATAACGCCAAAAAACATTGTGGCGTACTTTCCCACTTCGGAGTGTTCACAAAGAAAATTGTTGATGTGATTGAACACACGCTCAGGGTGTGCGCCCATGGTCATGCCGGAAAGGGCGCCCTGCAGCATGGTTGTGAGTAGCGCTGCGCCTATGCCTTTGCCGGAAACGTCTGCGATCAAGAAGGCCGTGCGGTCTTCGCTCATCGGGAAAACGTCGAAGTAATCGCCGCCGACTGAGAGGCATGGAATATTCGTTCCGCTCACAGTGAGATGCGGGAAATCGCGGAAGCCGCGCGGCAGCAGCGCCTGCTGAATATCACGGGCGATGCTAATTTCCTGCTCGAGCCGCTGGCGCTGGCGTTCGTATTCGACCAGGCGCGCGTTGTCCAGAATACTGGCTGCTTCCACGGCCAGCGCGTCGAGGATTTGCCGCTCCAACTGGGAAAAGCCAGCAGGGCGCTGAGAATCGAGATACACAACGCCCAGAAAATGTCCACGCTTAGAATCAGAGTCGGTTTCCGTGGAATTCGCGTGAGACATGCCATACAGTGGAATGACGATGACGGCGCGAAGCCGCTGTGCAACGATGCTCATCGCGGCGTGTAGATCGACATCCGCACGCGCGAGGTCCGCGGTGATGATGCTGGCCTTCAGTTCAAGAGCCTGATGCAATGCGGTTTGGCTGGGACTAAGGCCCTCCGACGCCAGGTTCAAACCGCCCTTTCCCGTGCCAGTCGAACGCGAAGCGTTCCGGACGCATCCGGTTCGAGTAGCAGACCGCGGTCCGCGTCCGTGATCGAGATGGCGTGATCAAGCATTGTACTCAGCACGGAATCCAGGGGAAGCTGCGAATGCAAGAGCATCGTCGCTTCAAGCAAAAGATTCAGTTTGTGCAAACCGCCGGGGGGAAGACTCTACGCCGGATATGCTCTGAATGCGGCTGAGAATATTTTGAATAGAAGTGTCGGCCGCAGCGGTCCGGAAAATAAGTTCATCCGAACTATCGATGCCGAAGCTAATTACGTCGCCATTCTCCATTACGCAATTCTCAACTTGCTTGCCGTTCACATGGAGGCCGCGACGATGGCCTCGGTCTTCCAAACACCAGCGCTCGCCTTGAGAAATAAGTGCGGCACACTGGCGGGAAATGCGGCGGTCGTCCAGTTGCAGATGATTTCCGGTCACGCCGCCGCGCCCAATAAAGAACGGTGACTCGCTAACGCGGACAACGTGCCGCGAGTGATCGGGAGAAATAATCTCCAGATGAGCTTCGCGGGCGATTGAGGCTTCGGGCATGACGCTACGTTGGTGCCGGGATTGTAGCACGTACAGTTTGAGGGACAACGAGATGCTTGTTCGTCTATACTCGCGCAAACTGGCGGTCACCCAACCGTTCAAGTTGGCCCGCCCGGAGGTGCATATGTACGCGAGAGTCTGGAAGGCCGGGATCCTGCCCGGAAAAGTTGAGGAGTTTACGTTATCAGGCACTGTCGAATTTCGCTCCAAGGTTTACACTTTAGGAAGACTCGACCAAAATCAATCTGTGTTGACTAACGTCACTCCAACTCCAAGATGTTCGGCGACCTTTCCACAACGGCTCAAGCATTCGGCTCAATGCCAATACGATCGTTGACGGCTGATCGAATCCGCTGTTTGCAGCCAAGGTAACGCTCGGTCGTTTGAACCGATACATGTCCCAAGAGAAATTGGATCTGCTCCAACTCGCCTCCCGAAGCGTGGCAGAGTCGAGCACACGTACGACGCAGATCATGAGGCGCTAATTTGCCGACACCGACGGTCTTCGCGGACTCCTTCACGATGTCCCAGACGGCCTTTTCCGTAATGCCCTCTCCCCATGCCTTCCCCACTTTGTTAACCCAACGGAACAGTCTTCCATGATCAATTGCGGCCGCGCCAAGCCAATCGTCCAGTTCGCTTCTTACCCAATCCGGCACCGGAACGGTCCGAACGTGGCCTCCCTTGCCCAGCAGATCTACAATGGCCCAGTGCTCTTCGCGCTGCTGGAGATCATCCAATCTCAAAGATACGGCTTCATGCCTCCTCAACCCACAGGCGAGTAGCAATGCGAGCAAGGCCCGGTTGCGTTTTCCTTTCAGACATCGACGATCAGGTGCTTGCCATAGCGCGTGGCCTTGCTCTGCGGTTAACCAGTTCCCAAGCCGCACGCCAAGCTTCTTAACGCCCTTAACGCGACGAATGCCGGCAGCCAAATCGGCGCTGAGAAGACCGCCGTCGGCTGCTTCATATGCGAGTCGGCGCACCGCGCCGAGACGCACATTGATAGTGCCCGGCGCGAGTTGACGGGATTCGAGATGAGAGCGATAGCGCAAGACCACTATTCTGTTGAACGCCAAGCGTGGTTCCGAACAATACCATTCAACGAACTCATCGATGGCGTGACGATATCCCCGCTTTGCATCTGTGGATGTAAGGCTGTTCAACACCGCGGCCTTGGCGTGTTCCAGGTCGGGCAATCGTAGGACGGATTTACTGCGCTTTCTTCGCGAACTTGGTTTCTGCTTCATGACCAGTGGCCTCCTTGCCACCGATTAATAATCAGAGTAGCGCTGCGACTGTAAAGTCAGTGTCCGCCAAGAGCCAGCGAGAATCGGTCGCAAGAGTGCAAGTCCCCAGAACCAAACTTCCGGCGCAGGAATGCCGTTCTCGGGCCCTATCCGGTTCAGCCGGGGGATTACTTCAGGTTAGCCCGTTAATTCATTACTCATCGGGTCTTTGATCGAGTAAGCTGAGCCGGCTCCAATGGTACAAGCCGCAGGCACAAAACTCGGCAAGAACGAGGTCCGTTGCTGCACCGCGACGCAACCCAAATGATCGACAAAACCATCTCGCACTATCGCATTTTGTCGCAGCTCGGCGGCGGCGGGATGGGCGTGGTGTACGAAGCCGAAGACCTCAAGCTGCATCGGCATGTCGCGCTGAAGTTCCTGCCTCCAGAGATGGAGAATGATCCTGCTGCCCGCGAACGCTTCCAACGAGAAGCCTTTGCTGCCTCGGCGCTCAATCACCCGAACATCTGCACGATTTACGAAATCGACGAAGCGAACGGCCAGCACTTTTTCGCCATGGAGTTGTTGCAAGGACAAACGCTCAAGCACCGGATCGGCGACAATCCTTTCGCCATCGAACAGTTGTTGGAGTTGGGAGCAGAGATTGTTGATGCACTGGACGCCGCACACGCTAAGGGGATCGTTCACCGCGACATCAAACCTGCGAACATTTTCGTTACCGATCGCGGGCACGCCAAAGTGCTGGACTTCGGATTGGCGAAGCTGACGGCCCAGCCGAAGTCTGTTCCAAGAGGAATTGGACAAACAATGTCTACAGGAACGACAGAAGTTCCTGAAGAGCAACTAACCAGTCCGGGCACGACGCTAGGCACGGTGGCTTATATGTCGCCGGAACAGGCGCGAGGAGAAGCATTGGACGCACGGACGGACCTGTTCTCCTTTGGCGTGGTGCTGTACGAAATGGCGACGGGAAGATTACCGTTTTCAGGCGACACTTCGGCGGTCATCTTTGGGGCCATCCTCCACACAGCGCCCACCGCGCCAACGCGCTTGAATCCAGAACTCCCTCCGAAGCTGGAAGAGATCATCCACAAGGCGTTAGAGAAGGACCGCGAACTGCGTTGCCAAAGCGCGGCTGAACTCCGAGCTGACTTGAAGCGATTGAAGCGCGAGATCGATTCCGGCAAGAGCGCAGCCGTCCGCTCCAGCATGACTTCAGAATTGGGACCAGCATCAGCAACGCCAACCGCGAGCACAGTTTCCCCGGCTACAGTGACAACTTCCGCTTCACAGACCACGGCTGTTACGGCTCGACCTTGGTGGCGCAGCAGGGCCGCCATGGCAACTGCCGCAGTGGTCCTGCTAGCTGTGGTTGCAGGTGCAACCAGGTATGCCCGGGTGCGCATGGGTGGCGGCGATACGATCGATTCGGTGGCGGTCCTGCCATTTGTGAACGCCAGCGCCGATCCCAATGCTGAGTACCTGAGCGACGGAATCACGGAGAGCCTGATCAACAGCCTATCGACATTGCCGCACCTCAAGGTGATGTCTCGAGACTCCGCATTTATGTACAAGGGCAAGGACACGGATGCGCGAACGGTCGGACAGACGCTCGGCGTCCGCGCAGTCCTCAAAGGCCGGGTGTTACAGCGCGGCGATGACCTGGAAATCAGCGCGGAACTCGTGGACGCCCGCGACAACAGCCACATTTGGGGCCAGCAGTACAGCCGCAAGGCCAGCGACATTTTTGCGCTGCAGGGCGATCTCGCCAAAGAAATGACCTCGATGCTGCGGGTGAAGCTGACGGGCGATGACGAAATGCGAATGATGAAAACCTCGACCGCGAATCCCGAGGCCTATCAGGACTACCTGAAGGCCCGCTACTGGTGGAACAAGACAACACCGGAAGGATTTAATAAGGGCATCGAATATTTCCAGCAGGCAATCGCAAAAGACCCCAACTATGCTCTGGCTTACACGGGCATGGCCGATTGCTACGGTTCGCTCGCAGGCTTCGGTATCCTTCCAGCGAAAGATGCCTTTCCAAGGGCCGAGGAGGCCGCGCTCAAGGCCCTAAAAATGGACGACGCGCTCGCGGAAGCTCACTCTTCGTTGGCATGGATCAAAACAACCTATGACTGGGACTGGCCGAGCGGCGATAAAGAATTCCAGCGTGCCATCGAGCTCAATCCGGGCTACGTGACTGCCCACAGGCGGCGCGGCCTAACGCTTTCGGTGACCGGCCGCTTTGAAGAAGCGATCGCGGAGAACAAACGAGCCGTGGAACTTGATCCGCTCTCTCTCATAAACAATTGGGCTCTGGGAGACACGCTCTATCGCTCGGGGCAATATGACCAAGCGATTGATCAAGAACGGAAGACACTGGAAATAGACCCGAACTTCGTTCCGGCGCTCGACGCCCTGGGTTTAGCCTATCTTCAAAAGTCCATGTTCAAGGAGGGGCAAGCGGCGTTTGAAAAGGCGCTAGCCGTTGCCCCCGGCAATACGGAATCCCTTCCGCGGCTCGGATACGCGTATGCCGTGGCGGGTAGAAGGGCGGATGCGCAGAAGGTCCTGGGTCAATTGAACGAGATCTCGAAGCAGAAATTTGTTTCCGCTTTGGGACCGGCCTTGATCTACGTGGGCCTCGGAGAGAAGGATGCCGCGTTAGAGTGGTTGAAAAAAGCAGTCGATGCGCGGGACGTGAATTTCCTGATCCTTGCCCCTCCGTTTCGCGAGGCGCTGCGCTCGGAACCCGCGCTTCACTGACTTGCTCCGCCGCATGAATCTGCAGCCCTGAAAAACATAAACGATCTCGCATTCTTCAAGCTGTTTTGTATTGGTAGTCGCAAAGATATGGCATCTTCCTTGAAAACCTCTTTGGCGAACTGCGACGCAAGGTTTCGGTCGGCAAGTAACTGCAATCGCGCTTAACCCTGTAAATCGCCAATAAAAACAAGCCTTTTGAAATGGTTTGAGCGGATAGTTTATGGATTGTCGGCAAATCGAACGTCACTCTGTTTGCCATCGTCAACCAGGGATAACTTCTGGCTTGCCCGTAATTCAGAAAGAACTCTAATTTGGAGGGCAACGAGCGCCGTGCGTTACTTGACGTGCGGTGGGCCATAAAGAAACAGGAGGCCGGCGGCGAAGCGCTGGCCGAAAGTGGGATAGTTGTGGTGGCCTCCCTCCGTGATCGTGAGTTGCACCTCCCCGGGCAGGTAGGCGGCTTTCAAGTTCTGCACGAGTTGCTGGACCATGCGTATATACGCAGCGTTCGACCCGAACCTATCCTGATCCTCGGCTGTTCCTGCTCCTACAGCGATGCGGCTGGGCGTCCTAACTAAAAATTCGGTATCACGTAAGAGTTGACCGTTTCCGACCTCAAGGGCAGGACTTTCGATAATCGCGGAGCCAAAAAGGTCCGGGCGGTGGATCAAAGTGTAAAGCGCGGCGACGCCGCCGTAGGACGCCGCCCAGATGGCGGTATGCTGGGGACCGGTCTCGACCGGGTACTTCGCGGCGATGACTGACAGGACTTCAGACTCAAGAAAGTCAGGATACCCAGTTCCGGAAGGGGCAAGAGTACCTGGGTCATAGGGGTCCGGATACGGCAGAAATTCGCGGGCGCGCGCATTCCCATTGCCGTCGCCCTGGTGGATGGCGTCGGAGCCATTGTCGATGCCGACGGCAATCAGCGGAGGTATTTTGCCGGTGGTGATCAACTCAGTGAGCGTTTCATCGGCATGCATCTCTTCGTGGTTGTACGAAGCGCAAACGTCGAACGCACTAGCACCATCCAGGATGTAAAGAACGGGATACTTTTTTGCGGGATCGAAGCCGGGCGGCAACCACACGCGCAGGTTTCGAGTGTTGTGAAAGACGCGGCTGGTGAGCGGCACGATGTCAAGCCTGCCTACAACCGTAGCCTTGCAAGGCACCTGCTGCGCGGAGGCGACAAAAGGGAGACAAACAACCACAAGTGCGGCGGTGCGACAGAATGGACGCAGCATACTCAGGAGCCTAGCATTCTCTGAATCCAACCCCCAAATCGAATTTGGTTATCGGTGGATGACGATAGAAGTGATCACCACAGGCCCTCTGGTTAGAGCCTGCATCGTCGGCAACCCTTCCCTTACAGGATTATGTAAGGGTTGCCCATGATACATTCCCTATCCACTTTTCGGCGACGGGTGCTTACGAGATAAGATTAGGACCTCAGTTAGATATCAAGGATAAATCATGCTCGATCACATCGGCCAGATTCCGGCGCATGCGGCACGGTCGTTTCAGGACAAGGAGGCACTTGTATTCGAGGGCCGGTCGTTCAGCTTCAACGACCTCAACGCGCTGATCGAGAAGCTCGCTGGCGGTCTTCACAGCCTCGGAATCGCCCAGGGCGAGGTGGTTACCCTCTATGCCTCGAACTCATGGGAATGGGTCGTCAGCTACTTCGCCATCGCCCGCATCGGCGCGGTCATCAACCCGGTGAACACGATGCTGACGCCGACGGAAATCGAGTACGTGGTCAGGGATTGCGGCGCCCGGGCCATCATCACCTCCGCTGACAAGGCGCCGCCGATCATGCGTGTGAAAGCCACGTCGAACGTCGGGACGATAATCTCGTTCGGTGACGCACCCGAGGGCACCGCCTCGTTCGACGATCTGACCACCCGGAGCCTGGCGCCACCGCCTGCGGTCGAGGTTGCGCCGGAGGCACTCTCCACCATCTGCTACACATCAGGCACGACCGGCCATCCCAAGGGGGCAATGCAATCGCACAAGGCTGTCATCCTCAACAGCGCCATGGTCGCCCAGTTGCATATGCGCGGCCCAAGCGATGTGGTGGTCAGCGCGCTGCCGTGCCCACATGTCTACGGCAATGTGCTGATGACCGGCATGATGATGTTCGGCACCAAACTGGTCCTGCACAAGTTCTTCGATCCCACCGCAGTGTTGGCCGACATCGCGGCGCACAAGGCAACGATCTTCGACGGGGTGCCGACCATGTACATGTTCATGCTGAACAATTCGGCCTTCGCCTCGGCCGATCTCAGCAGCCTGAAGCGCTGCTATGTCGGGGGCCAGACCATGCCGGTGGCCACGATGGAGGCGGTCGAAAAGGGGTTCAAGGTTCCGCTCTATGAACTCTGGGGCATGACGGAGATCGCCGGGATTGGCTCGACCCATCCGCTCTACGGCAAGAACAAGCACGGCTCGATCGGCTGCGCGATGCCCTACTGCGAACTCCGCATCGCCGATGTGGACGATGCTTCCCGAAGCATGCCCCGCGGCGAGATCGGCGAACTGATGGTACGAGGTCCCATCGTGATGATGGGCTATTTCGGAGACGAGGCGAAAACGCGCGAGGCGCTGGAGCCCGACGGCTGGCTCCACACGGGCGATCTCGGCACGATGGACGAGCATGGCTGCGTCTTCATCGTCGACCGCAAGAAGGACATGATCCTGACCGGCGGCTTCAACGTCTATCCCGCCGAGATCGAGCGGGTCCTGGCCGCCCATTCCGACGTGGCGCTCGCAGCGGTGGGCCGTCAGCCCGACGCGATGAAGGGTGAGATCGCCAAGGCCTATGTGGTCCTCAAACAGGGCGCGACCTTGACCGAGCAGGCCCTGATCGACTTCTGCCGCCAGTCGCTGGCCGCCTACAAATGCCCGCGAAGGGTCCAGTTCGTGGCCGACCTGCCGAAAACCAGTACCGGCAAGATCATGCGCCGGGAACTCCACACGCTGGATGATGTCTGAACACGGGGTGGTCCCCCGCCAGAGCTCACACCCTGGCGGTCGATCTGCAGACAGGCCTTCCCTCAGCTCGCGCAAGCTCCAATCAACGCCGAGAAGATCCGCTTGCCGCCTTTATCGATCAGGAACTCCGGGTTTCAATCTCTCCGCCTCCCGCTATCGTGCCCATGGCCGTGGTGCCGAACTGGCAAGCGGCGCTGAAGAAGTAACGCCGAATGCCAGTTGGACGATTGATCTTGGATCGCAGAAGACATTCCAGACTGAAACATAAACATCCGCTTTTGTTACTTAGCGCGGCAACTCACCGTTTTTGGGGTCGATGGCCGGATAGCTCCATGTTGGTCGGCTAACCGGAAACTATCCCTATGGCTACTCACAATTTTTCAGAATGAACCGGGGAATTGACGGATTGTCGGTAAGTGGCTTTTCGGGGGTAAAAGGGCGAATTTCCCAGTTACCGAGAAGAGCTGCGTTTCTCGGGAGGTGTCCGGTCGGGACGAAGGATTACGTCCCAATAGCCCGTCCTCCATCCTCAATCCATACCCCCCACGAACTCATTAGAGTACAATCGCGCCGCCTATGCCCCTGGATGTTGAAACTCGCCTCGGCTCTTACCGAGCTCTACGTCGAAGGTGCGCAGGAGAATCTATCGTGGCATACCTGGCTTCCTTGAATGGGTCCGGTCTAAGCGGCGCCTGACGCGCCCGCTGCGGGCACACTCAGCCCAATTATGAGGTGGATGATGACTGGACGGTTCTTGACGATTCGAGTTCTGGAAGTGGCGATTGCCATCGTCGCAGCCACGCACCAGCCTGTTGCCGGCGCGCAGAACGCAACCGCCGGCGCTTCGCGCGTGGCCATGACTCTTGACGTCGACGCCTCCGAGGCGCCGATGAAGATTCTCCACGCCACGATGTCGATGCCCGCGACCGCGGGTCCGATGTCGCTGTTTTATCCCAAGTGGATTCCCGGCGAGCACATGGCGTCCGGGCCGATCGCGAATCTCACGGGGCTCCACATCTTTGCCGACAACAGGGAACTCGACTGGCGCCGGGATCTGGTCGAGATGAACGCCTTCGCGATTACCGTACCGGCCGGCGCAAAAACCCTCACCGCGAAGTACGATTACGCCGTGGCGACGTCCGGCGGTGCGTTTGGAACATTGCCGTCCGCAAACGCGAAAATCGCCGTCATAAACTGGTACACCGTCGGCCTCTATCCCATGGGTGAGAACCCGTCGTCGATCACGGTGACGGCGACGCTCAAAGCGCCGGGCGGCTGGAAGCACGGCGGATCGCTCGACGTCGCGTCGGAGGAGGGCAATATGGTTCACTATGCGCCGACGACTCTCGAAATGCTGAACGATCACCCTGTGCTGCTGGGCGAGCACCTCCGAAGCATCACGCTGTGGCCTGCGAATTCGCCGGCGGGCGAGCACGTCATCGACGTCGTCGCCGACAGCGAATGGGCACTGCGGTTTCCGCAGTCGCGCATCGACATCTATAAGCGCATCGTGCTCGAGGAACGCGCGGTCTTCGGCGGCGTCGGCCACTACCGGAAGTATCACTGGCTGCTGACGCTCAGTGACAACCTCGGCTCCTTCGGCGTCGAACATCACGAATGCGCTGATGACCGGGTCGCGGAGAACACGTTCGTGGACGACGACGCGGCGAAACGGAGCAGCCTGTTGCTGCCGCACGAGTTCTTTCATTCCTGGAACGGCAAAGCTCGTCGTCCCGTCGGCCTCGTCACGGGCGGCTACGAAAAGCCGATGAAAGACGACTTGTTGTGGGTTTACGAAGGCCTCACGAATTACTACGGCGAGCTGCTCGCCGCACGCGCCGGCCTGATTTCTCCGGGAGAGTGGTTCGACGAAATCGCCGCGGACGCGATGGGTGTGAGCGCGCCGGGTCGCAGTTGGCGGCCGTTGCAGGACGCGGCCGATTCCTCGCCGTTTCTGTACACCGCTGGCGGAGGCTGGACCGGCTGGCGGCGGCAGACGCCCGACGGCCTGCCATCTTTCTATTCCGAAGGCACGCTCATCTGGCTCGAGGCCGACGTAACGATTCGCAAATTGACGAATGGCCGCAAGACGCTGGACGACTTCTGTGCGCTGTTTCACGGACAGAACGACAACGGCAAGGTGTGGGTGAAAGAGTACGACGCGGATGAGGTCTATCGCACGCTCAACACCGTGGCCGCTTACGACTGGAAGGCGTTCTTTGAAAAGCGACTGCAGTCCAAGAGCATCGACATTCCCCTGGGCGGAATCGAAGGCGGCGGTTTCAGGTTCGTCTACAACGAGAATCCCAACATCTTCACCGATCCGTGGGCGCTCAATGGAAGCCTGAACGCGTATGGGTCGCTCGGTATTCACGTCGGCGCCGATGGGACGGTGGATGATGGATGGCCGGGTTGGCCGGCGTATGCGGCAGGCATCTCGAACGGCATGAAGATCATCGCGGTCAACGGGCGCCGTTTTTCCGTCGATGAATTCAAGCGCGCCATTGCCGGCTCGAAGGACGCTCAGACGCCGATGGAACTCATCGCCGACAATGCGAGCTATTTCAAAGTCGTGCGCATCGACTATCACGGCGGGCTGCGTTATCCGCATCTCGAACGCGTAGCGGGCACCACGGATGTGTTGACCCCGATCGCGACGCGCCGGGTGCAGTGACAAGAGCAGCTAGTTCGTTGGCATTTTTGGGGCCGTGACCGGCTGCGCAATCGTCCCCGGCGAGCGACGCCTGAGTCCAACTTGTTCCTATCGGTATCGTGCAGAACTGGTTTGAAGAATTGAAGCACCGCGTGGCTACCCGAACGAAGTGACGCTAACCACCGGCGCAAAACTCGGCTCCAAATGATCGTCATGCCTCGAACGAAGTAATGTCCCCCCCAATCTCGCCATCTGTGTGTATCGAAGTCACTTGAAGTTAGTTCTTTGGATTGTGCGCGGATCGTCGGCAAACCGGAAGTAGAGTCGATTGCGCGGCGGTAACTTACGTCAACTTCCGGATGCCAGTGGCCCAGTCACAATCGTTAGAGGTGCAGCCAATCGATATTCATGAGGAGCGCCCACACTTCCTAAGCACTCTTCTTTAAATTTTCCAATCAGGCGTAGCCACGTAAACGCGGTTTATCTCCGACACATTCTGGGTGCCGCAATTGCCCATCGCCAGTTTCAATTCGCCCTGCAGGATTTCGAGGGTGTCACCGAATCCGGTCCGGTTGACTACCGTGGTGGCACCGATGGCATGCACTGCACAGGGTGATTAGGTTTTCCTCTGCATCGTCACCAAGAGAGCTCCGGGAGCGGACATGGTGAACCTCGAGATTCTGTAGCGACCCGCATCTTTGGCAGCGCCAGCGGTCGCGCTGTAAAACGTTCTGCCGGAGTGCCGAGTACATTTCCCCGTCGAGGCGCAACCGTGGTCGTTTTTGCCGGACAGAAATGAGCGACGCCACCCTTCAGAGAATTTCCTACTTCGTTCCGACACGATTGCCCATTTTCGATAATTGCCAATTTAACTGGCAACAAGATCGGGAAACGTAACTGGCGCTGACTCGTGGGGCTCGTGGTTCCTTACACGGCCTTTCGCTCACCCTTCACAGTTGACGTGAAACGCTTCAGCAGTTCGTGCCTGCGCTCGCTCCGACCGTAGGCGGGATTTTCGATCTTTATCCATTTCGCGGACGCGGAATACGGACTCGCCCTGTGTTTCGCAACGATGCCTTGTAGATTCTTCTTACAGATCGTCCCAAAGAAGTCGATGCCGTAACCGTCCACATGATCGGCGCAGAGAAGCGAGGGACTATCGCTCCGCTTAATGAGTTCCGTTAGACGTTCCTTCCGTTCGATGAAACGGAGACTCCTTAGGTCGTGGCCATTGAGCCAGAGCAGATCGAAAGCGTAAAAATATGGCATACCGCGCCGAAACAGCAGTTCGTTTGTTAGGCTATTCCCCTTGCGATCCAGATAGACGATCTCGCCATCGAGGATCGCATCCCTTACTGGCAGTTTGCTCAACGCTTCGCAGAGCGGGTTGAACGTCTTGAAAATATTGCCACGACTAGACACCAACTGGCGTCGGGCAGCTGAAACATAGGCTATTGCCCGAAAGCCGTCGTGCTTCAGCTCGAAGACCCAATCAGGGTGGTCGAAGGGCTGACGCAGTAGCGTTAGCTTGAGCGGCACAATACGGGGTAATCTTGCGTCGATGACAGCTCGAGTCTTGGGTTCGAGAACTGGATTCTCGTACTCACTCATGCCAATCTCCCTTTGAAAGAAGACGCATCCATATAAAGCAGCAGAAGGTCAGCTTGAATTGAGGGCTAAATTCACCGTGGCCGTCAAGGGGCGGAACCTTGTGGAAAAGTTGCAGAGGTGTGGAAAACCCTCGTAGTCTACAACGAAGTAGGCTCGCCACGTGCGTCCTGCCCGCTCCTACCGCCAGAGCGGTATAATCGAGCCGGCAGGACCCATGAGGCAATTTTGCGGTCGCGTAGCCGATTGTTGAGCATGGCCGATCTCGCGATCGACCGAGTGGAACGCTCTATCAAGTCCGCCAAGCGTGAAGGTCTGGAGGCCAGCCTCGCCGTGCTCAAAGGTGTGGGTGTCTTGGAGGAACCCACAAAGTCCAGGGTGGAGGTTGATTTTTCAGGCGTTCCATCGGTAGTGGCTTAGTAATTGCATAGGCCTGCGACCATCCGATCTGGATACTTCGCCTAATCCAGCGGCTGTCGCTTGTTTGTGCAACCAGTCTGCACGTTCATCCACCCGCTGCGTCCGCTCCGGGTATCAATCGTTACCAACAGACCCAGGGCGAAGCCACTTGTGACCACGATCCAATCCCCAAACGTAAAGTGGAGACCCTTCGCGCCATTTGTGCAACCCGGTTGCACAAATCGGTGTCGACGGGCGGTTCTCCCGCACGCTCTGTCGATGGAAAACCCCAGGATTGCCACCCGTTTTAGCTTCGGCCTGGGGTTGACTCATATGCTTCAGACTTTTCCACAACACCGCAGGCTTCGCTGGCGTACCCACTTCCCTTCCCGCCAGATACCATGCGCTGCTCACGCGGCAAGTGGTAGTTTATTGCTCGGCCGGGATCAGTTCGCGCAACCAGTTTGCACGCTTCAGATTCTGTGCACCCATGGTGCACAACTGAAGGGCTTCGCGTCCCGGGGCGGTTCTGCGAATTCTGTAAAATGTCGTTGGGAAAATCGGTACGATCATAGCTATTTAGTATTCGCCTTATCTTCGCCTAGCATAGAATAAGCTGGCGCGTTGGTCAAGAGCAATTCCGGCCCGCAATAGCTCTTTCGACCACGCATCCTTCTATAGGGGAGGGGACGGCATCAGCGTTTTCGATCAGCTGATGTTCCGCCGAGGTGTGCCGTATTTCTACGCTGTCGACTTGATGTGGCGATGTGGCTCAACGGATACGATTTGCGGCCATGCGCCTCGTCGAACGGAAGGAGCGGCTGAAGAAGCTGATCCTCAAGAGCGGCGATCCTGCCCGCTGTATGCCGACCACGTCGACGGTTACGGTGTCGACTTCTTTCGGATGATCTGCGAGCGGAATCTCGAGGGCATCGTTGCGAAGCACCGAGCGAGTCCGTATTCGTCCGCAGCGAAGTGGATCAAAATCAAGAATCCGGCTTACACGAAGACCGAGCGTCGGCATGAACTGTTCGAGAAGTCTACGCGTCGGCGTACAATCGCACCCGCCAGAACAGGTGTCGGTGAGGTGGGCAGTGTTCGTCATCTTGAAGAAAGAGAATGATCAACTGGTCGAGGCGGCGACGACTGAGGACAAGGCGGCTGCCGAGAAGCTTATGGCGTTACTCAGTAAACAGTGGCCAGCCGAGTCATCTCTCGACCACCTGCCGCATCGAACTGGTCCTTTACGTCCTGAAACGACGACAAGGCTGAACATCCGTGTTGAGTGGCCGCCGGGACGTCACGCATACCTTTGTATGCTTTCAGGATGAAATAACCGAGAGTGCGCCATGCTCCTTACGGGTGGGCCGGACGGTGATTTCAACGTCTTGACGCAGAGCGGTGAGGAATTCCATAAGGCGTCCGACGGAAAAGTTGCCCGTGCGATTCCGCATCAGCAAGGAGACCTGAGGCTGTTGCACTCCGAGAATTTTGGCGATCTCGACCTGTGTCATCCCACTACCCTTGAGAATCGTGTAGATTTGCAAGGTGAGCCGAGCCTTGAGCAGTTCTTGTTCAGCATTGGGAAGACCGAGGTCTGCGAAGACGTTTCCACTGCTTTCGGTTACGCTAACAATTCGGCTGCGTGTCTTTTTGGATTTGGTTTTCATTTTAATTCTGCCTTTCTCTATAGTCCCGCTCGGCTTCCGCTAGCCGTTGTCTAATCCGCTCGATCTCCCTCGTCGGCGTGGCAATACCTTTCGTAGATTCCTTCTGAAACACGTGCAAGACATAGATGGCCCCTGAAAACACACCGTGTAGACAGCTCGCCACGCATTACCATGGTGCGAAGCTACAATTTCGAACACGCTGGCTCCGCCGAAACCTTTGAGAGGCTTGGCGGCAGGATCCGTCTTGCCCTCCTGGGCTGTAAAGAGCGCGTGCCCGATATCGATCCTGACCGCGCTAGGGAAGGAACGCAAATCCCTGAGCGACGTTCCAACCCACCTGACGGGCTTTAGCGCCTCGTTCATGTACATATCACTATACTTATACTTATATATTTGCAGGATATTTGCGAGATTCTTCCAGCTGCTAGGTGATAACTCCCGCATTGCCGGTATTCTGGACGTAATTGACTGGCCGTCGTGCGGATCAGTATCGGGGAGTTCGCTTGTCGTCAGCAAATGAAGCACTGACGAGATGCGCGTATCGGCGATGAGAATCCGAAAGAGGAACCGACAACTTCCGGTTTGCGGGCGATTCAGGACCCATTTGCATCTTCATAGGGTAAACTTGGCCTGAAGCATTCAAATGCCACTCTCTGCAAAAGTAGGTGGCCCGGGCGCATCATACGTTTGCAATGAGGAGCAAAGATGGAAATCCCGAATGAGGTGACCCGTCGTAGGCTGCTGCGTAGCGCCGCCCTCGGGGACGGTCGCACTTGCATCAGGCGTTGACAATGTGTTCGGGCAGCGGCATCGGGACCTCCCAACATCGTTTTCATCATGGCTGATGATCTCGGTTATGCGGACGTATCGTGTTACGGACGGCCCGATATCAGCACACCGAACATCGATGGCCTGGCGGCGAAGGGCGTCCGGTTCCTGCAGGCATACGCAAACTCTGCGGTCTGTTCGGCAACGCGCACCGCGCTGATCACCGGGCGCTATCAATACCGGCTGCCAATCGGGTTGGAGGAGCCGCTGGGGCCGCGATGTCGGCCTGCCGCCGGACTTCCGACCTTGCCGTCACTGCTGAAGAAGGCTGGCTACGGAACGACGCTCGTCGGCAAGTGGCATCGGGCGTGCTCCCGAAATTCGGTCCGCTCCAAAGCGGCTACGACCATTTCTACGGATTCCGCGGCGGCGCAGTGGACTACTACACGCACGCGATACCGAAAAGACGATCTGTGGGACGACGATGTGCAGGTGCACCAGATGGGCTACCTGACGGATATGCTCGGTAGCCGTGCCGTGGACGTCGTCAATGGATATGCGAAGTCAGGCCGGCCGTTTCTGATAAGTCTGCATTTCAACGCGCCGCACTGGCCGTGGGAAGCGCCGGGCGATGAGGCGGAGTCGAACCGCTTGCGATCAGGCGAGCAGTCTATTCGATTTCGACGGCGGAACGCAGAAGACCTATCAGCGCATGATCCAGGAAATGGATCTTCAGATAGGCCGCGTTCTGGAGGCGCTGAATGCGAATGGTTTGGCGGAGAACACGATCGTAATTTTCACCAGCGACAACGGCGGCGAACGATTCGCGGATACGTGGCCTTTCACTGGCCGCAAAACGGAACTGCTGGAAGGCGGACTGCGGATACCGGCGATCATCTCCTGGCCGGCGCGCATCCGCAGGGTCGAACGACCGATCAGGTGGCGATCACCATGGACTGGCTGCCAACACTACTGGCGGCCGCAGGCGTCTCATCCGATCCGGCATTCCCGCCCGACGGGATCAACTTATTGCCGATGCTCACGCAGAACGCAGCGCCAGTCGACGCGCAAGCTGTTCTGGCGTTATAAGGCGAACGCGCAGCGCGCGGCGAGAGACGGCGACTACAAGTATCTGAAGATCCTCGACAACACGTTTCTCTTCAATGTTGTTGAGGATCCGATGGAGCGCGCCAATCTGAAGGAGCGGCACAAGGATATTTATGATCGAATAATGGCGGAATGGTACGACTGGAACGCAACCATGCTGCCGGAGATCGATGAGAGCTCCACCGATAATTTCACCGGCGGTCAGCTTGCCGACCATATCGGCACGGCGAAAACGAGCGGCAAAGCGGACAATCCTGTGTCGCCCAAAACGCCATCGGCACAGCCTCACTGAGGGCCCCGCGGCTGCTCCCACTCCCATATGCCTTGGACTTTAATTGGATCGCTTCGCGCGGCGGCAAGTTGATTGTTTGCGGATCGTCGGCAAACCTTCCCTTACCGGATTATGGAAGGGTTGCCCGTCAACCGTCCACTATCCAAATCGGAGACAGGCTTCGAAAAGCCACATTCCGATAATGCCGTCTCGGGAGTTCTCTCCGCGAGCTTACTGACTCTCGCATAATATAGAGCTATTCTGGCCATAAAGAAGATTGCTTCCAGAAGGCGGTGATCAGTCGCGGACGGCGACGCATGCGACGTAGCGTTCCTCGCGCGGCTTCACTGAGTTGCCAGTAGTCCTTCGGACAGACATTCGGCAACTCGTGCTGCTTCCAGTAACCCCAGATGTACTCGACGGGGTTCAGTTCCGGCGCGTAGGGCGGTAGATAGGCAGTAGAAATCCAGCCCTGCAAACCGGCAATGTAGTCCTGCACTAGCCGGCTGCGGTGCCCCGGCAGGCGATCCCACACGATCAGCATCGGCTGGTCCAAGTGCCGCACTAAGGCCTTGAGAAAATCCACGACCTGTTCTTTCTTGATGGCCCCCGCATAGATTCGAAAGTAGAAGTTCCACAGGGTGAGACCGGCAGCCACCGACAGACTCTTCCAATTGAAGTTGTATTGCAGGATGGGGGTCTGTCCGCGAGGTGCCCAGGTACGGCAACGATGCGGTCGCTGACTCAGTCCGCTTTCGTCGATGAAGACGATGATGCGCCCCTCCCGGCGCGCTTTTTTTTTAGTGCAGGCCACACCTTCTTCTTCCAATTGAGGATCTGCTCTTCATTGCGTTCTCGTGCTCGCCCCTCCGGTCGCTGCGGACTCCAGCCCAGACCAACCAGAACCTTCCAGACATGGCCTTCGTGATAATGAACGTCAAACTCCTGCTCGATCAAGTGAGCCACGCGGGGACAGGTCCACAGCGGAGTCTCATAGCCGAGCTGCTCGGGGCCTGCGACCAGTAGCTTCTCCAGCTGCTGTCGCTGCTGCTCACTCAAACGCGGCTTGCGCCCAGCACGTCCCGCTTTCCGCAGCGCGGACTTGCCGTGGGTGCGATAGTCGTGCATCCAACGAGCCACCGTCTGCGGGACAACGCGGAGCTGGCGAGCAATCTCGGCCTGACGCAGTCCACGCTCCAACATCTGAATCGCTTGAAAGCGCCGTTTCTCTAAGGCTTCAAAATCGCGACGTACTCCAGCAGGGTTTCCCATATCGAATTAGACGCAGGATACCCGAAAATGGTTCGCTATATTATGCGGGATTCAATAGGAGAACCCACCAACGTGAGCTTCGCGGTGTCAAAGTTACTCGCGCACAACGTGCCGGCCTGAAGAAAGGTGGGCCGGCTGATCACCGATCTTTACAGTCAATTCCCGTCCGCGCGTTCACTGGCGCCCGGGAGCCAACCGGAAGTGCCTTCTTCCCACTGGTTGTCGGTCAGTTGCTCAACGCCTGTACCGTCGTAACGCATGACAAAGATTTCGCCATAGGGCTGCGGTGCGTCGGTGTAAACGGCCTCATCCTTAAATCCCATCCTCGAACTCGCGAAGGCAATGTACTGGCCGTCGGGCGACCACGACATGTGGGCGTCATTCCCTTGACCGTTGGTCAGGCGTTTCAGGGATGTTCCGTCCGGCTTGATGGTGTAAATGTCATAGGAGCCGCCGGACTGATAGGCGCCGCCCGAGAGGCGAGCGAACATGATGAGATCGCCGCGGGGGGACCAAAGCGGGAAGTTGTCGTATTCCTTCGTGAGGGTGGTAATGGCTTTGGTCTCGAGGTTCATGATGCGGAGTCCACTGCCTTCCGTGCTGAAGGTACGGTAGACGAAGCCTTTGCCGTCCGGAGAGAAAGACGGGAAGGCATTGTTGGCCGAGCCGGAAGTGAGTTCCTGGAAACCGGTGCCGTCGGCGTTAACGATCGCCACCTGCGCGCCGCCTTCCACGCGATCGCCAGGTTTCAGAAACTCGGAATGGAAGCCGTCAAAAAACGCAGCGAACATACCGATGCTGAAGATGACCTTATCGCCGGCCGGTGACCAGGCCCCTGCCAGCACATTGCTTGTCTTGTCCTTGTACAGGACTTCAGACCGACCTGTTTCGAGCGTTGTCACCGAGAGGGCAGAGACGTCCGATTTGGTCCTGGGGTAGTTGTTGGTCACGAACCGTTTGCCCGAGGGACTGAACGCCGGGAGCAACCCGACTAAGCTCAGTTCATACTTCGGATTGCGGCTGAACGTCTTACCCACAGGGGGAAACTCGCCGGCGACAATACGCCAAAATACGACACTCTTACCGTCGGGCGACCAGGCGGCAGTTCGAATATCGCCGCGCGGACCGCGCTTGCCGCTCGTGTAATAGATGCCCGCATCCGCGCCACCGTCCTTGCGGACGTAGCCGACCTCGCTGGCTGCGAGCGGAGACGGATTCATCTTGACACCCGGTCCTGCGGGTAAGTCGGTGGACGTCGCGGTGGTGACATCAATCCTAACGAGCCGTGTTGCGCTGCCTGCGTCGGGAGCGGGCAGACGGGCTGCCATCGTCTGTTGTGCGGCCATGCAGTAGGCGACGATGCGCTGGTTGTCATTCGTCCATTTCGGGCTTCCGCAAAAGTTGCCGGTAGTAGTCAGTTTTTTCAGACCCTGGCCATCGGGGTGAACGATGTAGATGTCTGCCAGTTGCAGGCGTTCCCAGCGGCCTTCGGCGAACGGCGGGGTAATGCCGCGGCCGGAGGAGAACGCAATCCACTGTCCGTCCGGCGACCATGACGGACGGAAGTCTCCGCCCACTCCTGAGGTGAGTTCCTTTGCGTTCTTTGTGGTGAGGTTCAGGATCCAGAGGTTCGCGGTTCCCTTGCCGCGCGTGCTGACGAAGACGAGTTGCTTGCCGTCGGGAGAGAAAGCAGCCTGATCGTCATAGCTCGGTTCGCTCGTGAGACGCGTGAGTCCGTTGCCATCCGGATCTACGCTAAAGAGATCGGCGGATCCGTTGCGGTCGGAGGTGAAGACCAGGGATTTGCCGTCAGGCGCCCAGACCGGATTGTAATCGTTATCAGAAGCAGCGAGCAGCGGGTGCTCATCGCTGCCGTCCGCGGCTGCAATGAAGAGTTGTTTCATATCGCCCGCACCTACGCGGCTGATTCCGAGGCGGCGCGGAGCGGGCGCCTGAGCTGACATGACCTGGTTGCCGATGACGACGGATGCGAGGACCAACAGAACAGAACGGACGATTCTCATATCTGCCTCTCTGCCTCCCGTGAAAAGGCGAAACTCCGGGGCCGACTTATTGAGCTAAATAGCATTAGCGGGTTTCCTGGGAGAGGCGGGTGCAAGATGTAACCCGGCATTAGCCTAGAAAGAAAGCCGCGTGCGGACCGTAGCACGTCGGTTACCCTAAATCAATGCAAAGACTAACCGGGTGGAGTTCTTGTGAAAAAGTCTACCCGGTCATTTGAAGTGAGTCCCTCCGATTGTGCCCGGGTTGTCGGCAATTCGGAAGTAATCTGATCCCAGAATAGCGGGATTAGTAATGCTAAGTCGGCTAGCGGACACCAATTTCTACGCCTGCTCCTCACGAGGGCGCATCCGGCTCCAGGCCGATGTGATCGTTAACCGCATCGCGAAAACGCTGCTTGCAGCCCAAGTATCGCTCCGTCGTCTGAATTGAAACATGGCCGAGCAGGAACTGAATCTGATCTAGCTCACCTCCTGCTTGGTGGCACAGTCGCGCACAGGTCCTTCTCAAATCGTGCGGTGCCACCGATGGCAGACCACAGCATTTCGCGTTTGCTTTCACGATCGCCCAGATCACCTTTGGAGTAAAGCCGTGCCCCCCAATTCTGTTTGCTTTGTTGATTGACCGTAGCAACGGACCAGCGGTGACGCCGGCACTGACAGTCCAGTTGTCGACCGCGTCCTTCACCCACTGCGGCACAGGGATCGTCCGGATGTGGCCACCTTTTCCCCTTAGGTCAGCGATGACCCAATGGCCCTCGCGAAGCTGGAGATCCTCTAACCGTAAGTTTGTAACCTCAGCTCTCCGGAGGCCGCAGCCGATGAGAGGCGAGAGCAAAGCACGATTTCGTCGGCTGCGAAGGGTGTCGGCTGTTTCAGCGCCGAGTAACTTCTTGCCCTCCTCGGCCGTCAGCTAATTCCCGACACGCACTCCCAGCCGCCGGACGCCCTTCACACGCCGAATGCCTGCCGCAAGATCCGGGCTGAGTAGTCCGCAATCGGACGCTTCATACGCCAGCCGGCGTATCGCCGCCAATCTCAGGTTAATCGTCGACGGAGCGTACGCGTGCTGTTCTAGTGCGATTCGGTAGCGTGTGACCACGGTCCTGTTGAAGGCTAGCCGGGGCTCCGAACAGTACCGGTCGATGAATTCACGAATGGCATGTTCTTACGAGCGCTTTGAACTCGCCGACGTGAGGCTGTTCAAGACCGTAGATTTCGATTGTTCTAGACCGGGTAATTTGAGGACCGTTTTCGGAACTCGTTTGCGTTTGTTCTTCGCCATTGGAAGCGGCCTCCGCTGCCGCGGCGAAAAGCGTGATCCTGTTCCCGATCTCCTAACCAGTAGCGCGTTTCTCGGGGCCTAGCCACAACGAACCTGTTCTAGCCTTCAACGAACACGGTTCGCCTGCATCCGTTGGGATCAATTTCATGAAACTCAATGCAGCAGCAACTTGCTGTTTTAGGTAAAGCCCAACCATCTGAACGAGGCCGGGCTTCTCTCACTGGCGTCTAACTCAACGACCTGGCGAGCCCCGCCGCGCAAGATGCTACGGTCCGTACAGCTCCTTCTCGCTGACTACTGTATCGCCACCATCCACTTGGGACATGCGGTGAGCCGCGCCAAACATGGTGCCCCGCGCGGCTTGCGTCGGTGCAAATCGCATGAATCCAACGGCGCCCGGAACATCGTCGTAAATCGCTTCCATGCCGCCCTGCATCAGATACGTCTCATGCCAGAATCCCGTGCCGCCGGAATCGCGAAGAAAGTTCTTCCACCACACCCGATGCGGCTCCGATCGGGTCCATTTCAGAAGCGACTCCATGTCGCGCCAGTACTGGCGAATAACAACGTGCGTGGGAAATAGCGAATAGATCATGTTCTCGTGTGAGAGCAATCCATCCGGCCTGTCGGCAGCCGATTTCGCAATTTGCGGCCCAAAACCGATGAGCGTCTTCAGACCCGTGAGGCGATTAACCCGCATGCCGAGATAAATGACGACCAGCTTGGGATATTGCGAGAGATCAACGGTGAGGCGATTGACTTTGGTAGACACAAGTCACCTCCAGGTGAACAGAGACGCACGTTAATTTACAGCCTGGCATCGATTTCGCGGCGCCGAAGCCACCACGAACCTCGCCAATCCTTTCGGGTGCGCTGGCACCGAGCAGTGGCGCGGGCCTTCGATCTCATTTTATATCTTCCCTCAGGAAAAATCAGAAGCGAGCATACCAAGTCCCGATAAGTCGGTATCTCGTTAGGAAATCATGCACTGACGAGATGCGCGTTTGAACGAAGCCGCTTTGCGGCGGACGCTTCGCGTGAGACGGACGGAGCAGCGGTTGCCTAGCGGCTGAGATAAATTTGGGTCACAAGGAGGCATCCCCGTGACCCATTTACGAAAAATGATGCTGGAGGAACTCCAGCGTCGTAATTACGCCGAGACTACCATAAATTCCTACCTCCGTACCGTCGAAGAGTTTTCTCGACGCTTCAACTGTTCTCCCGATCGCTTAGGTCCTCGACACATTCGTGAATATCAAGCCGAGTTGTTCCAGAAGCGGAAGTTCTCGCCCAACACGGTGGCGCAACGTCTCGCGGCTCTACGATTCTTCTACACCAAGACTCTCAAGAAAGTCTGGAGCATCGAAGAGACCCCCTATCCAAGGAAAACATTTCACATGCCAACGATCTTGAGCCAGGAAGAAGTGGCGCAGCTCATCGATGCGGCACAGCCGCCCTTCCATCGCACTCTGCTGATGGCACTGTACGCCACCGGACTACGGCGTGCCGAACTCGCGCGCCTGAAAGTCAGCGATGTCGACAGCAAGCGCATGGTCATTCACGTCCGAGGCGGCAAGGGACGCAAAGACCGGGATGTGATGCTCAGCCCAAAACTGCTTGAGACACTGCGGGAGCACTGGCGCGGATTACAGCGCAAGCCAAGCGCATGGCTGTTTCCAGGCAACCGCTGGCATACCGGTGATACGCCGATCGACACCAAGGTGGTCTGGAACGCTTGCAAGGAAGCCGCCCAGCGAGCGGGCATCAAGAAACAGGTCCATCCCCACACGTTGCGTCACTGCTTCGCCACGCATCTGCTCGAAGCAGGAGCAGATCTGCGCACGATTCAGGTCTTGTTAGGCCATCGCGATCTCAAAGAGACCACCATCTATCTGCATCTTTCCGAGCGTCATCTCCACGCTACCGCCAGTCCTCTGGACTCGCTGAAGCTGAAAGACACGTTATCGCAGGAGGAATAGATGAGCCGGCCGCCCCTGGAGGTGGCCGATCTCATCCGCAGCGCGGGAGCTGCCTTCATCAAACGAAATCGCCAGTGGCTCGGCTGGAAGCACATCAAAGTTCTCCTGGCCATCGCGCGGTGTCGCACCGCCGCACTCGGCGGTCACCTCGATCAGTGCACCCGCTGCGGGCATCGTGCCACCATCTCCTACAACAGCTGCCGCAATAGACACTGCCCGAAGTGTCAGATCGCGGCCCGGGAACGCTGGATCGCCGCACGTCAAAGAGAACTTCTCCCGACGCGCTACGTCCACGTGGTCTTCACACTTCCTCCGCAGCTTGCTCCACTGGTTTTGCAGAACAAGAAAGTCTTCTACGATCTACTGTTCCGCGCCAGTGCAGAAACTCTTCTCGAAGTCGCTCGCGATCCGAAACACCTCGGCGCGGAAATCGGTTTCTTCACCGTGCTGCATACCTGGAATCAGAAGCTCGGGCTCCATCCCCATGTCCATTGCGTCATTCCCGCCGGTGGCCTGTCACTCGATCACACGCACTGGGTAAAATCACGCGATCGGTTCTTTCTTTCCATTCATGTACTCCGTCGTGTCTTCCGCGGCAAGTTTGTCGCTGCTCTCCGGCAGGCCTTCCATGATCAACAACTCGTCTTTCACGGAAACCTGACACTCCTCGCTCAGCCGAAGACCTTCGCCGCCTGGCTACGGCCACTGTTTCGAAAGGACTGGGTGGTCTACTCGAAGCCACCCTTCGGTGGCCCGGAGTATGTGCTTCAATATCTCGGCCGCTACACCCATCGCGTAGCTATCTCCAACCATCGCCTGGTTTCTTTTGTGGATGGTAAAGTTACTTTTCGTTGGCGCGACTCCGCTCACAACAACGAACAGAAGTTGCTGACTCTATCGCTGGATGAGTTCCTGCGTCGCTTCCTGCTGCATGTACTTCCCAAAGGTTTCGTGCGCATTCGCAACTTCGGATTCCTCGCCAACCGGCGACGCGCCACGCTCCTGCCGCTTTGCTTTCATCTGCTCGGTTCAGTGCCGCAGCCACAGCAAGACATAGCAGGCAGCAAAGACTCAAGTGATCTTTGGCTCTGCCCAAAGTGCGGTGCACCGATGATGGTCATCGAAAGACTCACGGCTGCAGAAATCCTACTTCGTTCTCCTCCCGACCTGGTCACGGTTGCCGCATGAAACGATTCTTTACAACGCGAAACATTGGCGTGCCTCAGCTCGCTCCGTCTTTCTCTGTCTTGCCGTTCTACAAACCACGCCTTTCTACTTTCTCAAGTCTTTTCTTCGTGACAGTTTTGCGCTTTTCTCACTTTTTCATCTCTCGCTGTCCTCTGTCGTGCTCTGCCGCACAGCCTCAGTGCATCCCAACACCGCACCTTCCCCCAATTGAATTTGCATAGGGCCCGCGTCCGCCGCAATCACGGGCGGCCACGTTCAAACGGCTTTATCGAACGCGCGCGGAACACCCTGCCAGACTTCGCCGCTCAGTCGCAACGCGCGTCCGATAAAGCTCTAGCGTTTGGCGGTACTAATCCGAAAGAGGAACCGACAACTTCCGGTTTGCTCGTGATCCGCTCCTTGACGTGCGCTTCGGACGGGAATACAAATATCCTTGTCCTGGCCCACGCATCAACTAACTAACCTCCTGAAACTTACATCTCGGACGAGAGCATGCCCGACATCCGAAAAGTAACCGTGGGCCTCAGCGTCGTTGAAGTTCCTGCCGACAAGCCCTGGGTGATCAGATACAACGTTCGGTCGAGCTAACTGCCCGACGCACCGTGGAGAAGTGAGTTATGTGGCTGGTCAGATTAGCGCTGCGAAGGCCCTACACCTTTGGATCACGATATGCGAAGGAGGTCACTTAAGATGTCCACTGCACGATCTGCTGTACCTCAGGAGTTGAGCACTGCTTACGTTCGCGAGATTTTCAAAAACCTGGAATCTGGTGATGGCAAAGGGTTCTTCGACCATGTGGCGGACAACGTGGATTGGATCGTGGAGGGAACACATCCTCTTGCCGGTCACTATCACAGCAAGGCCGAGTTCCTCGCACATACATTTGAAAAGTTGGCAAAGGTTCTACCGAAAGGTGCGGAACTGCGTGTGGAACATGCGCTCGTAAGTGGTGACTGGGCGGTGGTCGAGCTGCATTCCGACGCCACCGCCAAAAACGGTTTCAGGTTCGATAACCGGTATTGCTGGATATGTCGATTTGTGAATGGCACGATCGTTGAGGTTCGAGCGTATCTCGATTCCGTCCTCGTTGCCCGCCTTTTCGAGGAGAATCCGATTTAGCAGGGATTCAACTTTTGCGGCAAACTCCGACAGGGCACGCACGACCCGCCGGATTCCATTTCTGGGTGGATATTGACCACCTGAAAAGCGGTCTTCTCGATCGCCGGATTCAACTGGAGTTGAAACTCAATGAGCGCACACGGTGCAACCCCTCAGCAGGATCGTAAGACGCCGTTAACTGCACCGGCTCAGGCTCCGAGCCAACCGACGGGCGGCTCTGCAGAGAAGCCTAAGCCGATCTTCACTGGCGACAGCCAGGCTCAGGGTATCGCGGAGTTCGCGCGCAGGGCGACCTACGAAGACCTTACTCCCGAGCGGCGGGAACGCCTCAAAGTGAGCGTGCTTGATTCTTTGGGATGCGCCATCACCGCCCTCGGAGTGCCTCCACTCGTGGCGTGTCTGGAACAAGCAAAACAGTTCGGCGGTTCGGACGCTCGATGCACTTTGATCGGTGGCGGACGCGCAAACGTAGTTTACGCAGCCCGGTACAACACGGCGCTCGTCCGGTACATCGACTTCATGGACAGTTATCTTGGCGGTGAAGAGCTCTGTCACCCGTCGGACAACCTTGCATCGGTCTTCGCCGCCTCCGAGCACGCGGGACGATCAGGCAAAGAATTCTTGACCGCCCTGGCGGTTGCCTACCAAGTGGAGTCGGAACTCACTAGCAACGCTCCATTCATGGCCGATGGGTTTGACTTTACAACGCAGCTCGCATTCTCAATAGCGGCCGGAGTGTCCAAAGCGCTCCGACTGGACGAGGCACGAACCGCGGCGGCTATCGAAATTTGCGGTGACGTCATTCCCCTGTTGGTTGTGCGCACGACACCAATCTCGCAATGGAAGGGCTTGAGCTCGTCGCAGGTAGCGTTGGCCTCTATGCACGGGGTCTTCCTTGCATCCCGCGGGACCAAACGGGCTCGCGCAGGCGCTCGGCAAGTCGATCCAGGTCGACTGGGACAATGTGAAACTGGATTGCTTCGACCGGCTCGTTTTGAAGACCTACAACACCGCGATTCCCGCACAATCAGCCGTCTTTTGTACGCTCGAATTGCACAAGGCCCACCCGTTTGATCCGGCAAACCTTGTGAGCATCGAGGCGGATGTTTTCCAGGACGCTTACGATTTCACCGGCGGTGGACGCTTCGGTCCAAAGAAAAATGTCCACACGAAGGAGGACGCCGACCACAGCCTCCCCTACCTCATCGCTGTCGCACTCCTCGATGGCGATGTGGGGACGGCGCAGCTCGAGGCCAGCCGAATTGCGAGGAGCGATGTCGGTTCAGAGCGCATAGCGCACAAACAGAAACGCGCCCGAGTCGGGCGGCCTGGTCTAGGAGCGTCCGACTTTGGGCGCCGACTGAGCTCCTAGCGGTTCGCGGAAAGGATCCATCGGAATCGGCGCGTACTCGACCTCGACGATCTCGAGATGGTCCGTCTTCGCTGGTGCGCGCAGGTCCACGCGGTCGCCGGGGCTCGCCTTCATCAACGCATTGGCGAGAGGCGAGCGCCAGCTGATGTAGCCGCGGTCGAGGTCCACCTCGTCGATGCCGACGATCGAGACGACGTGTTCAAGGCCGGCGGCGTCCTTGTAGGTCACGGTTGCGCCGAAGAAGACGCGCGTAGCGGCTGACCCCGACCGCGGAGCGGCGGGATCGACGACCACGGCCGCGTCAATGCGTTTCGTGAGAAAGCGAATCCGCGAATCGATCTGGCCTAACCTTCGCTTGCCGTAGAGGTAATCGGCGTTTTCACTGCGGTCCCCGTTACTAGCAGCCCACGCTACGACCTCCACCACCGCGGGCCGCTCGCGACTCAGTAGGAACAGATGCTCGTCTTTCAGCCGCTGCAACCCGGCGGGCGTGATGTAGTTTTTGAGCGTCGGCCCCGCTTCCTCGCGCACCGGTCCTCGGAGCGGCCGCTTTGTTCGCATTTGCCAATCTGCCATGGGATTTCGTGTACTTGTGGGGACCCAATCTCGGAAGGTCCGCGCCTCGGTCCCGATAATTCCTCGCACGGTGCACGTGACGTACGCGGGCTGCCCAATCCTGGACTGGGTTCCACCCTACTCGTTGACTTCGCCGTCCAGCGGGTGGAATAGCAGCGGGTAACCGAGCTCCTCGCATCGCGCTAGCACCGGCTCGAAGGCCAGCAGCAAAACAAACTTCTCGCAGGAGGCGTTGGCTGCCCGATTACTGAACGAACTCAGTGACAACAGCCTTCTCTGTTTCGGGCTCGCGCCAGATCAGTTCCCCTCCGACAAGTTCAAGTGCGGCTGCAAACGAAACAGTAAAGTTGCCGGTGCTCCCGCCGTCGCCGTGCATCAGAAAAAGCAAGTTAATGAGTTGCGAGAGCGAGAGGTTTACCAAGTCTTCATTCGCAAGACCTAAGGCGCGGGCGATGCGGTCGCTGGTGAGCTTCCGCAATCGGTCATATGCGTTTTGTCGCGTGGTATTGCTGGAAATCATTGTTTTTGCTCCTTTTGAGCCGCATCATTTTTAAGCACCGCGACAGGAATTGGGGAAACCCGCTCGGTTGCTACGAGACCGTGGTCTCGTTCTGGATGCTTGCCACTGATTATACAGGCTCTGGAAGCTCTAGGAAGCGGCTTTTTGCCGACCGGGCGGCACCACACTTAGTTGCCTTTCCAGGATCCTTTGAGGCTTCCTTAGTTTCATGTCCCGCATCCTTCAGGTCCCGATTGTGCCATTCGTCCCCGTGATACGTCCCCGGCATCAACGTCGTTCTACTGAGATTTGAACTTTCGGCCCGGTCTTCGGTTGAGCCCTTGCGTTAAATCCGCGGCCGGCTACCCGAGGTGGCATCGATGACAGCTACTGCACAGGGTGATTAGGTTTTCCTCCGCATCATCACCAAGAGAACTCCGGGAGCGGACATGGTGAAGCTCGAGGTTTTGCAGCGACCCGCATCTTTGGCAGCGCCAGCGGTCGCGCTGCAAGACTTTCTGCCGGAGTGCCGAGTACAGTTCCGCGTCGAGGCGTAACCGGGGTCGTTTTTGCCGAACTGGAATCGGAGGATCCCCCTCTCCCTTTATCGGATTCTTACCCTTCTACTGGGCTGTCAGTCCGCGAGCACCGTCAGGTGTGATTAAGCAGCGCAATGAATTACGCCGAACGCGCAAAATCATGACATTGCATCGGCTCTCGCTTGTTTGTGCAACCAGTCTGCACGTTCATCCACCCGCCGCGACCACGGTGCAATCTCCAAACGTAAAGTGGAGAGCCCTTCGCGCCATTTGTGTGCAACCCGGTTGCACAAACCGGTGTAGACGGGCGGTTCTCCCGCAAGCTCTGTCGATGGAAAACCCCAGCTTTACCACCGTTTTTAGCTTCGCTTTTCATTCTCCGATAATTCGCTAGCCTGCTGCGTGGGTCAAGGCTAGTTTCAAGGATCCAAGCCTGGAGGTGGTTCGTATCCTTCGGACCTGCCTACAACACCGCACGCACGCCCGGCTGGCGTACCACCTTCCTTCCCGCCAGATACCTGCTCTGCTCAAGGGACAGACGATCTATTCAACTGAACTACGGGCGCATCGCGCAACCATCGTTTCATGGGGTTCGGTCGGACGGAATCTCAAAGCCCAAAGCGATCCGCCAAATCTAAATCTAGGCGAAATCCAACGTTATTTTAGACTGCAGCAGATGTTCCCAATCAGCTCGTCATCATCACCTCACAGCCCGATTTGAGCGCATGCGTTCTAAACTCTCAGGTAACTTCCGGTTTCGCCGTAATCCGCCCAGAACCCAGAAAACTGGAAAGTCTTGTGTCCGCACTGTTCGGTGAGTGAGTTGGCGATTTGCGATCATTGAGAAACCGCAGGCCGATCGCCGAAGTAAAACCCATTCATGGTTACTCATGCGAGAGCATATGTGGCGCTTTGCGGAGCAACAGCGTTTTGAGCGTGACTGTGAGCCATTTCTCATACCTTTCTGGTGGCCAGCCGCGTTCGGTGACGAACAGACGGTAGTTGTCAGGGCCCATCAATGACCAGAGGATATCCAAAGCGTCGCGTTCGGACAGGGGTTTGCGTAACGCTCCAGCTACCGCCCATGAATGGACGATTGGGGCCACCCCGCGGAGCCTCCGCTGTTCGCCTTCGGCCCAAAGTGCTGCCAAATCCGGTTCCATGCTGCCGGCGCTGCGCGCCACCTCGATGAGGTCCGCGGATTGTTGATATAAGCGGCGGGAGAACGACACCACCAGCGATAGCTGGCGCCCGGGAGTAACTGCCGCGCCGCGAAGAGAATCCTGAAGAGCAATGACGTCCGCCTGTGCGTCCGCCGCATCGAGCAGGGCAAAGAGCAACGCGCGCTTCGATCCATAGGTCGCATAAAAGGTCGGGACCGCTACGCCGGCGTGGTTGGCAATTGCCTCGATCGACGTCGCTCCGTAGCCCAACTGCGCAAATAAGGCGCGACCGCTTTGGGCAATCCTCAGACGGGTCTTCTGGGCAGACTCACGGCGTTTGGCCGAATCATAGGGACGTTTTGGCGAAGGAATTCGGCGCATCGGTCCAATTTAGATTATCAGTACAATTTAGATATGGTATAACTATATCTAAATTCAGGGAGCGCACATGCGATCGATTTTGACATCACTCACATTTTGGGTTTTTCTTGTGTGGTCCTGCGTCGTTCTCGGAGGCGGCCTATACGAGTCGGTGGCAGTCTGGCCACTGGTTGCAGCCGATCCACCCCGATCCCTGGCGGCAACCAATCAGGTGCTGGCTGTGGCGAAACGCGCGGGAATGTTCTTTTGGTCCTGGGCCACACCTGGATTGGGCCTGGTTGGGCTGGCTGCCCTGTTGACAAGCTTTGGCACTCCGCAGCCGCACATGACATTGCGTATCGCCAGTACCGTGCTAATGTTGGTCGCTGTCGCGGCGACATTCCTATATTTCAGGCCGACCATCATCAGCCTTGTGGTTGATCACGGCAGAGGTCAGCCGGACAATGAGATCGCGGCCCAAATGCGCCGATGGGTGATGCTCAATTGGGTG
This sequence comes from uncultured Acidobacteriota bacterium, assembly GCA_963718485.1. Classification (GTDB taxonomy): domain Bacteria; phylum Acidobacteriota; class Terriglobia; order Acidiferrales; family UBA7541; genus Palsa-295. Next base: position 68,591 of record CAVQZU010000037.1, read on the forward strand.
CGCGCTACCGCAACGGCCGTTTCGATTGGCATGGGGGTGCGCGCACTCCTCCTTCCCTAATTGTGATTCCACAAAGTCAGTTTACGAAAGCCTGGAACCTCCGCGAAGCGAAGATCGAAGTCTCTCTTCGACGGATAGTCAGAGCTTGGCAATATGGCTTCTAAGATCAGTCCCGCGAAGTCGGCAGCGTGCGGTAATCCCGTGCTCCTCAAAGATCTCAACTGGCGAGAACAGCCCGAGTCACTCATTGACCCTGAGCAGGAAGGCTTGGGGTGTTATGGGTGATTGGTCGGCAACTCTGAAGTTATCAGTGAACCGCCTGCTCGCGTAGCCCCAATAAACCCTGCAGCCGCCAAGCAATTCCCTCGCCTGATTTCACCTTTCCGACCTGCCATACGACTTGAATACGATTGGGTAACGAGTGCGGCCAAACAACACTGCCGGCGTATAGAACAGACCTAACCTATCGCGTCATTCCAACGGAACAGGGTAAGGTCCACATCGCTCCCCGCAAGGGGAAAGTACATTGCAAGATGCACCGATGGCGGTGCGGATAACAGATGAGGGAGAAAGCGAAGGCCACTCTGTAATGGAGCGGATATCAGATGCGTCAGCGACATTGGCAACATCACCGGACGCGAAGCGGGCTGACTTTCCCTTTATGGTGCTTCACACGAGAGAACTTGACTAATCGGCTCATGAGGCGCGGTTGATTACCGTGGTGGCACCGATGGCATGCACAACACAGGGTGATTAGGTTTTCCTCCGCATCATCACCAAGAGAACTCCGGGAGCGGACATGGTGAAGCTCGAGGTTTTGCAGCGACCCGCATCTTTGGCAGCGCCAGCGGTCGCGCTGCAAGACTTTCTGCCGGAGTGCCGGGTACAGTTCCCCGCCGAGGCGTAACCGGGGTCGTCTTTGCCGAACTGGAATCGGCGGATCCCCCCCTCTACCTTTATCGGGTTTTTGCCCTTCTACTATCAGTCCGCGACCACCGTCAGGTGTGATCAAGCAGCGCAACGAAACTAATGCCGGTCGCGCAAAGTGATGAAAAACTGCTTCGGCTGTCGCCGGTTGTGCAACCAGGTTGCACATTCTTCTACCTGCTGCGTCCGCTCCCCGGCATCAGTCGTGACAGGCCTCTGAGCCGGGGTGCTGCATACGATTCCGAATCGAGTCTTAGTCGCGGGCGCCTTTGCCGGACGAAAATCGAAGATGCTCCTCTCCGACCTTAGCGACCTGATCATCGATCGGCTCTCTCCGGTTCACGAACGCGGCAATTGGTAGTTTATTGCTCGGCCGGGGTCAGTTCGTGCAACCAGTCTGCACACTTCAGGCTCTGTGCACCCATGGTGCACAACTGAAGGGCCTCGCGTCCGATGGCGGTTCCGCTAGTTCTCTGAAACGTCGATGGGAAAATCGGTACGATCATAGCCATTTGGCATTCGCCTTATCTTCGCCTAGCATAAAATAAGGTGGCGCGTTGGTCAAGGCAATTGCACGCCGATTGCTATGGTCCTACATGCCGGGCATAGGCCGTTATTCCGCCCGACATTGCACCTCGTTGACTTGATTTGAGACGAAACCTAAGATGCTTGGAATCCAATAAGGGGAGGACCGAGTCATGCCTTTGACTACAGACGAAAAATTGTTGGCCCTTAGCCGTGACATTATCGAAGGATTTGACAAAGCTGATGGTGGTATTCATCCGGGCTTCAGACCCGCTCACGCGAAAGGCATCTTGCTGGCCGGCGTGTTTACACCTTCGCCAGAAGCCGTCTCGCTTACGCGCGCACCACATGCCCAGCGGGATTCCACACCGGTGACGGTGCGGTTCTCGGATTTCGCGGGAATTCCGACTATTCCCGATAACGACCCTCAGAATGCGAGCCCTCGCGGTTGCGCGATTCGCTTCCACCTTGCCGATCATGTTCATACAGACATCGTCGCTCATTCGGTCGACACCTTTCCAACGCGCACTGCGGAAGAATTCCTGGACTTCATCAAGGCACTGGTTGCCACTGATTTCGCGGGGCCGCACCCGAATGCCATTGAGCAGTTCCTTGGCGCACATCCTGCGGCTTTGAGATTTGTGCAAGCTCCCAAGCCGATCCCGACCAGCTTTGCGAAGGAGTCTTTTTTCGCGATATCTGCATTCAGGTTTTCCAGTGCGGAAGGCGTGAGCCGCTACGGGCGATATCGGATCTTACCGGTAGCAGGCAATGAATATCTGGACGAGGCCGGAGCGGCAGCCCAAAGTCCGAACTTCCTCTTTGACGAGATCAAAAAGCGGGTCGCGAAGGAACCGGTTAGGTTTCAGATCGTTGTACAGCTGGCTGAGGACGGCGATACCACTGACGATGCCACTGTCCGCTGGCCTGAGGATCGTCCTCGGCTTATGTTCGGCGAAATCAGTTTGAAGGAGATCACTCCCAACAATGCCAGCGAGCAGCAGCAGATCATCTTTGATCCGATCCCTCGCGTGGCCGGCATTGAGGCTTCCGCCGATCCTCTCTTTGAGCCGCGGGGGAACGTCTATCTGATGGCCGGGAGACGGCGTAGAGCAGCTGCAAAAGCAGCCACTGGGCAATAAGCAATCAAGACCGAAATTCTGAAGCGGATCGCTGAGCGTTCGAAAAAGTGGGCGGCATGACTCCCGAGCTTCAGCAATAAAATTGGGATGTAACGGTGCTACGATCCCGTGCTACACTTTTCACTGCTGTGCTACATCCTGCGTGCGAATTAGCCCTCAGAATAAGTCGACCAGATCGAGCGGAAATCGAAATCCCAATAAATGCCTTGTTGTCCGCGTTCGAACAAGGCCATGCATGGCGGTACAAGGCTCCGCATTCAATGCGTCGAATCCCACCCTCTCCGCCAACTTTTTAAAACGCGAGACTCTAGAATGAAGGCATCGTGAAGATAGGCATCGATTTTGGCACCACCCGAGTGGTGGTCGCTACCGCAGATCGCGGCAACTACCCACTTGTCAATTTCGAAGCGCCGGACGGACGCGTAAGAGACTGGTGGCCATCTCTGCTGTCGATCTCCGGCGATCAGCGCCTGTACGGATGGGAGGCGCTAGAGCAGCAATGCAATCAGGGCTGGACCGTTGTGCGTTCGCTGAAGCGCAAGCTCAAGTACGCCGGCCCCTCTTCCGAGATTGCGATTGCCGGCCAGCGGCTCACTTTATTCCGGGTCCTCTCAGAAATGATGTCTGCCTTGTATCGCGAGCTCATGAATCGATCCACGCTAGGCGCCGGCAAGTATGACCGACTGCAGGTAATGCTCGGTGTACCCGCAAACGCCAACAGTAACCAGCGATTCCTCACCCAAGAGGCAGCTCGCGCGGCGGGCTTCGAAGTGCTCGGACTTTTGAATGAGCCGTCGGCCGCCGCGGTAGAGTTTGCATACCGTAACGGGCGTGATCGTAAGAATCGTGTGGAAGCGCGCCTGCTTGTCTACGATCTCGGCGGCGGAACGTTTGACGCCTCGCTTGTCGCTCTGGGTCAAGCCGAGCACTTCGTCATTGCGTCGGACGGAATCCCTGATCTCGGCGGGGACGATTTCGACGAGGTTCTAGCCCTGCTAGCGCTGGCGGAAGCCGGCAAACCGGGTCAAGAAGACTCGCCAACACCCGCAGAATGGTACTTGCTCTTTGACGAATGCCGCGAAAAGAAGGAATCGCTCCACCCGAACAGCCGCAAAATCACGATTGATCTGGAGCGTGTCCGCAAGCACTGGAAAGAAGTTTCCGTCACTGTGGACCTTTTCTATGAAAAGTGCCTGCCATTGGTGCAGCGTTCGCGCAAAATCGTGGAAGATCTGCTCGCGGCTCATCCGGATCAGGCGATCGACACTTTGTACTTGACCGGCGGCGCGTCTGAATTACCGCTCATTGCCCGCGTCCTGCGCGAAACCTTCGGACGTAGAGTACGCCGCTCTGCCTACATGCGTTCAGCCACAGCGATTGGCCTCGCAATCCGCGCGGAAGGCCATGAGGATCTCCCCCTCCGCGACCAATTCACAAAGAATTTCGGGGTATGGCGTGAGGCCGATGATGGACACAGTGTGGTCTTCGATGTTCTGTTCCCACGCGGAGCAAAGCTCCCCGCAAAAGGCGAGGAGCCTCTGCGAGTTGTTCGCTCCTACCGCCCCATACACAATATCGGTCACTTTCGGTACCTGGAATGTGCCCAACTGGATGCCAACGGTCAGCCCCTAAGTGAAATCAACAACTGGGATGAGATCCGTGTGGCATTTGATCCCCGCCTGCGGGATTCCTCGAGCCTTGTCGATCAGCCGGTCCAGCGTTGGATTCCCGCGAAGGAACAGTGGATTCAGGAAGAGTACACTTGCGATGCAAGCGGAGACGTGCGAGTGAGGATCCACGACACAGTCTCAAAGCTCGCCAATGAGTATCGGCTCGGCCGCTGGTCCAAGGACCGCAAGAAAACCAAACGGGCGTCTGGCTAGCGAACGGGATCGGGCTTGGTCGCGGAAAATGCCGCCGCGCACGCCCCGCACTAATAGAAGCAAGCCACAATAGGGGATAAAGACTTCATCGTTCAAATCGGCGGTCGACTACCGTGGCGGCACCGATGGCATGCACAACACAGGGTGATCAGGTTTTCCTCCGCATCATCACCAAGAGAACTCCGGGAGCGGACATGGTGAAGCTCGAGATTCTGCAGCGACCCGCATCTTTGGCAGCGCCAGCGGTCGCGCTGCAAGACGTTCTGCCGGAGTGCCGAGTACAGTTCCGCGTCGAGGCGCAACCGTAGTCGTTTTTTCCGGACAGAAATGAGCGACGCTACCCTTCAGAGAATTTCCTACTTCGTTCCGACACGATTGCCCATTTTCGATAATTGCCAATTTAACTGGCAACAAGATCGGGAAACGTAACTGGCGCCATAGTTCGCAGGCAGTCAATCGTAAAATATAGCCACGTTCGTGCAACCAGTCTGCACACTCGCTCACATGGCGCGCCCTCACTCGTTATAACAAAAATAGCAAAATCAGCCTTTTCTCGTGCACCCTGGGTGCACAAATGGGATAGACGAACCATTCTTCTAAACATTCTGCCGAGAAAGGACTCTTCCCTTTGCGGAAGCTGGTTCGGTTTGTGCAACCAGATTGCACAAACTCTGACCTGATGCGCCCGAGCATACCCTTCACTCGCTACCAAGGGGGCTATGGAAATCGTCGTTTTTCCCGCTGCCATTATCTTCGCTTTACCTTCGCCTAACCGACATCATCCGGGTGAGTCCGTCAAGACTCGTTTCGACGGTTTCAGGGGATCCAACCCTGGCGGTTCCTCGTATCCTTATTAATTCCCCGGTTCCGAGCAAACCTCGTCCAGTGCCCTGTCGAGGAAGAACTCAACTTGCCCATTTTGTGAGCGATGCTCACGATCAGCCATTGCTGTCCATTGCGGAACGGTGCGTTCCCTATGCGGCTTCGAGCTTAGCTCAAGGTCCAAGCACTTACGCCAACGTGAGGAATGCGAGGAATCATTGCCTCGCCGATGATGAGAAACTCCTGGCGAGGGGAGCCCGTTTCGTGCGCGGCATAACCTCGAATGAATCGGGTTCATTATTGCTTGCCGAACGTGAGTCGGTCCAGCGCCTCTTCCTCCTCGGAGTTGCTTCACGACGCGGGTTCATTTTTATGGCGGGAGGCTCGGGCCACACCGTGGCCGATTGCTGCGCGAGAATACTCTCGATCGACACTCGACGCTCGCGTGCTTCTTTGGCGACATTCAAGATGAAACGATTCGCGCGAAAATGCCGGGTTTTGGCGGCTGAGACAGTCAGTCCGAGCCAGCGAGCGGCTTCTTGCATACTAAGTCCTTCGACATCGCAAAGCGAGATGATGGACCGGTGTGTGGGCGGCAGTTTACGGAGAACCCGTGCCAGAACGTGCGACCGCTCGATCTCCCCGTAGTGTTCATCCACGCCGATCTTTGGATCCACAAGCATATTGGACAGACGCAGCTCCTCGTGTTCCGGCTGAGGCTCATCGAGCGAGAAGATCAATGGGCGCCGCCTTTGCTTGCGCAAGATCGACTTCGCCGCGTTGACGACGATGGTGTGCATCCAAGTGGAGAATTGCGCCCGTCCCTGGAACTTGTCCAGGTGACGTACCGCCGAAAGCAAACCGTCCTGCAAAGCGTCCTCGGAATCCTGTGGATTCGAGAGCAAACGCCCGGCGGCCCTTTGCAATCGCGCCATACAAGGTGCAAACAGCTCGTTCAGGGTCGTAGTATCGCCCCGCACTGCCAAGTCAAACACGCCTTCCGGTTCATGTAACACGCCAGATCTGCCGTTGGAGTTCAACGAAAGCCCCCTCATGCGAGCCGAAATTCCTGCGATCCATATTTAGCGAAGCATTTCCAATTCCATCCGGCGGAGGAGGCGCGTGGGACCGCCTTCGGCGACGGCGAGCAAAGAAAAAGGGCTGCGAACTTTCAGAATCTATCGAAAAACGGCGCAATGAGACCCCAGATTTTCTTGAACCTTGCCAGGCGGTATTCAACGCGGCGCACAAATCCAACGTGCTTGCTGCCGTTTTCCTGTGCAGTTTCTTTACGGAATTCACGGCTCTGGGCTGATTGTTTACAACGAGCCCGTTCCGGCCGCGAATCATTGGTCGCCAATACTTTTGATGTTGAACTGATTTTGGGCGAGCTTCGGGTGCTTCGTCGGTGTTGGTGCGGGTGCTTGTTCTTCCGCCAAATGGCTCGATCGATAACAACGCGGGTGCGGAGGCTTCGAAAATCGGTCGTTTCTTTTACAGAAGCCGGTGTTCACTGTGTGGATTCTTTACAGAGTTGGCAAGCGTCAAGTGGCCTTCGGGCGAATCTTGAGGAAGCCAAAAGACTTGTGCCCTCCGCGAATTTGCGCCGTCTGGGCTTTTATTTGCTCTCGAGGAAACTGGGGCCAGTGCTTCGGCCTGGACGCCAGGCAAAGAAGGAAGCCATGAAATCGATCCTCAGCTACAACCAGTTTTTAGGCCTTGTGGCATCGGGATATGCCCTTTTGCTCTGCGCTTACTTCGGGCTTGTACGATCCCTGGAACGGATGCGACAAGCAGAGCGCAAGCACGCGCCGGTCGAGCCAGAACTCCGCGCTTTCCCGGTCAAACAGTCATGAGGGCACGTTGCCGGCAGTAACGGAGAATCCAGCATGCGGACCATCACTGGAAAGATTTGCGGATTGCTCAGCAACTCGGCGGGCGAAATAAATGGGATTGTTTTGGATGGCGGCCAAAGCGTCGAGTTCCCGCCCCAACGCGCCAGCCAAGTGTTTTCGATTGCGACTTTGGGCTCGCGGGTGGAAGTCCGGGCGCTCATACAGGATGGCGCGATCGTCCGCACCCAATTTACCGGGGTTCTGATCAGGGATCTCAGCTTCGAAACAGTCTGTCTCCCTCTCCGCTTCCACCTCCTGCCAACCGCCAGAGGCGCCAGCCGCAATCTACCTTCCCCCGGGTACGGCGACGCCTCTGGCTCCCGCCTTTCAGAGAACCGCGGCAACTTCGACGCGTGACTGGCAGGACTTAGCCACTCGTAACGCGGTGGCGAATGAAATGGAGCAGGCCTACGACGCCTTACACCGCACCCAGGCAATGCTTGCATATCTGAAGATGATCCGGCAGGAAAAAACCGAAATCGGCGATTATCTCGACGAGGCTAAACACACCTACGTACAAGCGTTGACCCGGTATCAAGCGCGGGACTTCGAGGGAGCCCGCGAATTCGCGGCGGCATCCGGCAATCTCTCTCAAATGGTCGAGATTCTGATTTCGCGAACGTTTCATTTGAGCAGCGATTATCCCAAGCTTGTGCCCATTCCGCCCGAACACGTTTTAGACCGTAACGATCTGGGAGCAGCAAGGAGTGAACTCGATCGAATCCAACAACTGCTGGCGCGGATCCATTGGGTGATGGCCAACGGAACTCTGCCTTCGGAAGACCGCGAGCAGGTGCGAAAGCTTTCGGTGTGGGGAGCTGACCTGCGCCGCTGGGCGCTTCGTTTACTCGACGCTGGGGCGCCGAGTGAAACCCTCGAATTTGTGCGTGCCGCGGACGCGGCGGTCAGCTCCGCGGAGCACCTATGCAAGAAATGCTACGTCACACGAGCTGCGGATTCTCGGGCCACCGCCGTGTTTCATTAAGCCGTCGCTATCGAATCCCTATCCGAAGAGGGCCCTTAATTTTGGGATATGCACGACGGGCCCGCCGCGAGAAAATCGCGGTTGAGATGCGCCATGCTTTATTCCGATCGGGGGCGGCGGCTTCCCGAAAATCTTTCATATTTTCTTGGGGAGTTGTACTTTCAAGAATGCAGGCTTCGGGGCGCGTTTCAGGGAGAACTGCTTTTGTGGCCTAGGCTGGCACTGTCGCGAATCAGTTTCCGCCGGCAGATCATGCTGCTGGGGATTGTGGCGGTGGTGTTGCTACTCGCCGTGCTGTTCGCTACTTTTGCTGCATTGCATTACACCCGGTCTGCGGTCCTGCGCGACGACCGACGGCATCTTACGGAGGCTACCGGCGCCCTGGTCCGTGAATACAACAACAAGGCGGAAGTAGACGGGCTGAGTAATCGACTGCAAACGTTGGAAAACACCAATTCGCAGAGATCTCGGGATGCTCTGACCGAGCTCAGCCAGACCGTTCTTCAGAATGCCGACGGGATAAAGGGCGGCTTTTACGCGAGTGACGGAAACAAGCTGGTTGGCTATTCCTTTCCGAGCGCGGGCGGCCGATCGAGCGAGGAAATCCTCAGCGAGAACGAACGCCCGGTTCTATTGCGCGTGGCGCGCGAAGCGGCATTTTCGCACCGGCCTGCAGAGCGGGTCCTAGCGACAGGGCCGGAGATCAGTCTGATCAACGCCATGCCCCTGGCCGATGGGCAACGGTTCATCGGCAGTGCGTGGACCACGAAACGCCTGCAAAGTATCCCGGGCACGAACCGCCTGCGAACGTATTTGATCGCTGTGGGATTGGGGATCGCCGCGCTCGCGTGCGTCCTTCTCACATTGCTGGTCGTCCGCGGATTGCAGGACGGCGTCCGGAAGATCGAAGGCGGTCTGAGGAACCTGGAACAAAGCCTGGCCTCGCAAATCCCGCTCGGTTCCGATCCGGATGAAATCCGCCAGATCGCTCAGGCCATTAACCGCCTGGGAACCACGCTCAAGGAGAAAATCGAGAGCGAGAAGCAAATCGAAGACCGGCTGCGGCATGCCGAGCGCCTGGCCGCTTTGGGGCGCCTGATCGCCGGCGTCGCGCACGAAGTCCGCAATCCGCTGGCGACCATTCGCCTGCGCGTGCAGATGTGTCAAGACACTGGAAACTCCGATGTGCGCCAGTCCTGCAGCGTCGCCCTCGAAGAAATCGAAAGGCTCAATGGAATGGTCAGCCGATTACTGAGTTTTTCGAGGCCCGTCCGTCTTCAGTTGGAGCCCACCGATTTGAACCGACTCGTTCAGCAACGGCTCGATAACTTCACCGAGAGCGCCCGGTGCCAGGACATCCGGTTGATCTCTCGATTCAGCGGCAACTCCAGTATCGTGCGAGTCGACCAAAGCCGCCTGGCGCAGGTTTTTGACAACTTAATTCAAAATGCGATTGACTCGATGTCCGGGGGTGGAGGAACACTCTGCGTCAACGTCACCACTGATGGGGGAAACGCGGGGAATGGTTCCGACACCTGCGTAGAATTCAGCGATACCGGTGTGGGTATCCGATCCGAAGTGGTGGGCCGGATCTTCGATCCCTTCTTCACCACGAAGTCCACTGGAACCGGTCTTGGCCTTTCAATTTCCCACGAACTGATCCAGGCGCATGGCGGCGAAATCCAGGTAGCCAGCGCGGAAGGTTGCGGCACAACGGTGCGCGTCCTTTTCCCGAGCCGCGATCGCCAGACCTTCGCTCATCTCGGCAAAACCGCTGACTGAAAATGAGCGAGACCATCCTCATCGTCGATGACGAGACGAACCTCCGTAAGACTCTTGCCGAAATCCTCCGCAAGCGCGGATACGAGACTTTGGAAGCCTCGGATGGCGCCGAGGCCATTGCCTTGCTCCGCGAGGCCACTCCCGGGCTAATCTTCACCGATTGGAAGATGCCGGTGATGGGAGGGGAAGCTCTCCTGCGTTACATCAGCAACGATGAGCGCCTTGCTTCGATTCCGGTGATCGTCATTACCGCCTTCGGCTCTAGCCATAGCGCCATTGAAGCCGTTCGCCTCGGCGCCTATGACTTCGTCACCAAGCCCTTCGATCTGGAAGAAATCGCCATGACCGCCAAAAGAGCATTGGCGCATTCCTCGTTGAATCGCGAATTAAAAGAATTGCGCGCTCAGGTGGCTGGAAACAGCTCGGCTTCGGCGGGGCGGCTCATAGGATCGAGCGGCGCCATTATGGATGTCTTCAAAATGATCGGGAAAGTGGCGGAAACTGATTCAACGGTTCTCATTTGCGGAGAGTCTGGGACGGGTAAAGAACTCGTCGCGGAAGCGATCCACAATTACAGCCAGCGAAAAGGGAAGCCATTTGTCGTCGTGAATTGTGCGGCGATTCCCGAGAATCTGCTCGAGTCCGAATTGTTTGGTCACGAACGAGGAGCTTTCACGGGTGCCGTGGGCCGCAAAGCCGGCCGGTTCGAGGTAGCTGAGGAAGGAACAATCTTTCTCGACGAAATCGCGGAGCTGCCCCCAAGTCTGCAGGTGAAGCTGCTACGGGTGCTTCAGGAGCACACTTTCGAACGTGTCGGCAGCACCGACGCCATCCGAGGCGATTTCCGTGTTCTGGCCGCGACAAACCGTGATCTGGAAGCCTGTGTCCGCGAGCAACTATTTCGCGAAGATCTGCTCTATCGCTTGAACGTAGTGCGCATCACAGTGCCTCCGTTGCGAGAGCGCAGGTCGGACGTTGTGCTGCTGGCCGAACATTTTCTTCGGCTCTACAGCGAAAAGAACGGCGTTGCCGCGGTTGGTTTTTCCGACGATGCCATCCTCATGCTGCAAAAATATTCTTTCCCGGGCAATGTGAGGGAGCTGGAAAACATGGTCGAACGCGCCGTCCTGATGGCTCGCGGCCGCATCGTGATCCCCAGCCATTTCCCTTTGGGCGCTGTGGAAGCGCGCGCCACAAATTCCAATGGCGATGAGCCTGAGTTTCTATCGCTGCCTTTTCATAGAGCTCTCGCCGAGTTGGAAAGGCTGCTTATCGAAAAGGCGCTCCGAGAAGCCGGAGGGAACAAGTCCGAAGCGGCAAATCGCTTACAGATCAACCGCCGGCTGCTTTATAACAAGATCGAAGAACACAAGATTAAAGACTCCGAATAGATCAAGCGTAGTTACTATTCCGAATCGAGTCTTAGTCGCGGGCGCCTTCTCTCCGCTTGTCCGCTAATGAATGCTAAAAACCAGGGATCAGTCATGCCGATCCCTGGTTAGATTCGGCCCGATTGCCAAGGACATTCCGCACCGAATGTGGATCTACAATAGAGGATCCCCAGATTCCACGAAGGTCACTGTGCAATCGACGAAGTTTCACTCTGGCTTTTTTTTGCGTATCAACATGCAGCCTGCACCTACGATTGCTCATGCGTGCCGCATCGAACTGGTCCTTTACGTCCTGAAACGACGACAAGGCTGAACATCCGTGGCCGCCGGGACGTCACGCATACCTTTGTATGCTTTCAGGATGAAATAACCGAGAGTGCGCCATGCTCCTTACGGGTGGGCCGGACGGTGATTTCAACGTCTTGACGCAGAGCGGTGAGGAATTCCATAAGGCGTCCGACGGAAAAGTTGCCCGTGCGATTCCGCATCAGCAAGGAGACCTGAGGCTGTTGCACTCCGAGAATTTTGGCGATCTCGACCTGTGTCATCCCACTACCCTTGAGAATCGTGTAGATTTGCAAGGTGAGCTGAGCCTTGAGCAGTTCTTGTTCAGGATTGGGAAGACCGAGGTCTGCGAAGACGTTTCCACTGCTTTCGGTTACGCTAACAATTCGGCTGCGTGTCTTTTTGGATTTGGTTTTCATTTTAATTCTGCCTTTCTCTATAGTCCCGCTCGGCTTCCGCTAGCCGTTGTCTAATTCGCTCGATCTCCCTCGTCGGCGTGGCAATACCTTTCGTAGATTTCTTCTGAAACACGTGCAAGACATAGATGGCCCCCTGAAAACGCACCGTGTAGCTCGCCACGCATTACCATGGTGCGAAGCTACAATTTCGAACACGCTGGCTCCGCCGAAACCTTTGAGAGGCTTGGCGGCAGGATCCGTCTTGCCCTCCTGGGCTGTAAAGAGCGCGTGTCCGATATCGATCCTGACCGCGCTAGGGAAGGAACGCAAATCCCTGAGCGACGTTCCAACCCACCTGACGGGCTTTAGCGTCTCGTTTGTACATATCACTATACTTATACTTGTATATTTGGCAAGGATATTTGCGAGACAACATGCTTTACTGAGGGTGGGTCTTGGCCGTGGTCCACAGTCGATATGAGTCCGGCGAACTCTCCTACGCTAACGAGTTGGGGGTGCCATCCCTGAGTCGGTCGTTTGCATAGCGGCCGAGTGTCACTAGTGCAGCCCAGTCAACACGGGATTTACTGCTTAAGGGTCTCATCGTTCAAATCGGTGGCCGGCTACCGTGATGGCACCGATGACACCTACTGCACAAAGTGATTAGGTTTCCCTCCGCATCGTCACCAAGAGAGCTCCGCGACCGGACATGGTGAACCTCGAGATTCTGCAGCGATCCGCATCGTTGGCAGCGCCAGCGGTCGCGCTGCAAAACTTTCTGCCGGAGTGCCGAGTACAGTTCCCCGTCGAGGCGTAGCCGGGGTTGTCTTTGCCGAACTGGAATCGGAGGATACCCCTCTACTTTTATCGGATTCTTGCCCTTCTACTGGGCTGTCAGTCCGCGAGCACCGTCAGGTGTGATCAAGCAGCACAACGAAACTAATGCCGGTCGCGCAAAGTGATGAAAAACTGCTTCGGCTTTCGCCGGTTGTGCAACCAGGTTGCACATTCATCTACCTGGTGCGTCCGCTTCCCGGCATCGGTCGTGACAGGCCTCTCAGCCGGAGTGCTGCATACGATTCCGAATCGAGTCTTAGTCGCGGGCGCCTTTGCCGGACGAAAATCGAAGATGCTCCTCTCCGACCGTAGCGACCTGATCATCGATCGGCTCTCTCCGGTTTCACGAACGCGGCAAGTGGTAGTTTATTGCCCGGCCGGGGCCAGTTCGTGCAACCAGTCTGCACACTTCAGATCCTGTGCACCCATGGTGCACAACTGAAGGGGCTTCGCGTCCGATGGCGGTTCCGCTAGTTCTCTGAAACGTCGAACGTAGAATCGGTGCGATCATAGCTATTTTTGCTTCGCCTTATCTTCGCCTAACATAGAATAAGCTGGCGCGTTGGTCAAGAGCAATTCCGGCCTGCAATAGCTCTTTCGACCACGCATCCTTCTAGAGGGGGCGGATCCCACGCCCGGGACGTTTCTCCGAAATCGCTTGCTCGGCACTTCCCCTCCCACACGCATGTAAAACTTTTGAAACCCAAACGGCCCCAAAAAACAGAGCGTCGTTCGCGTTTCGGCGTGAGACGTTCACAACGTTCACGATGTTCACCCCGGGGTCGCCGCTTCAGGCCTGGCCAGCTGGGCGATAATGGCGAACCTGGCGGGTGAGACTCCGGCGAGGTATGGGCCTCCCTCATCGGTCCATGTAGCAGTTCTCGGAGATCCATGCGGGTAATTACCTGCCCCGGAATGTCCGGAAATCCTTTGGATCTTTTGGCTAATTCTTTGCAGAAATCGCAGTCCTCCGGCGAGATCTTCTCATAGCTCGGGCTGCTAGTTGATGTCACCATTGGAACCTCGCCAGTCGCCCGCATCATTAATATACATACGGACCGGAAAATATATACGCACCGGCCCTCTTCCCTTCGTAACCCAGATACACCGTTACTTAGAATGCCGCCGACCACGCGCCGAGATCCTTCTACTCGTGGCTGATGATCCCTTGGACCTAATACGCAGCCCAAGGAGGCTTCCGAACGCTCCAACAACTTCGCTCCGGGACGGAACCCGAATCGGCCGCGACCCGGGCGTGGCGCGGTGCCTTTCCTGCTTCGGCACAGCTGATTCTTTCGCGGCAAAACCCCGTTTTTCCAACAGGCGACCTTGGCGTTTCGCGTACACGATATGTCATCGAAATGGAAGCCTCGGCGACGCGCCGAGTATTGCGATAGATGCGAAGGATCGTTTTGCATGGGGACTTAACATTCTCTCCAGAGAAGCAGGAGTTGCGCAAAAGCGCGGATCGTCGGAGGGCTGGATTCAGACACTGAAGAGATACGCTGTGCTCAACGCTGATACTACACCCCGGGGTAAAGCGATCTACAGACGAAAGCCGACATCCAGACGAGAGGTGAATGCGAAAGTCAACGGCCACTCCCAGGGGTCGGGCCAAACGTTCACGTCATCTAAATAGATTATCGTCAAATAACTAAGTAAATATCGGGAGCTTTGGCATGAAGAGGCATGCCAACCTATCAGCCGTATTCGCCTGACTGTCATCGATCATCTGAATCCGTCTTTTTTTGAACGTCGGTCGGAAAAGTAAGAAAAAGATCCGTCATCACTGTGCCGCAGGCACAGTTCCCCATTCATCATCAGGTGTAAGGTAGCCGTCCAAGGCGGGAAGTGTGGACCTCGGCCGCTTGCAACGACCGAGGTCCTGAAATGGTCAACCCCTCATCAGGGTAAACTCAAGTTAACCGCTTTTACCCTGCCATGATCGGTCGCCGTTGTCCAGTCCCGCCTGCGAGGCGAGATGGCGGCGGCCGGTTGCGAAGTCATTTTACGTCAGCGGATTTGCCTTACCTGCCGCACGCTGTTCTGGATCTGTCGCCGCTGTGACCGAGGTCACCGTTACTGCAGTGCATCCTGTCGCTACCAAGCCTATTGCCAACAGCGGCGCGTGGCCAACCGACGTCACCAGCAAAGCCCCGAGGGACGACTCGATCATCGAGACCGTCAGCGGGCGTATCGGCGGCGCCGTCTGCGGGCGCAAAAAAAGGGTGACGGATGAATCTTCCCTTCGTTCCGCTCTCTGCTACACGATGCCCGTGGCGCTTGCTCTTCGTAGACCCAACCGCCCCGGGAGCCCTTCGCCATGGTTCTCCGGTTGGCTTCGCTGCATCGTTTGCGGCTGGCGAGGACGATTCGTCAATCCGTATCGCTGAAGTGGAGGAATAGGATGCTGAATCTGGAGACTCAGACTCAGATTCGTCACTGGTTCTATGCCGAACATTGGAAAGTCGGCACTATCGCTCGAGAACTCGGTGTGCACCCCGATGCGGTGCGCCGTGCTTTGCAGAACAGCTCATCCCGGCGGGAGGCGACTTTGCGTCCCTGTCTGACCGATCCCTACGTCGAGTTCGTGCGAGCCACTTTGCAGAACCATCCTCGGCTGCGGGCTACCCGTATTTTCCAGATGGTCCGCGATCGCGGCTATCCTGGAAGTATGGTGCAGTTGCGGCGCCTGGTCGCCCGCCTGCGCCCAGTACGGCGGGAAGCATTTCTACGACTGGCTCTCTTTCCCGGACAGCAGGCCCAGGCCGACTGGGCTCATTTCGGCGAAGTACGAGTCGGCCGTGCTCGCCGGCGCCTCTCCTGCTTTGTGATCGTTCTCTCGTATTCGCGCGCTCTGTACTTGGAGTTTTTCTTCGATCAGACCCTGGAGAATCTTCTCTGCGGGCATGTGCGCGCTTTTCAGTCCTGGTCTGGCGTGCCCCGAATCGTGCTCTACGACAACATGAAGAGTGTCGTCGTGGAGCGTCGCGGCGACGCCATCCACTTCCATCCTCGGCTGCTCGAGTTTTGCGCTCACTATCATTACCTGCCTCGACCGTGCGCGGTGCGCGCGGGAAATCAAAAGGGGCGCGTGGAGCGAGCCATTCGCTACGTACGGGAATCTTTCTGGGCCGGCCGCTGCTTCACGACTCTGCAAGAGTGCAATCGCCAGGCCCTTCTCTGGCGCGATCAAATCGCTCACCAGCGCCCTTGGCCGGGAGACGATTCCCGAACCGTGGCTCAAGCGTTCGCGGAAGAACAACCCCGACTTCTTCCTTTGCCGACCCATCCGTTCGAGACCGATCTGGTTCTCCCCATCCACTCGGGCAAAACCATCTACCTGCGGTTCGACCTGAACGACTATTCTATCCCTCCGGAGGCCGTGCGGCGCCCGCTGACCCTGGTGGCCTCCGAATCAACCGTGCGCATTCTGGACGGCACCAAGGAAATCGCCCGCCATCACCGCTCCTACGATCGGCACCAACTGCTGCTCGATCCCACTCACCAACAAGCGTTGTTGGAGGAAAAGCGCAAAGCCAGAGGATCAACTCCCGGCGGTCGCCTGGCCGAGGTCCTACCGGAAAGCAAGGCTTTACTGGATGTCGCTTTCGCGCGGGGAGAATCGGCGGGAAATCAGACCGCACAGCTCCTCAAGCTCTTAGACACCTATGGTGCGGCGGAGTTGCGCTGCGCCATCCAGGAAGCTCTCGAGCGCAACACGCCACGCGCTTCTTCGGTAGCTTTCATCCTGAGCCGACGGCAGCGCGTCCAGCAATGCTCCACGGCCCCACCCGTGGATTCAGCCGCCACCCGGAAATGCAATCTCTCGATATCACCCCTCACGACCTGGAGTCCTACGATGAGCTTACCGACAAGAACCATGAGCCCGATGAATGATCTGCCTGCACAGCTCAAGCAGATCGGTCTGCAGACCCTCCCCGCCAACCTGGACGACTTTCTCGCCCGAGCTGCCCAAGCGCATTGGTCTGCTCGCATGCTGCTCGAGCAACTTGCCCAGGAGGAAACTCGAGAACGTTCTCGCCGCAGCCTGGAGCGGCGGCTCCGCTGGTCGGGGATCAAAAAATTCAAGGTCATGGCCGACTTCGAATGGAGTTGGCCCAAAAAGATCGAACGCGACGTCATCGAACAGGCCCTGACGCTGGCCTTCCTTCGTGAAGCCCGCAATTTCGTATTAATCGGACCGAACGGGCTGGGCAAGACCATGATTGCCAAAAACGTCTGCCACCTCGCCGTCTTAGCCGGCTACTCGGTTCTCTTTCGTACCGCGGCGGCTATCGTCGAAAACTTGCGCCATGAAATGTTCGAAGGTCGCCGACGCAAGCTGCGCGCTTACAGCAAGGTCGATCTGTTATGCATCGATGAGTGTGCCTACCTCTCGTTTGACGATAAGGCTGCCGACATCCTCTACGAAGTCATCAATCGCCGTTACGAAAGCAAGTCCGTGATCCTGACGACCAACAGATCGTTTAAAGAATGGAACCAAGTCTTTCCCAATGCCACCTGTATCGCCACGCTGCTGGATCGTCTGTTGCACCATGCCGATGTGACGCGTCTGGACGGCGAAAGTTACCGCATTCGAGAAAGCCAACTGGAAGCCACGGCTCGGAGGAAAAAACCATGACGCCAGCGCTGCCTAGCGATGTCGAATCGTACATCCGCACCATCCTGAGTCTTTATCAGCAGCTTCCCGAAACGCCAACGCGGCCAAGCTCCAGGGACTACCTCTGCGCCTATCAGCTGCAACAACGCAGCGTTCCTTTGGCTCTGATCGAATCGGCTTTCCTGTTGGGTTCTTTGCGTTGGCTTCTGAGACCACCCGACCTCCGCCATCTTCCACCGATTCGTTCTCTGGCTTACTTCGACCCCGTGATCGAGGAACTTCTTCACACTCCCATTCCCGACAGCTACATCCGCTACCTTCGATATAAGATCCAGCCCTTCGCAGAAAAGAAAATCACCCTGCCTGAATCCCCCACGACGAACGTTCAAAAAAAGACGGATTCGGATGATCGCTAACA
>CAVQZU010000038.1:0-48557 GCA_963718485.1 uncultured Acidobacteriota bacterium
GCACCTCCGATACTGCTGCCGGACGAGTTCAATGCCGCCGCTCATTTTATTGATCGTCACCTTCAAGAGGGACGGGCAGAGAAGATCGCCATCGAATGTGGGGATGACCACCTGACCTACGGCCAGCTTCCCGTGGCGTCAATCAATTGGGCAATGGTTTGAAGCAACTGGGCGTTCGGATGGAAGAGCGGGTTTTGTTGCTTTTGCTCGACACGCCGGAGTTCGCCATCAGCTTCTTCGGCGCCATCAAAATCGGTGCCGTACCGGTTCCGGTGAACACCCTCCTGAAGCCGGCCGATTACAAGTATCTGCTAAACAATTCGCGTGCTAGCGTAGCGATCGTCAGCGACTCCCTTCTGCCTTTGATCAAAGAACTTCCCCGCAGAGAACTGCGATTTCTGGAAAAGATTGTTGTCGTAGGCGCTTCAAACTCTGCAGGAAACCTCGCTTTCCAAGGGCTAATCCGAAGGAATTCGTCCGACCTGGCACCAGCACCCACGACGAAAGACGACGCAGCCTTCTGGCTGTATTCCTCCGGCAGCACGGGGCAACCGAAGGCTTGCGTTCATCTGCAGCACGACATGGTGGTCAGTGCGGAACGCTACGCGAAGGCGATTTTGAAGATTACGTCGGAAGACCGTTGCTTTAGCGTGGCCAAATTGTTTTTTGCGTATGGCTTGGGAAATGGCCTCTACTTTTCGCTCGCGGTCGGGGCAACCAGCATTTTGCTCCCTAGGCCGCCACGGCCGCAGTCGGTGTTCGAGACGATTGAACGCCATCGGCCTACCTTGTTTTTCTCCGTGCCCTCGAACTACGTCAAATTACTGGCGCATGAGGCTCCGACTGGGCGGGAGTTCGATCTTTCTTCAGTGCGCCACGCCGTTTCTGCGGGTGAGGCGCTTCCGGCTTCAGTGTTCCATCGTTTCAAGGAGCGCTTTGGAGTCGAGATTCTGGATGCCATCGGATCGACAGAAGCCCTGCACATGATGATTTCGAATGTCCCCGGAAACGTGCGACCCGGGTCGAGCGGGAAAGTCCTTCCAGGGTTCGAGGCGAAAATTGTTGACAACAACGATCAACCGGTCGCGCGTGGAGAAGTCGGCAACCTCATGGTAAAGGCCGATTCCGCGTGCGCCTACTATTGGAATCAGCATGAAAAGACGAAGGACACCATCGCCGGGCACTGGCTCCGCACGGGCGATAAGTACTATCTGGACGAGGACGAGTTCTACTGGTATGCCGGACGGTCTGATGACATGGTGAAAGTGAGTGGCGTTTGGGTCAGTCCCATCGAAATCGAACGCGTGCTTTCGGAACACGCTGCCGTGCAGGAAGTCGCAGTCGTCTTCCGGCAAGATTCCGACGAACTTACGAAACCAGCCGCATTCGTAGTTCTGCGGAACGGGATGCCCTCAAGCGCTGAGTTGGCGATTGAACTGCGAAATTTCGTGACGAGCCGGTTGCCAGTTTATAAACGCCCGCGGTGGGTCGAGTTCTTGCCGGAGTTGCCGAAGACGGCGACAGGTAAGATCCAGAGGTTCAGGCTGCGGCGAAACGACCCGTAATCCCGCGGCTTACTAATTCGCGGACTTTCGACTTGGACCATTCCCAACAGCATGTGAATTCTCGGCCTTAGGTAGGCAAGAACGAAAGAGCTCGTGAGCGGCACCGCTCCTCGAACCCAGATTGTCTATGGTGAACAGGAGGGGCATTTTTGGCATCTTAGGAACGTTGCCTTCTGAGGGAGGTTTTACGTGCGTTTAGCCGCCGCTTCATTTCTAGTCGTCGTTCTGTTCGCACTGGGCTTGTTGATAGCAAGCATGAACGCTTGTGGGGGTGAATAAAAGGGCAACCAAATCTTAGCGGGAAAATTCCAGCACATCGTTATCATTTTTCAAGAATCGTACCCCAGACAACTTGTTTCAGGACCCTGCGTTAATCAAAGCTGGAGCGGACATCGCCAGCAGCGGCATGAACTCCAAAGGTCAAAGGATCCCTCTGAGTCCTCTGCCGTTGGCTACGGACTTCGACCTGGACCATCAACACGAGGCATTTATCAGCATGTTCAATAATGGCAAGATGGATGGCGCCGATAAAGTCAAGGTATTGTGCGCTGCGAAGAACTGTCCGACTCCGCACCCGCAGTTCTCATATGTCGACCCAGCGGATGTGCAGCCCTATTTTCGGATGGCCGAGCAATATACATTTGGAGACCGCATGTTCCAAACAAATCAAGGGCCGAGTTTCCCGGCGCACCAATTCATCATTTCCGGGACTTCCGCCCTGAATGCCACCAGCACATCCTTCATGGCGGACAATGGATATGGAATCTCCGGTCCAGTATTGACCGGTTGCATATCTCCTCCGAACGAAACTGTAGGCGTCGTTAACGCATCTGGCAAAGAAATAGAGCCCGTTTACCCTTGCAGCGAGCACCCCGCATTGACGGACGAGTTCAATAGCAGGGGCATCAGTTGGCGCTATTACACGCCCACGGCAGGGACGTTGTGGACAGCACCGAACGCGATCCAGCATATGTGTGGACCAAATGCCGCCCCACCCAAGGCAACGGCATGTGTTGGCGCAGATTGGAAAGATCACGTTGTAATTTACGCAGGAACGAAAAATCCGGCGCCGGTACTCACTGATATCGCCAACGGTCAATTGCCACAAATCAGCTGGGTGATTCCTTCAGGGGCGACTTCTGATCATGCTGGCAATGTACGAACGAACGAGGGGCCATCGTGGGTGGCTTCCGTTGTGAATGCGATTGGCAACAGTCCGTACTGGCAAAACACGGCAATCATTATCACGTGGGACGATTGGGGCGGTTGGTACGACCACGTTCCTCCCTTCAAAATTGTGAACGACGGGAAAAGTTGGGGATCGGGTTACGTGTACGGATTCCGCGTGCCGCTTATCGTGATTTCACCCTACGCACGGCCGGGCTACATCTCTCACGTCAATCATGATTTTGGAAGTATCCTGCATTTTATGGAGGAGACTTTCAATCTCCCTTCGCTGGGATATGCGGATGCATACGCTGACGATCTCTCCGACTGTTTCAATTTTCAGCAAAGACCACTGACTTTTCAGACCATCGAGGCACCGCTTAGCGCCTCCCATTTCATGAACGACCCGATCGTCGATACGGATCCCGACAACGACTAGTCGCGCTGCATCCGCTTTTGTCTCTCCATCACTGAACTGTGACGGTCAACTTTGTGTTGCTCGTGTTGCTGCCAGAGACTGCGGTTACGGTCACGAGATAGGATCCTGCCGGCGTTCCTGACGTTGTCGTCGTACTGTGAGACGACGAGCCGCCGCATCCCCACCCGGCAACAAGCAGCAGTACGACGGCTGGAGCGGGTAGTCGCCGACGTTGCTGACCATGCAGGAACAGGTAAACGCAAAGCAAGAAAATGCCTGCGTACATCAGAGAATCGGGATGCGATGGAATCCTGCTAAATGGCATGATGGACGAGGCAGACGGGGCCGTTGTGGCTACAGTCAGGGAGACGTTTTGACTTGTGCCGCCTGTGATCTGCATGGAAGAACTGGACAAGACACAGGTGGGTGCTGCAGACACGACAGGTGCGATGCTGCAGCCGAGATTGACAGTCCCGCTAAAGGATCCAGTGGGTGCAAGCGCAAGGCTAGATCTGGCACTTGGTGATCGCGATCACCTATCGACTCTTGCAATGGTGGCCAGGAGCGTGAACTGAAGAGCTTATTGGGAAATTAATAGTTCGTCCGGCAATGTTGAAACTCAGACCACTCGTGATTGTCTCAAGCTTATGGCGAGACTGCGATGGTTGCGCTCCCGTTGATTGCTGAGGCGTCGTGAATTTGTCCGGCAATCGTCTCATTACCTGGCGTCGACAATATAAATCCATTTGTCCAAGTATGGGAGCCAGCGTCAGCCCGCGTGAATTGATAATCGATCGGAAGGATCGCAGCAGGATCGGAGCTGGTGAAATGGATGACGCCATTGATAACCGAGTCTGCTTTTCCTTGATAAATCACATTAACCGTTACGGTGAGGGCAGTGCCTTTCTTTGCGGTGGGCGGCGCAATGAGGTTGAGGGTCGCGTGGCTAGGAGTGCCACAGCCCGATATGATCGAAGTCGGCAGCGCGATGAATAAGGCGCCCACCCGTATAATCTCGGATGCCCGACGTAAGCCAAATCGGCACTTGGGCAAGAATTTCATCTTCAATCTGGTATTACTCGGAGGCATGGCGTGGTTTTCCCAATCGGACATCAATGCCAAACATCGGTCCCCAAACATTGATGCCATAGTTCGAGAATTCTGGCTCTGATAAATAGAGGTTCGAAATATGCATCCAATGCAGTCCTGCAGAAGCTGAATATCGCGGGCTGAAGTTGTATCGTACGCCGCTGCCTAAATTCATGGTGAAAGTGAAATTTTGGCCTTGGGCGAATTGAACGCCCAGTGGTTCTTGAGCATTGATTCGCCCTAGGCCTAGCTGTCCATCAAAATAAGGTGCGACTTTCCCGCGACGGGGAACGAAATTCCGGCGGATGCCCATATCATACGAGAAATAATGAGTCTCTGGTCCCCGGGGAATGAGAGCTACCGAGCCACTGAGAGTCATATCCCAGTTGCCACGAAAAATCCACGGCCCGCCTACGTCATCGATGTGCCAACGTAGAGAAGCGATCAGAGGTACGAGCGTATATTTCAGCGGGGTTTCATTGTAGGCATCACCCAAAAAAACATCGAATACGAAAGGGATGTTTATGGGAAGATATCCACCATCGAACGCGAACTCCAACTTGTTCCGATAATAGACGTCTCGATCGAGATCGGCTTGGGTCTGCGAATGCGCGGGCTTAGTGGAAGACGACTTTGAATCTTCGTCAGAGTTATTGTCGACCGGCGTGAGTTCCGATTCCTGGCTCTCGTATTCGGAGTCCAGATGAGAAGTGAGACAGGCGCCCCGCTGGCCTGAGTGCGTACTAACCCAATCAGAATCGATTGCACCCTCCGAATGCCGATTTCCCGTGAGCGCGCTCGGAGTAGGCGTGAGACTTCCTGGATCGATACTTGGATTCGGAGCGTCTGGACTGTCAACATCCGCACGGACAACGCTATAGGCTGCGTGTCCACTCGCGTCAGGTTTTGGAATCCAAGACAATGCTGCTACGTAACATTGAGCGTTTAAGGGCCATTCTAGTGTCAACAACACGAGTAGAACTTTCCAGAGTTGGACGCTGTGACGGCTCGACATGTGTTTTATCGCAAGGAATCGAACAATATATCAAAGCTACGTGAAACAAGAAGCGGGATTGGGCACAGCCATGGGCCAACCGGCCTAAATTTCAGTCTTGTCCCATGGTGCAGCTCAATGTTTGTGGGGCGTTGGCCAGAAGCTGAACTCGAAGGAAGCGGCGACATCGGACTGGCGGTTTGTCGCCAACAAAGGAATCAGCCAGCGCTCGTACTGAAGATTTCCGACGAAACGGAAGCCTCGCCCCGCAAAAATATCCGCATTCACCGCTACATCGTTCTGGTTCCCTCCCTGCGGGACATAGCCGGGGTCTAGAGTTCGGTGCCTCAGTTCGACACCGATTTTCTTGCGCGGGCCAAGCCAATAATTGGCTCGAATCTGTTCACCCTGCGCGGAGCGCCCGATCCAGGTTCCAATCAGCCGCCCGTCGTTGTTGTATCCGCTGTTGTATTGCGCGTTGGTGTAGATGCAAAAACCACAGAACGCAACCGGGTTGGTGTATCCCCCCTCAAGTCTCAAGTCCAACTTTGGAACACCGGGGAATTTTGCGAAGTACAGCCCGCCCTGTGAGGCATTCCTGCGCATGTAAGGGATCGGCGATGGCTCGTCTTCGCTGAGGGTTTCGCCATAGAGGGAGAGCCAATTGCGAAGGCCCGGGATACGATAGGAGAAGTCTGCACTGGTGCGGCCGTCGCCCAGGACGTCCCCATGGTAATGCTTTCCGAAGGTGCTATCCAAAAACGTGGTAATGTTTAGCGGATTTCCCGGCCCTCCATACACGGTGGTTTTGGACATGCCAAATTCGAAATTTGGGGTGAGCTTGAGGCTGATCTTCCCACCGCTCAGGAATGGCTCGGGATGCAGATTTTTTCCATATTGTCCAAGGGTTGTGGGACTAGTCGCTCCACTGTACACAGTCGTCTGGAACGGTATACCCGTCATGTGACCGATGAAGCCTTCTAAACGTATGTCCCCAAGATAGCGAAAGATCCATGGCAATCGGAATGGGCTGACACGATCAACCGTGAACATGTTGTTCAGCGGGGCGGCGTTGTTGGTGAAAATCATGGTTCCACCCTCGCTGGGACCCCACCAAAGGCTATTCTTACCCAACGAGAACTGCCAGTTCCCGAGATTGAACCCGAGATACGTATCCAGCAGACGAAAGCGGCTGATGGAATCGATAGGCAGCGCAGGACTTGTCGGCCAGTTGTCCGTGCGGTTGAAGAAATCGAGCGCGGCTTGGGTCGGAGCCGGCGCGGAAGGTGCCGACTGATACTCTCCCCGAACATAAAGGACGAACGGGCCAGCTGTCGCATAACCCGATGCTCCATCCGCCGCGTTGAATCCATTTTCGTAGGGCCGACCGTAATCGTTCAGCAGAGTCTGACCGAAATGATAGTTGTCCGTCAGCGGTGTGCCCGATATTCCGAGAAAGCGGGAGTAAACGGATTCGAGCTGCGCGTTAACGTTGCTCCCACCATTCATCAGTTCAGATTCATATCCAAATTCCGTGGAAAGTGAGTCATAGATCTGATGAACTTCCGCCGGAGCGTCGTAGAGGGTGATCTGGCCTGCGGCCTCGCCCAGCAGGCGCGCACATTCAAGGCGCGTCCAGGGACGAATGCTCAGTGACTCCGAGTGAATGTAACCGCGGGCAGCCAGGCGCTCCAGTGCGGGGTAAACCCAACTGTCCAGCGGAACATAACTGGAGCCCATAATGCGAGTTTTGTGAACCGTTCGGTCCTCATCGTTTTCCTCGGATTTATAGAAGGTGCCGTATCGTGCCATCTCGGCATCGCTGTAATGAGAGTGGGCGCGATATACTTGGCGTCCCATATACCAGCCGAGAGCGGCGCCGATAGCCACATCTGAAAAGAAGTGCTTTTGCCCAGCCCATCGTGCCGCGCTTACTCCTCCTGCCGTACCGTAGGCAAGAAACTGAGTTAACCAACCTGGATATTCGTGTGCAATCACGCTGGCGATGGCCCAACTGACCGACGAATGCGCGGAAGGGAAGGAGTCTCCGCCAACGAAGAACCGCCCCGGACTCGTGCCGGTAAAAGGCCGGTCGCGACCGGCCGCGTATTTGAAGATTTCGGTATCAGCAAGCGCGCCGATCGCGGCCTCGCCGGCGAGAATTCCGGTTTCGCGCTTCTGATCGTCGTTGTGCATGTGGCCTAGCAGGAACAGTCCGGCTCCGGTGGCCGCTAGCACTCCCACACCTGCATTGGAAGCTGTGACCGCATGTGAGACTGTACTCTTACTTGTGGGGACGTGGTTTTCTATGCTTTGGTCAGCCTTAATGAATAATCCCCCGACAAGGAGCGCTGCTGGTGCCCACTCCCATTGTTTCTGACTCATGTGGAGAGGAGCCGTCCAGAAACTTTTTTGGTCGACGAAGAGATTCTTAGGCAACGATTTGAGGTCGACAGGCGGCCGTACCAATTGGAGAGGCAAAGAGGAGTTCTGAGAAGCAGACTCCTTGCTTGGCGACGATGTTTCTGAAGGCGTTTGAGCGTACGCAACCGTAATGCAAAGCGCAAGCAACGGAGTCAGCGACAACGAAACGATTACGCGTTTGGTACCAGAGAGGTCATGGCTCGACCTATGGTTGGCCAAGCTAATGACATTTCGGAACTCCCTTATAGTATTGCGGGAGAGTGATTTAAGCGATCCCCCAACAAAACGATGCGAAATTGGCCCGCGAAGCAGCTTTTTCATCCTTGGATGGGAATTCCGAATCATCCAAACTAGCACAAAAATCGCAGTGCCCGAAATCCGATGCGTGTATTATCGGCATCAGAGATAGGGTTCCGTCTGGATATCAGGCGCGGGAACTTGATTTATCGTAAAATCTAGGGACCCTAGTTTGGAGAGAGCGACATCCTTTGGTGCCAATTCACACGGAAATAACCGCCGAGGCTGATTCGCTCCTGTTTGAAGAGAACGGTAGAGCTGCTCAAAATCCCGTCCGCGAGGTCTCTCTTCTCGACCTTGTTGTTTTGTTGGTCCGGAAGAAGCGTTTCATACTTCGCTTCGTACTCGGCGCTATCGTTTTGGCGATCGTTGTGGCCCTCATTCTCCCGGTTAGTTACGAGGCAGAAGTCGTGTTGTTACCTCCGGCTTCACAGAATTCGTCTGTAGCTTCGGCGTTGCTGGGACAACTAGGGGCCTTGGGTTCCCTTGGTCCGTTGTCTGCCGCTGCTGGGGGTTTTGGAATGAAAACGCCCACGGACATGTACGTTTCCTTCTTGAAGAGCCGGACAGTGGAGGATGCGACCATTCAGCGCTTCGGTCT
Source organism: uncultured Acidobacteriota bacterium (assembly GCA_963718485.1). Classification (GTDB taxonomy): domain Bacteria; phylum Acidobacteriota; class Terriglobia; order Acidiferrales; family UBA7541; genus Palsa-295. Next base: position 8,556 of record CAVQZU010000038.1, read on the forward strand.
GATGGCAGAATATAAGACAAAGCGGCTTTCCGACGCGCGGAAGGTATTTGAGCACCGAGCTAGCGTCGTGGCTGGGCAGAAAGACGGTTTGATCCGCATCACAGTCGACGATCATGATGCGAAACGAGCTGCCGAATTGGCCAATGGGTATGTGGAAGAGTTCAAAAAGCTGTCCGCCTCACTAGCGATCACCGAAGCCGCCCGCCGTCGTTTGTTCTTCGAGCAGCAATTGGAGCCGGCCAAGGAACAGCTTACCGCCGCAGAAGAAGCCATGCGCAAAACCGAGCAAGCTACGGGAGTTCTGCAGATAGACAGTCAGGCGCGCGCTCTAATCGAGTCTACAGCAGTATTACGCGCTCAGGTTGTAGCTAAGGAAGTGCAGATCCAAGGTATGCGATCGTTCGCGACGGATGATAATCCCGAAGTGGTATTGGCGAAGCAGCAACTTGCTGCGCTTCAATCCCAACTCGAGCATATCGCCGGCTCTCAGCAGGACACCGGGTCCGATATCGTAATGTCCAAAGGGCGCGTGACCGGAGCCGGTTTAGAATATCTCCGAAAGTACCGCGACTTGAAATATCACGAGACGGTTTACGAGTTGCTCACCAAGGAGCTGGAAATCGCCAAGCTTGATGAGGCTCGAGAGGGAGAAATCGTTCAGGTGGTAGATCCGGCAGTGGTCCCTGACAAGAAGTCGTCTCCACACCGAACCCTGATTGTAATCGGCGTCACTTTTTTGGCTTTTTTCGTAGCTGTTTTCTATGTCATCGTGCGCCGAGGATTGGAGCGCACATTCAGCCTCCCCGAAAATCGCGAAAGGTTGGCTGCTATAAAGGCATATTGGAAGAAGAAACCGGATCCCGCATAGCGGCTCTGTCAGCTTCATCGTGATGACCGCTACAATTCCATTTTCCCCAATGCCGTCCATAATGAAATCGCCTATAGGCAAGTTTATGCGTACGGAACTTCTAGTGCAGCGTTAGGGCAACTCTATTTCCACAGAACGGCAAGTTTGAGCTCCAGCGTTCGAGTCTGAGTGGAAACAATCGGGTTGCTGCCCACAAAAGGGAACTCGTAATATCCCCACATGGTAGTATCCTTAAAACCTTCAATCGGAACTTATTAGGTGGGCTAGGGTTTGATCCGCAAGGGCTGCCGTGGGGGCCAGTTCCTGTGGGGGGACCTGAAATTTGGTCTGGGCGCTCCGACAGCTCTTCTGGTCGTTTGGGGAGCGACTCGAATGCAAACGGCGTCTTTCCGGTGCCCGGAATGGGGTGTGATATGATCCACAAGATGCGTGTTTTGTTCCTGAATCCTCCGTTTCATCCTCGGTTCTCTCGCGAACAACGCAGCCCGGCAGTCACAAAAAGCGGCACACTTTATTATCCCAAGTGGTTAGCCACGGCCGCCGGAGTAGCTATCCGGAACGGGCACGATGTGGATTTAGTGGATTCGCCCGCGGCGGGCTATTCGGTGCAAGCGGTGATCGACCGGATTGCAGCTAGGAATATCGAAGCAGTCGTCTGCGACACCTCTACGCCCAGCATTCTCAACGACGTGAGTGTAATCGAATCCCTAGTTGCTGCAAAACCATCGCTACACATTCTACTCGTCGGACGACACGTGTCGGCCCTACCACGAGAGACGTTGGAAATGTCGCCGGCGCTGGAGGCTGTGGCTGTTCGGGAGTACGAGTACACCGTTCGCGACTGGCTAGCCGCAAAGTCTTGTGGCGCGGATCTTACCGCAGTCGATGGCCTAGTATGGCGACGCTCTACTGGAGAGATTGTCAGCAATCCTCCACGTCCAGCCATTGAGAATCTCGACGAGTTGCCTTTCGTTTCGGAGGTCTATAAGCGTTTCCTGCACACTCCAGACTATTTTTATGGCCACTCTTTGTGGCCCTTGGTTGTCTTCGATACTAGCCGTGGGTGTCCCTATCACTGTTCGTTCTGTGTTTATCCGCAGACGTTCAGCGGGCATAGAATGCGTTACCGTTCCGTAGCGAATGTAGCCGATGAATTCGATTTCATCTCCCGCGAGATGCCCGAGATTAAGACAGTCATGCTCGAGGATGATACGTTCATCATAAGCAAACCGCGAACTCTCGAACTAGCCAAGGAATTGATTCGCCGAGGTAATAAGCTGCCCTTCGATGCTAATTGCCGCGCTGACATCGGGGCGGAAACGGAATTGCTTTCAACGCTGCACAAAGCCGGAGCCCGTCTTTTCTGCGTTGGATTTGAAAGCGGAGACGTCGAAGTCATTCATGGTATGAAGAAAAACAACGACGACCGCCGCGATGCCAAGTACCATGAGGAGGCGCATCGGTTCGTCCGTCGCTGCCAGGAATCTGGCATTATGGTGCACGGCTGTTTCATGGTCGGAAATCTGAATGAAACGCCTGGGAGTATGGAAAAAACCCTGCAGTTTGCAAAGAAATTGCAACCCGATACAGCCCAGTTCTTTCCGATCATGGTCTATCCCGGGACAACCGCATATCAGGAAGCCAAGGACCGAAACTACATCCAAATTGAAGATTGGGGTGGTTGGCTTACAAAGGACGGACTTCACAATAGCGTCGTTAATTTGCCTAATATTACGCACGAACAACTGGTAAGTTTTTGTGACCGTGCGCGGAGAAGCTTCTATCTCAGCCCGTCATATATGCTTTACAAGCTGAAGCAATCGCTGAAGGATCGGCGGGAGTTCCAGCGGAACGTCAAGGGTTTCATTACTCTCTCAAGGTATCTCTTGCGCGGCAGCCAGCACGAAAAGAGGGCAACTACCCCCAGTTCCGGATCCGGGCGGGGCCTCACCCAGATCCATGGCGCCCAGGGGTCAGACTAGTCCTTTCCGGCATTCGATTAAAGGGCAAGATCAACCGAGGGATTTGCCGCGCCAAGCCAGAGGCCGCATTGAATCCATCGAAATTGTGACTTGGCTAATGGATCCCGCCATTTTTCTTGCGTCAGTTGGTAGAATTACCTGCTTTGAATACTGGGCTTCTGCCACTGCTCATCTCGTGAATCCATGATGCGAAAATTGGGTTGGTTTGGAATATTTTTCTTTTTCAGTGCGGCTTTGTGTCTATCGCAAGCGGCAAATGAATTTCCTCAAAGCACGACACCCGGGATAGCAACGGATTGCAGCGATCCAATGCAGTCCGCCAGTCCCGAGTGCTCTCAGCAAATCCAAAATGCTGGCGGAGCGCAAAGAGGACAAAACCTTCCGTCCACTGGCCAGGTACCACAACTGAGAAACCCCTTCAGCACGTACGAGGGGCAGTATCCTCCTCGTACATCTCTGATCAATCCTTCGCAGGTGCGCCAGCCAAATATTCCGACGTGGCCCAAAACGGAGTTCCAACAGATGGCTGCGGATTCGGCGGGCCGTCCCTTACCTGTATTTGGCCAGTCGCTTTTCGATCTTGCCCCAAGCACATTTGCCCCGATGGATCAATTGCAGGTTCCAAGTGATTACATTATCGGTCCGGGCGATGAACTACAAATCAGGATCTGGGGACAACTCGAGGCCGATCTCCGCGCCATGGTGGACCGATCGGGACAGATATACGTACCGCATGTCGGGCCAGTTTCCGTGGCGGGTGTGCACTACAGCGAATTGGAACCCTACCTGGCGAGTGAAATTTCCAAGACGTTCCGGAATTTCCATCTGACTGCTACCGTTGGACGCCTTCGTTCGATACAGGTGCTTTTGGTGGGCAACGCACGCTATCCGGGCACGTATACGATCAGTTCGCTAAGTACTCTGGTCAATGCGATCTTTAGTTCTGGGGGGCCAACGCCACAGGGATCGTTGCGCCACATTCAGGTGCGTCGTGACGGTACAACCGTGACCGACTTCGATTTTTATGATCTGCTGATCAAGGGCGACAAGTCCAAGGATGTGCGTCTGCAGTCGGGAGATGTTGTATACATCGCGCCGGTTGGGCCTCTGGTCGCCATTTCTGGGTCAGTAAACAGTCCCGCTATCTACGAACTGAAGGAAAAAACGACTCTCGCCGATCTGATCCAATATTCAGGTGGAATGAGCAGTCTCGCCGATACCGGCAGGATCACAATCGAGCGGGTGGTCGATCATCAGTCCCGTAAGACATTAGAGTTCCCGTTTGATGACACCTCTCGAGCCTTGCCCTTGCAGGATGGCGATATTATTCGAGTACTTTCCATAGTGCCAAGTTTCCAGGATACAGTCACACTGCGTGGAAATGTTGCCAATCCAGGCCGTTATCCTTGGAAGACTGGCATGCGCATCCGCGACCTCATTCCCAATCCTGAGGCTCTGCTAACGCGCCGATACTGGCTCGATCGGGCTGCGATCGGTAACGGGCACACCACGGAGTATCCGATGCACCCTGGGTTCAACGTGCGGTGCTTGCCAAACGGAAAACAGCCGAACAGTTCTACGCAGGGAGCGACACAGCCCGCTTCTCCGCCCACCTCTTCTTCGTCCACCGCCGGACAACTGGGTGCTTTTCCCGGTGGATATTATCCTGGCGCAGGCACAAGTGTGGTGGAACAAGCCAATATTACTTACATCCCATGCGACTCTGCCGATCAGGAAGCTGCGGCCGAGACCTCCAAAGCGAATGAGAAAGTACCGCTAGGGAGTCAAAAGAATGCGGAAACAGAAGATCAATCGACAACCACGCTACGCACCGCTCGGAGCGTTACTGCTGATCTGCGTCGCTACGCTCCAGAGATCAACTGGGACTATGCCATCATTCAGCGCGTGAATCCGACCGACCTTACATCCAAGCTGCTGTGGATGAGTCCGCGCAAAGCAATTATCGAGCACGACGAAGCCAGCAACCTGGAACTTGAGCCCGGAGACATAGTAACGATCTTTTCGCAACGTGATATCAGCCTGCCCGAAGACGAGCGATCCCGATACGTGGTGGTCGAAGGTGAGGTGGCGCGGCCGGGGGTTTATAAACTGGAAAAGAACGAAACGCTGCATTCTGTTCTGGAGCGTGCGGGTGGACTGACGCCGAACGCTTACATGTATGGCTCGCAATTACTGCGCGAATCAGCCCGCGCTGAACAACAAAACAGTCTCGACCAACTAGTAAACACGATGGAGGTACAGGCACGGCAGTCTACCCTTTCAATCGCTGCCTCAGTGTCGGGAGGAGATGCGCAGGGGCTAGCGCAACTGCAAGAGGGTATTCTTGGCCAGCTTCGATCCGTCCGTGCCAGCGGGCGCGTCGCGCTTCCGGTTAAGCCCAATGACAAGAAGCTAACGGATTTTCCTGATATGTTGATGGAAGACAATGACCGATTGATTGTCCCTCATACTCCTTCAACAGTCTCGGTCGTCGGAAATGTGTATAGCCCTGGATCCTTTCTATTCAACCCGCGTTTGACCACTGGCGCGTATCTAGGAATGGCGGGTAAAGGAAAACCACAGTCTGACATGCATCACGCTTTCGTGCTTCGGGCGAATGGAATAGTTGTGGCGGCGAACAACGTGAATGGGCCTTTCACCGGGGACAAGTTTGAGCATCTGCGCCTGTATCCGGGGGACGAAGTCATCGTGCCTTACAAGCTTCCCACTGGAGCTTTCGTGCGTGGCTTGCGCGACTGGTCACAGATTGCGGGTCAACTGGCTCTGACTGCAGCCGCCATTGCAATAATCCACCCCTGACGGAGGCAATACTTCATTTATTTTGGGCGACTCGGAGATCACGCACTTCAATCGCGTCGATGATTTTTGTTCCGAAGTGGCTTCGCGGATTGTTGGCCGTTACAAAGTTCGCTTCAGCACAGACAATAACTTACCGCTTAGAACTACTCTTTGAATTAAGTCGGCTGAGGCTAGGAATGTCGGTCCACAGAATCCGATGCAGCTGAGGAGGGTCGACGTACTTCCTGCAGGCGCTGCTCCAACCTGTCAATCGCAGGTTCTAACGACCACTTCTCTTTGACTAGCTCTTGTCCTTTTAAGCTTAATCGATTCCGGAGGCCATCATCCGCTATCAAACGCTCAATAGCCGCTCCCATAGCCTCAGGCTCCTGTTCAACGAGCAGGCCATTTACACCGTCCTGGATCGTTTCCCGAACTCCGCCCTCGGCCGTGGCAATCACGGGAGTGCCACATGCGCACGCCTCTAGAGGTGCGTAACCGAAGGGTTCAAGACGAGAAGCATAAAGCATAAGCCGGGCACGATTCAAAATGTCGACGACTTCTGCATCCGTTACATCGTGGTGGACTCGAATTGATACTTGGGCCCTTTCTGCTCGATGTTTAAGGCTATTAAGATACGAGGCATCGATGGTATTTGCGATTAGGTCGAGCCTCGGACGCATGTGCGAAGATACCGTCCCGACTGAATCTACAAGAAACCCGATGTTTTTTGAAGGGATGATGGCTCCGAGCGAGACAACGTAGGATTCACGCTGCTTACTCTGATTCGCAAATTGCTTCGTATCGATGCCCAGGTAGCAGACCTTCGAATCAATTCCAAATGCCCGCAGAACGCTCTCGCGCGAGAAGAATGAATTGACCAAAATCGTGTCAAACGCGAGTGCACTGTTTCGCTCTTCTCGAGCGAGAACTCTAATCCCATGCAATCGCAGTCGTCTCTTCAAGGATCTTCGCCAGAAATGAAGAGAAAACAGGTCTTTGCTCGTCCAGTTGAGCGCGGGCCAGGGCAATTCAGGTTGCGCCTCGTAAAACGGACGGTTCGGTTCTTGCAGATAGAGAACGCTTGGAATGTGGACGAACCGTCCGATAAATGGTGTGTGGTACAAGATGCAACTCGCCGCAAACAGGATGTCGAAATTGTTGGCCTGCATTTGGCGCGCACACTCACGGGAGTGATTCTCCATGGAACGTAATTGCGACCAGGTATTCCAGCGAATTTGATACGGGCGGCGGAGCAAAGCAGGCTGCATCCCAACATCGAATCCCGGCAAGGGAACTACGTGTTCGGGCACGATCGAAGACAAAGGCAGGTACGAACGATCAGCCGTGTGCGGACACCAGGCCTCGATCTGGTGTCCTCGAGCGGCCAGGCCTCGAACGTGATCGTATAGAGCACGTTTTCCGCCACCGCTCGGCAAGTTGTGCCAAACCGCAATTCTCATCACGCAAGTTGATCTAGGTTCGAATAGTGCGTTCGACCTCGATAGACTGAGGTACGATCAGACATGTGATATATGCACCGATGGTGCCGACAATTACGCCTGTAAGTCCTATCTTTTGCACAAGGAAAATCGAGAGCACGAGATTAACAATCGCCGCCGATATTGAGTAGACCGTCTGACCTTTCAACCGTCCGGCGCTCGCTAATACACAGGATTGTGATACGGTTGCACCGTAGATAAGGCTCCAGATTCCCATCCAAATAAGAAGATCGGACGAAGGTACTGCAGCGTTACCAGCCCACAGGCGAATGATCGATCGACCGAAAAACATGAACGGGATAGTAAGCAAGATTGCGGAGCCTAGAGTAACGCCGAAGTTCGTCCGAAAGCTGCGGCGAACCCAAGCCCGATCACCACGCGCAAAAGCCTCTGCATATGCCGGCCAGTAGGAGGGGCTGGCTAGAATCTGAAAAATCATTGTGTAATTGAATAATCGCCAAGTTACGCTGTAAGGAGTGACAGCCGCTGCGCCGAGGTAGTGGGCGATAATGAGGTTGTCGGTCTGGAAGAGTATAAGCGCCGCCACCTGAACCAAAAAGAACATGCCGCCCAAGGACATTAGTTTTCTGACCGAGGAGAGTGTCACTCGTCGTATACGTGGAACAAGCCATGGCTTCGAATAGCCAAATACCCAGACAGCGCTAATAACATTCACCAGTAGCACCGTGCCCGACACCGACACTACCAGGGGCACCAGTCCCCCATGAAAGCGCGTTACGGCAATGAGCGCGGCAAAGCTCAACACGTTCGCCGCGGCGCTCCACATGTTCGCTGTGGAGACTTCCTGGTAAGCGCCATAAATCTTGGCAATGATGGAGACCGGCAGGTTCAGCACGAATATGATGAAGGCAATTGCAACTGCAGGGCCTATTTCGGTCCGAGCTTGTAACGCTTGTACGTTGAAGACGCGGTCCCACGAAACGATTCGCCAGATCGGAAAGAACAGTGCACTCAGAAGAGTGGCAACCGCGATCAGCGACCAAAATGCGGCGGCGACGTAATCACCCGATAAACCGTTCTCCTCTTTTGCGTATCCCTCGGAAACGGCATTCGTAAGGCTGCTGCTCAGTCCGAGATCAGCGAGCGCAATCCAAGCCATCGCTGTGCTGATGGTAACCCATGCCCCATAGCGCTCCGCACCTAAGTATCTGACCGTTAACGGGACAGAGAAGAAGCTGACGAGAACTGCTACACCACGACCCGCCAGACCGGTGAAAATGCCTCGAACAATGCGTGCGTAACGACGCTGGCTGTGGTCTGCGACCTCGCCCCTGCCCATCGCCAGTCGGATGTACTCGCTGGCGGACGGCAGGAGCGTATTGATCCTAAGGTTTGGCAATCGTCTATGGATGGAGCGCAATTTGATGGCGGTTCCGACGGCCTATGACGATGCCAAGGAATGCGTTGTAGATTTCCCCAATGCTTCCAAGTCGGCCGCCACCATCATGCCGATCAGATCTGCAAAGCCGACCTGGGGTTTCCACCCCAACACGTCACATGCCTTCGTTGCGTTGCCACAAAGAGAGTCGACTTCTGCCGGACGAATCAACTTCGGATCGATTTCAACGTACTTCTGCCAATCTAATCCAGCGGCGCCGAAAGCAACTTCTAAAAGGTCGCGCACGCTGTGTTGTACTCCCGTTGAGAGTACGAAGTCTTCTGGTTCTGAATGTTGTAAAATCATCCACATCCCACGCACATAATCACCTGCGAAACCCCAATCGCGTTTCGAATCGATGTTGCCCATGGTGAGTTTCTTGGCCAACCCGCATTTGATTTTGGCCACTTGATGCGTGACCTTCTTTGTGACGAATTCCAATCCACGGCGCGGCGATTCATGATTAAACGCGATGGCCGAGCAAGCAAATAGCCCGTAGCTCTCACGGTAGTTTACGGTAATGTAATGGCCAAAAACCTTCGCGACGCCATACGGACTGCGTGGATAGAAAGGAGTTTTTTCGGTTTGCGGGGTTTCGCGCACCTTGCCGAACATTTCTGAACTGGATGCCTGCAACAATTTCGCTTGCGGCCGACCTTTGCGAACCGCCTCCAGAACACGCATCACCCCTAATCCGGTAACGTCACCCGTCAGAACAGCCTGGTTCCAAGACGCAGGAACGAAACTCTGGGCCGCCATGTTGTACACTTCGTCAGGCTGTACCTCATGAATCACTCGATCCAGGGATGATTGGTCCGTTAGGTCGCCTTCCATGAGCGTGATATCGTCGACTACCGTCTCAATCCGCTCAAAGTTCTTGACGCTGGAACGTCGAACCAACCCAAAGACCTCGTAACCTTTAGCCAACAGGAGTTCGGCCAAATACGAACCATCCTGTCCCGTAACACCCGTGATCAAAGCTCTCATGTGGAATCACCCTGGATGAATCAACGCCACGAAAATCGATACATTAGAATATACACAAACATGGCGGAAGAACGAAGAGACGACATTCGCGCCCGAGTGAAGGTGCACTCCCTTGTCGGATAGCACCCTCACCCGCAGGGCCTATAGGACGATATGCGGGCCCAGTCTTCTATGGTTTGCAGAAAATACTCTAAAGACCCAGCAACATTTAGCGTGGCCCGGGGTTTGTTGCATCCGAATTCTGACCGTGTCGCTTGAGTATCTGGTTTCTGGCGTATCAAAGGGGTGACCGTGCTCACAGCCGCCGCCTCTGCAAACGCTTAGAATCGTTGCGCGAATAACGCGTTGCTACTTGATTAGAAACGTTCTCCCCCGTAAAAGGCCGATTTGCCCGATCCTTCCGTTCCACAGAGGTGACGTTATGAGATGCGCGCCGCAAATCGTCATCGGCGTTTCTCTGGTCTTCCTGACCGTCTGCTGTTCGATGCAAGGCCAGGTTTCATTTTTTCAGCCGCCAACGTATTCCGGAAACGGCCCTCTATTCGTCGCCGACTTCAATGGCGACGGCAAACCCGACATTCTGACTGGCGATGGCACGATGAACCTAGGCAATGGCGATGGGACATTTACGCCCGGGACAACGGTATCAGGCGGCGTCCTGGCCGTGGCCGATTTCAATGGCGATGGCAACCCCGATGTGCTTCAGCAGGGAACGGGCACTCTGCTTGTGCTTCTCGGAAAAGGGGATGGCACGTTTCAGGCGCCTACCAGTTCTTCAAGCGGAGTACCCAGTTTGCTGACTGTGGCGGCGGCTGACTTGAACGGGGATGGGAGCGCAGACGTGGTCGGGGTATTCGGCACTTCGGTTCTGGTTTTTCTGAGCAAAGGCGGCGGCACATTTGGCGCGGGTGTTTCGTACAACCTCGGTACCACGTCGGCAGGATCTACACTCTTGCTGCTCGCCGATTTCAATGGTGACGGAAAGACTGATATTGGCGTAAGCCTTGCGGGAAACAATGTAGCAGGGCAAGAACTGTTTTTTTTGGGTAATGGCGACGGTACCTTTCAAGCGCCAAAGTCATCCACCACAGTTTACAATCCACAATACATAGCCGCAGGCGACTTTAATGGAGATGGAAAACTCGATCTGGCCATAAGTGCTCCTGCTTTTTGCAACGGTACCTGCACCCAAGCGGAGAGTTTGTTTATCCTAGCGGGCAATGGTGACGGCACCTTCCAATCACCTGTTGCTGCTCTTACTGGCAATGGCCCAATCGCAGTAGGCGATCTGAATGGTGATGGGAAATTAGATTTAGCGTTTACCGGTAACGACCCTACCGTTGCTCAAGTCTACCTGGGAAATGGGGATGGCACCTTTTCCAACCGAAGTAACTACGTGATTGCTTTTCCTCCTGGGCCACCTTTCATTCCGATCGTGGCGCCCATCACCATCGCGGATTTCAATATGGACGGGAAGCCGGATATTGTTGCTCTTTCGGACATACTCTTGGGCAATGGTGATGGATCGTTCGCTGGAGTACCGCTGGGGCTCGTGCCGGATAGCCTGATGAACGATTCAGCGGCGGTCGCGATTAGCGATTTCGAGAACAATGGCAAACTGGACGTCGCGGTTGTTCCATATCCGAACCTTGATGCACCCTCCCCGTCCAATCTGTACATCCTTCGCAATAATGGGAGTGGGGTCCTCACTCTGATTCACACCTACGCACTGTTTCAACCAAGTTACAGAGTCTTCGCAGCAGACTTAAACGGTGATGGTAAACCCGACCTTGTCGTTTCGGGCAAGGATGCCTCAACAGGCAACTGGTCTTATACCGTGCTTTTGGGCAACGGTGACGGAGGTTTTCAGGCACCCATCTTGTACCAGCAAAGCGTGAATGGATCTCTTGCGGCCATTGGCGATTTCAATGACGACCACAAACCGGATCTGGCAGCGGTAGCGGGAAGCTCGGCCGCAGTCTTTTTAAGCAACGGAGATGGAACGTTCAGTGCTCCGATTTACGCGCTCGACGGAAGCGCATATTCACTCCTAATAGGGGATTTCAACGGAGACGGGAAGTTGGACCTTGCCGCCCCGTTTATGACTGGCACTACTGGAGCAACGGGGATTCTCTACGGCAATGGAAATGGGTCATTTCAGCCAGAGGCATTCCCCAGCAGCCTAAACAGCTTTTCAGCGGCCTATGTTGGAGACTTCAACAACGATGGCAGACCAGACCTCTTGGGAAGTAGCCAGAATGGGCAGTTTGTCTCGATTAATAACGGCGACGGAACGTTTACCGCGCTCAGCCCGCTTCCATCGGCGCTACGCACTAATGGCGTTGCAGACCTAAACGGCGATGGCAACCTCGATCTTTCTATCGTTGATGATTTTACGAGCCAAGACCAATTCTCAGGAGTTGTATTGGGCAATGGAGACGGTACATTTGGATCTTTTCAAAATCTCAACGTCGGTCTAGTCGCTGCGGCATTTTTTGCGGACATGAACAATGACGGATTGCCCGACATGGTCTTTCCCCGCGCACTGGGAGTTGGCGTTCTGCTGAATACCACTCAGAAAGGGGCTCCACAACCTGATTTCCGGGTCGTAGCCTCCTGGCTTTCGCCAGCCCCTGTTGTACATGGGAATTCTGCTACGTCCACGATCGCAGTTACATTGCTGAACGGCTTCATCGGCAATGTCACCCTGTCATGCAGCGGATTACCAGCAGGCGCGAGCTGCACGTTCAACCCGGCTTCTATTTCTTGTGGTTCTGGCAGCTCGACGATGACAGTCAGCACGACATCGGGACTGGCAGCAGGGACGTATTCTTTCACTGTGAATGCAGTTTCGGGAACTACTTCTCACATTGCAGCGTTGAGTTTGAATGTGGCATCGACAACGCCGGATTTTCAGATTTCTGCCGCAGCACTGTCGCCCGCGAAGGTCGGCCCGGGAGCTTCGGCCACTTCTACGCTGAGCGTAGCCGCGTTGAATGGATTCAGCAGCGCGGTGGCACTTAGCTGCGATTCTGCCATCAGTGGAGTCACATGCAACCCGAACCCCGCGTCCGTGACGCCCTCTGGCGGTACGGACGCTACCTCCGCCTTAACAGTCAACGTAGCCTCCACGGTCACCCCAGGAACGTATTCGATCCATATCTCTGGTACGTCAGGAACGACCGTGCACAGCACGGGGTTGCTGCTCATCGTGGCGAAGGATTTTTCGGTGGGCCCCGCGCCGGGTTCGCCCACATCGCAGACCATTAGCGCAGGGCAGACGGCGAGCTTTTCGCTGGTTTTCTCGTCTCTGGCGTTATTCAGCGGGACAGTGAATCTATCTTGCGCAATAACCCCCGTCGTCAGTCCCGCTCCGACATGCAGTTTGTCCAGTGCCTCGGTGAATCTCACTGGCAGCGGAACCCAAACTGTCACTGTTTCCGTGAAAACGACCGGTTCTTCAAGCGCAAGTCTTCCATTGCCTGATTTTCGACGGCCTTCGACGAGGGCGCCGTGGATCCTCGCCATGGGTCTGGGTGGATTGATGATGCTGAATCGGCGTCGACGCATCTTTGCGGTACGCGCCTGGGTCGCACCGATCCTTCTACTCGTCTTGGGGGCACTGATGTCGTGCGGGGGAAGTTCAACTCCGACAACAACTACGCATGGCACGCCGTCGGGGACATACACCGCAACTGTGACAGCGACGTCGGGCAGTTTGAACCACATCACGGCTCTGGAGGTAATCGTGCAATAGAGTCAATTTCAGTCCCATGCTGGCTATCGGGGATTACCAATGAATAATGCATCCCAGGTCAAGGAGTTTTTCGCCCCGGCGCGGATGGTGGCAGTTGTCCCCGACAAGCTGCAGGTTGCAGAAATCGGTGTGGCCGGAGGAGCGGAGGCTTGATCAATCGATGGGAAACAGAGGTAGTTTGTAAACGTAGTGCCTAATGCGAAGCTGCAAGAAGTCGAGGCCGCCATGGAGCACTTGCCGGCCCACTGGTTCGCGCCTTGCTGGCCAATTCCTCCGCTGATGGACGCACTGCCAATTACACTTATTCCGGTCACTACACCGCCGTTGTAGCTAGGCGTAATTGCAGAATCCCATACGCCGGAGTAGGGAGCGATTTGATAATATCGTCCGCCGCGTGCTGCGTAGTAGGCACCGATCGATAATTGTCCGCCCTTGCCTGTATTGGCAACGTATGTGGCCACATTCTGTCGCCCTCCAATGCCAATGGTGGTTCCGGGTTCGATTGTGACTTGGGGCGCTCCTCCGGCCACCTCGATAATCTCTGGCGTGGTCAGGTAATGTGCAGCGTCTTCAAACGTGAATTCAGTCCCCCCGCCGATAGTGATTTGAACCTGAGGGGAAGTCGAGATGATTTGCGGGCCGGAGCAGGTTTGCATGTGGACGCCGTCTAACGTGAGGTGTCCGTTGTTAAACAGAATTTGCGCCTGCCCGGGCCCGATGTGGTCGGGGCAACCACCGTGGTTGTTCGCGTTCCAAAAATCAATACTGACGTGGTCGAGGTTGATCGTACTACCTATGGCATTCGGAGCATTGATGGCATAACCTGTATTGCCACCGCCCCCGATGAACTGAGTGCCCGTGAAGGTCAAATTTTCGGCTCCGCCTCCTCCCTTGACTATGGTGACGCCATGTTCTGTCGCCTTGTAGCCACCCATGATCGACCCGCCGACCCAAAATTGCTGGTAAATGTTAACACCGAGGGCGTACTGGCTACCGAAGTTCTGCACGTGAACATTGTCAAACTCTTCCATGAAATCCGACGCACTCGATGGGATGGCACCCCCCGACAGAACTCCGCCTGATGGGTCACCCCCCACCCAAATACCGTAGGGCGTATTAGAGGGTCCGTTGCCGATCAGCGTAAGATTTCTGATGCCACGGCGGGAATAGGTCCCGGGCTGAGTGGGGCTGAGAGTGGTCGTTGCATTCGCGCAGACGATGGCCGGAGAGTGGAGGCCAGGTGCATTGGCCGTACCGATTCTGATTACGGCGTTGTTGCCTTCGATGGTTACCCACTGCGGCTTTTTCACAGGGGTTGTCAGCGAGTAAGTGCCGGGGACAATCTCGCAGATGCCAGGATTGTCTGGGGAGAACTGGGCTATGCATGAATTGAGTTGCTTGCCTACATCGGTGCCGGTCGCGGTGATGATGGGTATTTCGTTGGTGGAACTTGCCGTTGTGCTTGTTCCCTTGTTGGCTTGCCCGTAAGCGGAAACGACGAAAAAAAGCAAGGCGGCGATGACCAGGAGCCGGCGGTTCACGGAGAGCACTCTACGCGCAAACGAAATGCGAGTCCATAGCCGGGTGGGAAGGGAAATGACAGCCATGTTCCAAACTGTGATTGCGGTTTGCCGACAGTTATGGATATACTACTGGCTTTCGAAGAAGACGGACCCTGACTTTTCGGGGACGGTTAAAAGCCAGGTGCTCCTATGGACGGATGGAAGCAATCTGTTTGCTCTCATCACGCCGCCAATTTGCCATCTCATACGCCGATGGCCACTTGAGAATTCGGTTTTGCGTCTTTTGCCAGGAATCACAATCTTGTAGCTTTTTGAAACCTCAATCCCAGGTGAAGAACAAATGAGACAATCTTATTGCTCAAAGGTGTTGTGCGCTTTTGCCCTGTCTTGTGCCATCGCTTTCACGTTGGCTTGCGGCAGTGCGATCACCACTCCCCAAATAAAGAGCACAGTCGCAGGTACGACCAACCCTTTAGTCGCGCAGGTCTCGATTGCGAGCGGATGTGTCGGCCAAAGCATGGTGGAGTTTGGCCCTGATACTTCGTACGGCAGGAGCACAAACTGGTACGCAGTGCCCGGCAAATACCAACCGACCACTATTTACGTGGCGGGAATGCGTGCATCAACAGCGTACCATTTGCGCTCGCAAACGCAGTGCTCCGGGAGCACGTCGAACGTGACCAGCCCGGACATGACCTTCACGACCGGACCGATCCCTTCTTCGCTCCCCTTTCCCACAATTAAGGTGACCCGTCCGAGTCCTTCTGCGAGTTCGCCGGAAAATGCCGGCATAGAGATGGTGACAGTGGCCGCCGGTAATGTACCGGCTTTTTTCACTGACCGCGACGGCAATCCCATCTGGTATTACAGTGTTGGAAGCACAAGTTCTCCCTATATGTTCAAATTCCTTCCCAATGGGCACATAGTGATGATGATCACTACGTCCCCGACGGCTATCACCGCAATTTCGTCCATACGCGAAATCGATTTGGCCGGAAATCTCATCCGTGAGTTGGATATCCCCACTCTGCGCCAAAAGATGCAGGCGGCCGGATTCGATTTTGCTGCAGAGAACTTTACCCACGATCTCGTTCCGCTTGACAATGGCCATGTAATCGCTCTCGTCAACTATTCAAAGACCTTCACAGATCTTCCTGGGTATCCTGGTTCGCTGGCGGTCATTGGGGACGGTCTCGTTGATTTAGATGAGAACTGGAATCCGGTATGGGCCTGGAACAGCTTCGATTACCTCGACGTGAATCGCCACCTGAATGGCTTACCAGACTGGACGCATGGTAATGGAGTCGCTTATTCCCCCAATGATGGCAATGTGATTCTGTCCTTGCGCCACCAGTCCTGGGTTCTCAAGATCGATTACAGTAATGGATCTGGAACGGGCAATATTCTTTGGCGTCTCGGTTACCAAGGGGACTTGGCGCTGAGTGTGAATGGGGTCCCAAGCGACGATCCGAGCCAATGGTTCTCGTTTCAACACTTTCCTGTACTCATAAGCCAAAGCGGACCGAAAACAGTGCTGGGAGTGTGGGACAACGGGGATAATCGCGTCCTGAATCCCCAAGGTGTCATCTGTGGTCCTCCGCCTGTCTATAACATCCCTTGCCACTCACGAGCGACCATCTTCAATATCGATGACAGTGCAAAGACTGCTGATTTGGCTTGGTCGGACGCGCCGGGTTTGTATTCGATCTGGGGAGGAAATATGAATCAACTGGCCAACGGCAACGTTGAGTTTGATGCCAATTCCCCCATCGGACCATCTGGCCTGAATGCGGGTTCGATAGTGCAGGAAGTAACTCAGACCGCCACTCCGCAAGTGGTGTGGCAAATGGTGATCGGACCGAACACGTTGAACGCCTACCGTGCTTACCGCTATCCGAGTCTCTACAATGGCGTGACCTGGCAATACTGAAAATTGATCCGATTGTTCGGGGCTGACGACGCTGCTGCTATTCGAAAATAAAAATATGCTCAGCGTCTGCTGAAAGGGAGCCGTTCGACGGCAAATCGCTTGACGATGCTCTCGGAATTGGGCTGGCCGCACTCTTAGCGTTGCGCGACAACGGCGATCTTCCACGCAATCCGTTGGAGTCCGGGGATCTTGAGTAAAGCGGAATCCACAGGTGAGAGCCACCTGAAGGTTGACTCGGTAAACCTGAAGACCAAGGAAATCGGATTTTTACAAACGCGCTCCAAGCTGATGAGTCCCACCGACAGGAAGTACTTTCCATGCCATTCAACTCTGTCGAAGTGCTTCTGCAGAGTTCCCACATCTTGCACTCGCAAAGGCGTTTCCTCAGAGGTCGACTCTCGACCGAAAATTCGTCCAGTGTGCCGGTATAACCATGCAGGTGGATTGGTCGCGAGCGGGTCGATCATTACCAGTCTGCCTCCGCGTTTTAAAACGCGAGCGAATTCCCTCGCAGCTCGCTCCTGATCCATATGGTGATAAGCTGAAATGCATAGAATTCCGTCAAACGTTTCGTCCTCGAAACGAAGGTCCTCACCAGGCATTTCTCGTAGGTCAAGATCGATGCCGTATCGTTCTGCCAATTCTTTCGCACGAGCCAGCGCCGCCGGAGACACATCGATTCCGGTCACCTGCGCACCAGCTTGGGCCATCAGAGCTGAGGAAAAACCGTCGCCAATGCCAATATCCAAGATTCGCTTGCCCTTCAAATCGCCCAATTGCCGGATTGCCCAGTTCAGCATCTCCTGATGAAAATAGTGGATCTTGGTTAGGTCAAGGTTGTCGGGAGTCCGCCTGAGATAGATTTCGTCGTTCTCTGCGGCTTCTTTCCGAATCCGCTCAGCTAGTTCCGCCGGCAATCGCCCAAATTTATCGTTCTCAATCTCCATGTCAACTCCAGCCATAAAGTCGCAAACCGGAAATAATGAGGCCGCTCCGCAAAAGCACCTCTATCCCCGGATCTGAATGTTAGCACTCATTGCCCAACCAGTTGATGGGCACGCAGGCTGAGAAATCGCGTCTGCGTTCTTGAGCTTATCATCCTCACATGGTTGCGGAGAATAGGCACTCGACCGGTTGCCAGAAGGGTGAGCCACGTCGGAAGGCACCCACAATAACTTTCGCTAAAACGACTAAATCCGTCACAACGCAAAACACGGGCCGCGAAAAATCCTTGACGCGGAAGCGATCAAAGACGTAAAAAAGTTGCTTCCAAATTCTTCAGGGGAGTGGCCGGCGACCATAGTCTCTCAAGGAAGAAGCGCTTTACGAACCAAATCGGAACGCTCAGGTCAGGGGCACCGGAATGCGTCCCGATGCAATAACTGTCGCGTCGGCAAGTACCAGCAACCGGGGGGTTGAAGCGATTGGCTCAATCCTGTGACGTCGGAGATGCACTAGCATGAATCGTCCCAGAAACAACCTTCAAACTGTGATCATCGTCTCAGTCGTGTTTTACGCGCTGCTTGCCGCGACTGGCTGTTCGTCCCGGTCGCTTCCTAAAGGAGCGATTGGCAATCTTGGTCAGTATAACTATTCGCCTTCGATCATTGAGACTGGCAGCACACGGCAGTTCTGGTGGTGTAGTCCGGGCGTCAATCCCAACGACACCTCTCAGAGTACGGACGCAATTTATTACGAATCTGTCAACATGCAAACCCTTCAGTCCAGCGTTCCGATTTTGGTGATGGCCGAAACACCAGGGTCGTGGGATGCTGCCTTACTTTGCAATCCGAAGGTCGTTGGTGGCGTTTTTGACAACCCTCTCGGTGATGGAGATACGTATAAATATGCAATGTACTACGTGGCAACGGCATGGATGAGTGGCGATGGCAACAGCATTGGTGTGGCTTTCTCAAAAGATGGGACGAATTGGAAAAAGTATCCTCTGCCGGTCATCGACGCTACTACTCCAACGAGTTATGCTGTCGGTCAGCCGAGTGTTTACAATACAGACCACAAATCTGCGATCTACATGTTGTATGAGGATAGCTTTCCGATCGAACACCACGTGGCTGCAACTTCGACCGACGGAGTGCACTTTAGCGTACAAGGTACTGTGACGTCCAAAGGATTAGACTCCGACGATCCGGACGGGACTTGGGGAGATGTAGCCTACGATTCTATGAAGGGCGAGTGGTACGCCATTTTCAATCGGCCGCTCAGGCCGCCTTATACGACTGGAAACGTAATAGAAAGAGGTCAGTATGGGGTCGAGTTGTACAAGATCGAGCAAGACGCACTCTTGACTGGTGCCTCGCCCTGGCAGCAACTCGCTAACATGGATACGAACGCGACCGGCTTTGAATCGAACTTCATCGCGGGATTCGTGCGCGGCTTGTACGGCGATATCAACATCGCAGCCTATCCCAAAATAGACATGTATACGACCATTTCTTACCCACCGCCGTCATGGGATGCCTCTCCAGCAGACGCTGGAAATTCGGCAGTCGTCGCAAACTGGATTCTATGGCCTATGGAGTGGCAACCGGATGTGGGGGCCGGGTTACCCCTGAATCGGTATTTCAATGGACGTGTGCACGAAGTTACCACCGGCTGGGTTAGTCCTGGCGGCGGTTTTCAATTGCAGCAACTTCTCGGACACCTTTATGCCAATCCAATTGAAGGAGCGACAGTGCCGTTGTACGGCTGCAAGCGAGGGCAGATTGACTATTTCGTCTCACTGGATATGAATTGTGAAGGTCAACGAATGTTGGGAAAAGAAGGGTATCTGCAATCTGTTTCCGGCCGCGACTTGATAGCAATGTACCGGTGTAGTACAAACCAGGATCATTTTGTAAGTCGGGACCCGAAGTGCGAAGGTGGGACGACAGACTCGCTTTTGGGTTATGTTGCTCCTTGATTCCTTGTGAACGCGATCGCCACATTCAACATTGTGTCGAGGTGAGCCGCTCAGTGGTTAACTACGTCTGGCAAATAAAGCTAATAAAAGTTCGACCTTGTGGTTGGTGTTGCGTAAGAAGGACGGCGTCCTGAGAAAGCAAGTCTTAGTCCAAGGTTATCTTTCTCAAAAGACCAAACGATAGCAAGCATAAGCCAGAATACAGGCTCCGTGTGGGCCTGGTAACTAATATTAAAAACCATGATAGCAGCGATGCAAGGAATCGCCCCGGTCCGTCCAAGCGGGGGGTAAAGGAGAATGAACATTAGAATAAGAAAAGCGGGTAGTCCGATTTCGGCAAGAGCGGTGACGTATAGAGAGTGAAAGTTTCCACGCTTGTCGTCTTGGAAAAAATCTTGGAGAACTTTGGGGGCAGCCGCGAAACCGATACCCGCAACGATCGTTTTTGGTGAGGTTAACCATGTCTTTATCCCCCGCTCTATTAGAAGAATGTGACTCTCTCCGGAACTGCCTGGGTCTGTCGACAGCTTCGCAGAAATAGCGTCGGAGACCTGCCATGCCTCAAGGAGGTCAAGTAGTTGATTTTGGTATGCAACACAAAGAAGCGAGGCAACGATTGTGGTTGATCCCGCCCATAGCAATACTCGCCGCGAGAACAGCTTCTTCCAAAAGGCTCTTGAGAAGGCGTGGTAGGCCAGCCAACAGAGAGCGGCCGATCGGGAAAAGGACAACATGATCAGAACCGCGATCAAGAAACGATAAATTCCAGAATAACGCCACTTGAAAGCAAACCTGTCAAGGAGAGCCAAGTACATCACTAGCACAAATCCCGAACGATTCGAATCGAACGTTGTTCCAGACAAGATTGGAACCACATTCCAGAAGGAACTAGGGGCGAATGTCGATTGTACCCACGAGCCACTCCTTTGGGAATTTATAGTAAGTCCTTGAGCAAAGGCGATGCACTCCGCAACGCAGAACAATACATACATAACAAGCGCAAAGGTGACCGAGCGTCCAATCAGCGCCTCCTGTTCCGGTTCGGCGAGAATCTGGACCGAGATGCAATATCCCAGAAAAGCGACGATTAGCAGATCGGCAAAAGCGACCAAGCTCCGTGCTGGATCTAGGCTGAAAAGTATCGACCCGAAGGTGAGGAACAGGAATAGGCTAAGAGCGATCAGGAAAGGCGTCTGTCGCCGCATTGGAGGAATAATGGCGAGTCGAAAGAGCCCATGCGGTCCACCGCGCAACACGCCGATAAACAGGACTAGAGGTGCCAATACCAAGAAAGGCGTCAGTATGAACGAACCATGACCCGCCAAGAGGTCGATGCGGTCCGCTCCTATCAGACCAATGGTACCAATCAGAAGGATATACTGTAGTTTCCGCAAGATATGACAATTTAACCGTTACAGTGTACTTAGTTTTTGTAAAACCGTTTTTGGAATGTTTTTCCCCAAAAAGACTGCCAATCCGAGAAGAATGTTGAATCTCATCATAAATCTCGTGTAGTTGCTGAGTCTTATCCTCCCGGTTACATTTGTGAGATGTCGTCGATATGCGACGAGGGGCTCCGAAATATATTTCGTCTTCCCGCCTGCGACCGCATTCATACAACCAATCCAAGTGTCGTGATGCACTCGCGTGTCTCCAGGGAATGGTAATATGCACCGCAGCAAAGAGGAGCGAAACGCCATGGTGCATCCATGAAACTTTCCAATCAGCAAGTTCGACCATAGCCCAGCCCGAAACTGGCCTCGTTTAGCGTAAAAGGAATCTCCGATCGTATTTCCATCCTCGTCAATGATTATGGCATCGCTTGCGACGAGTGTCAGTTCAGGGTCAAAGGCAAAAGCATTCAAAACCGTCTCCACCTTGTTCGGCAGCCAAATATCATCCTGATCGCTCAGAAACACGATCTCGCCTGAGCAGTGCGAAAGCGACTTTTCGAAAGAGCGTAAGACTCCCTCGTTCTTAGCATTCCGCAGCACAGTCAGCCGATGATCCTGCATCGCGCATACTTCAGCGTAGGTGCCATCAGTGGAGTTGTCATCAACTAAGACCACCTCGTCTTGGGCTGACAACTGTTCAAGAATAGAGCTCAGTTGCGGTGTGATATAGCGCAGACCCTGATAGGCCGCCATACACACCGAGATCTTTGGCCTAGAGTTCAACCTGTTTGCCCAGTTTTCCCCTACACGCGTCGCCGATGCCCATTGCCATAGCCCGAAACTTACTCCACTTCTCGTCTTCTGCTAATGCGATTTTAACGGCATCCAGCAGCATTGTCTTGCTTTCTCGCCACGTCCAAGGCCAGTCTTTCGCATAGCGCATCAATAGCTGCAATCGATTGCGAGTCATGTAGTAGCGCCGATTAGGGGCGTGGTGTGTCACGCCGAAGCGAAATCCAAAAAGTTGATAATATGAAGTTCGGCCTAGGGAGTGCAAGAGTACCGCGGGCGATTGAAGAATCAGCATACCTTCCCGGCGGGCGCGTAGACAAAACTCTATATCGACAGCATCCATGTATAAGCTTTCGTCGAAAAAGCCGAGCTTACGAATGACAGTCAGTGGAATCATGCTTCCAGAGGTCATCGCCGTCAGGATTTGACCATCGCGAGCGCACTTCAACCGCAGCCTAACCCCTGATTGTCGGTCTATGCAGCTCGGAGCAAGAATCGCAACCATCGGCGAATTCGGCGCCCGCCGATAGGTCTCGATCATTTCCGAGACAAACCCATCAGATACTTGGCTATCCTGGTCGAGCGTACAGATCCAATCGTACCCGCTTTCCAAAGCATATTTCACACCTTGGTTGAGCGCCCGGGCAATCCCCAGATTCTCAACATTGCGAATCACGGTGCAGCCTACACGCCTATCCAATTCTTGGAGTTGCTGTTCCGTTTCAATCCCGGAACCATTATCCACTACCACGATGTGGCCGACCTGTGCAGCGACGTTTACAATATTGTCGATGAACGTCGGCTGGGGGTGGTAGCTAACGATCACCGCGCAAATGGTCTGCGCCGTCACACAACCTCCCTAATTAGGATCGTATTGATTGTATTGGGTGGCTTAAGACAACACAACAATCCGGGCTAAAATAGGGTGACTCTGGACTACAGTGCTTCGATTTCGCGGATTGCAGTATGCCAAGTCGAGATCAAAGGGTGCTCGTAGGAGATCTACATTGAGTCTTAGCATTTCGGTGGCGATGTGCACGTATAACGGAGGGCGATTTCTCAGTGAGCAGCTTGCGAGTATCGCAGGCCAAGATAGACTCCCGGACGAACTCGTGATCTGTGACGATGGCTCATTGGACGATAGTCGCGAAATAGTGAAACAGTTCACTCGGCGCTGTGCTTTCGCAACGCATTTTGTAGCTAATGAGAATAACCTGGGATCGACGAAGAACTTCGAGAAAGCCATTTTATTGTGTCACGGGGACGTAGTCTCACTAGCGGATCAAGACGATATCTGGTACTCGCACAAGCTCAAGAGAATCGAGACAGCATTTCTAGAGTCCAGCGAGACTGTCGCCGCTTTTAGTGACGCCGACCTCATTGATGATGACTCCCGATTGCTGGGCCAGTGCCTCTGGAACGCTTTCTCGTTTGATTCCGTGGAGCAAGACCGGTTTGAGAAGTGCCGCGCATTGGAGGTTTTGCTAAAACATCCGGTCGTAACGGGCGCGACTATGGCGTTCCGAAGGGAACTCATTGATATTGTGTTCCCAATTCCCTCGAACCATATTCATGACAGGTGGATCTCCTTCTTGTTCGCAGCCCGCGGACGATTCGAGGCGATTCGCGAACCCCTCATGCAGTATCGACGCCACAAGGACCAACAAGAGGGTTTGCCGCCTCAGATGCCTAGGGAATTGATAGCGCAAGCCAGGGATAGGGGTGCGAGGTTTCACCAGGAAGAGATAGAACGATTTCGTGAACTCCATGCCCGACTGAGAAAGTGCCAACCGGCCTTCCAGTACGCTCAATTTGCGCTGAGTGAGATTGAAAAAAAAATCTCTCACCTTGCGCAGCGAGCGCAGTTGCCGCCACAAAGGATTGCGAGGATTCCGCGCGTCCTCCGAGAATCCTTCAATCTCGGTTACTGGCGTTACTCGGCGGGCTGGACCAGTATCGCAAAGGACCTAGTGATTCGATAACACAAGTCGCTGCGCTCCCAAGTCGGCATCGCGGGTTCGACAGAGATTGGCAAGCGCGTTTGGGACCGAATTCTTCTGTACGGCGTATTCATAATCCCTCACGTTCGCCCATTCTACCGATCAGGCCGTCCCATGTACCCAAAAGAAAATAACGAAACTTTCGCCGCCGGTCTCGTTCCGCGATCGAACAGACCACCAGGTCGCGCAACTGTCGGTAAATGCAATTCAGAATCCTTCCAGGAAATCTGAAGAGATATTTCCGATAAAAGGCAATGCAATTACGCGAAATGTAGTAGCGCCTAACGGTACTGTGGTGACTGGGATGGAAAGTTCGACCCAGGACGGCGGTATCTGCTGGGGAGCCAGCAGCGTGGAGCAATCTGGCCTGTTCTGCATCTGCGACAAGAAATCCGGCAGCTCGGATGCGAAAGCAATATTCCCAGTCTACGAGGTCAATGAAATATTCTGATGCAAACCACCCAACTTTATCGAAAATCCAGAGCGGCATCAAAGTTCCAGATGTCATCGGCAAAATTGGGCTGAGGTCGCTGGCGCGCGGGACGTGTAGCTCGATACCAGTATCTGGATCAACGTACCGAGGGTGAACCGAAGCCACTCGATCGCGATCGGGGTGGGACTTCCATGCGTCGAACATCTGGCGAACAAAACCGTCAGTCACTCTGCTATCCTGATCGAACAAGATCACCCAAAGAAACCCCTTGACCTTGGCCCATGCAACACCTTGATTCAAGGCCTCCGCAATACCAAGGTTCTTCCTGTTTTCAATCAGTTGAAAACCGAGCGCTCGACTTCTGTTCCGCAGTGCTTGAACCTCGTCGGCATTCGAGCCATTGTCTACTACAACTAATGCCTGTACCTGAGCCAAAACGTCGCTCAGGAGTTCGAGCATTTTGGCACTGGGGTGATAGGTAACAATCACGGCGCAGACAGGTAGGTTTGTCATTTTGTCTGCTCTCAATAAAGTGTCATGAAAATCACTGTCTGCAATACCAGTCGCCGCTTGCGGTGCACGATGGACCGTGGGGCGTGGGGACCACGTCCTCATTGGGATGTCGGATGCTTCTTACAATGCTGCCTGAATTTTACGATGGAGTCTGCTCTCTCTCAAAGTAGCTGTTACCTAGTTCTCTGTTGCAATAGCGATCCGGTTGACCCAAAACCCAAGAACTGACACAGAGGAGATTAGAGGTAAGCTCGGGCAGAGGTCCGGGAGAGGAGACGAGGACGATGCCCAAGAAGGCCCATAGGGAAGAGCAGATCGTGGCGGTATTGCGACGGGTGGAAGCGGGAGCGAGAGTGGACGACATTTGCCGTAAGGTGGGGTCAGCCATCCGCACCACGCGGAAGGTCTGGCGGGAAGGTAACGTCGAACAGTTCCCTCTCTCCCTACTGCGTGAGGAACGCATTCGCAAAGGATGGAAGCGCCTTCCTGCCTACATCGGTGTTCCCGCCGGATGCATAACGAAAGATGCAAGTCCAGTTCGGTGGTCGGGCATCAGAATCCGACGGCGGCGACACCGCACGGCGCTGATGCTCGACCCTACTGAGCGACAAGTTGGCGGATGGGCGCTCGTTCCGCATTCTGACGTGGTGGACGAGTTCACGCGAGAGTGTGTTGGGTTGAAAGCCGATCGTTCGATGACAGGGTTCAAAGTGGCACAGGCGGCTAGAACACGCACGGCACGAGCGGGTCCGCTTGCCGGAGAGCATTACCGTGGACGACGGCAGTGAGTTCTGTAGTCGCGCTGGAATCCTGGGCAATGGCCAACGAGGTGAGGTTGTGCTTCATTCGCCCAAGGCGTCCGGTGGAGAACGGATTCATCGAGAGTTCCAAGGGCCGGCTGCGGGACGAGTGTTTGAACGTAGAGTGGTTCTCGACGCTGGAAGATGCGTGGCAGAACCTGGCGAAGTTTCGCGAGCATTACAATCAGCAGCGACCGCACAGTTCGTTGGCAGATCGGACGCCCGCGGCGTTCGCGCGTTCGCAGCGTTGCTTAGGGAAAAAGCTAAACATCGCTAGGGCGCGGAACCCGTGTCAACAGCGGGAGAGAGGACTTACACTACCCAAAACCCTACCTTCCTTTGTGACGGAAAAGGGGAGCGGTTCAGCTGAAATTTGGAAAGTTGTCGTATTCTTATGTGAACGAAAAACTGGGGCAGGTCAGCGGGATGAAGCCAAGGAATCGGACCATGGCGAATGCAGGGAATTAAGAAACCGAGTCGGCAGGTGTTCGTGCAGGCATGCGGAAAGTATAGATGAGGCCAGCGACTACTCCCAACGCTTGACTACAAGCACGCATGGCCAAAATCATCGGAGAAAAAAGCCCCACGAGCGGATCCTTCTTAGCGGCGCGTAGGGCGAATGGAAGCGCGCTGACCAGGAAAGCTGCAAAAACCAATGCTGATGCCGGTATCGTAGGATGAACAAGCAAATCGCGGGACATTGCCAACAGAAATGCGGGTGCGAGCAATAGTTGCACCTTCATCACCTGCGGTGTGTGGCTGTCTTTCAGTGTCTTCCGACGATTTTTTTGCAACGCCAGAATTCGCCAGAAGGCGAACTTATATTTTTTCTTCATGTATCGCCACAACGTGTGGGGATGAGTGTGATACACGATCGCACTCGGGACGAACTTCATAATCCAGCCCCGCGCAGACATTCGGTACGAGAGCTCCGCATCCTCAGCGCAAGCCACTGGGAAACTGGTATCGTACCCCTTCATCTCCGCGAACTGATCGAGCCGGTACCCTGCTGAGTAGGTGTCGATGAAATCGATGGACGGGAGGTCAGCCATCAGCCGGTACCGGTCCTCGTATTCAATCTGTACAAAGCGTGCAATCAGACTCGTTTGATTAGAGCGATAAACACCCTTTACTCCGACGACCTCTGGATCGTCGAAGGGTGCAGTCATCGAGCACAGCCAGTCCGGCATTGGAACACAATCATCATCTGTAAACAGGATGACTGTTCCCTTTGCTTCCTTGGCGCCCCGATTACGAGCGGCTGCGGGCCCGGCATTCTCCTGACTGATGAGGCGCACGCCGGGATATCGGCCAACAACTTCCGTCGTATTATCTGTGGAACCGTCATTAACCACCAGGATTTCCACATTATGCCCGGTGGTCTGTTTTACGAGAGCATCGAGGCAATTCTTAATACGAGAGGCGCCGTTAAACGTGGGGATGATAATTGATGCCGACACGGGTTTGATGGGCTCTCGGTTAAGACGCCGCTCTACGCTTGCCAAATTATTATTGAACGATAGCACGATTGGAAACAACAACGGCGGGTCTTCAAAGTTACGTACGATTGGGAGTTTAGTATTCGTTGGTGCCCGTAAAAGCCACGAACGCGGTGCGGAATATGATTTGCAGATCCATTCCGAAACTCCAGTTGCGCATGTAATAGAGGTCATACTGCAGCCGTTCCGAGATGGATGTGTCTCCACGAAGGCCATTCACCTGTGCCCATCCAGTAATGCCAACATGGCAGCGGTGTCGGCTATTGTATTTCTCGAAATCTTCACCGAATTTCGCGACATAATAGGGACGTTCTGGTCGAGGACCAACCAAACTCATCTCACCGCGAATGACGTTCAGGAGTTGAGGCAGTTCATCCAAGCTGAATCGCCGTAATATTGCGCCGATGACGGTGCAACGAGGATCGTTTCTGGTTGTCCACAGCGTATCGCTTTCGATCTTGCTGCTGCAATGCATGGTCCGAAACTTCAATAAAGTAAAAGATTTCCCGTGGCGGCCAATACGCTCCTGTCGGAAGAGTACAGGGCCTGCAGAGCTGAACTTCACGAGAGCGGCGATTGCAAGAAACCCGGGGCTCAGGATAACGAGGCCCAAAGTGGCTGCAGCTAGGTCGAACGCTCTCTTGACCACGGTGTATGCAAAGCTTTCCACCGGCGAAATCGCTAGATTCATCATCTGCAGTCTGCCGGCCTGGAACAGTTTGCTCCCAAACGACAGTCGCGGGCCAAGGTCGAAGACCGCTCGAATCGGTTTTCCGAAGTCTTCGAGGACCTCGATCGCAATGGAGAGATTTGGATATAAGGATGGCGGGACTGCGACGACCACTTCGTCAATGTTGAATTCTTTTGGATTCAGGCGATCAATAACACTAATCACCGGCGCGTCAGCCACCAGCACTGCCTGGCCCGGGAGTTGCAGGTAGGCTTCGACTTTGCAATCGAAGAAGGGAATTCGGCGAAGAAGCTTCACATAGCGCTTGGCGTATTGATCGGTTCCGACAATCAGCAGCTTTTCACATTTCCTAGGCCAAATTGTTGAAGCCGATGACAACCTAAAGAAATTCCTGGCGACCACTACAAAAAGGAACAAGGCAAGATTAGTTGCAAAGAGGAACTTTCGCGATATCACCAACTGACGGACAAAAACGAGCAATGCGGTCTGTAGCAATAACGTTGTGAAACATGCGAAGAATGCAGCTCGAATTCCGGTGTATTCCCAGAACAGATCGGCGACAGTCGAGATTTTGGAGTAATTGGCGGCGAGAATCCAGGCTAACTCGGTAAAAACAAACAGGATTAGATAATGTTGCCTCCCGGGGATGTTCAGGCTGAACGTGCCAAACTTCAGGTATCCGCAAATCCCAAAAGAGAACAATGGAAGCAGGTATACCAGAACGCGCAGCGACAGATTGTAAACGTACACTCGCGACATCATCTACTGAATCCCCCATGGGTTTTACGACTACACGCCCTCAATCGATTTCCACACTTCACCGAGGCGAAACAATGCCTGCTACAACCCGAGAGTCGTGTAAATGTCTCGCAAAAGATTTGTTTCTGCAACTATTCTTTCGATTAGCCCGGTTGCGAAATCGAGTCATCATGCTGCCCTAAGGGTTGGATATTTAAGAATAGAACCTGCCAGCACTCAACACTGAAAACTCAAATTGGGAGCTAGAGATATCTCCTGAACGGATTCGTGGCTCTGACGCGTGATCGGTATTTCAAAAAATATCAACCCATTTGCATTGCTCAGCGTCTGACTTGGAGACTCGGTCGCGTTCTCCTTCCGGTCGCCTCTTCGACAAACGCCAACACTCACAAACGTTCAGTTTCGGTGAGCACGCAGCGGCACGGGAGGGGAAGCACACCCCGCATTGAACAGGTGTGATTCGAGAACCGCTGACCGAGCTCTACCGAACCACGAATTTTATGACCTTCCGGCAGATTTTCGCAAGTGGTTTTCTGGACGCGTTGGCCGTTTGCCTAAGAAATCGCCAAATCTGTCGAACAAGCAAAAGCGATTCAAGGTTCAGCTTTCTTGTAGTCTCCGCGGCTGAAGTATTTTTCCAGCCACAGATACAGGCAAATGAAAAGGTAGCGACTGCCCATTTCCTGCATTTTTAGTTTGGCCACTCCGGTACGGCGATTGCGCCATGTAATTGGTATCGTAGTCCAGGAATATCCGCGAATGATGGCTTTCAACGGGATTTCAACCGTGAGGTTAAAGTGAGCTGAGAGCATAGGCTGGCATCCCTCAATGACCTTGCGGCGATAGGCTTTGAAAGCATTCGTGGTGTCGTTGAGCGAAATTCCGAACAACATACGAATAAACAAGTTGGCCATGCGATTGATCCGCAGTTTGAGCCAGGGATAATCGATGACTCCGCCACCTTTCATGAAGCGCGATCCGAAAACGGCATCCCAGCCTTGATTAAGAGTGTGCCAATAGCGAACGACATCGCGGCAGTCATCGGACTCGTCGGCCATCATGATCACAACCGCGTCCCCACTCATCCTCTGGAGGCCATAGTTAATGGCGCGGCCGAATCCGTGGGGTGGGCCGTTGGAGACTAATCGAACTGCCGGGACGCGCTCACTTAAGGAGGAAACAATGGAAGCGGTTCGATCGCTGCTCCCATCGTCTACAACTACGATTTCGTGTGGGACATTCTGCAGACGCAGTTCCAAATCCAGATGCTCAAGGGTGGACTGGATACAGCCTTCTTCGTCTCGGGCGGGAATGATCACGGACAAGAGTTTGAGATCGAATTCGGGGTTTGACCCATCGCTCATATCCCGCACCGTGTGAGCCAATCGGGATTCGCGAGGGAATGATCGGCAATTTCTTCCAGAATCTTCTCAATCGTGGTCTGCGGCTCCCATGCCATGGAGGTCATGGCTCTGCCGGAATCCAATACGAGCCAGGGGACGTCGTAAGGGCGTTCCGAGCCATCGGAGATTGGTGAATGCGCACCGAAGCGTCGGTCGCACCACGCCGTAAGCTGGGCAAGAGACATCGAGTTTGCTATGCCACCAGATACGTTGAACAATGTACCGGGGCCGCTCATACGCAGCTGTAGGTCGACTATTCGAGCCAAATCGCGCGGGTGAAGGGCGTCGCGGACCTGATAACCCTTTCCGTCAAATCCGAGATATCTGAGGGTTCGCCTTGAGGAGTGTGCGTGAATCCAGTACGAGAAGATGCCCTGTTCGGCAGTACCAAATTGGCCGGCGCCGGCCATTACGCCACAGCGGTTGATCCAGACCGGAACGTCGAATCCTACACTGTACTCCTGCGCCAGTTGCTCGGAAGCCAGTTTGGTCGCGCCATAAAGCGAAATTGGTGCCTGTATGCTGAAATCTTCGCTGACGCCTGCCGCGCTCACCCCTGGCGGGGCTGCATGCCTGTCTTCGAAGGCGAAAGCGCAAGATTCGACGCGCAATGGCACCTGCGTAAGAGCTGGGATGGAGTAAACACGACTCGTGCTCAGAAGGATAAAACCAGAACGTGAATTGCGGCAGTACTCAAGGAGATTAATCGTGCCTACCAGGTTATGTTCGAGCAATTGACGCGAGCTTGTTTTGCCGTCACGACCCGCCAAAACGCTCGGCTGCGCGGCTGCATCAATAACCCAATCGGCAGAAGGCAGAGCCTCCATGTCGCTCGCCATACGGATGTCGCCATGATACAACTGCACCCCTAGGCGCTTCAGCGAAGTTCGATTGGTCTCGCTGCCGAATCGCGCAAGGTTGTCGATGCCGAGAATAACAATGTTTTCGAAGGCCTCGATCAGATGAAGCGCCAGGTGGCTTCCAACAAAGCCGCAGATTCCCGATATCAGCACCTTCATGATTTCGAATTCACCAGCCGAGAGGACCACGATGCTCCAATTTCGGCGATAGTCTGCTTTAGAGTCCTTGTGACCCTCCATTCAGGGTAGTGAGACTTCATTTTGGTCAGGTCACTGTAGTAGCAGATATGATCGCCAATGCGATTCATCTCAACATAAGTCCATATCTGTTCGCGTCCAGACCATTCCTTAGTCAATGCGAACGCTTCGAGAATTGAGCATGAATTCTCGAAGCCCCCACCCAAATTGTAGACTTCACCGCAACGAGGGCTTTGCGCAAAGGCCAGCATAAAGCTGGCAACATCTTCAGAGTGAATGTTGTCGCGGACCTGCTTTCCCTTGTAACCGAAGATTTTGTATTCTTTGCAGGTGAGATTGCACCGGACCAAATAACTGAGAAATCCATGTAACTCGACTCCCGAATGATTAGGCCCGGTGAGGCAGCCGCCTCGAAGGGCACATGTGGGCATTCCAAAATAGCGTCCGTATTCCTGAACCATGACATCAGCAGCGACCTTGGAAGCACCGAAGACAGAGTGAAGCGATTGGTCAATCGAAAAATCTTCGGCAATGCCGCGGCGGTACTTTGCATCGGAGTAGTCCCAACGGGTTTCCTTTTCCACCAGGGCCAACTTGTTCGGGGCGTCACCATAAACCTTGTTAGTAGACATGTGAATGAACGGCGATTCGGGTGCCCAGCAGCGTGCCGCCTCCAGAAGGTTCAGAGTACCGACGGCGTTCGTATGGAAGTCGTCAAAGGGTATCTGAGCAGCACGGTCGTGCGACGGCTGCGCCGCTGTGTGTACGATTGCGGATGGCCGTTGGGTCTCAACCAGACGAAGAATTCTTTCGCGATCTCGAATGTCGATATCATGATGCTCGTAAGCGGGAATCTCCCGCTGCAAGCGTCGGAGTGACCATGAAGTATCACCTTCGGGACCGAAGAATACCGCTCGCTGGTTGTTGTCGATACCAACGACGGAGTAGCCAGCGTGATAAAAGTGAACGCAAACCTCGGAACCAATGAGCCCACAAGAGCCCGTGACCAAAACGCGCTTGTTGTTCATGTATTAT
Organism: uncultured Acidobacteriota bacterium; assembly: GCA_963718485.1. GTDB lineage: Bacteria > Acidobacteriota > Terriglobia > Acidiferrales > UBA7541 > Palsa-295. The sequence continues at coordinate 40,600 of CAVQZU010000038.1, forward strand.
TTAGCGTGACATATCTTGGCCCAGCCGTAAATAATCAGTCGACTGCGCAATGCGGCCTGTTGCGAAGAGCGCACGCGAGACTCAAGATATCCGAATCTCGGCTGTATTGTCGCAAATTTTATAGAGAAGTTCTGCTGTTGCATCCTAACAGAATGCGCCGAGGAGGTAACACGTTTTCACGTAGTCGCGTCGACGGTTGATTAGTCTCGGTCATTGTACGCGGAAGGCTGGCGGATTGTGTAGGAGCGATATGCAATTGAGTAGTCCGGACAACGAGCATGTCCCAATTTCCTCAGAAAAAAAATATCAGTGCGACGCCGATCGGCGCAGCGGACAACCGAGGCGGGTTAATTTTTGGCTTGTTCTCGCCATTTTTCTGCCGCTCGTTGCTGCTTTCGGTGTTCTATACCGGCAGCGATTGTCAGTTCCGTACCATGATGATTACGGGGTGATTCTGTCCTTCGCCAACGAGTATGAGCAGTTGCATGGCTTTACCGCGAAGGCTCTCGATATAGCAACCAAGCAGACCAACGACTACAAGCTTGGCCTCGTGCACTTCGTCGTCGCCATCGAGTTGGGACTTACCGGGCGCTTGAATTTTGCTTTCTTGGTCACGCTCGGAAATGTCTGCCTGCTAGCCATTGCCTGTCTCCTCTGGCGTGTGTACCGCCGTGAGGGAATTCCTTTGAATCAACAGTTGCTCGAGTTTGTCCCAATCAGTCTTCTGCTATTCTCGCTCACGTATTGGGAGACCGTGAATTGGGCGATGGCAGGACTGCAAAACTTCTCTGTTATTCTCTTCAGTCTTCTGGCTATCTACTTTTTGGTTCCAAGAGAAATGAAGTCGCGGGGAGCCCCTATCCTCTTGTTTGGTTGCATGTCTGCGATTCTGGCGGCTTTTTCTTCCGCCAATGGTTTTTTATTAGCTCCTGTGGGTCTGTTGCTCCTTTTACGAAGGCGTGCCTTTGTCGCTTCGGCTGTCTGGTGCATCAGTTTCGTGTTGCCGATCGCCGCCTATCGCTACCACTACGTTCCCTATCACGTTTCTGTGACAACCATGCACCGTGGTTCCTACGTAGGAAAAGTTGCCTATTATTTCGCTTTCCTCGGTTGCGCAATTCAGCAGCGGTGGCTGGCCGCGATCCTGGGACTTGTTATATTCGCAGTATTAGTCTTGGCCGCACGTTCTGGCTTCGAACGAACCAACCCCATTTCCTCCTACCTTAGCCTCTGGATCTTGCTCACCGCGGCACCAGTTGCGTGGCTACGCCAGGGGATTGCGTCGCGATACAGCATCTACTCGCTTCTATTATTGATTTCCTGTTACTGGTTCGTCATGCAGTACCTCAGCGGGCGGGGGTTCAGCCGGAAGCGTTTTTGTGTGATGTCGATTGTTTTGGGGGCGACGTTCTGTTTCGTCAGTGACATTCTGGCATACGGGCACCTTGAACACCGGCGGGAGATGGTGCTCTTAGGCATTGAGAACTATCGTGCCAACCCCACAGTCAACTCCCCCCAGAATGATCCGGAGATAAAGGCGGATGCCGCTGAGGAGGATGAGTTTGAACGGGTTACGCTTACCCGAGCGATCGCAGAGCACGTCTATGCGTTGCCAGCGCATTGAAAATACCATTTCTTTTCTTTCCTTTGACTATGCACTTCGCTCGCAACTCCCGAACAAAAAGAGCCAGCTGCATGGCTGGCTCTCTCTGCACCCGGAAATGTCACGATGCCTACCGCACGTCGGTACCCGTAGCGTAGGCCTCCCCTCTTCCACGAACCTTGTCGCTAATGTCCTGCACCTTGTCGCTGATGGAGTTCCGCAGTTCTGCCCCGCTTTGTGGAGCTAAGAGAACCCCCGCGGCGATGCCTATACCCACTCCCGCGGCAAAGCTTAGAACATTGCGCAGCGTGTTGTCCTCGTTGGGATAAATGGCGCTTCTGGCATCGTCCGCCATGCGGCTCGCCCTATCCTGTACGCGGTCGACCGAATCAGCTGTCGAATCCATGATGTAAATAGCGGTTTTTAAAACCGACTTCAAAACGTTATTGAGTTTCATCGGAATTATCCTTTCATCCTTCCGGAGGTTAAGCCTTCGCCATCGCTTTGTCATTAGGGGAAAACTTGTACTCGATCGAGGACTGGAACGTAACTAGGACTGCAGCAGCACCCCTCAAGCGATTGCCTGTTTTCACGCCTCTCGGTGGCCTAATCACCTAGTCAGGGGATGGTCGATATCGACTGTCGCTCTTCTCGGGAAACGTCGACCATGTGATTGACGGAAGGCCGGCTTCGTGGCATCCCGCGCTGACTAGGCGTACTAAACCTCCATCTCAGTCCCGCTCGCTAGGACGTCCGCGAAGGTCTCTGCCGCACGCCGCGATACAATTGTTGTTTTCCTGATGCTGCTCTCCCGAGAGGCCCGAAAATGACGACCACGCACCCCCCGCGCCCGCAAGCCGCCACTGAAGTTCCACAGGTTCCGCTTACTACGGAAGGCTACAGCGTCCTGCACCAGATGCTCCGGTTGCGGTGGCCGGCGTGGCGCGCTCTTCCCGCGTCTGAAAAGTCTTTGATCGCGCGAGAGGCTGCCTCAGCTCTCTCAGCCATGGAGAAGCACTCTCCCGGCCAGTCCGCACTTTACTCCCTGATCGGACACAAAGGCGACCTGATGCTGATCCACTTCCGTAACACGTTCGCCGACCTGAATCAGGCCGAACTTCAGCTTGCCAACCTGCGCCTGAGCGATTATCTCGAACCTGCCAGTTCCTACCTCTCAATCATCGAGCTTGGCCTTTACGACTCCACTTTGAAGATGTACAAGGAGCTCACCGACCAGGGAATTGAGCCGCACTCCGATCAGTGGAAGGCCGAGATTGAATGCAAGCTCAACCGTCATAGGGAGGCCATGCACCCACGCCTCTTTCCCGACATTCCGCCGAATCGGTATGCCTGCTTCTATCCCATGGACCGCCGTCGCGGAGAAGACAAAAACTGGTACACGTTGCCCATTGAAGAGCGCGCCCGGCAGATGAGCGAGCATGGGTTGGTCGGTCGCCGTTATGCCGGGGAAGTGAAGCAGATCATCAGCGGATCGATCGGATTTGATGATTGGGAGTGGGGCGTTGACCTATTCGCCGATGAGCCACTGGTTTTCAAAAAGCTCATCTACGAGATGCGCTTTGACCAAGTCAGCGCCGTTTACGCACTGTTCGGCCATTTCTATGTGGGAGTGAGAGTGCACGCCAGCCAATTGGAGAAATTGTTGAGCGGCGAGCTTCCCTCGTAAGCGCTGCACCGAAGCCTGGCTTGTTCTGAATCCGCGTTCCATGAGGTTCGGATAGCTTGCTGGCAAGGACAAAGCGACAGCCCAAACCAGGTTTGCCAACGTTCAGCGATGTGCAAGAGAATGACATGTGTTGCAGAGTGTGATCAGGTTCAGCTCGGAATCATTTCCGGCGTGACTGCGAAACTGTCGATGGTGGACTTCAAGATTTGACATGGCACCACAGGATTGACAGCGCCATCCGTCGCGCCGTAATACCTCCTGCCGCCGACGCTCATATGCCATGGGATCCAAGCGCAAACGGTCAGTTTTTGTTCGAATCCTCCTCATGCCTTAATGAAGTTCTCGAGGAAAGCCTGTTTTTGGTCCTCGGATAGGAAACGAGAGAATCGGGTCATGGAGAATAGCAGTGTCTCCGGATCCGCGTTGTCCAAGTTCGCTCCTGCTAGGAAGTCGGCGCAGATCATCTCCAAGCAGTAACCTCGCGACCGGTCACTACCGAGCATCAGTGCTGCAGTCTCCAGCGCTCGGTCGATGACCGGAATCTGGCTCTTGTAGAACTTAAAGTAGACCACTTCCCAGGGTTCTGTGCTCTTGCCAGTCAGTTCCCGTTCGACTGCTTGCTGAAACTCTTCTTTCGGCAGCGTTCGTGCTTTGTGCAACCAGGTTGCACAATCGAAGTCCTTCCGATCCCGCCGCGCTAGTTTGGCTAGTTCGATCCCTTTCGCCCAGCCCACAGTTTTCAGCTCTTTCCTCGCCTGGGGCGGCAGATTTTCGTGGATTGACATCAGGTAGTATGCCTTCCTCCGAGAGTCTGGGAAGCGTCTTGCAAGGAATTCATCGAAAGATTTTAGATTCTCCACCCGCCAGTACTGTCCAGTCCGAACCTCGCACAAGTACCGCCCCAGTTCGACGAACTTGGTATCTCGTTCCATTTCCTTCCGCTGTTCCCAAGCCAGAATGTCGTCAATCTTATCGAGCACGAGCTGCGCTCGTCGGCGATTGAGTTTTGGGGCCATCGGCGGATTCTCAGTAAGCAAGCTCGTCAAGCCAACCAAGGTATTCTGCTCCGGGACGCCGCACTAGGCCGACGTCAACCATCTCCTCCTTGCCCAAACAGAGTCCGACGTACGGGCACGTACTGCAGGGATTGTTCGGAAACCGGATACCGCTATGCGGCGGAAAGTTCGCCGACTCGATTCGCTCGATGGTGTCCTCCACTAACTGGCCGAACTCCTGCCGCTGTTCTTCAGTAATCACAGTGTGCAAATATTGAACTTCGGCCATGCGCTTGCGAACAAAGACGATCTGAGCGACTTCGGAGATGCCCGTGATCCATGAGTAGCAGACCAGTTGCGGATCCAACGCCAGCAGTCCGGCGGGTTCCTCCAGATAGCGCCTCGACGTGGTCTTCCACTCAAGCAAGCAGCGTTTTCCGTCGAGGCTACCAATGGCATCGATATAAGACAGGAATTGATTTCTGCCGACCGGACGCGTCAGGTTGACCTGCAGGTTGCGACAGGGTCTGGGAACCTGGACTCGGTTGTCCTGGCAGAACCGGATGAGCAGCATGATGCCTTGCTCAAGCATGCGATCCCAGGTGTCGTTGTGGGAGAAGTGCAGGTCTTTGTCCTTACAGGCCGACCATTCGCGAAAGAAGACGTTACCGGGATCTTCCCGCCGAAAGTAGGCACTCAAAGCCAGTTCGAAGGCCCTGCCGAACAGCGTGGCTGCCCGCGTGTCCTTTTCCCTCCAGCCGCCGAGGTAGCGGTAGCGATAGCGCCGCGGACATACGAGGTATTGGCTGATCTTGGTATAACTGTAGGTCATCACACCACCTGCGACTTGTCGAGATTGGCGGGGGAGAGTTCTTCCCATCGCCCCGCCGGGGCGAAGCCATCGAAGCGCAGCAGACAAGTGCCGTTGAACACGATGTGACTGATCTTCACGACGCCTTTGAGGCCGACGAGTTGGCGATCATCGACTTCATCGCGGTCGAGCAACTCGGTGTCATAGCCGAAGTCGCGAAGGAACCAGTTCATCTTCCACAGAGCTTTGGGATTGCAGTACAGCCGGCTGGAGATAATGTGGTCGGCGAAGCGGCTGGGTTCGAGAATGCTCATGGTGATCGTGTAGTAGGGCTTGTGGGCCTCGCGGCGGAAACTGGATCGATGAACCTGAACGAGGAAAATCCCGTCGGGGACTTGCCTGGCGGCGCATTGATCGGCGGCGCGGAGACCAATGATCTGCCGTTTCATGCGACTCCTTCCTTGGCCGGCATGTAGCTGTTGAGTTGGCAGAGAAGTGCGTTACGATCCTTTTCAGCCCACTGCGCCAGGTGTTGCACAAACTTCTCGACCTGCTCGCGGGTGGCGTCGCGCAAGGTCTTCACGCCGCAGTGGTCGATGGCGTAGGACTTGACTAGGTTCGGATCGAGCTGGTACTGGTGGATTACTCGGCAGAGGTGGTCGCGAACGGTGCGCCCGCCGCTGTTGGTATTGGACGGTTGGGGTAATCTCTTCGGCTCCACGGGTGCTTGCGGCTGTTCGGCAAGGGATCCGATTTCTTCGACCGAGCAGATGCCGATCCCGTAGGCCTTGCGTAGCGCGCGATTGACGGCGCGTGTCTCCGCCACTCGCATCTCGGCGCCGTGGACAAGATACGAGACATTGGATGGATCTGCGTCGCCGTACCCGACAAAACCAACAGAACTCTTACGTGGATAAACCGTCGCTTTGATCACGAAGCGGTTGGTTACTGAATCGCAAAGCGCTGGTTCTGCCTCGACGTGGATTCCGCTACATCGCTTCCGACGCGCGAGCCGAACAAGCCCGGTATGTGTGACGTACCAATGGCCATTGAGAATCTGCAGATCGCCATCTTTAATGGAAACGGAAAAGTCCCTCGTTAGGGTGGCGAGGGCGCCTCTTAGATTCTGCGTTAGAGGAGATCCCATTGCTTTTCTAGCTGCGGCTGCATTTTCTCGTAGTAGTCTTCTCAATCCGTCGTTCTCGAGGTCCGCATTGACCTGGCTTTTTTTACGTCGACTTATCAAGCCTCCCTCCCTTCGCAATGCATTGCAAGTATAACATGTAATACATGAAATACAACTACAAAATTGTATTGTTGACCTTTGTCCTGTACCGCTATATTCCGAATGTGACAAAGACAGGTTTCTTGGTATTCCGGGTCGACCCTGAACTCAGGCGGGACATTCAGGATATTGCGGACGAGGAACAGCGGACTATGACGCAGATCTGCGAAATGCTTCTGCACGAGGGCGTGGAGGCATATAAGAAGGAGGGCCCGAATTTTATACGTCGCCTGGTTGCCAAGCAGAAGAGCAGAGTAAAATAACGCGCTAGTGTTTGGAGGAATTGTTCGAGGCTCTGTCGCCAATTCCGGTTCATGAACAATTTGGCTAGCAGATTGAAAGAAGGATTCACCAACGGAAATCCGTGGCGCCGCGGCCACTCCTTAACGAACAGATCGACGATTCGACTTCGCCTTTAAGCAAGGCTTTTTCGCGCAACAGACAGATTTTCACCAAATTACGGTCTTCGACGAAGAACCTGAGGATCTTCCGAAGCTTCACAAAAGAATGTGTAATGAGTTGGAGGCAGTGGGGCCGACGGAAGAGAATCTCGTCCAATGTATCGCGATTCTTTGGTTGAAAAAGCGGCGATTGTGGCAATACGAGGAAGCAGTACGTCAATCCGCCGATCACACGGTTACGCAACGAGTAATGGCCGGAGATTACCCTTCGTTGCCTAACGCCAAATAGTTTGCAGATGGAGAGCGACTTTTGAAAGAAGCTGAAGCAGAATGCGGGAACACTGGGGAGATTTCGCCAGAGACTCGAAGGCAGATATTGGGGAATCCACGACTCCGTTTCTGGTGGAGTGAGGAACATGTCATAGACATCACACTCAAGGAGAAGGAACGAGAGATAGCGAGCGGAATCGCTAAGGCGAGAACCATTTCAGTTTGCGAAGCTAGAGCGCTACTCCGCAAGGACCGGGAGTCACTGCCCGAGTACAAGAGATTTCGAACACAGGAAATCTTGCGAGTTGTCCGAGAGCGGGAGCTCCGCGACTGGTCGGACGGCAGGACGCTAGAAATTCAAAGCGACTACGGGCTACAAAGGATTCCCGATGGTTATCATCTTGACAAAATCATACGGTACGGAAACTGGGTGGAGCGGGATCTTGACCGGGCTTACGATAGGCTGGAGCAGGTTCAGCGCCGTCGCAAAGCAAAAGGGTTGCTTGCATCGCCCGTTAATGTGCGGCTGACTCAGTGAAGAAATGGGATCCGGCCCACTAATCTGCCCTCAAGAGTGACAGCTCCACCTAATCACGCTCATCGCACTAAGGCCAGGTTTCTTTCTTGCGCCCGGAACTGTAGTCCAGTACCCGTTCATAGTTTGAGTAAAAATAAATGTATTTTGACTGGTATGCTAATATGATCGCTGGTTTTGCGAAACGAAGCCAATAAATCCTTCAGAGTCAACATCTTTGTTTTTCGTCAGCTTCGGTAAGACGTTCGTCTTAGATGCGCAAAAGATCCTGTTCTGAGCCGAAGGGACGGATGTTTCCGGCCTCGCCACGGACCGAACATCGCGTTGCGTTAGACTCTCCAAGAATCAGAATTCTTACCCTGGAGATACGA
>CAVQZU010000039.1:0-17543 GCA_963718485.1 uncultured Acidobacteriota bacterium
TCGCTCCGTCTTTCTCTGTCTTGCCGTTCTACAAACCACGCCTTTCTACTTTCTCAAGTCTTTTCTTCGTGACAGTTTTGCGCTTTTCTCACTTTTTCATCTCTCGCTGTCCTCTGTCGTGCTCTGCCGCACAGCCTCAGTGCATCCCAACACCGCACCTTCCCCCAATTGAATTTGCATAGGGCCCGCGTCCGCCGCAATCACGGGCGGCCACGTTCAAACGGCTTTATCGAACGCGCGCGGAACACCCTGCCAGACTTCGCCGCTCAGTCGCAACGCGCGTCCGATAAAGCTCTAGCGTTTCTCGGGACCTAGCCAAGCCATCTCCGCAATAGCTGCAATAGCTGCAAAGTCATTGCGTCGCCTGGTTGTTTCCCGTAGGATCTGCGCGCTCCAGACATTCGTCGAACCATCACTTAGCGATCGTTGGCGCGGCTATCATTCGGGCAGTCAGGCCCACACGGCTTGAAGCCCGACAGAAGGGCCTTAAAGGAGGCCGTTCATGAAATACGTCATTTCCTGGCGCGAGCGCCCGGCAGCATCCGCAAAAGACTATGAAGCCGCGCATGAGCGCGTATTGCAGATCTTCACAAGACTAGAAAATGCCCGCGAGTTTTACGATCCACCAGTTTGTGGTCCGGGTTGGCGATTACGGCGGCTATATGATCGTGGAGACAGACAATCCCACCGACATTCACTATGTCACGAGCATCTTTGCGGTATTCGAATTCAAGGTGGAGCCGGTCGTCGATGTGATGGACGCGGTGGCGGTCGAGCTCAAAGCCATCGAATATCGCAAGAAAAACTTCTCCTAAGCAGCGCCGATGGCCACTTCCTGAGATGTTCGCTTCTGGGAATTAAGAAACCCCAGCTGGAGCTTGCCTCCGATTGTGGGCGGTCTACTCGAAAGTTGAGACCGATGGACGGGGATCTGCGGGGACGCAACCATGCCGAGGGATGGAAAACCCCAGGATTGCGCTCGCTTTCTCTTCGCTTTTAATTCGCCTACGATACGCTAGCCTGCCACGTGGGTCAAGGCTGGTTTCCAGGATCCAAGCCTGGGGTGGCTCCGTATCCTTCGGACTCCTCAACACCGCACGCTTCGCTGGCGGACCACTTCCCTTCCCGCCAGGTACCATAGTCTATGCTGGCCCTGAGTATGGTAAAATCGGTTGTATGGAGACAGCGCGTAAAATCACAGTAGAGGTACCTCAGGAGCTCCTAGAGAAGGCGCAACGGGCCAGCGGTACCGGGATCACACAGACCGTCCGCACCGGGCTACAGCTTGTTGCGGCATCGCGGACATACGCCCGCCTACGCAAGCTCCGAGGCAAGGTTCACTTCTCGCGCACTTGGGCAGAGCTCAAAGCCGACCGATGATCGCGGCTGACACAAGTACGTGGGTTGCCTTTTTGGAAGGCGGCGCAGGCGAAGATGCGCAGCTACTCGATAAGGCGCTCGAAGACCGGCAGCTGGGTATGGTCCCTGTTGTGCTCACCGAGCTCTTAAGCGACCCGAAAATCCCTTCCAGTGTTGCCGAAACCCTTTCAGAGATACCGCTGATCGAGATCAGACCTGGCTATTGGCAACGAGCAGGAGCATTACGGGCGAAAGTGCTGGCAAAGCGGCGTAAGTCGCGCCTCGGCGATGCACTGATCGCCCAGACCTGTATCGATGGAGGCGTTCCTCTTCTCACGAGAGATCGGGACTTCCGAGTGTTCGCCGAAGCTGCGGGCCTCGATCTTGTAATTGTAGCGGATTGAACGACATACGGATTCCTCTTGCCCGGCTAACTTGTTTTCACGGAATTCACCTTGCAGTCATGTCCACCGAATTCAGTCTGGATGTCGCTGAAGTTGATGTCCGCCGGAACGCGGAGAAGGCAGGCACAAAGGTCACATTCATAGACCTGTTCGGCCTCGGTCGACATCGCTTCGATCTTCTGAAGTTTTCGCTTTCCTCGCATTGCTGGGGGGTCAGATTGTATCAGCGTGCCATGCTCGCCAGAAATGCCACTGAGGCAGCTAACATCACGGCGGTCGCGGTCCAGCCGACGACCCGCAGATACAGGGGAAGAGTGAATTCCCGGACGACTGCATGGTTCGCCGACATGATCATGAGCATCGCCATCAGGGGCGCGGCGGCGATGCCGTTAACGATCGCCGACCAGTACAGCGCCCGGATGGGATCGAGGCCCAGCGAAATTCAGGCCCAACCCGATGACCGTCGCCATCGCAATCACAAAATAGAACTTCGGCGCCTGCCGAGGTTTGCTTTCGAGACTCGCGCGCCAGCGAAAGGTTTCGGCGATTCCGTAAGCGGCCGATCCCGCCAGCACCGGAATCGCGAGAAGACCGGTGCCGATAATGCCGATGGCGAAGAGGAGGAAAGCGAATCTGCCGGCGACCGGCTGCAGCGCTCTGGCTGCATCAGCAGCCGTATGAATTTCCTGGCCAGAGCCATTCGTATGGATCGTTACTGCCGCTGTCAGAATGATGAAGAAGGCGATCAGATTCGAAAGCGCCATCCCGACGCGGGTGTCAAACGCTATCCTGCGGAACTGGGTAACAGCCTGTTGAGGTTTTCTCTTGAGCGCTGACTCCTCCGGCGTCGTACGAACTTCTTCTGCCTCCTCGGAAGCCTGCCAGAAAAAAAGATAAGGGCTGATCGTCGTCCCGAGGACAGCGACAAGAGCCATCCAGTAGTCCGTGCTCCAGGAGATTGCCGGAATCGCCGTTGCTCGCAATACCGCACCCCATGGTACATGAACAACGAAGGCAGTCCCGACATAGCCGAACAGGGCGAGGGTAAGCCATTTCAGATAGCGAACGTAGCGTCGGTATGGCAAGTAAATCTGAAGAAAGACCGACACAAGCCCGAACGTCACCGCATAGGCGTTAAGATTGCCGCCCAGAAGAAGTTGAGCTGCCGCTCCAATGGCTGCGATATCGGCGCCGAGATTGAAGATGTTGGCGGCGCATAGCAGGGCGACCGCGCCGAACAGAAGCGGTTTCGGATAATGCTTGCGGAGACTGGCGGCGACGCCGGCGCCGGTGATACGCCCGAGTCGCGCGCAGATTTCCTGCATCGCGGCCATCAAAGGGAACGAGAAGAGCGTGGTCCATAGCATGCCCATCCCGAACTGTGCGCCGACCTGCGAATAAGTGGCAATGCCACTGGGGTCGTCGTCCGCGGCGCCCGTAATCAGGCCGGGGCCGAGTCGCTGCCAGAACTCGGTTCCGCGCGCAGCGACCGTAGCCTTGCCCTTGACAACTGTCGTCATGCTCTCGCCTCCCCGGTGTGAACAGGCTCGCTTGAGCTCATTTTTCTGATGGCTCCGGTCGCGCCGCGAGATAGTGTAAAGCAATGATGCAGCTTGTATTCCGATTTGTGGTTGGCGGGTTGGTGGTCTCGTTGTTCGCAGTAATCGGAGATGTCCTCAAGCCCAAAAGTTTCGCCGGTCTTTTTGGCGCCGCGCCTTCGGTCGCGCTGGCCACACTGGCGCTGACAATCGCTACCGACGGTAAAACGTATGCAGCATTGGAAGCACGCTCGATGATCGTAGGTGGCTGCGCCTTTTTCGTTTACACCTGCTGCTGCATGCGGGTTATGACAAAGCACGCGGTACGCAAAACTGCTTCGGCTGTCGCGGTTGCGCAACCAGGTTGCACATTCTTCTACCTGCCGCGTCCGCTCCCCGGCATCGGTCGTGACCACAGGTCTAGGGAGAAACCAGGTGCCACTTGTAAGCACGGTCCAATCTCCAAACATAAAGTGGAGACCCCCTTCGCGCCATTCTGCAATCCAGTTGCTCAAATTCGAGTAGACGGGCGGTTCTGCCGCGAGTTCTTTTGATGAGAGACCAGGATTACCGCCGTCCCCAGGTTCGCTTTTCATTCGCCCATATACACCAGCCTGCTGCGTCGGTGAAGACTGGTTTCAGGGAACCCTGGCGGTTCCTCGTATCCTTAATTAATTTCCCGGTTCCGAGCAAAGCTCGTCCGGTGCCGCATTCGATTTGTTTACCGGGTCTTTCACCAGCAATCGGAAGAGTTTCTCAAAACCTTCGGTAGTTTCGTATGTGACGGTAAGCCCGACAGAATCCAGAAACCGTATAGAGATTTCCGCCTGGCAACAGCGGCGCCGAACTCCACAGGGAATGATCCCGAGCTCTGAGGTGAGTCCGGCCTGCGAGGAACGCCAGGGTCGCCCACTGCTTGATTGCGTGTCACCGGGCGACCTGTCATCAAGGCATCGCATCTAAATAAAAGTAGAGAAGAGGATGAAATTCGCAACGTTTGCCGTCATCAGCAGTTTTCTCCTTTCAATGCCGATGTCCGTTTCGGCCCATCCACCCGCACCACACTCTGCGCCCTCGGCCGAAACCAAAACAACGGTTACGCCCATTCGGCTCATCGCCCAGACACCTGTACTTTCTGCGACCTTGAACCATCAAAAATCCGCTGGGTTCCTTTTCGACAGCGGCGCGGTCAATTCCATTACTCCGGAAACGGCACAAGTACTGGGCCTGAAGGTCGAGTCGGGATTCGGTGGAGTGGGCATGGGTAACAGCTCCTTCGAGGTTGGTCAAACTCAAATCTCCTCGATACAGATCGGGGTGTGACGTTGCGCAACCAGACGTTCTCCGTGGTAGCGCTTCCTTACGCCGCGACTCACGGGTATCGGCCAGAAATCGTGGGCACGCTGGGCTACGAGCTGCTGAAGCAATTGGCGGTGGAAATCGATTATGATCGCAAAACCCTGGCACTCACAGATGGCCGATCGTTTCGCTACAGCGGACACGGGGTCGCCATTCCTTTCTTCTTCAGGGGGTCACAACCCGTTGTGAAAGGCACGATTGACGGGATCCCCGGGACCTTTCGCATTGACACGGGCTCCGATGCGTCTTTGAGCTTGTTTGCGCCGTTCGTCAGACAAAACGCACTGACCGAGCGTCTATCGGCACGCCTTCAGGGCTTCGCAGGGGAAGGAGTCGGCGGACCGGAAAGCGCCTATTTCGTTCGCAGTCAGACACTCACGCTTGGTGGTGTTCAAGTTCACTCTCTGGTTACCGAACTTCTCGAGGACACCGGGGGAATCGGCGCTGAAGCGGAAGATGCCGGCAACGTCGGCACAGGAATCCTGAAACAATTTAATATCACCTTCGACTATCTTCACCACCGGCTCTACTTCGAGAAGAATGCAAATTTCGGGCAGCCGGACGTGTTTAACCGCTCCGGGCTGGCGGTTCAAATCAGGCCCGAAGGGCCAGTGGTCGCGAGTGTTCTCGAAAATAGCCCCGCCGCTGAAGCCGGAATATTAGTTGGAGATTTGATCGCGGCGATCGATGGCTGGAAGGGTGATCAAATAACCGCCGAGCGCCTTTTCGATATTTTGGGACAGCAGCCAGGAACCGTCGTGCGTCTGAGCATTTGGCATCTCGGCACAACCCGGGATTTGCAGATTAGGCTTCAGGACATCTTATAGAAACGCGCGGAGTCCCAACACGTGAGTTCGGAGGTAGATGAATCGCGGCAAGTGCATGAGATCAATGTCAAGGAGACGGTTTTATGAAGAAAATCGTGATGGGAATATTGGCAGGGCTCGTCCTGCTGGGGATCGCCCGAGCACAGGATGAGACCCCGCTTCCGACCCAACAAACTCCAACAAGTCAGGCGGCTCAACCAGGATCGCAGCAGATCGCACCGGGAAGCGTTATCCCTGTGCAGCTCAGCAAAACAATCGATTCGAAGAAAGTGCAGCCTGGGGACGAAGTCGCTGCCAAGGTGACCGAGGACATGAAGTCGCAGAACGGCGAAGTGCTTGTGCCCAAGGGTACGGAGGTGATCGGACACGTGACGGAGGCTCAAGCACGAACCAAGGAACAGAAAGAATCCGACATCGGCATCGCTTTCGATCACGCCGTCATGAAGAATGGAACGGATCTGCACTTGCCTATGTCGATTCAGGCGATCATCGCTCCACCCTCTCCAGCTTCCGGAAGCGAAACCGCCGGTCAACAAGCTTCGGTACCTGGCGCAATGACGCCTGGAGGTATGCCGCCCGGACGGCAATCGACGAACGGAGCTGCGCCAGCCGGGGAGTGGCCGACCAACAACCCATCGGAAACAAATCAGCGCCAACCCATCACTGGAAAGACGCAAGGCGTCGTGGGGTTTTCGAATCTGAACTTGACAGCGGCAGCGAGTACCAAGGATGGCTCGGTGATTAGCTCGACGAAGAGCAATGTGAGACTGGAAAGCGGCACTTTACTGCTTCTGCGGGTGAGTTAATTGTTTTCAGCCCTCGTGCTGATCCCCTTACGTGCTACATTTCCGCTTGCTGTGCTGACATTTTTCGTGGGAATCCTTTATTCCGACGTTCTGAACATCCGACGGCCTTGCCACCCCTCCGAAGCCTTGGGCCAGCTCACGTCCTGCGTCATCAGTGCTAATGCACCGTCAATGTCCCGCTTGTTGAATGCGGAATACGCCTGCTCAATAGGGGTCTTAGTGTCTGCCATTCATCCTCCTACAACGCTTGCCATGCACTCGGTTCTCGTTATCCGGCTAGTCTACATTATCGCGACTTCGTTAAGCCTCGTTACGTGCTAAAGGAGCGAAGCGAGCGAGGCACCATGAGAGCCACACAGAAACTCTCCACTTCGCTTCCAAGAGAACCGAAGACCCAACCGGGCCTACCCTCAACAAATGTGCGAGCAATCTGGACACTACCTTCGCATGTTAGTTTGGGTGTGCGGTGCTGCCGAGGGTAAGCCGACGTATACATGCTACTTTCGGTTAGGCCACTGCTATATAATTCCGACCACAATCGGTCCGGAGGGGCCATGACCAGAAAATTCACGGGCCTGTTTACCCTACTGTTGATTTTCACCGCCTCACTCGCAGCTCAAGGTGCCAAGGAAGTTTTGCAAGCCGCCAGCACGGCGATGGGCGATGCGAGATCCATTGAATATTCGGGTACCGGTCAGTTGTATGCACTGGGACAGGCATATAGCCCCACTTCGCCCTGGCCGCAAAACAATATTACAAGCTACACGCGCACGATTGACTACGGCTCGCGCTCTTCAAAAGAAGAACTAACTGAGGTTGAGCCAACTCCTCCCAGAGCCGGAGGGGCGTTGCCATTCGCCGGAGAACAGAAACAGATCAGCCTGGTGAGCGGCCAATATGCTTGGAATCAGGTTGGAAACGCTTCCCAGCCAGCAGTAGCTGCGGCGGAAGAGCGCCAGCTTCAAATCTGGCTCACGCCGCACGGCTTTCTTAAGGCTGCAATGGAGAATAACGCCACCGCGAAGAAAGGCAGCAGAGGAACTATCGTTTCCTTCACGGCCGGGAAGTTCAAGATCAACGGCACGATTGATAGTCAAAACATGGTCACCAGGACAGAGACTTGGATCGCGAACCCCGTGCTCGGGGACATGCCCGTCGAAACGACCTATTCGGGCTATAAGGACTTCAATGGCGTGAAGTTCCCCACCAAGATCGTGCAAAAGCAAGGAGGTTACCCGGTGTTGGATCTCACGGTAACCAGCGTGCAGCCGAATGTAGCTCTCAACCTGGCCGTTCCTGAAGCAGCCCAGTCAACAACCCTACCGCCGGTGAAAGTAATGAGCCAAAAGCTTGCTGAGGGGATTCTGGTTCCTTGCCGGTGGTAGTCACAACAGCGTTCTAGTGGAATATCCGGCTTATCTGGTGATGATTGAGGCGCCCCTGGACGAGGCGCGCTCGATGGCAGTGATAGCCGAAGCCAAAAAACTGGCGCCCAACAAGCCCATCAAGTACCTGATCAACACGCACCACCACTTCGATCACTCCGGAGGCCTGCGAACTTACGTTGCCGAGGCGGCGACGATCATCACAGATCAGATCAACAAGGCGTATTACGAAAAGGTGTGGAAGGCTCCGCGCACGCTGCAACCTGATCGACTTGCGCAGAGCCCCAAGACGCCGGCATTCATCACCGTCAATGACAAATACATTCTGGCTGATGGCGGACACATCCTGGAGATCTATCCGCTAGAGCGCGACACTCACAACTCCGGGCTGATGATGGTCTATATACCCAAAGAGAAAATCCTGGTGGAGGCAGACGATTTCTCGTGGCCTGCAGGAACTCGGGCTGGACCTCGCTACCACGCGAACAACGTTAATTTGTATCGGAACATCCAGCGTTTGAAGCTGGACGTGAAAACGATCGCGCCGATCCACGGTGAGCGGGTGCCGTTGTTGGAACTCCAAAAAGCCGCAAGATCATAGGTGTTTGCCATCCCAAACGGAGTGGAGTAAAGCTGGTTGTCTCCGATTGGTGCCTTGGGCTGTGGACAACCTCACGAAGTTTCGATCGGTTGAGAAGTGATATCTCTCATAACCCATAAGCACCCTGTGCCAAAGGGAACATATCCCATTCCTGCGTCCAACTAGGGTTGAGACTGAGCGAGGGATCGCTTTGTCGCCTATGAACCCTGAGGACCGTCGAAAGCATAAGCGTGTCAAAGTTCCCAAGGGAACCTTAGCGGCCTGGAAAGCGCCAAATCAAAAATCCATTTCTCCTGTTCAAAATATCGGGCTGGGTGGAACATATGTGCTCGTTTCGAACCCTCCGAAAACCGGTACGGAGATCGAACTGATCGTATCGTTGTCGGTTGGAAAAGTGCGGGCTCGCGCGGTTGTGCGGCGCTCCAGGCCAGGTAGAGGGATGGGCCTGCAGTTTATCCAAATGCACCCCGGAGACCGGGCGACGCTAAATCAATTTCTACTGCAAGCGGAAGGACCTACCGAGGTTCTTCCCTCCGTTGATTCTAGGCCGGAGGTTGATAAACCCACTCCCTCTTCTCCAGCCGACCAGTCATTTGAACAAGAACTGCGTCACCTCACCGAACTGGCCCACAAGGGAACCTACTACCAACTGCTGGAAGTGGTGCCCGATTCGTCCGGCGTAGAGATCAAGCACAAATACCGCGCACTCGCTAAGAAGTTTCATCCCGACCTTCACATGGACAAGAAACAGGTGGCCGGATCGTTGAAAGATCTCATGGAGAAGATTACCGACGCTTATCAGACTCTAAAGGACGAGAAAAGACGAATCGCTTACGACCAGAAACTTGCCGCTAAGGGGACGTTCAATTTAGAGCGAAGCAAGGCGGAATCACAGGAAACAGTCGAAGAATGCGTGAACCAGGCTCAAGAATGTCTTCGTGCGAGAAATTTCGCTGGCTCGATCGCTTGGCTTCGAAAATGCACCATTCTCATGCCTGACAGCAGTAAGTATCACGCGATGCTGGCGCGCAGTCTGGCAAATGTCCATGCTTATAAGGACGAAGCAATCTTTCACTTCGAGAAAGCGATTGAACTCGATCCGTGGAATACCGACGCTTATTTCTATTTTGGCGAGTTTTATGAGGCTCTGAAGCTACCTTGGCGGGCGCAGCCACTATATGCCAAAATTCTGGAGATTAACCCCGAACATGCTAAGGCTCGCAAGAAACTCCCGGTGAGGATGCCCAAAGAAAGACCGAGGAAATTTCAGCCCATGATAAGTCGTATCTTCGGTCGGAGACACGGTCCGTAGGGTCGTCCCGGGGAGCGCACGTGCGCAGGCTCGTCCATGTTCCCTCCCTCATAACGTTTCGAGAAATGGTCGCAGTATACATGGTGGTCTCCAGCTCCGATGTTCGCCTACACTTTGAACCGCGGAAACATCTTCTCGGCGTTTCCACGTTCAATCTGCTGCAGTTCGTCCTGAGAATACGGCGAATTGGGGAGCTGGCGTATGGTGCTTTCCACGGGCTCCGGCGTAAAATCCGTGCCAAACAATACCTGCGAAGTGGGCACGAATTCTTTCAACGCCAGCAGATTTTGCCGCCAGGCCCCGTGCGCGATCTCATAATACAGCTTCCGCAATTCAGCCCACGATCCGTTTGGAACCCATTGCATACGATCATGTGGATACCGGTCCCTGATGCGGCCAGCCATTACCGGTATGACGCCGCCGGCATGAATCATTATGAACTTGATGTCCGGATATTTTGTTAGGATTCCATTCACCAGAAGGCTCTGGGCACAACGCGCTTCGTCGAAGTCCAGTTCGCCCGTTGCGATTTCTCGAGGGATTGCTCCCCTGCCGCAGCAATTCGGTGTATCGGAATGAACCAACACAGGCGCTTTGCGGCGATTGAGTTCCTGCATAATCGGCTCAAACATCGGGTCTCCGGGCCAGCGGTCCCCGGTACTCGAGTAAATTCCGATGCCGTCGACCTTCAGCGTGTCGTAAACGTATTCGATTTCCTTTAGACTGCCCTCTACATCGGGGAACGGCAGGCCCGCGAGCAATCCGAATCTGTTCGGGTTCTTCTGAACAATCTTGGCCGCGTAGTCATTGCACTTGCGAATTGCGGCGCGCCCCTTTTCGGTGCCATCGTAGAAAAGTTCTCGCTGCATGGTCAGCGACAACAGCGCCGCGGCGATGTTGTATTTATCCATAACCTCAAGCGACATCTCGGGGGTCCAGTGAGGATTCCCCACAGCGCCCGGCAGGGGCGCGAGGTAATGATGATGCACATCAATGGCGCCGCCTTTTGCGGTCAATGGAGCAACCGGTGTCTTATCGGTCGGAATGCCATCGGCAGTTCGCGAGTCCTGGGCGAACAACGATCGTGCCGGCAACATCGCGCCAGCGCCAACAGCGGCCAGTGACCGCAGAACCTCCCGGCGCGAAAGCCCGAGGCCAGTTTCACTGCTGAAATCGGAATGGCTGTTTCGTCTGCGATCATCTTTCATCATGACTCCTTCACGTATTTATCCAGGATTTCCGTTTTGACCACTTGGATCAGCATGGCTTATACACCCGAGGCCCTTCCGCGTGAACCAGATTGTTCATTCTTCTCCGGCGCATCATCTTCCAGTTCGGGAGACCGCCAAGCCCTCGGTGCCGCTGAGGTGAAGCTCTCAGAAGACGCCAATGTAAGATCGGCAGTGTTCTCAGCGATATTTTTGGGAATGATGGGCTAGGCTATTGGGGGAGCGTTGCTGGAAGCAACGGCTACTCCCGAGAAGATGGCGCAACTGGCCCGAGGTCTCGCCAAGCGAAAAATCCCTCAGCTGGTTGAAGCATTGAAAGGTCATCGGCTCATGGAATCCCATCGCTTTCTCATTGTCTGCGATACATGGCCTTCCTGGAGCAATTGAAACAATTAGACGCAGAAATTTGGAGACGGATCGAACGGGAAAATCTCTCTCGATCTCTTGAGATTGTGCAGAGTGTGCCTGCCATCAGGCAGATCGCGGCATCGGTGACTCTGGCCGAACTCGGTTCCTCATGGACCCATTTGCAACCCCTAAGAAAGACAAAAGACAGGTCATGGCCTTGACAGACGGGGAAGCGTATGGTAACCCCATCGAAACGCCAAAATGGAAATTCAAGCGTAATCGTTTTCGCCATGA
This sequence comes from uncultured Acidobacteriota bacterium, assembly GCA_963718485.1. Lineage (GTDB taxonomy): Bacteria > Acidobacteriota > Terriglobia > Acidiferrales > UBA7541 > Palsa-295. The sequence goes on from CAVQZU010000039.1 coordinate 11,463, forward strand.
AGTGCAGGCCCGAAGTTCATTTTAAGCAGTGGAGGGGGCCTTATGAAGAAAGTCGGGGTAAGTATTCTTTTTATTTCAATATGTGCCGCTATAGCGATGGCGCAACTTCCCTCGGGAACGATTCTGGGGGCGATCAAGGATCCCAGCGGAGGTGTGGTACCAGGCGCCACGGTAACTGCTCGGAATGTAAGTACCGACCAGAGTCGTACAAATGTGGCGCAATCCGACGGTTCCTATCGCTTCGACGCGCTGCCGGTCGGCAACTATGAAGTCCAGGTGACTGCCAAAGGGTTTGAAGTGGCGGTGCACACTGGGCTGACGCTCACCGTGGCTCAACAAGTGGTCGCAAATTTTACGCTCCGGGTGGGCGCGGCTTCGCAGACGGTTATGGTCACGACGGAGGCGCCGCTGGTGAACACTACCAGCGGGACTTTGGGCGGGTTGGTCGACGAGGCCAGCGTCACCAATCTTCCGCTCAACGGCAGAAACTACCTTGATCTGTCTCTGCTCCAGCCTGGAGTCCAGATCGCCCAGAACCGATCGGCCGGCGAGGCGGCGTGGATCAGCAGCAACGGCGCGCCGGTCATTTCCAACTACTATTTGCTGGATGGCACGCCAACCAGAAACCTGTACGGCAGAAATCCCTCATCCCAGACCGCTACCGTTTTGGGAGTGGACTCCATCCAGGAGTTCCGTATGATCACCGACGCCATGCCGGCCCAGTATGGCATGTCCATGGGCAGTCAAATGGTGGTGGTCAGCAAGAGCGGCACAAACCAGTTCCACGGCGATGTCTTCGAGTTTTTGCGGAACAGCGCCCTGGACGCGCGGAATTACTTCGATTACGAATCCTCGATGGGGGTCGTCGGACTCCGCCGTTTGAGCGGAATCAGTTCGGAGCCTCGCTGGGAGGCCCCATCCAGAAGAACAAAACCTTTTTCTTCGCCAACTGGGAAGCTCTGCACCAGCGTCTCGGAGTGAGTGAGGCTCCAGCCTCGATAGCTCCGGGGTGTTTTGGCCCGGCGGGCGCAACGATCACGAACACGGCCTGCCCGCAGTTGGGTGCCGTGCCTTCGGTCACAATCAACCCGGTGATCGCGCCCATTCTGGCAATTTATCCCCACGCGAATTTTCCGGATAATACGTACCGATATGTGGACAATCAGCCGCTGCTCGACAACTACGGGGACGCGCGGATTGACCAGACGTTTTCGGCGAAGGACTCGATGTTTATCCGGTTCACTACGGATCATTCCAGCCTGACCTACCAGTCCCAACTATTCCCCCCGTTCGTTGATATTCCGAATAGCCAGAACTACTGGATTACAGCGGGCGAGACTCATATCTTCACCACGAATTTGCTGAGCACGGCGCGGTTCTCCTGGGCTGGCACGCGGCTAGGCACTGGAGGGCCGTTGCCGTTCGTGGGTCCTCAGTATTCGTTGGTGGCGGGAAAACCGCTAGGCCAGGTGGATGTCGGCGGTGTGGCCGAGCTGGGCCCTGACGGTCCCCAGCCGATCACCTTCAGGCAATACATCTGGACCGGCAGCGACGACATCTACTACACGCGCGGCCGCCACTCGTTGCAGTTCGGAACACTGATCAACCGGTTCACTCAGGAGCCGGATAACTCGGTGTTGACTCGGGGCAGCGTAAGCTTTAACACCTTGGCCGACTTCCTGCAGGGCCAGCCAAGCTTTGCGCTGGCTATGACACTTGCACCTGGATCGACCACCGCTCGCCAATATCGATACTGGACCTACGGGTTTTACCTGCAGGATGACTGGCGGACCACAAATCGGCTGACTCTGAATCTCGGCTTGCGCTATGAGTTCAACACCGTGCCCCGTGAGGTCAATGGCATCGAAGCCAGCATTCGAAACCCTCTGACCGGGACAACCCCGATCCATGGCGCTCTCCTGAACAATCATTCGCTCCACAACTTCAGCCCGCGCTTCGGTTTTGCGTGGGATGTGTTTGGAAACGGCAAGACCGCGGTGCGAGGCGGGTACGCGCTCCTTTATGATATCGAGAACATTGCGGACCTGCTGGGACTGGTTCCGATCGGTGAGCCGCCCTATTCCTTCTTCAGCTTCAACTTCGCTCCTCCGACGCTGACAAGTCTCCCCTTGACGTTCCCGGCGCCCGGAAACTCCCTGATGATGATGAACTATAATTTAATGCAGCCTTCGATGAACCAATATAACCTAACCGTCGAGAGGCAGTTGCCCTGGAATATGGATCTCACGGTTTCCTACGCCGGTTCGCAGGGCCGACACCTCATTAATAGCGGTGAGGAAGGCAACCCGGTCGTTCCCGGCGGCGTTCCCGCCGTGGTAGGCGGGCTTACGACTTGCGTACCGGCGCCGGCGGGCCAGGTCCCCAACCTGACCAGCATGGTATACGGAGCGGCAACCGCCTGCTGGCTAGGCACCGAAGGACGCATCAATCCGAACTGGGGCTCGATCTCTTATCGCACCGCCAACGGAAACTCCGGCTACAACGCACTCGAGGTAGAGGTGAACAAGCGGCTGAGCAGAGGCTTGCAGTTCCAGAGTTCCTACACCTGGTCCAAGTCAATTGATGAAATGGAAAATGTCTTCGGCAGCGACAACACCAATAGCGAAGACGCGGGTGTCACTGACCCGTTCCATCCCCGCACGGACAGAGGTCCATCCGTGTTTGACGTCGGGCAGAACTGGCATTTCAACCTCCTGTACAATCTCCCCAGCCCCCGGTCTACCGGATTCGTAGGGAAGATGTTCGGCGGCTGGTGGGTATCGGGCATTGAAACGATCCTGACGGGGTTCCCCTTCACTCCCTGTTTGTTTGCCAATAACTCGCTTTCACAGATCAGCAACTCGCCGCCTTGCACCGACAGACCGAATCTTGTGCCCGGCCGCAGCCTGAAAAGCATCACTAGCGGCACTTCTCCGGGTTGCACCACAATTGCCGGCCAAGTGATCGCACCAGGAACGCCGCTCGGCACGCCTAATCTGTGGTTCGACCCATGCGCATTCACGCTGCCTCCCGCCGGCTTCTTGGGGGATTCGGGAAGGAATATTCTGCGGGGCCCCAGAGAATCAGACTTAGACCTTACTCTTGCTAAAGACACCAAACTCGCCTTTCTTGGAAAGGAAAGCGCCTTACAATTCCGCGCCGACTTCTTCAATATCTTTAACACGGCGAACTTCCAGTTCGGAAACCTTGGCGCGGGAGCGGCCCTGGAAGTGGATCAGCCCACAGTGGGGAGGCTGGTAGATACCGCAACCACGCCGCGGCAGATTCAGTTTGCGCTGAAGCTGCTGTTCTAACGATTTAACCGGGACGCGCGAGTTCCTGCCGAAGCAGGAGGCTGGGACTCGCCCGCCCGCTTAGTGAAATGCTGAGGTGTTGCCGTTTGTTTGTCACGGGATTATGACGAAGGAAGCCGTTTCCTCGTCGTTGCGCGAATCCATCCCGCGGTAAAGGAGGTAGTGATGTTCAGCCGAGTTGATCGTAAGGTCATCACATCACCAGCGACCAAGGTGGAAAGCGTGATGTTCAGGCATGTTGCGCAAAAGATGGTTGTGGCCGCGGCAGCGCTGATAGTCTTGCTCTGCCTTCCGTCGATCCGAGCCGCGGAGAACAGTGGCGTTGTCCGGGGCGTCGTAAAGAGTTCGTCTGGACAGCCGCTCTCCGGCGCCTACGTCAAGGTTTACAACCCAGCGAGAGAGTTGACGTTCATGGTGGTCAGCCAGTCCGGAGGGCGCTTTTCGTTCAAGAACCTCCAGCCGGGAAAGTACATGGTTCAGGGAATTGGAGGCAATTATCAGAGCCCGGAAGTTCCGGTAAATGTGGGATCGAACGGAGATGTGGAAGCGAATGTCTCGCTCACCGAAACTCGCGCCCCGCAACTCCCGAATAGTTGGCCTTTCCGGGACGCCGACGTTAATGGAAACGAAGAGTGGGACCACCAGCCCCAAATGCAGATGGTTCCCGGGGCTGGCGGGGATGTCCTGGAAGCAAAGTGCGAACAGTGCCACAATGACACACGAATCGCCCTGCTGCCCCAGAGCCGCGCCAAGTGGGCCATGACTGTCGCGACCATGCGCTCATATATTGACACGGCTCACCTGCAACAACTTACGGATCAGGAAGCAGAAGAGGTTACCAATTACTTGGCGACGCATTACTCGGGTCTGCCAGGGTCCGCGAATGAGCTGAAGCCTGTTAACGACAGGCTGCCGCGAACACTGGCGAAGGTCTCGAGGCCAGGTATTTTGCGATGGACATGAAACTCCCCGAAGACCCGAACCGCGATCCTCATGATTTGACGGTTGACTACAGCGGAAATGCCTGGATGGCGGATCGGCTCGGCTGCTGCGTAGTGAAGCTCGATCCGAGAACCTACGAGGTCACCGTGTTTACTCCACCCCCCGCCGCTCACCCTTCCCGTTTAGGCGGGGCGATTCAGAGAAACGATGCCGCAACCATAGTATGGGTTCAGGACGGCGCCAACCGGCGCTGGCTCAGTTTGGACACTCGCACCGGCAAATTCACCAGCTACCCGCTCCCGGATTCGATTACCGGTCCGGTCGGCTCGAACTTTATGGTTTACACCAAAGATGGAAGGATCTGGGGCGCGACTGGGCAAGCTGTGCTGGGGCTGAATCCCAAGAACGGAAATTTTGTAGCATACCCGATTCCGTACTACCAAAAGACCGGAAAGGGCGCGACGGGCTACGGGATGGCCGTTTCACTCGACGGGAAAGTATGGTTTGCAGAACGCGATCAGAGTCTGCTCGGCCGAGATGATCCTGCTACTGGCCACATCGACGAGTACCAGACCCCGATCCCAGGCTGCCGCGATTAATACCAGCAGGCCCGCGAATTTGATGACCGTAAAAAGATTTTGAAACGCCAGCTGCGATGCCGCGGTAATTGATGCCGGTCACCATCGCAATTAGCGCAACGGCGACGCCTTTTGCCTGCCATGGCGTGAGTGGAAGAAAGTAGGCAAGGTATGCGGAGAACGCGATGGCGAGCCATGCCACTGCCGCCGAAGTCACTACGAAGAAGTAGGCCCAGCCGCAGAGGAAGGCCCAGAAGCGCCCGTAGATTTCACGCAGGTACACATATTGGCCACCAGTGGAGGGATACATCGCGCCCAGCTCGGCATACGCGAGGGCGCCGAAAAAAGAGAGGATACCGGTGAAAATCCAGACGCCCAGAATGAGCGGCCGCGAATCGAGATTGTGCGCCACCAGATTCGGCACCAGGAAGATCCCGGTCCGACGATGGTGCCTGCTACCACCGCGACAGCGTCTATGAGGCGGAGTTCGCGCGGCAAGTCGGCCATGGTTCATCATGCCATGGCCGGCGCATTTTATACGCGGGCCGCTACCAGATGAGCGGACCCGCCCTGGTTGGAAAGCTCTTCGATAGAAGCGGAACCCCCGCGGCCTGCAGCAGGATTTTCAGCGCGCCGGGCTGAATGAACAGACCACTGGCTGCGCGGCTGGCGAGGGCGCCGATGGCGGCGTAGTCGAAAACCAAACCGCTGCCCGGCGGCAGGCCGCCCATGAAGGCAAGCGCGGCAATGGTGTCCGCAGCGCTTTCATATAGGCGCGCCTAGCCAGGAAACGTGCGTGACTTGCGTTTGGTTGAAACCTGAACAGCGCAATGCCTGATCGAGCGGCTCTGCCCCTGGCCCAGGCTGCACTAAAAGTTCGCACCGGCAGCGCAGCAGGAATGGCTTCGCCTAGAGCTATGTATTGCGTGGCGCTGCGCTCTACTGCTTCAGCGAGCGCCTCTTCCACGTAAGAAACTTCAGACGTCATGTTATTCCGCCGGCAATCTGGCGCCGGGACAACGGGTCAAAATGATCTGGCGGCAAAATCTCGCGCTCCTCAGGTGTCATTTGCTTCCAGCCGCTCAGGCGGTGTTTCCAGCGTCCGCGCCAGCCAGGTCGGCCATGAAAACCGCCGAACAAAATCTTGCTTAGCAGCAGAAGGCCTAAAGCCTGCCAGAAGGTAATTGCATGCCAGCCAAAAACATCGGGAATAGCAATACGAACCGAACGAGTTCGCCAGAACAAAC
>CAVQZU010000040.1:0-71697 GCA_963718485.1 uncultured Acidobacteriota bacterium
GCCCGGCCGGCTCCGGCGAGCAGGTCGGGGATGCGCAGCTGGAGGGGCTGGTACGAGCGCGGCTACGACTGCTTGAGGTATGCCATCTGCAGCCCGGTGGTCGAGTCGACCCGGTCGGCCGCCTGGCAGGAGCGACGTCAACAGCAACGGGCCGCCAATCGAGCCCGGCCCAGTCCGCCTCGATGGCGTCCCGGATGGCGTCGATACGCCGGGCGTTGGCCACCTGGAAGTAGCGGGCCTGGCGGCTGAACGTGTCGGTGACGTAGCCGTCGGTGCCGGGCAGGGCGTGGTAGTGGGCCAAAGGACCTCGCCCAGCGCTTCCGTCGATCGACGGTTTGGGGCGTCCGTGGCGACGTAGCACTCGGCCAACACGGCCGAGTAGCGGGCCGAGTCGACAGCGGTCACGTGCGCGCCGTGCTGCTTCCAGTCCTGGGCGATGTGCTGGGTGCCGGCGAAGAGATCGAGGGCCGTGGCCGACCCGCCCCGCGTCAGCAGCTCGCCCAGGATGGGCACCAGGCGCCGTTTCGAGCCGAGGTATTTGATCAAAGGGTCCGCTTGCCCAGCGGAGAAGGACAAGCTTTTCTACTTTGGGAACTACGAGGGACAGCGGTATTCGGTGGGAAGCACCTACACAACCACGGCTCCGGTAACCGTTGCTGGCGGTGGGCCGGGAGTCAGCCTCGTCGATGCCTGCAACGCCGTGGGCGCGGCGAATATCAGTCCTTTGAGCGCGCATATCGCCGGAGTGCATCCCGAAACCTGTCATTCTGCCCACGAACTTTACCCCAGGCAACAGTGAGTCCCTGTTTCCTGCGAACTCGAATCCAAGCGGGGTCATCCTGGGGTTAGTGAGCAGCAACCAGCAGGATAACGGCGTTGGGAAAATCGATTACCATATCAATGCCAACAATTCTCTAAGTGGAATGTATTTTAACGGCCACGGCGGCGGTATCTGGGATGATGCTGCGACTGAACCGGGCGAACCTTGGTTGTCGAATCTTCACGGGCGCACGCAACTGGCTTCCGGGAGTTGGACTTGGACTCCCACATCGAACCTGGTGAATGAGTTCCGTGTCGGCTACGACCGTTTCGCACAATCGTTCCTTTCCGTGGATTCCAACGTGAATCCTTTGGCCTACGGCATCAACACCGGCGTTACCGATCCCCGATTCTTCGGTTTCCCACTTCTTCGAATCAATCCTTTCTCTCTTAGCAATTTCCGCCTGGGCGGCAATTGGCCAAAGATTACCGGGCCTGACGACAGCCTGCAGATTTCCGAGCATCTCTCGCTCTTGCATGGCAACCACGCCTTTAAGTTCGGCGGCGAGATCATTTACAACCGCGCCAATCCGTTCATCACGCAGAATGGGAAAGGCAGTATCCGTTTCAAGAACCTGGACCAATTCCTTGAAGGGATCGTCAAAAATTCGGCTCCTTTGTCTGCCATCTTGCTTGGCAATCCCGCTCGCCACTTGCACGACTATCAATATGCGGCCTTCGCTCAGGACGATTGGAGAATCAGCCCGAGATTAACCGTGAACCTCGGATTGCGCTACGAGCTGACGACCGTGTTAGTCGATTCGCAGAACCAGCTTGGTAATTTTCTTCCGAGCGTAGGGCTCGTGCAGGTCGGGCATGGTGAATCCTCGGCGTTCAACGGGGATCACAACAATTTCTCACCGCGCATTGGTTTGGCGTGGGACCTTCAAGGCAACGGTAAAACCGTGTTGCGGGCGGGCGGAAACATCATGTATTCGCAGCTTCCGTTCAATGTGTTCATCGCGGTGGCCAACCAGTTAGGGCTGAACCAAGTTCCAACCGGCGCGACGATCATTACCCAGGGTGGTACCCAGGCCGGCGTGGGCAATATCAATGTTCTGACGTCGCAGGTCCCCGGGACGGTGCTTACCCCCAGGTGGCAAGCGCAGACCGGCGCTTGCGTGACCGGCAGCACGGTTTGCGGCACCATCTTTCCTACGGCGCCTCAGTGCGGCGACGGTCTCGGTAGTGATCCCTTCCCGTGCAACACCGAGGCGGTGGATCCAAATTTGAGAAGTCCGTACATCAGCACCTGGACGCTCAACATCCAGCGAGCGATCACCAACAATCTCTCGCTCGAACTAGCTTATGTCGGAACGCACGGCACAAAGCTGCCGGGCTTTGTGGATATTAATCAACCGGCCGCAGGTTCTGCGTATCCCGCAGGAGAAGTAGCTTATTGCAACGCTAACCTTGTAAACCAAGCGAACCCGGCCTCGTTCGCCTGCGATCCGGGCGACGCAAGTCCGTCGCAAGCGCAGGCCAATCGGCCGTTTACGCTGAATAACAAATTCACCTATCTCGGTCAGATCGATCAGTTGAGGAATCTGGATGTTTCAAACTACAACGGGCTGCAGATGACGCTGACCCATAGGGTGTCGCACGGATTGTCCTTCGTCGCGGGGTACACGTATTCCCACGCCCTCGACAATGCTTCGAGTACGTTCAATGCCAATCCGCTTCCGGTGACCAGCGCCGCTCCCAAGCTGATGTATGGGAACAGTGATTTTGACCGCACCCACGTGTTCAGCTTTTCAGCGACCTATAACCTTCCCGCGGCGAAGTCACCGGCGCAACTGCTCGAAGGCTGGGCGCTCAACACGATCGTGAGTATTCAAACCGGCGCACCCTGGACGCCCGAAGATTTTGCCGATGACTTCCCCGGAACCGACCAGATCGACGAGTTGAACAGCTTTGGCCAGTTCTGGAATTTCACAGGCAATCACCAAGACTTCCAGTCTAGCCCCAGGCCGATTTCTTGCTGGAGCGGCGAAGGCCCGGCGGCGCTGGCGGGTTGCCCGGAAGGCGGGCCGGGGTCCGGGGCAAATGTAATCACGGCCGTTCCTACTGTTTGCGCAAATGCTGCCAAGACCACCGGGGAAATGAACACGCTGATGGATATGGGCTGCTACTTCAAGGGCAACTCGGCACTCACGCCTCCGGCAATCGGATCAATCGGCAATTCGGGCCGCAATTTTTTGCGGGATTCTGGTTTCCACAACTGGGACCTGTCGGTGACCAAGAACTGGAAATACCGGGAACGGCTCAGCGCACAGTTCCGGGCTGAGTTCTTCAACATTCTCAATCATCCCGAGTTCACCAACCCCAATGGACCTGCGGGAGCCGGCTTGAACGACCCGTCAGCTGGTTTTGCCGGCCAGTTTGGCTGCGGATGCGTAACTCCTGACCAGGAGTCGCCAAATCCGGTGCTTGGCTCGGGCGGCGCTCGCTCCGTGCAACTGGGTCTTAAGTTGATCTTCTGAGTGCGCCATGAGCAAACGAGTCGGCGACAGACGACTGGTTTGCACAGCGGGGTCGTCGATGAACAGAAGGCCCTTCGAAGCCGCCTGCAGGAGGAGACTGGCCTTCGCTGCTGCTCCCCAATGGGGGGTATAGGCCAAGTCTGACTTCAGAAAAGTGTCGATCCGGTTTTGTTCTGGCCTTGTGGATCAGAGATAGATAATTCGTGGCCAGGCGGATATTGTTGGTGCCAAGCAAGAGGGCTCAATGACAACGATTACCAGGCGGGGATTTGTGAAAGGCGCTGCCCTGGCTCCTTTCGCGTTCGCTCCGTTGCCGAGCGCAGCCGACCAGGTCGGTCCATCCGGTAGGAGTGCTGAGCGCTTCGATATTGTCGTGGCGGGCGCTGGGCACAACAGCCTCATCGCGGCTGCCTACCTGGCAAAAGCGGGCTTTCGATGTCTGGTTTTGGAAGCACGACCCTCCGTCGGCGGCGGAGTGATGACCGAACAGGTGACCGTGCCCGGATTCATGCACGATACCTGCTCGACGGCCCATAGCGCTATTCAAGCCAATCCGCTGCTTCGGAATGATGAGCTGAGATTACGCGACTACGGACTGGAATACATCGACCCCGATCCGATTATGCACATGCCATTTGCCGACGGCAGCTACATCACGCAATGGCAGGACGTGGATCGCACCTGCTCCGAATTCGCAAAATTTTCCAACAAGGATGCCGCTGCGTATCGGCGAATGATGGCCGAGTATCAATCGGTAAAGTCCATTTTCGATGATGTGACATTCACGCCCATTGGCTTCGGAAGGTCTCTTGCCGAGCGACTGGCGGAGCATCCGCAAGGCAAAGTGTGGCAGCGCCGGCTTGCGCTCTCCGCCTGGCAGGTTGTTCGCGACAATTTTGAAAACGATCACTGCCGTGCCTTTTTGCTCGGCAGCCCCTGGAGCATGGAACCGGCGCAATTTCCCATGACCGCGCGCAGCGCATACTCCTCCATCCGCACCAGCCGGCGCATCCCGAAAGGAGGGTCGGGGCAACTGACACAGGCTCTCGCGCGTTTCATCACCGCTCATAATGGCGTGATTGTTGCCAACAAGACCGTTCAGCAGCTGGTCATTGAAGGCGGCAGATGCACCGGCGTGGAATGTGCGGACAGCAGCCGTTATCACGCGGACAAGGCGGTGCTCTCGACGATGCACATCAAGCATCTGGTCAACATGGCTCCGCGTGAGTTGTGGGGGGCGGATTTTGTTTATGGCGTCGACACCTGGGAAGGTGAGATCTCCGAAGTAGTAACACACTATGCGATCAAAGAGCCGCCGAAGTACCCGGTGAAGGAAGGGACGATTTCGCCCGCGGAGTCGGCGATTCTCGCTTCATCAGATCGATTGCTGCGCTTTGCATACGATGACGATCGGGGCCTGCCGGATATCGACGAACCGCCGCTTTCGATCTTTTGCAGCACGGTTGCAGATCCCACGCGGGCCCCGGCTGGCATGCACACGCTGAAGGTGCTCGGCTTTCATCCCTATGCTCTTCAAGAGGGTCCGGAACATTGGGATGCGATCAAGGACGAAGTCTCCGCTGCGCAGCTGAATTACTTGCGCCGGTTCGCGCCCAATCTCACTGACGATAAAATCCTGGGACGCTATGTCGAAAGCCCACTCGATCTCGAACGAAGGAATTTAAGTTTTTGGCACGGGAGCATCCATGGCGGTTCGTCTGATCCCTCGCAGTCGGGCGCGATGCGGCCGGTGCCCGGTTGGGCGCAGTATCGCATGCCGATTCCCGGGTTATACCAAACCGGAGACACGACCTACCCAGGAGGCTCGGTCACCGGTGCGCCGGGCCGAAATGCGGCGATGGTGATGCTAAAGGACTTTGGTACCACGATTGAGGAAGCGGTTCGAAAGGCCTAGCTCCACCGGGTTCCAGGTTAGACAACGAGCCGTCGCCTGTTTCCAACAAGCCGTATCTTCGATAGATGAGCAATCAGCGCGAATTTTACAAAGAGCAGGTCTGGGGGATAGCAGCAGAGAACTGCGAACCGCCACTGATTGATAACGAGTCCATCCTCCAAATGTGCGGAAGCATCGGCCAACCGGATGTGCCGGAGCCGGAGTCGTATGAACGAGCCAACTACATGTGCGTTTTGAGTTCCCGTACCTTGCGTTCCTCGCGTCGCTAATTCTTATTGGCTCCCAGCTTCTCAACCATCCTCCGTTTCGCGCCCACATGCGGCGACCCTGAAACATAAACGGGCTGCCAACGGGCTGCCAATGGGCTGGTTGTGGCTCACCACGGCGTTTTCGTGAGCGTGAGGCTCCCATGCTACATTTGTCAGCTCTTGTGAGGTCCGAGGAGGCTTCCGGTGCACGGTATGGAAAAGCTGAGGCCGCTGGCGCTGCTGTTGTTGCGCCTGGCGCTGGGAGTGATCTTCATCTACAACGGCTATCCGAAATTGTTCGGGCGCACTCGTCAAGCGATGTACGAAATGGTGCACGACAACGGGCTCCCGGCCTATTTTGCATATATAGCGGGCGTCCTCGAGCTGGGAGGAGGCGCAGCCCTGCTCGCCGGGCTCTGTACGCAGTTCCTCGGACTGCTGCTGGCCGGAGAAATGGCGATCGCCATATCGAAAGGGGACCATTTTTTTGTGCGTCCGTTGGCGGTCGGGCGGTATGAGCTCACGCTGGCTCTGGCGGTTGGGGCTTTTGCGCTCGCGACTTTTGGAGCTGGATCGATATCCTTGGATGCGGCGCTGTGCGGCTCCGGAACATCTAAGCGCAGAACCAAGACCAAGAGCTAGCGTTCCTGCGCTTGGTTTTCCTATGCCCGGCGCGTTTCCGGTGCGGCCTTCTGCGGATCATGACGAGCTGCGACCGGCTCCATTTCCGCTGCGACCATGACGACCTCAACCTGGGTTGCCACATCTAGCGACTCCATTTTCTGATTACGGGGGAATTCACGATGAGCTTCATTTTTGCGGATGCCTGGCTGATCACCATGAACGGGCGGCGCGAGGTTTTGGAAGATGCGAGCGTGTGCGTCGAGAAGGACCGCATCGTGGCAGTGGGGACGCGCGGCGACCTCCAACGGCGTTTCCCGACAGCAGAAGTTCTGGATTGCGCGGGGCGCATCGTCCTGCCCGGAATGGTCAACACCCATACGCATCTGTTCCAGACGCTGCTGAAGGGACTAGGCGACGATATGGTGTTGAAGAAGTGGTTTACCTGCATGACCGGTCCGAGCGCTGTCTATTTGACTCCGGAAGACGCGCACGTGGCCGCGCTGCATGGCTGCGTTGAGTCGATTCGTTCCGGGGTCACGACGCTTGTCGACTTCATGTACGTCCACACGCGTCCCGGGATGATCAGGTCGGTTGTGGAGGCGTTTGAACAAACCGGGATGCGAGGTTTTGTCTGCCGTGGTTTCGCATCCCTCGGCGAAGAGTACGGTGTGCCGCGCGAGCTTATCGAGGACCCCGAACATGCGATCGGAGACGCCCGCGAACAGATGCAGCGCTATAACAAGCCAGGCGCAAGAGTCCGGGTGGGCGTTGCTCCCAACATGATCTGGGCGGTGGACGAAAAAGGCTATCGGCTGACCCGGCGGCTGGCCGATGAACAGCACGCCTTGATCACAACCCATGTGGCTGAGACTACCTTCGAACTGCAAACGGCTGCGTCGCGCTACGGACAGACGGACACCGAATTTCTAAGCGAGATTGGCTTTCTTGGTCCGGACGTTCTCGCGGCGCACTGCGTGCATTGCAAGTCCCACGACATTCGAATTCTTCTGCATCACAACACGAAAGTGGCGCACAACCCGTGTAGCAATATGTACCTGGCGTCAGGGTGTCCGCCGATTCCTGAAATGCTGCTGGCCGGCGTCACGGTCGGCCTTGCTTCCGATGGGCCGGCGAGCAGCAACAATCACAGTCTGTTTCAGGCGATGAAGTTCGCGGCGCTCATGCAAAAAGGTTTTCATCAGGATGCCACGGTCATCACCGCGGAAAAGGTTTTGGAGATGGCGACCATCGATGGCGCTCGAGCGGTGGGTCTGGAAGCGGAGATCGGATCAATCGAAGTTGGGAAAAAGGCCGACCTGATTGTACTCGACTATAACAATGCCTTCATGACGCCGATCCATCATCCTGTTTCCGCGATTGTGTATTCCGCGCTGGGGCATGAAGTTGCCACCGTGATGATTGATGGCCGCTTCGTGATGCGTGATGGCCTAGTGAGCGGCGTGAACGAAGCGGGGGTGAGGCGCCAAGCCCAGATTAGCGCCGATGATTTGGCGCGCCGCGCGGGCTCTGACCGTTTCAAGAAGCGAGCCTGGCGCTCGATGACGATTTGATCGCGGGAGCAGTACCCAGGTCCGCTAATCTTTGATGTAGGGCGACATCAACGCGGCGGGCTGAATCGCTTTGCCGCCGAACACGCCGGAGATCGCGAGGATGGTTACAACGTAGGGCAGCGCCAGCAAGAGTTGCGGCGGGACGCTCGTTCCAAAAAGCTGAAGCGACAACTGGAGCGCATCGCAGGCACCGAAGACCAACGCGGCCACAGCAGCCTTGAGCGGATTCCAGCGGCCGAAGATTACGATCCCCAAGGCGATGAATCCCTGCCCTGAAACGATGGATTCGCGGAAAAATCCCACCTGCGCAAGCACCAAATAGCCTCCCGCCATTCCGGCCGCTGCCCCCGAAATCAAGGTTCCCGCATAACGCATGCGAGGAACCGAAACGCCGGCGGAGTCGGCGGCCGCGGGATTTTCACCGGCAGCGCGCAGGGCGAGGCCGAAATTGGTGCGAAACATGACGAAATGGGCGACGAAGGCCAGCGCGAGCGTCAAATAAAAAAGAATCGTTTGGCCGAAGAGCGCAGGGCCGAGCAGGCGGAGATTGCTGAGGAAGGGTATGTGTAGGGGGTGAAACATAGCAATGTTTTCGGGCACCGCCGACCGTCCCATCGCTCGCCGGTAGACCGTGCTGGCAACTCCGAGTGCCAGGACGTTGAACACCAGGCCGGCTACCACCTGGCTTGCCCGCACCGTGACGTACATCCACGCCAGTAGAATATTTGCGATTATCCCGACCAGGATGGCGACGAGCAGGCTGATCCAAATCATTCCCATGTAGTAGGATGCGAGGAAGCTCCCGAGGGCTCCCCAAAGCATGGTCCCCTCGATGGCGACATTCAACACCCCGCTTTGCTCGGCGAAGGTCTCACCGAGAGCCGCCAGTAGCACCGGCCCCGCGAGCCGGAAGCTGGCAGAGAGCCATGTCACCAAGAAGGCTGAGCCCAGCAGCTCAGTAGAGTTCATTTGGACACCCGCTCCGGGACTGCTTTCGGCATGCGCCGCCACAGAGCCCCAGGGTCCAATCGGTAATAACGCAGCGCATCGAATGCCAGCACCAGAAGCACCGTGAGGCTTTCCAGGATGAACGTGATCGAAGAAGGAATGCTGACGCGCCGTTGCATCGCGTCCGCGCCAACCGACATGCCTCCGTACAGGAGCGCAGTGGGAATGACGGCCAGCGGATTTAATCGGGCGAGAAGCGCCACGATGATCCCGACAAAGCCTACGCCGCCGCTGATGCCGTCCATAAGCCGGTGCTGTGAACCGAGCACCTCAACCATTCCTGCAAGAGCGCCCAATCCTCCAGCAAAAAATGCGGCCAGCATCAATCGGCGCGGCACATCAATACCGGCATAACGCGCCGCCGCGGGGTTAAAGCCGGTCACGACCAATTCGTATCCCAGCGGCATTTTCTGCAGCAGCATCCATGCCAGGCCAGCCGCTACGATCGCGATTAGAATTCCCGCATGCGCTCGTGTTCCGGGCAATATAAATGGCAGCCATGTCGTCGGCGGGAGCAGGCGTGTTTCCGGAAGGCTTCCGGGAGCCCTCAATGGGCCGGACACCAAATACTGCAAAATAAAAATCGCCACGTAATTCGACATCAGAGAAATCAGAACTTCATTCCCACCCCATCGAGCGCGGATGAACCCCACCAGCCCAGCCCACACTCCGCCTGCGACGAAACCGAATGAGAGCGCGAGCAGCAAGAAAATGAGGAAGGGAATTGGTCCGATACGCGCGCCCGGAGCGGTCAACAAAGCGAGCCAGCCGGTCGCTGCGGCTCCGATCACGAAGCAGCCTTCAAAGCCGAGGTAGCTGAAGCCGGAACGCCAACTCACGATCGTGCCCAGGGCAATCAGGCTTAAAGGCGAAGCTCGCACCAGCGAATAGCCAAATCCGCGCAGCGTTGCAAAGGGCTCGTGAAAAAGCGCGAAGTACGCCTGCCACGGACTAGCGCCATAGGAGAGAAACAGAAATGAGGTAACGAGCATTGCCGCGAGAAAGGCGGCAGCGGTGGTGGCGAGTATGGCAACAGGAGAGTCGGCTGGAGTCAGCCGGCGTTCAAACACTTTCGCCATGCCGGGTCTCCTTCGTTGCTGCCGTGTTCGTCAATGCTCCTCTAGCCTGGATACCCGCCATCAGCAACCCGATTTCTTCCACCGAGGTTTTCGCCGCGTCGACAATGCCCATGACGCGGCCCTCGAACATCACCGCAATTCTGTCGGCGAGGTTCAATAGTTCGTCCAATTCCGCGGAGATCAACAGAATTGCTTTGCCTTCCTGCCGGGCAAGCAGCAGCTCTTGCCACACCGCCTGGACAGCGCCAACATCCAGGCCTCGCGTCGGATGTTCGATGACCAAGGCGGCCGAGCCGCGCATGATTTCGCGGCCCAGAATCAGTTTTTGGAGATTGCCGCCGGAGAGTTTGCCCGCGGCAACATCGATCCCCGAGCTGCGAATCCCGAATCGAGCTACGAGCGCCTGCGCGGATTCCCGAGCTCCGCGAACGCTGCGAAACATGCGGCGGCTATACTTTCTTTGCAGGCCAAGAATCGCATTGTCTGCAACCGTCATCTCGGTCACCGAACCCACGTGGCGGCGATCGGCTGGAACGTAAGAAATGCCCCTCAAGCGATGCTCCGCTACGCTAAGACGGGTTACTTCGGCGTCATTCAGAAACACTTGACCGCTGTTGATTTCGCGCAGATGCATGAGCGCTTCAGCCAATTCCGACTGGCCATTGCCATCGACGCCCGCAAGGCCCAGAATCTCGCCGGCGCGAACCTCCAAACTGAGACCGCAAACCCGCTCGCGCCCGGCTTGGTCTGCCACCCGCAAATCCTTGATTTGCAGGATCGTTTTGCCGGCTTTCTGGATGGATTTATCGGCACGCAGATTGACCTCGCGGCCGACCATCAGTTGGGTGAGCTCCTGCTTCGAGGTGGAACCAATGGTTCGCACCGCCACCACTTTGCCATCGCGCATGACCGTGACTCGGTCAGCAAGCTCCATAATCTCGCCGAGCTTGTGGGTGACGATCACCACGGAGCGGCCATCGCTCCGCAGCTTGCGGAGCACCGCAAATAGCTGGTCCTTTTCCGGTGGCGCTAAGACGGCAGTCGGCTCGTCGAGAATCAGCAGGCGCGCGTTGCGATAGAGCAGTTTCACGATCTCGACGCGTTGCTGCACGCCTACGGGCAGCGATCCCACTTTGGCGGATGGATCAAGGGCCAGGCCGTGGCGATTGCTCAGGTCGCGCAGTCGACGTGACGCGCGCTGTAAATCGAGCAATGGTCCCGACCCTTCTTGCAAACCGAGAATGACATTCTCGACGACCGAGAACTGGCGCACCAGCATGAATTCCTGATGCACCATGCCAATGCCGAGTCCAATAGCGTCCTTCGAGCTACTCAGGTGCACGCGGTGGCCGTCGACGAGGATCTCGCCAGAGTCCATCGAGTGGAAACCGTAGAGGACCTGCATCAAGGTGCTTTTCCCGGCGCCGTTTTCGCCGAGCAATGCGTGAATCTCGCCCGCCTGAATCGTCAGGTTGACGCCATCATTTGCGAGCACACCCGGAAAGCGCTTCACGATATGCCTCATTTCCAGGGTATGTCTCACCACCTGCTCCTTGAAGAAGTGCGGTAAACCGAAGCAAGATTTGAACGACAGAGACCGCGGCAAGCGTTCTAGAAGCGCGCCATCAAGATTATCTCACCAGGGCTTCGACATCGATTTTGTGCGAGGCGATGTCATTCCATACTTTCTCAAACGTGCTCCATTGTTCGGCGGATACCAGGTGAGGATTATGATCGCCGTTCGCGCCGTTTTTCAGCAGCCACATTTGATTCACCGGAGGACGCCACTCGGTGCCCCCGAAGAAGGTGCGCGAGGCGACGTTCTGAGCGATGGTCTGCACCATTCCTCCGAGGTTCATCTCGAAGCTCGTTGCCATATTGTTGGGGGCCAGATCCGTCTGATCGGAGTAGCAGCCAAGTATCTTCACCCGTCCCGCGACTGCGCCTTGGATCGCGCCAAGGCCGGTGACATCGGCCGAGTGCCAGATGACGTCCGCGCCATTCCCGATCAGAATCGAAGCAGCCTCTCTGCCCTTGGCGGCGTTGTCGTAGTCTCCGGTGATGATCCCGAGGGCGCGAATACCCGGAACGGTGTGCTGCGCGCCCGCGATGAAAGCCTTTTTCATCCGCTGCTGATTGGGATCGTCGTCGCCGCCAATGAAGCCCACGGCCTGCTTCTTAGCGGAGATGAGCGCGGCCAGCACGCCGGCGCCGTAGGCGGCGCCAAAGTAGCCCATGTTGACGTACAGGATGTTACCGGGCACCTCAGGTTGCGGCAGGAAGGTGGTGACGAAATAGTGCTGGCTCGGATAATCAGGCGCCACCTCCAGTAGCGTGCTGCTGAATTCCACGCCGTGGCCAATCACCAGATCGAAACCATCGTCCGAGTAGCCTCGCGCGACCTGATCCATCTGAGCGAGGCTGACGTTTTCGGCGTAGGCGGTCTTGAAGCCTCGCCGCGCGGTGAGTTCTTGCAGTCCGTTGTATGCCAACTGGCTCCAGCCGCCGTCGGTGATTACGCCTGAGAGTAGTAAAACCACAGCGATCTGGCGATCCAGAAGGCTCCCTGCGTTTGCAGCCGCCGACCATGCGAACGCAGAGGCGAGCGTTCTGCCGAAGACGCGCCTGGATATACCGCTCATAGCGATTCCCGAGAGAACTGGGCGAGCCGACAGCGGCCTCGATCATCTACACAGGTACGCATATGCCCTTACGCCCGTGACAAACGCAGCGTATCATCCCTCGAAAGCGAAGGCTACGATCATCCAGGTTTGCCAGCAGTAGAACGGTCCCTAACCGCACTCTGCAGCGATTTAAGCAAGTGACAGCGTTTCTCAATCGCGGCGTTCGCGGGGGGCCAAGAACAAAATGAGCATCGAGCAAACCCCCAGCGGCCAGCAGGCCCTGTGCTCAGCGCGCGCGCCTGGATCGGCTACCTGCTACCCGATACATCTGGCGGCCGGTGGCCTACATTGGAGCGGGCCTCGCGTGTAGCGGGCTTTTCTCGACGGGCTGCGCTCATTTTCCGGGATTGAGAGGCGCTGATTGCGGTTTCTGGGCTGGCGGTGATCTCCATCGGAATTTCGGTCCGCGCACGCGAGGCGTGACGCAGGAAGTTATTTCGCGTCGAGGCTCGATTCATCTCTGATCATGTCTTGGCAAGCTCGAGCAGCCTGCCGCGGTTTACAAAAGCGACTTGCGGGGGTAGCCTTCCACCGGAGGCATTGAGTCATGTCGCGTAAATACATCGACTGCAGGGAGATTGCAAACGGTCAGAACTGCTCGCTGGCAATTTTTGGCGCCGAGGAAGAAGTGCTCGATCTGGCCGTGATCCACGGCATCGTGGCGCACGGGCATGAGGACCCCTACGAACTTCGCAAGGAGCTTCGCTCGCTGCTGCTGGACGCGCCGGAAGCCAAGAGCGCATCTGCGTAGGCGAATTCGACTACTTTCCCGGTGACAAGGTGAGTGCTGCTATTTAGGTTCGAGCAAAAAATTTAAGACCGCCGCATTGAACCCCTGGGGCTGTTCGATATTCGATAGATGAGCCGCGGGAAGATGAACCGATTTTGCGCCGGGTATTTCGCGAGCAAGAATCTCGCCGTGTCCCGCCCAAGGGGTGGAAACGTCGCGATCTCCGGCGACCACCAAGGTTGGCACAGCGATTCTGGGCAGCAGAGGCCGGTGATCCATGTCGCGGATGGCGGAGCAACAGCCGGCATACCCGACGGGATCGGTGGCAAGAAATGTGGTACGAATTGCGTTGACCAGCGGATCGTTGTTGGCGAGCGTTTCGGCAGAAAAAAAACGTCCCATCGCCATGTCGACGATAGCGGACATGCCATGCTCGAGCACCGCACGGCGGCGATCATCCCAATTCGACTTGGGCGCGGCGTTTGCCGACGTGTTGGCCAGGACCAGGGCGGTAAGTCGATCCGAAGCGTTAGCGCCCAGCCATTGGCCAATCATCCCCCCGAGCGACAGACCCCCAAAAGCAAACTTGGGAATTTGCAGAGCGTCGGCGAGGGCCAGAACGTCGCGCCCTAGCTGTTCCATCGTGTAATCGCCCGCAGGGGCGTCAGAAGCGCCAAGGCCCCGCGTGTCGTAACGCAGAACTCTAAAACGCGACAAGAATTCCGGCACTTGCGGGGACCACATGCCGACATCTGTTCCCAAAGAATTGGAAAGTATCAGGACGGGATTGTTCTGGTTCCCTTCGATCTGATAGCTGAGACGCGTGTTGTCAACGGTAATGACGGGCATAGGATTCGATCGAGTCAGGCTGGAACGACGGCGTGGTTCCCCAAAATATTACGTCGCATCAAACATCGAAAAAGACGGTTTCTTTTTCGCCCGATAGATGAATATCAAATCGCCACGTGTCCGGCTCTGAGGGATCGGGATGAGCCATCAAGGTGTCGCGCCGGTCCGTTGGGACCAGCGCCAGCACGGGATCTTCAGCGTTTGCAGGGTCACCGGCAAAATAGGCCCTCGTTGCGAGCCGTTTGAGGACGCCGCGCGCGAACACCGAAATCACGAAATGGGGCGCCTGCGGAACATCGGTCCAGCTCGGAACACGGCCTGGCTTGATCGTATCGAACTCGCAGATACCGCTCTTGTTGCTGGCCAAGCGGCCGAATCCGCGAAAATCCGAGTCCACCTCCGGATCGTGCGCGTCTTCGGGATGATTGTACCTGCCCTCCGCATTCGCTTGCCAGATCTCGATCATCGCGTCGGGAAGCAACGTACCTTCGCCATCGTACAACGTACAAATCAACTTGACGTGCTCCCCTTTGACGAGCGGGCGCGCAATGACGGGCACAGAAAAAGGATCGGTGCAGCCGAGATGGAAAAACGGGCCGACGGTTTGCGAACCCGTGGGGATCAGATCCAAGTCATTCCTCAAAGGGAGTTCCTTCCTGGCCGCGGAGCACGATGTCCCAGCGGAAACCAAGCGACCACTCGGGCTCGGTTAATTCGAGCTCGAATTTGGAGATCAGACGTTGCCGGGCGCGCTCGTCCGGGATCGAATTGTAGATGGGGTCAAACGGGAAAAGCGGGTCGTCGGGAAAATACATCTGCGTGACAAGCCGCTGCGTGAACGCCGTGCCAAACAGCGAAAAATGGATATGCGCGGGACGCCAGGCGTTGGGATGATTGCGCCAAGGATAGGCACCGGGCTTGATTGTCACGAAGCGATAATTACCGGCGGCGTCGGTCAGCGTGCGGCCACAACCGGTGAAATTGGGATCAAGCGCGCAAGGGTGTTGGTCGCTTTGATGCACGTACCGGCCGCCTGCATTGGTCTGCCAGACTTCGACCAGGGTGTTCGGCACCGGGCGTCCGTTGTCATCAATCACGCGGCCCTGCACGGTGATGCGCTGCCCGATTGGCTCGCCCGCATGCTGGCGAGTTAGGTCGCTATCGTTTTCAGCGATCTCGTCATGGCCGAAAACCGGGCCGGTGACCTCGGAAAGCGTATTCGGAAACAAAATGAGCGGCTTGGCGGGTGCGCGCAGCAGAGTCGAGCGATACGGTGGGTAGTGCGAGGGCGGCTGCGTGTGGGGATCCGGATGACGATAGGGCCGGATGATCCTGGAATGTTTCTCCGACATGACCGGATTCGCGGTTGACTGGGGGAGCTTGGTCGAGCTGGGCGTGTTGGGTGTCATCATCAACTCCTTGGGAGCGGCGCTGGCTACGCAGCGCGCCTAGGCGGCCCGTTCCTTCAAATCGCGACGACGGCCTCGTTTTCGTTTCCCGACATTATGCTGCAAAACCGGTGCCCGTGCCAACTTCCGATCCTTGAAGAAATGTGCATTCTGCGTTTACTCTCTCCGCTTTGGGGAGTGATAATTATCGGTTGGCTTGCACCTGATTGGGCTGGCCCTAGGGAGGGGCCTTTCGAACTTGGCGACTTCTCGAATACGCACGCAGGTTGGGATCGTTGGGGCGGGACCCGCGGGCCTGGTGCTTTCGCACCTTTTACATCTGCAGGGGGTTGAATCGGTAGTGATTGAGGCGCGCAGCCGCCAGTACTGCGAAGAGCGTGTCCGGGCCGGGCTGCTAGAGCAGGGAACCGTTGACCTGCTCACCGAAACAGGCCTGGGAGAACGGCTGAAACGCCTCGGGCTGGTGCACTATGGCCTGAACCTACGCTATCACCGCGAAACGCACCGCATCGATTTCAAGGAACTGGCCAGCGGCCGCGGAGTGGTGATTTATCCTCAGCAACAGGTGTTGCAGGACTTGTTCAATGCCCGCTTGAGCGCCGGCGGCCAAATCCTGTTTGAAGTCGACGATGTGTCTCTGCATGAACTTGATGCCGCGCAGGGAAAAACCGCGGAGATTCGTTTCCGGCAAAACGATCAAGAACACGTAATTGCCTGCGACTACCTTGCCGGATGTGACGGCTTTCACGGCGTCAGTCGCCCTTCGATTCCCCTGGGCGTGCTGTCCGAATTTGTAAGAAATTATCCCTTCGGCTGGCTGGGCATTCTCGCCGAGGCTCCTCCTTCCTGGCACGAGCTGATCTACGCCCATCACGAACGCGGTTTCGCGCTGCTTACGATGCGAACGCCACAGATCAGCCGCCTCTATCTGCAATGCGAGCCCGACGACGACGTAAGAAACTGGCCGGATGCACGCATCTGGGAAGAGCTGCACACGCGGCTGGAAAGCAAAGGCTGGACGCTTACCGAAGGTCCCATCTTTCAAAAAGGTATTACGCCGATGAATAGCTTCGTGGTCGAGCCGATGCAATACGGAAGGCTGTTTCTGGCGGGCGACGCGGCGCATATCGTTCCGCCGACCGGCGCGAAGGGCCTGAACACTGCCGTGGCAGATGTTCGCGTCCTGGCGCGGGCCCTTGTCGAGTTCTATAAATCCGGCCGTCGCGAGTTGCTGCAGCAATATTCGGAAACCTGTTTGCGCCGCGTCTGGAAAGTGCAGCGGTTTTCCTGGTGGATGACAGCGATGCTGCACATTTTCAAGGACGATAATCCGTTCGACCGCCGCCGGCAGATCGCGGAGCTTGATTACGTGACCAGCTCCAAGGCGGCCGCGCAGACGCTGGCCGAGAATTATGTCGGGCTGCCAATGGACTGATCAGAAAAGAAATGCCCCGTCCGTTTTGAGCGGATAGGGCAATCAGTTTGAATCGAAGGCGCCGACTACTGCGTGATTGTTTTTGCGGCGTCGCCGACTTTGAAGTCCGAGCCGGACACTATCGTACCGACCGCTGAAACTGGATCCACGTCGGTCAGGCGAATGATGCCCACCGGCGAGGTCATGCGGCGGATCACCTGGCCCGTTGCTGGATCTTTGATTTCCCGAGTCACGCGTTCCACGTTGAGCTGATCGCCAACCTTCAAGCCTGCCTTCCCGCCGACGTTCAGAACGATCTGTCCGCCGTCGACGGCAGCCACCAGCCCTTCAACGTTAATCGTACGAGTCTGGAACTTGCTGTTGTCAGAGATCACTTCGGTGCTCATCTGCTGCACGGCCTTGTTTACCGCTTCGCCAAGGATGGTCTGCTGAAAGTCGCTGCTGCCAAAATCGACGTTTCCCCCGCCAAATCCATGCCAGTTGCCGCCGCCGCCGAGAAGCGAGGTGCTATCGCGCTCCGATTCGCCCTTGCCCGAAGCAACGCCTAAAATTTCGGCGGTGTCGATATTGACGATCCGCGCGTCAACAGCGACAATCGCCTTGCTCTTCTTGCGCCCGATGCCGCCCACGCCGAAGCCTCCCCAGTTCCCGCCGCCTCCGCCGATATTCTGGTTCTTGGTGTCGTTTCCGAATTGCGTGATGCTTCCCACAATGATGGCATCGACTCCCAGCAGCTTACCGATCTGCGCTGCGGAATTGGGGTTCGCGCGATCACTGTTCGAGAAATTCTGTTCCGCAAGGATCTTGTCCATCGCCTTGCGCTCGATCACCGAATAGGTGCCGTCCTGCACCAGGTATTTCACGAGCAGGTCCGAAATACCCTTGCCGACGTCAACATTGGTGCCGAAAAGCGCGGAGGTGCTGCTCTGCACGGTGGCGTAGTCAAAATCGAAAATCGCGACGCGCTTCTTGCGCCCTTGAGCCTGCAGAGGCGCGCCGGCCGGCGCGGCCGACGCACCGGGAGCTGCGGCCTGAGCTTTCGCATTTGGGCTGCTCCCAGCAAAGACAAGGGTGGCCAGAAGGAGGGTGCACCAAAGGGTCTTGTTCATGAGTTGTCTCCCTGTTTGGGATGTCCGAGAATATCAAATTGATCGGAATTCCGGGGGAAAATGTTACTGACAGCCTGTTTGAGGTGTCAATATTAGGGGTTCATGACGAAGGCGCGACGCGTCCAAGATTGGCTGCGATCAAATGATTGAACCCCGCGGCGCTGGTGTGCTAGCGTGCCGCTAGTCGGTTGATCTCGAATTGATTTCGAAGGGCAGATGGAACCGCAAACCTCGATCGGACTCACGATTGGCGAAATTCTCGATCAGCGGCCGCTGAGCCGCTTGCAGATCTGGACGATCGTGCTTTGCGGATTCGTGCTGGTCCTCGATGGCTTTGACGCGCAGAGCCTCGGATTCCTGGCGCCTTCCATGGCCAAGACGCTGCAAGTGCCGGTAAGCAGCTTCGGGCCGATTTTCGGAGCCGCTTTGTTCGGCTTGATGATTTCGGCCATGGTTTCAGGGCCGATTGCAGATCGCTGGGGCCGGAAGTGGCCGATCATTATTTCGACACTCACGTTCGGCGGCTTTACCATTCTTACCGCCCAGGCGAGCACCTTCGAAGAGCTGCTGATTTTTCGCTTTCTGACCGGGCTCGGCCTGGGTGGCGCGATGCCCAACGTGGTTTCCCTCACCTCGGAGTACTCGCCAAAGAGGCTGCTCTCCGTTCTGGTCAGCATGCTTTTCTGCGGGATGCCCATGGGCGCGCTTCTTGGCGGACTGGTGGGGGTCGTAATGCTTCATCGCTGGGGATGGCAATCCGTTCTTTACGTCGGCGGAATACTTCCTTTTTTGATGGCGCTGCTGCTGATAAAAGTACTTCCTGAGTCGGTGCGATTTCTGAGCGTTCGAGGAGCAGAACCCGCCAGAATCAAAGAAATTCTATTGCGGATTTCGCCCGAGCTCTCTGACACCCCGGTCCAGTTTGTGGCGCAGGCCGATAGGATTGGTAAAGGAATTCCGGTAAAGCATCTTTTTACCGAGGGCCGCGCGCTGGGAACGCTTTTGCTGTGGGTTCCTTATTTCATGAATCTTCTGATCATATATTTCGTTGTCAGCTGGGTGCCCGCCCTCCTACAGCAAGCGGCATTGCCGGTTTCGGCGGGGATCAATGCAATCCTACTTTTCAGCCTGGGCGGGATGGCAGGTTCTTTGCTCGAAGGGCGGTTAATGAACGGTCTTGGCGCTTTCATTCTGCTGGCGTTTGAATTCGGAATCTCGACCTTGCTGATTGGGTCCCTCGCATTTGCCGCGTCCTTGCCGCTCATTTTGACGGTGACTTTCATCTTGGGTTTTACGGTGCAGGGAGCGCAAGCGGGATTAAACGCGCTGGTTGCAGGTTTTTATCCTACGGCCATCCGGTCCACCGGTGTGGGCTGGGCGCTGGGGGTTGGGCGCGTGGGGTCGATCGTTGGGCCAGTGCTGGGCGGCGTGATGCTTTCGATCGGCTGGCATCCCCGGGAAATTTTTCTCGCTGGCGCGATTCCCTCTTTTTGCGCCGCAGTCTCGATTTTGCTGACCAGCCGGCTTCGCGGCAACTCAACGGCTTATCGACCCGAACTCGATCCAGAAGTAATTTCGTGAAGTCTTAGAACCCAAACCTCGGCCGGCCGATTCTTCGGGAAGCAATTCAGAACTGCCATCTTCGTTGTAAACTGCTCGGTTAGACACGTCCATTTGAAAAAAAGGCGGAAAGCTTGGGCAGAATTCCTCTTCTTATCATTGGCGGAGGCATCGGCGGCCTGGCGACAGCCCTCGCGGTTTCGCAAGCGGGACACGCCGCCCGGGTGCTTGAGAAATCGGAGGAATTCACGGAGTTTGGCGCCGGGCTCCAGCTTGCGCCGAATGCGACGCGTATGCTCGAGCGGCTGGGCATTTTCGAGGAGGTTAAGAAGCACGCGACGTTTCCAAAGCGGTTGGTAATGATGGATGCGGTCTCCGGACACGAAATCACGGCGCTCGACTTAGGGCAGAAGTTCCTCGGGCATTTTGGATATCCCTACATTGTGATGCACCGCGCCGATCTGCTGACGGCGGAACTCGAGGCCTGCAAGACAAGCAAGCGGATCACGCTTGATACCAATAAGGAGGTCGTGCGAATCGATGATCTGGGCGATGGCGCACGCGTGCTGTGCGCGGATGGATTTGTCTATGAGGCCGACGCTCTGGTGGGCGCCGATGGCTTGTGGTCGAAAACGCGCAAGATCGTCCACGACGATGGCGATCCCATTTGCTCGCAATTTGTGGCCTATCGGGGAACGATTCCCGTCGAGGAAGCGCCTGCCGACTCTGAACTTGACGCCATGGTCATTTGGGTTGGGCCGGACCTCCATTTCGTGCAATACGTGGTCCATCAGGGAACGCTTTTCAACCAGGTAGCGGTATTCCGCAGCTATCGCTACAAACACGATTCGGAGGATTGGGGCACCGTCGAGGAATTGGAAGAGCACTTCGGCAAGATGTGTCCGCGGGTTCGCAGCGCGGTAGCGAAAATCAAGCGCAATCGCCGCTGGCCAATGCTTGACCGCCTGCCGATACCAAACTGGACGCGCGGCCGGATGACGCTGCTAGGAGACGCAGCGCATCCCATGCTGCAATATCTCGCGCAAGGAGCTTGCCAGGCCTTGGAAGACGCTGTTTGTCTCGGTGCCAGCCTGGAGCAAAGCGGTGGCGACGCCGGGCGCGCGTTTCTTGATTACCAGCAGCGCCGCATGGCGCGCACCGCTCGCGTGCAGACATCCGCGCGACTTTTCGGAGAGCTAAAGCACCTGCACGGTGTGGGGATTTCGCTTCGGAATATGTTGCTGGCCAAGCGCGCGGCGGACGATTTTGATTACTTCGAATGGCTCTACGGGTATAAAGGCTGCTAGTCTCGATATCGCTAGTCGGCATTGATAGCGGCCGGCGCAGGTTGGGGAATTCCAAGGTCCCGACGGACCGGAAAAACGTACGGCCCGAGACGGGAAATCAGCAGGATGGCGACTAGAAGGGCGGTGGCGAATCCGGCAAGCGCCAGATTGTAGGAATGGGTGATATCGTAGCAAACACCCATGATGGTTGGCCCCAATCCCGAGGCGAAGACAAACACGCCCATGATGTAGCCGTAGATTTCACCAAAGGTGCGGATTCCAAAGTACCTTCCCACGATAAACGCCATGATATCGATTTCCGAGCCGATACCGAGGCCCAGGCAAATCGTGCCCAGGAGCGGGACGATTCCAGCCGCGCCGCTACTCAACAGGCCAATACCGGTGAGCGGCAGGAAAAAGAAGCAGGCCGCCACGTAAGGCGCGAAAAAGCGGTCGAGAAAAAAGCCGCTCAGGACTCTTCCGCCGATCAGCGCGATACCGGTGACCGAGAGCAGCGAAGTCGCGAGTGCGACCGAGATGCCGCGATCGGTCAAGATCGGGACGATATGGGCGATCGTGCCGTTCACCGAGGCAGCCACCAGAAATACGGCTACCAATACGAACCAGAAACGATAGCTTTTCACTGCTTCGCCCACCGGCATTCCCGGGGCGCTCGCCGCGGAATGATGCCTGAACCCCGCGGAACTTAGATGTTCGCGGTCGGCAGCCGAATCGCCAGGTTCGCGAACGAACAAGGCCACGGCGGGAAATGCGAGGGCGAAGGTCAGCACTCCCAGACCAACATAGGCGCCGCGCCAGCCGAAATGATTGATGAGGATGCGCACGACTTGCGGATCGAGAGCCGTGCCGAGGCCCACTCCGGCCATGGCGATGCCGAGCGCGAGCCCGCGTTTCGATTCAAACCAGGCCGAGATTGCTTTGGCGTAATTCAGGGGAGCCTGGCCGCCGCCGGCCAAGCCACAAATTCCGTAAAGCAGAATAAAAATGCCAGGCGAGGCGGGAGTTCGAGAAATAAGAGCCGTAGTCAGCGCGAATGCCGCAATGAAGGGAAGGGTAACGCGGCGCACTCCCCAGCGATCAACCATCCTCCCCACAAAGGGAGTTGCTAGCGCGCCGAGCGTCTGGGAGACGGTGACCGCCGAGGCCACCGTGCCACGATTCCAGCCAAATTCCGCAACGATCGGTTTTAGAAACACACCGAAGGTAAATAAAGTGATCGGCCCGTTGCCGACAATCAAGCCGATGGTTGAGCCAAATACGACCCACCACGGATTTTTGAAGGTGTGAGCGGCGCTCATGCTACCTTTCCATACATCATTTTTGGCGCCCTTACAAAGGTCTTTCTTTCGAAAGGGCTAGGATGAAACCGATTTTCTTATCTGCTTTCGCAGCAAGAGATCCGTATTGCCGGAGAGAATTCGATCCCCGGCTGCGCCGAGATCACGCAGTTCTTCGACGAAGCCCCGCACCGCCTCGCGGGCCCGGATTTCCTGAGGGTAATCGGTGGCGAAAACGATCCGGGACGCAGGTAATTCCAGCAAGGCAACCTTGACGGCTTGAATCGCGCCGCAGAATCCCGCTGTATCGAAAACGAGCCGTTCCCGAAGGTAATAATCGAAATCGCGCTGGGGTCTGATGCCATGCCGCGGATTTCCCGCGGTGGCCCAGAAATCCTTGTCCTGATAGCTGCGGATCCGTCCGATCAGCGAGGCGATCCCGCCGCTCAGATGGGCCATTTGAATGCTGAGATTGGGGTGCCGGTCGAGCACGCCGGAATTGATCAGACGAATCGTCGCCATTACTAGGGAAAATTCCCGGCCAACAGACCGCGCCGTGTCGTAGGCATTGAATTGGCGCGAGTCATTCAACCGCAGGGCGGGATGCACGAAGACATACATGCCCAAACGCGACGCTTCCGCCCAGAAGGGCTCAAATTTCGGATCGTCGAGAAAAAGCCCGTCCACCTCGGAGGTGATGACCACGCCCTGGAAACCAAGTTCATCCGAACAACGCGCGAGCTCGCGAAACGCTTCCGCGCCGCCCAGCGGGTGAACGTGCGCTGTGCCGATGAATCGTCCCGGATACTGACGCTCCGCTTCCTTGGCTTTGTCGTTGACAAAGCGCGAGCGCCCGACATCGGCGCACATGCCCGCGCCGCTGCTCAGGACGGCCGCATCGATGCCCGCGAGGTCCATCATGCGGATGTGTTCGTCCAAATCGAACAGCAGGGAATGTGAAATGTAGCTGGGAGCGCCGTTTTCGTCGTAAGTAAGAATGCGGCGGTCGCCCGGGTCTTCCTTGAAAAGTTCTCGTGGTGTGAAATGGTGTTGAAAGTCGACGATCAATCGTTCACCTCCGAGCGATTCTGCTCGACAGGTAAGTCAAACGCACGCGCTAAGTATTGTTCATGAGTTTCACACGCGGCAAGAACTTTGTTATTGTCCAAGGCTTGATCGGAGGTTGTTGAACCCATGACGGAACCGGTCCGCACAATCGAGCGAGTCGCCCAGTGCGACGTAAGTCTGCTCCGCGGTGGCTCGGGCGAACCACTTCTATTTCTGCATGGCGCGCGTGGCGGCGGACAGTGGCTCCCCTTTATGAAGGCTCTTTCCAAGGATTTTGAGGTGTTCGTCCCGGAGCATCCCGGATTTGGCAAATCTGAAACCCCTGGCTGGCTTGACAATGTCGGCGATCTCGCCTACTTCTACCTCGACTTCATCGAAAAGTTAGGGCTCCAGCGCTTACATCTGGTCGGTGCCTCCTTGGGCGGCTGGCTGGCGGCCGAAATTGCCATTCGCAACCAGACGGCGCTCGCGACACTCACACTCACCGCGGCCGCTGGCCTGCATGTGAACGGCGTTCCCACGGGCGACATCTTCATGTGGCCAGTTCCGGAGTTGGTGCGCAACCTTTTTCATGACCAGAAATACGCGCAATGGATGCTGCTCGCCGATCCCAGCCAGGAAGAACAGGACCTGCAGCTTAAGAACCGGTTGACCACTGCGAAACTCGGATGGCAGCCGCGGCTGCATAATCCTCATCTTCATAAATGGCTGCACCGCATCACTGTTCCCACACTGCTGCTGTGGGGCGCAAACGACAAGCTGATCCCCGCGAAATATGGGGAGGCCTTTCGCGATGCGATTCCGAAAGCGCGGCTCGAAATCATCGAGAACTGCGGCCACTTGCCGCAAGTCGAAAAGATGCCAGAGTTCGTCGGCTTGGTAACCCAATTCCTGCAAGGAGCACGGGAATGAGATTTTTCTGCTTCCATCTCATGCCTTACTCCGATCTGGACCTGAGTTACACCGAAAAGTACAACTCGGCCTGGGTGACGCTTCCCAATTCCTACTACGATCCAGTAAAAGGCCACATCCTCTACAATCGCTACCTCGACGAACTGGAATATGCCGACGAGCTTGGCTTCGATGGCATTTGCGTGAACGAGCATCACCAGAATGCCTACGGGCTGATGCCGGTTCCGGGCGTAATGGCCGGCGCGCTCGCCCGGCGCACAAAACGCGCCAAGATCGCTGTGCTCGGCCGCGCCTTGCCGCTGCTGAACAATCCGCTCACGGTCGCTGAAGAATTCGCCATGCTCGATAACCTTACGGCCGGCCGTTTCGTGGCTGGCTTCGTGCGCGGCATTGGTGCCGAATATCACTCCTCGGGAGAAAACCCGGCGGAATCGCACGACCGTTTCCACGAGGCGCATGACCTGATCGTGCGTGCGTGGACCCAGCCGGGGCCTTTCCCATTTGAAGGCAAGTATTACCGCTTCAACTATGTGAACACGTGGCCGCGGCCCTATCAGCAGCCGCATCCGCCCATTTGGATTCCATCCCAGGGTAGCCGCGAGACCGTCGAGTGGGCGTCGCATCCCAGCCGCAAATACACTTACCTGCAAACGTTCAGCCCCGTCGCGGCGCTGGCGAAACACGTGGCCATGTACAAGGAGGAAGCGCAGAAGCAGGGCTACACTGCGTCGCCCATGCAATTCGGCTGGTCGGTGCCAACCTATGTAGCTGAGACCGACGAGCGGGCTTACCGCGAAGCGAAGCCGCATATCGAAAACATGGTGAACAAGTTTTTGCGAATGCCTCCTGAAATGCTGCTCCCGCCCGGCTACCTCTCCCTGCAATCGATGCAGAGCGTAATGGCTGCCAAAGGATCGATCACCGGGGGCACACAGACCATCGATGACTTATTGAAGAAGGGCATGTTCTTGTGCGGCAGCCCAGCCACAGTGCGGCAACAACTTGGGGAGTATCAAAAGCAAATTGGATTCGGCTACTTGCTGCCACTGATGCAGTTTGCGACCTTGCCCCACGACCTAACCAGAAAAAATCTCGAAATGTTTGCGCGAAATGTGATTCCCGAATTGAAAGAGGCCGGGGAGAAGCCGTAGATAGACCAAGCGCGACTCTTTGAACTTAGAAGCGAATTCAAGCCAAGAGGAGCAGTGCGGCTCTGCCAATTTGGCGACAACCGCCTTGGACTTGTGGGTAACGCTGACATCCTCGAGATAACGTCGGTACTTGATAATTTGCCGAGTTGCCAGTATCCGATGCCGGCTGGAGATGGCTTCAAAGCTGCGCTTCCCGCACTGGGCGAACCAATCCACGCGACCGCGGACGGTGCCTCGACGATTCCTGTACCGAGCGTGACACTTGCTCAGCCCGGTCGCCAATCCAAGCAAGATCCTAGGCCCGCCGGGAAACTACGAAAAGCATCCGGATGAAGTAATCACCGATCAGAATCTTCATCATCAGAATGTGGCACATACACAGCCTATCGGGCAGGCCGATCTGTTCCTGCAGGCCACAGGTTCGTTCGTCGGGTCATCACACGGCGTTGTCGCCCTCCGGATGTTGGTAGCGAAATGCAACTAGATTCTTGGGATCGGAATTGTTCGCGGACTACTTGCATTCGATGTCTGCTGGCTCTTGCGGTGAGCGGCGATGATAAAGCCCACCTCGTGCCCGCGCCTTGTCTCGCCAATAGAACACTTCACGACTCTGAGAGCGGGCCATAGTTTCACTCAGTACAACTTACACGACAAAATTGCGCCAAATTCGGTTTGTATTTCCTATAAGGTCTCATTTGGGAGTGACGCTCCGGGCGTGCTCGATACTGCTGTGTATCCAGAATCGCAGGATGATCATCGAATGAAATCGGGCGCGCCAATGGCATGCGCTGTTCGTGGAAGTGTACCCTTATGACGAACGGGCCGTACGCGCATATCCACATCATGGGGCGTCCATAGAAAAGGGAACTTCAAGAGGAGAAATGCAATGTCCGTCGACAAAGCCGCAAATCAACGTCCTCCATTGCCGCCATTTAGACGCGAAACGGCCATTGAGAAGGTTCGACTGGCAGAAGATGCCTGGAACTCTCGTGATCCGGAAAAGGTGGCCCTAGCTTACACAGCTGACTCACGCTGGAGAAACCGCTCGGAATTCCTGAACGGAAGGCAAGAGATCGTTGCGTTTCTCAGGCGCAAATGGGCGAAGGAGCTGGACTATCGACTGATCAAAGAGCTTTGGGCGTTCGAGGGAAACCGTATCGCCGTGCGCTTTGCCTATGAACGGCACGATGACACCGGGAATTGGTTTCGCTCGTATGGCAATGAGAATTGGGAGTTCGATGAGAACGGGCTGATGCGCTTGAGGCTTGCTTCCATCAACGATTTGCCAATCAAGGAGGCAGAGCGCAAGTACCACTGGGCACTAGGGCGCCGACCGGATGATCATCCGGGACTAAGCGATCTGGGCTTCTAAGGGCCAAGCGGATGCTTATCTTATGGCTTTCGCAAGCGTGGCAGGTTTGAAGCTTGTTACATTTGACCCAGCGCTTCGTTCACCATGTTCCGAAGTGTTCGTCACCTTCCTGGACCGAAGAATCCGTCAGCCAGTAAGCTTCTACGACCCTACCATCGCGTTTCTTTTGTCGATCAAAAATCACCCGGACCGTCTGCCAACGCAAGGGCGGTCCCGGGATCGAAATTCTCGGCACCCAAGAGTTCGACGTGGTCGTCCCCATAGTCAAACCGGACCGGGGGAGAGGTGGACGGAAACCGCCGCTGGACCGCCGCATACAACTCGGATAGATTTCCTTTCAACCGGGCCACCATCGAGAGTCCCAGATTGCCCCTTATGCAGAAAGGAAGCGGTGGCAAATTCCCCGTCAGCCACCACAAAGCGCCACCCCAATTGGTCTACCGCGCGGCGAAGCAGCCGCTACCCGGAGTTGTTATGGGCTATCGTCGGGCCCATAGGGTTCCACATCCATCGCGAGCGAAAGTCCCGTGCCCACCACGCTGAGTGAGACCAGATGGTGCCGATAACCGACAAATAAGGCGTCCTTTGCTCTCGGCATCGGCAACCGGGCCAGCTTGCCCGCCATAGCCTTGACCGCGACGCGAGCGTCCAGCTTCGTTCTGAATCGGCGAAACTGGGCAGCAAGATAGGGCGAAATCAAAAGGCAGAAGTGTCTGCAAGGAGACATACCGCAGTCTTCTTTATGACTAATGTGGTGTCCGTGCAGAAAAAAACCAGATAAGGCGTGAGCGTCGCTGATTTGATACCGCGTCAACCTGATGGACATTGCTAGCACTTCCGACAAATCTAGCATCGGCTATTGCATCCGATAGTCGAGGAGGCCATGTGGGAGAAGCAGGCAGCGCGATACCAGTTCAATCGAAAGACAGACCTATTGCGTGGGGCGCGGCGATCGTTTCTTACCGCCGGTGGCTGGGGGTATTGATCGTTGTGGGGATTATCGTGGCTGCGACCGTTCTCTTGCGGCGATATTTCCCCTTCTCGGAAAAGAGCGTTACAGAGTCTTTGCGGGGAACATTTCCCAGTACGCTCCAAGTCGATCATTTTGAGGTTGTTTATTTCCCTCACCCTGGTTGCAAGGCTGAAGGCGTCACGTTCCGTTTGAACTCGAGCGCATCGGAGGCGCCACCGTTCGTCACGATTCAGAAGTTAACAATCCAAGGAAGCTATGCCGACCTTCTGCTCCGGCCCCATCACATCTCGCGAGTCTTTGGACGGCCTTCGTGTTCAGTTTCCACCGCTTGGCAATGCGGGCGATTTCAGCGGTGGATATTCGGCCTCGCAAATGACCATTGGCGAGCTGGTCGCAAATGGAGCGGTACTCGAATTCGCTCGTGCCAGCAACCATCTGCCACTGCGGTTTGACGTTCATAAGCTTAGCCTGAGTTCCCTCAGCGCCAAAGGCGGGATGTCCTACCAGGTTACCTTGCGAAATCCTGAACCTCCGGGCGAGATCAGGTCGATGGGGCACTTTGGCCCGTTCAATGCACGCAATCCAGGACAGACCGCAATGTCGGGAACATACTCATTCGATCGAGGCGATCTGAGCGCTTTCGGTGGTATCGCGGGAATACTTGCTTCGGAAGGAACATTTTCGGGCCCTTTGGCACATGTAGATGTGCAGGGCACCACGGAGGTTCCGGACTTCGAGGTTGTACGCAGTGGGCATGCGGAGCGTCTGCTTACTCACTTTCAAGCTGCTGTAGATGGCACGAACGGGGACGTTGCGCTGAACAGTGTGAACGCCTCCTACCTGAGCACGGGGATCAGTGCTAAGGGCAACGTAGCGCACAAAAAAGGCTGGGCTGGTAAGTTTACGTCGCTCGACTTCGCGGTTCGTGATGGCCGCATCCAAGATATTTTGCGGCTCATTGTAAGGGGAAATCGGCCGCCAATGTCCGGCGTCACCAGCTTTCAGGTCCATGTCACGGTTCCCCCAGAGGGAAGGCCTTTCTTACAAGAGGTGACCTTGCAGGGCGATTTCGGTATCGGCGGCGGGCACTTCGAAAAACCGAGCACGCAAGAAAGTGTTGACAAGCTAAGTGAGGCTGCTCGAGGGCAAAAGAAAGCTCAACAGGACGAGGATGAAACCAATCCTGCAGACAACGTTATTTCAGATCTACGAGGGCACGTCGTACTTCGCAATGCCGTGGCCACACTTACGGATCTTTCATTCACAGTTCCCGGCGCTGACGCCCGAATGCACGGTACTTACAACGTACTAAACGGGAAAATCGATTTTCGTGGCACAGTTAAGATGGACGCTAAATTTTCTCAGAGCACGAGCGGACTTAAGTCGCTCTTCGCAAAAGTGCTCGATCCGATCTTCGCTAAAAAGCACGGTTCAGTCGTCCCCGTGCGAATGGATGGCACTTATCATAACCCGCGCTTTGGCCTTGATCTGAACCCAGTCAAAGAATAGCGAACACTACACGACTAAACGGTGCCGGATGGAACGGCGGAGCGGCTTCTGCCCTGCCGAGATTGCCCTCCGCGGCAAGATGAATCGGATTATCGCTAGGAACGTTTATTAGGCCCCATTGTTCTGGTCCTCGTTGTGGATTTGCTCCTCACCCGGCTTCTCCTTTACACGTTCAACTTGTCATGATTGAGGAGTCTCGATCGGCTGGGCGAGTTATTTCTTTTTTCCAAAGATGGATGCAATCGATCTGATTTTCTTCTGGACGATGCCGCCGACGTCAGCTGTGATGTAGGGCTCCTCGGGTGTGCCGATGACTCGCATAGGCACGCCGGGAGTACTTCCCGGCGCCCCGTTCGAACCATTTAACTTCGTGAGCAAGCCCACGCCGATTTTGCCCATTCCTTTTGCCGAGGCTACCTTTGCGATGAGGCCAAAGTCCAGTTGATCAGCGGGCGAGACCGTGCCGCTGCCCTTGAGCTCGCCCATGGCCGGAATCACGACGTCGATCCTGTCGACCGCGACGCCTTCGTTCGTGATGCGCACATTCGCGCGCAACTTTTCAAAATCTGCCGTGTCTCCCG
Source organism: uncultured Acidobacteriota bacterium (assembly GCA_963718485.1). Taxonomy (GTDB): domain Bacteria; phylum Acidobacteriota; class Terriglobia; order Acidiferrales; family UBA7541; genus Palsa-295. Next base: position 29,674 of record CAVQZU010000040.1, read on the forward strand.
TTTTCAGGCCGCTTAGCGCCGCGATGCCGTGAATTTTCGAACCGATATCAAAACCCACCAACTGCGTATTGTCGACCGCAATCGGTCCGGTGATAACCAGCGATTTTGCGTGGCCAGTGATAGCGAAGTTCATCGAGAGGCTGCCGCCCTTGAGCACGGCGCCGTTGGGCAAACGAATAGCAGCCGCAGTCATTAGCGACTGGAGTTCATTGATTGGCAGATTCTGCCCACCGAGTCTCAAATTCAGCAGAGGATTTTCAGGATTGAGCGCGTCTAGTTGATACTCTCCGCTCACATGGATCGCGGCGTTGCCAATCCGTGCAATGGCATCCTCGATCTGGCCGCCGTTTTCTCTGAGGCGATGCGTGCCGGTGTAGGTGAGGTCAAGCGCCTTCTGTGTGGCGGCGGCCCCTTTGCGGAGTTTAAGTTTCTGGATATGAATCCTGCCGCTGGTGGTGAGTGTGTGCCCGTCGGAGGCGGCGCGCATAACGACGTCTGCAAGAAGCGACAATCCGGCATCTGGATCAAGAAATCCAGCGTTGACCGGGTCGAAGTCCTTCACCGAGACTTGTGCGTCGGCGGGGCTGGTTGCCACATCGGCACGATTAAGCGGGCCAACGTGGCCCGCTACGCTCATGGTACCGCCGGCCGGCAGGTTCGCGGCCAGTTCGAATGGGAACAGCGAGGAGAATGAGAACCCCCGGGCTGTAAGATTCACGTGCTCATACACGTGTGGCCGGCCGTGCGCTGGCAAGGTTGCGATGATGGCACGGCCGTCTGTGATGACAATCCTGTCGACGGAGAGGTCAGCGAGCTGGGTCGTCGAGTCCTTTGACATTCCCGCAGCCGCGGCCGCGGCTAGGCGTCCAATGCTCGAAAAATTCCACGCACCATTCGCTGCGCGACTCAAGTTGATTTGCGGCGACTCAATCTCGAAGCTTTGCAGGTTCAACTGGCGGGAGAAAATCAAGGGCCGGAGCGAGACGCCGATGCGGAGACCTTTCGCCGTTAGAAACGGCGCGGCGCTAAACTCGGGATCGTCTCCGACGCTGAGGTCTTTGGCGACCAGGGCGGCGGGGAATAGCGACAGGGTGAGGCCGCCGAGTTTTACGCTGCGGCCCAGCATCGTGGTGAGTTGCCGTTCGATGGTGGGACGAAACGTGTTGGCGTTCACGAAAAACGGAATTGAGGCGACGCCCGCGATGGCGAGACCAACCAAAGCTAAGAGAATCTTCGCCCAGCGTTTCATGGTGACCTTACAGCGATGGCCTCGAACGGCCAGCGAGAGGGTAAGTATATGCTGAGCAGTGGCAATAGGAGTCAGGGATACTCGCGATTCGACGATCTGCAAGCCTGCCGCTTAGAGGTGACTCGAACGCCCGATCGCCGGCGGGCGTGACGGGCATTATCGGGGCACTGTATTTCGCATCGTGGGATTCCCAGGAGAGAAAATTCTCCGTTGTGGGGTTTCCCACTAAAGAAGTGCGCTGAAATCGGCCGAAAACCGGCTATTTAGCAACCTTAGACGGGTACGCGGACAATTTGACCGACCCTCTGCTTAGAAGGTGCGCAGTGCAAAACTCTAAGTGCCGCTCCTGGTATCGGTTGCGAGAGAAGGCGTCATTATCTCGCTCCTGAACTGGACCGAAGTTGGACTGAAATTTTGGGGTGAACCCCTAAGATGGCACAGTTTTGTTGGACACCGCCTAGAGGACCTGCGTCTCCGCAACCTCGTTGCTCTGTGAGCCGCGGCCTCGGAAGGCTCGGAGCGGCGGCTACACTTCAATATCGCCTGTGATATGTTCGGAGCTTGAGCACCGGCTGGCGGCCGGTCTGCGTGAACGCGAAGTTGAAATATTCCTGGATGCAATGCTGGCGATGGCGGAGCCGGTGGAAACACATTTTCTGTGGCAACCGCAATTGCGTAACCCTGGCGATGAGATGGTGCTGGAGGCGGCAGTCAACGGACGCGCCAATGTATTGGCCACTTTCAAGTGCGGGATTTCGGGGCCGTGCCGGCACGGTTTGATTGATGGTGCCGCGTGAGGCGATAGAAACAATGACATACCCGCTCCGACTTCCGCGTTCGATAAAGAGAGCCGTGGAGCGGCAAGCAAGGAAGATGGACGAGCATAAACCAGTTCGTCGCCACAGCCGTTGCCTGATCAGGTCGCGCCTCAAACGCGCCGAAGAAGAACACGCGAGATGGCTGGAAGCCCAGAAAGGATTGCAGGGATGAGCAAAAAGATTGAAGTCGAGGAGAGTAGCGGCAATGTTTTCGCTGATATTGGTCTGCTCAACCCGAAAGAACGTCTCGCGAAGGCCGACCTTGCGATCCGCATAGCCGAAACCATTCGAGCGCGGCGCCTCATGCAAACTCGTGCCGCCCACATACTAAAAATCGACCAACCCAAGATTTCTCGCCTCTTGCGTGGCCAGCTTTCCGGTTTCTCCACTGGGCGACTCATGCACTTCTTGACTATGCTTGGCCGAGACATCGAGATTACCGTAAAGCCCACGACGCGATCACGCCGCCAAGGTCACCTCCGCGTCGTGGCGACAGGGTAGCTTTTCTTTCCTGTACTTCGCCAAGACTCTGGCCGACTGTGAATTCAATAACATCGAGAGCGTTCTGCTGGCGAGCATTTTGCTGTAACTCAGGCCATGCTCACCCTGTTTCGCTAGTTTGGTGCGCTCGTTCGTCTGTTCCGTCACCGCTGACCTAGGAGTGTGTCCGAGAATTCCGTTCCGTTCTAGTGAATTTGCTTGAAAAAGAACTGTAGGGTGTGCGAATTTTTCGAATCATGCCAAAAACATTCCGAACCTACCTTCCGGAACAGAGTTTGCTACTACCTCCAAGCCTTCGTGAGTGGTTGCCAGATGATCACTTGGCCTATTTCGTGTCTGACGTGGTGGACCAACTGGACCTTTCCGCAATTGAGTCCGTGTATGAAGAGGAAGACCGAGGCCAGCCGCCGTACCACCCGGGAATGATGACGAAGATTTTGCTCTATGGGTATTGCGTGGGGGTATTTTCGTCGCGGAAGATCCAGAAGCGATTGGTGGAGGACGTCGCTTTCCGAGTATTGGCAGCGGGTAACCAGCCGGACTTCCGCACCATATCCGATTTTCGGAAGCTACATCTGCAAGCGCTGGAAGCCTTGTTCCAACAGATGTTACGGCTGACGTTAGAGACCGGGACGATGAAGTTGGGGCGGGTGGCCTTGGATGGGAGCAAGATGAAGGCCCAGGCGAGTAAGCACAAAGCCATGAGTTATGAACGGATGCAGGAAACGGAGAAGCGGCTACGGGAGGAAGTCCGGAAGTTGTTGAAGCAAGCAGAGGCAGCGGACAAAGAAGAGGATAGCCGATACGGCCGGGATCGCCGGGGGGACGAACTGCCGGAGGAGTTACAACGGCGAGAAACGCGGATCGGACGAATTCGGGAAGCCAAACGAGCGCTGGAAGAGCGCGCACGGGAACAAGCGAAGAGCGAGGGAAAGGATCCGGAGGAGGCCCAGCCCGCACCGAAGGCGCAATATAACTTTACCGATCCAGAGTCACGCATCCAGAAGGGGCCGGATGGATTCGTGCAAGGCTACAACACGCAGATTGCGGTCGAGCCGGCCTTTCAGCTGATCGTGGGGCAGACGGTCACGCAGGTGGCGAATGATAAACAGCAGTTGGTGCCGCTGATCGAGGCGATCCAAGAGCAATCGGGACAGAGACCGGAAGAAGTTGTGGCGGACAGTGGGTATTGCTCGGATGAGCCCCATCCCTGCTCAACCTATATGTCGTTGTCTGACAGAAACCGGCCGTAATCGTTGAACTCCAGCCAGTGGTAGAGATGAACTTGGTAGAGGTAAAAGCTGATGAGCTCCCCACCCAGCTCGTGCGTCTCGCTGCAGACGAAGGCCACTTGCAGGGCCACGAGGACGGCCTACCAGGAACTGCATCACGCGATTTGGGTCAAAGTTCGTGTGGGTGTAACGGGACTTCACCTGGCTCAAAGGGCTTGTGATCACCAAACAACCTATCAACCGCAGCCGGTTGACTCGGCATCCATGTTTCTCCGCGCACCGTGTGTGCTCGAGGTGTTTTCTGGGCGCAGCGAATCATCGCCGAACTTTCGGTTTCCTGGAATGGGCTTTTTGTGATTGCTTACCGTAGCGGGTAGCTAGCTATCCGCTGCCATAGATCGCGTGCGTCTTCTGGAATGGCAATGGTCCAAGAGCCAGCAGATGCTTGACGATGTTGAGCAGCGAACTGATGGGATACCGCGTAGCGGCCGCGCGACGGGCTCATGCTGGAACGGAGAAAATTGGACACCTTCGGATGTAGTCGACATCACGTCCACTTGCCGCCGGCCCGATGTGAGACTTTTTGGGGAAGAGAATGCGCAGCGAGTTCACAGCGCCTGATTGCGACGCCAGCTTCACCCCTCTGAATGCCGCCGACTACTAGACCTGCTCGATCCCGCTCAAAGGCTTCGTCGAAGCTTTGTTGTCGACCCCGAAGCTGGTCTACCTTCGATGAAGCTCTATCTCTTTCGCTCTCGGTCGTGACGGAGACTTCCGCACCTTGGAACACTCACTTGGAGCGCATGCAACGCCGAGTCGGGACGTGCACGGGGGCCAAGCGTTTCGGACCGATCATCCCCTGACAATGCCACCAGGGTCTTTCCCGAGAGAGCCGTTGTCTCGCGGTTGTTTCGTCCTCTTATGTGTCACCACCACCGTGTAAGAGTAGTATCTTTCGGCAGCATCCTTCCGTGTGGGGCCGGAAACCGGATTTGTGCTATTGAATTCTCTTTTTTCAAAAGGGCTCCCATCCTTGAAGGTTACCGTGAAGTCGAAGTCGGTATTGTCGATCTCCCATTGCACTTCTCCATGGAGCTCCTTGAATACGTAGAAGACTTCAGGTATCACCTGGAAGTTCACGTCATTGGTGGCACGAATTAGTACCACAACTAGCTGCGGGGGCGCCTTAGCCTCTGCTGTGGCTGAGTTGGCCATGGGTTATCTCCGTTGGCGAATTTTTTACTTGGCCTCAATCAACGCTTCGAATCGAGGGTCGGGCCGTAAAGCGTCGAAGTTCGGTGTATCACGCACGATGGTCCGCGAGAAGCCTACGTCTAGCGACTTTTTGAGCCAATCCAGGCCGTGCGTTGCGTCGCCCAATTGGGTGTAGACAAGGGCCGCTTTGAAGCGCATCTCGGAATCGTCTGGAGCCAATTCGAGGCCCGCTTTCAAGAAATCCAGTGCCCGCCTCTGGTCTCCCAACATTGCATTGCAATAAGCCAAGACTCCGACTGCGTAGACGTTGCGCGGATTCACCCGCAGCGCTTCGCCCGCGAGTGAAATGGCCTGACGGTAGGCCTGAGCGGCCTGGGGGCGCCTTCCTGGCGCCCAGTAGTAGCCATCGGCTAAGTTCCACCACAGGATATAATCTTTCGGGCTGAGTTTTACAGCTTCTTCGTATGCCTTGGCAGCTTCGTCGTAGTGTCGCAAGTAGAAGTTAGCGCTGGCCAGGTTGCTATACGCAGCGTCGGTCGGGCGAATTGCGATCGAATGCCGCAGTGTTTCGATCGCTTCAGCGTAACGTCCCTCGTAGTAGTAAATGGCTCCCAGATTGTAGTATCCGGGGAAGCTGTCAGGGGCCAATGCCACGACTTGGGAGAACATCGAAGCTGCTTCGGCATAGCGACCCTGGCGATAGTAGAACGCTCCCAGGACGCTGTAGCCCGACCAATACTGGGGCCGCAGTTCGATCGCCCGCTGGTAGGTTTTCTCCGCCTCCAAGGGCTTGCCAAGATTTTCATATGCGTTGGCGAGACCCCGATAAGCATCGTCGCTTGTCGGAGCGGCCGCCACGGCCCGTCCGAACTCCTCTACCGCCTTCTCGTATTCTCCTGTGCCACTTTCAAGGCGCCCCAGACAGACACGGGCCGCAGCGAGTTGTGGGTCGGGGCTCAGCGCGCGCTCGCAGGCGTGCCGGGCGGGTTGGACCCATCGCGAATCCTGGCTAGCCGAATATTTTTGCCAGTAGGCCTCTCCCAGGCCGGCGTAAGCGAGCGCGTAATTCGGGTCGAGCGCGATCGCCCGCTGGAAGACCGTGATAGCGCTGTCCAAGTTCTCCGTCTTGTCGTAGTCCTGCAGATAGCCTCGCCCTTGCAGATAAAAGTCGTAAGCGCCGGGCACTTGAGTGTTGTGAGTTATCAAGGACTCTCGCTCGGGCGGCTGCGCCACTAGTTCGAGCATTCTGAGCGCTCCATTCACGACCTGGTCTTGAACGGTGAACGGGTCGGAAGCATCCGCAGTGATGCTCTCGGCCTTGAGCTGCCGGCGCGTGCCCGTATCTACCAAGCTATAATTAATGCGTATTCGGTCTCCGGATCGGCTCAAATTTCCTTCAAGCACCAGGTTGACGCCGAACTCCTGGCGTGCTTCTCCGGCACTGGTAACGCGCCTGGCGTGTACCTCGGATGCGGAAATCACCTGCAATGCGTGGTTTACCGTGAGTTGGGTGAGCTTGGCCGTGAGCGTCTCGGTCAGACCGTCGCCAAAGGCTTTCGCGCTCGGATCTGCCCCGGTCACCTCAAAAGGCAGCACCACGAGTTGCTTGTCCTGACCAATCGCATTGCCGCGGAGCCACCGAGGAACCCGTTGTCTTACGCCGGGGACCGCCACTAACCCTGCGCCAATCAGAAGCGCGCCGAGAAGAGCAGCGGACAGCCAGCGACTGCGGCCCATCGCGGCAGCTAGAGGCAAACCAATTTGGGAAGCCGCGCGGCCTTGTTTCAAGCAGTCGAGGTCGGCGCGCATTTCTTCAGCGGTTTGGTAACGGCGGCTTCGATCTTTCTCGAGCGCTTTTTTCAGGATGGATTCCATTTCCCGCGATAGGTCAGGATTCAAAGAGCGCGGCGCGACGGGCTCTTGATGGAGAATGGCGTCGATGAGCCGGGAATTGAGCGCCTCGCAAAACGGTCGCTGCCCGGTGGTCGCCTCATAGAGCAGCGCGCCAAGGGCCCAAAGGTCGGTGCGCACGTCAATCGATTCGCCTCGCAGCTGCTCGGGAGCCATGTAGGGGGGCGTACCGCCGCCTTCTCTCGTTTCCCCCTGCGTTTCGGTCGCATCTCCTGTTTCGCTCGACGCCAACAATTTTGCCAGGCCGAAATCAAGGACCTTCACCTGCCCTTTTCCCGTCATCATCACGTTTCCCGGCTTAAGGTCGCGATGCACGATGCCGTGCTCGTGTGCTTCTTCAAGCGCTGCTGCAATCTGGCCGCCCAGCGATCGAGCCTCCGATTCCGGCAGCGGGCCCGATTTCAGTTTGTCCGCCAGCGACTGGCCAGGCACGCATTCCATCACGAGGTAGTCGAAACCATGCTCTTCGCCGACATCATAAATCGCCGCAATATTTGGATGGCTCAGTTTAGCGAGTGCCAGGGCTTCTCTTCGGAAGCGCCTGCGCGCGGATTCATCCTCCAGCAAACCGGCCTTAAGCACTTTGAGCGCGATGTCGCGTTCGAGACGGCGGTCACGCGCCCGATACACGACTCCCATGCCCCCAGTGCCAAGAGGAGCCACGATTTCGTAGGGTCCGAGTTTCGCGCCGGGCACCAGCGGCTCGCTTTTCACGGGGGAACTCTCCATGAAACTGCTCCCGGCGTGGTTGTGAGCGGCAATCAGCGATTCGACCTCTCGTCGCAGAGATGGGTCCGCGCAAGCCTTGTCGAGGTATTCGTCGCGTTCTGCGGGTTCGCGTTCGAGCGCGACTTCGAGCACTTTTTTGACCTCCTGCCATCGCTCCGAGTTCACTTGCGGCGATCCTTGCGCATTTCCCGCTGCAGCCATGCCCGGGCGGTGGCCCACTCCCGCTTCACGGTTGCGGGTGAAATATCCAGGGCCGTTGCGGTTTCCTCGATCGAGAGGCCCCCGAAGAACCTCATCTCGATGATGCGGCTCTGCTCGGGGTCGAGGGCGGCCAGTTTGTTCAGAGCATCATCCAATTCCAAGAGGTCGACGTCGGGCTTTGGGAGCAACGCGAATTTTGTCTCCAGGGTTAAGCGCGGCGCTCCACCTCCGCGCTTCGCCGCAAGGCGGTTTCGGGCATAATCCACCAGGATGTGCCGCATCACTTGTGCAGCGACGCCAAAAAAATGAGCGCGGTTTTGCCATTGAGGAGGTTCCAGGTCGACCAGGCGGACATAGGCTTCGTGAACCAGCGCCCCGCTTTGCAAAGTGTGATTGGGGCGCTCGCCCCGCAGGCGGCAGCGCGCGATGCGCCGCAACTCATCGTAGACCAGGGGGATCAGTGCTTCGCGGGCGCCTGAATCACCTTGGGCCCAATTAACAAGAATCTCACTTATCCGGGGATAGGATGCTGGGCGCATTTTCGCGCGCCTCCCCAATGCTAACCAGTCACACGGTAACCAGCAAAGAGTACGCTAGAAGCTCCAAAAGTAAAACGATTTTGCCTCGGAACCCTCGGAACCTCGAAACCATCTGCTGTTCAGGATATCTCGCCGATAGCTTGCGGGATTATCGCGCCAGTAGGTCACCTGAAAGTAAATGGGGAATACAAATTCGGAAGTGCTAGCGGGCGGACTGGACGCCCCTGGACGAATCAAAGGCCGCCGCGCACTCCTGAAAATATTTGAGCCAACTCGCCTCTGGTTTTCGCTTTACAGGGTGAGAGCCGGATGCGGATTCGAATCACGAGGTTGGAACGCATCCCTCGAGGAGAACAAATATGAGAAAAAGGGCGATTGTTTTTGCGATGACCTTGTTAGCGGCCGTTGTTCTTGGAGGCGCCGCGAATGCGTATCCTACCTTCTCCGGCAAATTCACTTTGCCTTACGAGGTTCACTGGGGACACGCCGTGCTTCCAGCCGGAGACTACACAATGACCGTGGAACCGTTCGAGTCGGCCGCGCGAGTCCGCGCGGCAAACGGAAAGACCCAGTTCATTCCTGTCTTCCCGTCGATAAGCGATAGTTTGAAAGGCGGTACTTTTCTGTACATCACTTCGAACGGAAGCGAGCGCACGGTTCGTTACCTGAATTTGCCGCGCCTCGGGAAATCACTCGTTTATGAGCCCCTCACCAAACCCGAGCGGGAAGCGATGACGAAGGGCGATCAGTCCCAGGCCGTCCAGGTCGCGATTGCCGAAAAGTAACTTCGCGCGAGACCCGGACATGACACCTCTCGGCAAAGGGGGGACGAACCCCAAGTTCGCCCCCCTTGATTAGGACTCTTGCTTTTTCGCATCGGAAAGCTCCCGAGCTACGTCACGCTGCTTAACAAATACTCCTCTTCGTTAACATGACCTCCGCATGACGCTTACGATTCACCAAACCGCCAAGAAGCAGGGATTCGGTCACGGGCTTTAACGTTCTGGGTGGGTCAGGTGCGATGTTCCGCGAGTCTTTGACATATCCCAAGCACTGTCGAACTGGCAAGCGTGGGTACTTTGGGAAAGTCGAATGCTGGACCGGGCAAGATGCGGGAAAAAACTCCTGGAAGGGTTACAAGCGCACAACGACGCGCAGGAACATGCCAAAAGTTAGGTATTTCAAGTCGGGTCGAGTTAGTTCTCTATGCACGTTCTGGCCAAGGGTAGCTGGAGCGGTAAATCCGGATCAGATAGTTGCTAATCGTATGTTGGCCACGCGCAAACGCTCCCCCACTTGGCAGTTCGTCAATCCCTCAACAACCAGCTTCATCACTTGCTTTCGCGTTCCCTTTCACGAAATTAAATGGCATTACCAGACTATTTTCACACCGAACTGAATCTCTCGCTGCGATGTTGTCGTGGCGTCAATGGCACCGGCACCGCCAACCGGCGTTCCGTCGTTGTTAAACAGTGCGTTGCTGTCTAGCGGCGACTGAAAGCTGGGGTGATTCAGAATGTTGAAAAATTCCGCTCTGAACTGGACATTAAAGACTTCCGAAATCTTCTTGATATTGTTGTCTTTGAACAGAGAGAAATCGAGACTCCAAAGGCCAGGGCCGTATACCTGGTTGCGTCCGTTGTTCCCTAGCAGGTTCATGCAGGTGACCGTGCCGGGAATCGGGTCAACAACGCCTTGGGCGGCGCCAGGGTTACAAACGGATGCGAAGGATGCCGGCGCGACGGGGGCGTAAAAGCAACTGAGTTTGAGATAGTTGTTGATATTTCCGGGATTGACGGGGCGTTTGCAGCCCGGCGTCGCCAAGCGATCCGGGTAATCGTGTGGATCTGTGGAAAGCTCACCGAGTGGGTCGCCGGGAATCAACAAGGTGAATGGCGTGCCTGTCTGTGCCGTTAGGATGCCACCCACTTGCCAGCCACCTAAGACATGGTCGGCAATTGCGTTTGCAGACTTCGGCGAGGGAATATTCCAAATATAGTTAATGGAGAGGACCTGGCGCTCGTCATAGTCACAATTGCCCCGATGATCCGAGCGAATGTTGGGAGCGATCCAGAAGAAGGTGCTAAGCGAATTCGTGAACTGATCGCTGATGGCACCGCTGCTGCCGTCATCGATGCAATGCCCCCAAGTATAAGAGACCTGCCCCTCGAGGCCATGACTTATCTTTTTCGCCAATTGTCCCTGGAGGCCATCATAAAAGGCTGAGCCGTTCCACACGGTCGAGCGTATGTCGCCAACGTGGGGGTTATTAACGACTGCGTTGGTGCTAGTTTCAGGAAAAGGCCAGAGGTAGCCGGCGCTGGCGAGCGCTGGCTGGACATTATTGGGATCCTGGGGATGCACGACTTGGTGGATGGCGTGCACACCAACATAGCCGACCATCATGGAAAGGTTACCGCCGAGGTCTCGCTGCACGTTCAGGTTCCAATTCATGTCGTAACTGCGGGGAGGATTTGGCTGCTTGTAGCTGACCGTGGTGGTGTTGTCTATGCCGCTGAAGTTAAGCAGCGCTGCCGCACCCGTAGGGAAAGTGCCAGGGTGTGTAGTGAGATCGATCGTGGGCTGAACCGAAAATGGATAGCCGGGACCGGGGCCGCCTACAACGGGAAGCGGGACAACGTCAAAGATTCCGAAGCCGGCGCGAACCGACGTCTTGCCGTCCTTAAACGGATCCCAGGCGAAACCGACGCGCGGGGCGAAATCTCTGAGCGTACTGTTGGTTTCCCACGCCGCATGTGTGTGAACTGGAATCCCATTGAAGAAGTCCCGGAGGAACTGGAACAAGTCATGGGCCTCGGTGGGTATGGTGGTCATTTCGTAGCGCATGCCCAAGTTCAGGGTCAGGTTTGAACGAAAGCGCCAATCATCTTGCACGTAGCCAGCGAACAGGCTTTCTCGTGTACCCTCGCCTACGTTGAGAGCGGGATCATAAAGCGTGACATTCTGGGGCTGATTGGTCAGGAAACCCTGAATCGAGGGAAATACGAAATCGCCATTTTCAAAAGGGCCGCCATTGTCGTTCGACTGCATGCGCTCAAAGGCGAAACCAAACTTCAGATCATGTGTTCCTTTCGTAAGCGATGCGTCGTCATAGGCTTGGAATGAAGTCCAACCGTCGATGGTTGCGCCGGAAGCACCGAAGCCGCCCTCCATCGGCGTGATGACCCCAGGGACTTCGATGATGGGCACCGATTGTCCAGGCGTTGCTCCTAGCGAGGTATCTTTTGCCGGAGGAAATAGGGAATTGACCGGTGTTTGGCTTGCCGACCATTCTCGGCTCAGACCAAAACGGGCGCTATTCACCAAGGTTGGGCTAAAAGAATGAGTTTCTTCGAGGCCAAACATCTGTCGATGCGTGATGGTCCCGATGATCGTGTAGTTGTATGAATCTGGAACAGTGAAGGGGGCGCGATCCAAGAAGTAGGTCGAAGAAAGTGTGTCCTTTGGTGAAAATACGTGGTCGACCTTCACGGTAAAATAGTTTTCACTCGTAACGGACTGTCCGAGCACGTTGTAGAACCCCGTATCCAACGCTGATCCGGAAGTGCCACTCAAGCCTGCATTGGGATTTGGGAAGAATTGCAGATACGGGATCACCAAATTGTCAACGCACACATTGGACTGCCCAGGAACAAAGAGTGTTGTTCCGGCTGGGCAGGAGGTTACCGGAGGAGTGCTGACTCCCGCGAGAATCCCCTGTTTCGCGTTCGCCGAGAACACGATGTCACGGGAGGGACTACTAAGGCTCTGCCGGATTCCCTCATAATCGCCGAAAACGAAAGTCTTGTCTTTCTGAATTCTGTACCCCGCGGATGCACCGAATTGCTGGCGACTGAATGGGGCCGCGGGCGTGTCTGCCGGTTGAAAGAAAGGTTCGGCATCAAGAGCGGAGTTGCGGAAAAAGCCGTAGGCATCACCGTGAAGAGCATTGGTACCCGACTTCGTAACAGCGTTGATGACGGCACCGGAGGTCCGCCCATATTCTGCCGAATAATTTGTACTCACAACGGAGAATTCTTGGATTGCGTCTACTCCGAGGACGACGCCCAGCACACTGCCTGGCCCGGAGTTCGAGACGTCGTTAATACTGATGCCATCCACTCGAAAGTTGTTCTCCGTAGGACGATGGCCAACATCCGTCAACTGATTACCCCAGCCGCGTCGTGAGCGGCTCGAGTGACTCTCGATGGAAGACTGCGTATTGATGGCGTGGACGCCGGGCAGTAGCGTAGCAAGTTGAGTCCAGTCACGTCCATTTAAAGGAAGCTCTTTCACAGTGTTTTCATCGATTACGTTGCTGATGGCCGAGGAGGTCAGGTCTACGACAGGAGCTGCCCCAGTGACTTCGACTTTTTGCGTAACTTGACCTACCCGCAGGGAAATATCCAAGGCCTGTTTGGCCCCGACGGTAAGGGTGACGTCCTTGTGTTCGAAAGTCGAAAACCCGGGAGCGGTCACAGTAATGTCATAAACCCCAGGCTCAAGGTTTGGCACACTGTAGAAGCCCGCCGAGTCTGTGGGAACCTCTCGCGTGACGGCCCTGGCAACGTTTTGAATAGCAACTTTGGCGTTGAGGATCACCGATCCAGATTCATCCACAACCGTTCCCGAGAGAGTCGCTCCAGCGACTTGCGCATGAACGGGAACAGCAGCAAGAAAACTGAGTATCAAACTCACGGCAACTATCAGACTTGTACTCTGCCAACTTTTTCGAGAAGTCATGGCTCTCTCCTGACCTTGCTCTGGGTTTCTCTATTAGAAGGAGTTCTGCAACTGCACTATCCAACCCAACCCTACACAAGAGCGACAGATCGCTTTGACTTCGGGGGACACTAGTTCAGTGTGACGTTCCATGTCAAGTGATTGTGCGATAATCGTACTAATGTTCGAAATATGTGTGACGATCATGATTCCACCATACTTTAGGGAAGCAACCAATGTGCCCCTCATTTCAGGGAATGTGCGCTGTCTCCGGGCAAGACCTACAAGGAAGGATAGAGGTACGGACCGAGTCGACAAACGAGGAAGCTGGCCACGATTAGAGCCAAACCAAAGCCTATGAAAGCGGGATGGTATGAATGCGTTGCGTCAAAGCAGACACCCATAATCCACGCTCCCAAACCGGCGCCAACTAGAAACGCCGCCATCACATAGCCATAAATCTGCCCGTAGCCTCGAAGGCCGAAGTATCGGCCGACTAGGAATCCCATCAGAGCAATCTCAGATCCGAGCCCGAGTCCGACGCAGATGGCACCGAGTAGCGGAAATAGTGCGGCCGAGCCAATACTAAGCAAGATGATACCGACCAGGGGCACCAGGAAAAAAAAGGCAGTTATGTAAGGAGCGAAGAAGCGATCAACTAGACAGCCTCCGATAATCCTTCCTGCAAACATCGCCGAGCCGACAAAGGTCAGCGCCAGGGTGCCAACCTGAGTAGATAGCCCCCGATCCGTAAGTAGCGGTACGATGTGCGTTATGGTGCCATTCGTCACGGCGGACACGAGAAACACCGCGCTAGCCAAATACCAGAAGCGAAACGAGAATTTCAAAGCACCCAGGGTGATTCCGGAAGGCGTAGCAGGTTCTGTGCGAGTTAGGGGGTGGTCCGGCTCACTAACAAATAGCAATACACAAGGAAACGCGGTAACCAAAGTCAGGATTCCAAGTCCCACGTAGGCGTTCCGCCAACCGAACGACTGCACCAACACGCGTGCCAACTGCGGCATCAATGCCGTTCCAATGCCAACACCGCCCATGGCGATTCCCAGCGCTAGTCCCCGTCGTGCCTCAAACCGCGCCGATATCGCTTTGGCATACGATACAGGGGCTTGCCCGCTTCCCGCCAGTCCGCACAGCCCATAAAGCATCAGGAAAATAGGGGAGTACGAAGGTGTCCGCGATATGAGAGCTATGAATAACGAAAAGGCAGCAATAGAGACGAGGGTAACCCGACGAACTCCCCATCGATCCATCAGCTTCCCCGCCCATGGCGCTGCAACTGCCCCCACTGCCTGGTACGCGGTCAGCCCAGCTGACACAAGTTCCCCGATTCCACCCAAATTCGTCGGTGACGGGCTTCAAGAAGACCCCAAAAGTGAACACTATGACAGGGCCATTACCAACGATTAGCGCCAGAGTTGAGCCGAAGACCAACCACCACGGATTCCTAAAGATCCGTCCGGAGCCCATTCTTTTCCCCCAACTCCCTTCCCTGCGGTCGGTTAGTCTACAGCAATGCTTGAGTTATGAGCCTCGTATGGGGCACTTCAAGAACGACCCGTGCTTTGTCCGATCATGGTGAAGAGATTCCCGCGTAAGACCTGGCGTCCTCGAGCCGTAACGATCGAGCTTCACTTCAGCAGCATACTCAGAATCTTGTGCTGCATCCTGCAATCGTGGCAGGAATTTCATCAACATCTCCTCTCTCGAAACGCCCAGAGCAACAGCTGCGATACACAGTGCCGCGATGACAGTTCCCGACGGATGGCGAATAGGAACGGCCAGAGCGCGTACGCCCATTTGGAGTCCCTGGTCCGCGATGGCATATCCGTTCCGTTGAACCATGCGCAGAATTTGACGGAGCCTCACCGCGCTACAGGGAGTGTGCTTCGTATAACGAATGAACTTAATTCGCGCGATAAATGGCTCTTGTTCTTCCGGCAGCAAACTCGCGAGCAATACTTGGCCTATAGCCGTACAAAAAGCTGGCACTCGGCTACCAACTCGAACGTCAAGTGACATGAGTCGCGTCGCGCTTGCGTGCGCCACGCAGATCACTTCCTGGTTTTCCAACATGCCGATCCAACAGGATTCACGTGACCGGTCGCTCATTTGCTCCAGGACCGGCTGGGCTGTAGCCAGGAGTGGCATCGAACTAATGTAAGAATAGCCGAGCGAGAGAATGCGGGGGCTCAAAAAGAAATAGTGATTATCCTCCGTGCCTGCGAAGCCGAGTTTCACGAGAGTGTAAAGACACCGCCGGACTGCAGCCCGGGAGAGACCGACCCTTAGGCTAAGCTGAGAAATCGTCATTCGACGCTTGTGACCAGAAAACCCTTGGATTACGGCCAGACCGCGCGCGAACGAAGTCATGAAATTTGGATCACCGCTAAAAGCGCCGATTCGGGCCAACGGCGTCGATGGAGCCTCAACCGAGTTTGGAGATGCAAGATAAACTTTTTGAAATGCTTCCCGTGAAGCTGGGCGATTATTCGTAGGCGGCATGGAATTTTCCGTGAAAAAAGCACCACGTTGAATCGTTGCCCGTATGATGCATCAATACTCTCCCGATTTGACGTATGCGCAGACCGAGTGTCTCCCACTCATCGATTGCTCTGTAAAGGTACCTTGCTCCAGGCTTTTCCCTATCTCGGCCTGATTCGCACCGCATCGGAACGTTCCCTCAGGCAACCGCGAAACAAGCATAGGGACAGCGTTCCAGTCGGCAACTCGCCAGGAAACACTAGCGCCATGCGGGCACGGAGGCGCATGAACAATGACATCCCTCATCGTTATTAGAACATATGTGCGATTAACGCACCAGCGGCTTGACAACGCAATCAACGCTGAAATAGTGTGCCACATGAGCACAAGCAATGGTTGCGTTGGGCAGTGAAGGATATCAGAGGCGCTATGAAGTTAGGGGAAATGTGCTTTCATAGTTGTCAAATGCCTCGGAGGTCGTTGCTATGAAAGGTAACTCTAGAGTGTGGTTTGTATGTGCTGTCAGCATTGTGGCGACCTGTTTTCCGGCGATCGCGCACCATGGGAATTCGGCCTACGACGACAAAAATCCAATTGCCCTGGCAGGAACGGTGACTGATTTCGTGTGGGCGAATCCGCATTGCCAGCTCTTTTTCGACGTAAAGGACGACAAGGGAAATGTTGTGCATTGGACCACGGAGACTCTTGCTCCTGGAAGATTAAGCAGGGCCGGCTGGACCAGGGAATCGATAAAACCCGGAGATCACGTGACCGTCGTCTTGATGCCAGCAAAGAATGGCGCTCCGCTCGGCCACTTCCACGAAATCGTGTTCCCGGATGGCAAGAGATTGGATGTCGGGGAAGAGTGTATATACTGTCCGAAGAATCCGAATTTCAAGAACGAGTCAAAACCACAGCCTTGAGGGCTGGCTAAACTTCTTCCTGGGCGCGCGTGTTGAGCGGGCGCCGCTTGTTTTGTGGTAGCTAGCCTCGGAACGCCGGTGTGCGAAGTTACAAGATGCTGCAACCTGAACTGGAGGGGGGCGTTTGACAATGCGAGCTTGGGTCATCGGTTCAATCATTGCAGCCATGGCGGCCCTTCTGTGGTGTTCCGCGGGCCGTGCTCAGTCTACTTCGAAGCCGGAAGGGGCACAGGCTGGCTCAGAGCACGATCTATCTGGAGTTTGGCTGATGGACGAAGACAAGTACCATCAGATCCGCGACTCTATACCTCTCCAGTCAAAGTAGCCCCACCATTCACACCGTGGGGAAAGGAGCAGTACGACGCCGCGATGCCCGGTTCGAAAGCGGGCACCGGAGACAGCGATAACGATCCCGTATTGCACTGCGATCCCATCGGATTTCCTCGCATCATGGGACCCGGTCCGTTCGAGATTGTGCAGATCCCCGGCAGAATGCTGATCCTTTTCGAAGACCAGCTCACGCGACGGCAAATCTGGACGGATGGGCGGCCGCTTCCCAAGGACCCAGATCCGACATGGTACGGATACTCGGTAGGTAAGTGGGAGGGAGATACGCTGGTCGTTGACACGACGGGCATTAACGACAGAAGCTGGCTAGACGGTGGCGGTCATCCTCATAGCGATCTTATTCATGTAACCGAGCGTTTTCGGAGGCCGAATCACGACACTCTGGAACTGACTTTGACGATCGATGATCCAAAGGCCTATACAAAGCCTTGGGTAGGCACCGAATCGAAGATCTATAAGTTAAGGCCTAAGCTGGAACTTTTAGAAAGTCCTTGTGTGCCAGAAGATGAGGAGTCCTTCCTAAAGGCGGTTAGGGAGCCCGCCTCAACCAAGCCCAGCAAATGAGCCGCACAGGATCAGGGAATTGCAAGCGGCGTCTTTTTCTCCAAGTCGATCTCCTGGGAAGGAGCATTGAATGCAGATCATGAAGGTGCAAGGAAAGAAGGCCTTGTTATTGTCGTTCGGCTTCTGCTGCATTCTCGCTTTGGCCCTGGGGCCGATGGTGCAAGCGCAAGACCCACCACGTTATAAGGTGGATCCGTTCTGGCCGAAGGAATTGCCGAATAACTGGATCCTGGGACGCGTCGCGGACGTGGTGGTGGACAAGGACGATCACATTTGGATTTTGCACTCTCCCAGTTGGGTGCTCCGCGATGAGGCGGGCCTGGCGCAGAATCCCCCGCTTTCCGAATGCTGCCGGCCAGCACCAGCGGTAATCGAATTCGACGCAGAAGGGAAAGTTCTGAAAGCCTGGGGCGGCAGAGGGTACGTGCCCGACTGGCCAACCCAGGAATTCGGGTTCGCGGTAGATAAGTCGGGGAGCGTCTGGATCGGAGGAAGCTGGGCGGAAGGGTTTGAAGCGAATCCGCAAGTGGTCGGTCCTGACCGGAAGGACGTGTGGGTACCGTCAGGTACTTAAGTTCAACAGCGACGGAAAATTGTTGATGGAGATCGGTCATCCCACCAAGGCTCCAGCAAACAATCAGGACACCAGCATTTTAGGAGGGGTTGCAGCCATCACGATCGATGACGAGGCGCACGAGGTGTACTTTGCAGACGGCACCATAAACAAGCGCGTCGTGGTTTACGACTCGGACACCGGCGCATTCAAACGAGGATGGGGAGCCTATGGCATTCCGCTGAGCGACATCGACAACACAGTCAAACAACCGCGGTATGACCCTTCGGCTCCTCCTTCTAAACAGTTCCGGCTGCTAGACGCGATTAAGATTTCGGTCGATGGACTTGTGTACGTAGGCGACCGGACCGCTGACCGAGTGCAGGTCTTTACGAAACAAGGAAAGTTCGTGAAGGAGATCTTCGTGGCTCCCCAGACGATCGGTCGGGGAACCGGTCTGGACGATGGCTTTCTCGCATGACCCCAAGCAAAAATACTTATTGGTCGGAGACGGGGCGGATTGCGTGATCTGGATCCTAAATCGCAGCGATGGAACTGTAGTGGGCAAGTTCGGTCATCGAGGTGCCAATGCAGGGCAATTTAACTTCATCCGCGACATGGATATGGATTCTCACGGCAATCTTTACACTGGTGAGGTTAATACCAACTATCGCATTCAAAAATTTGTGTTAGAGAAGTAAGTGTTGTGTTTGTTGAGTGAGAATTTGACGGCGCTTTAGTTCGGAAGCCGTTGGCCCGGATAGTGGGTGTTCTTGGGATGATGCCTTTTGGAGGTGTAGCATGAAATATACCAAGCTGGCACTGTCAGTTGCTCTGATTAGTCTTTTATCATTCTCCAGCCAAGTCCGTGCGCATCACGGACAAGCAGTTTACGACGAGAACAATCCGATCCAGTTGAAGGGGACAGTAATATCATTTGATTGGATCAACCCTCATTGCTTCGTCAATCTGGACGTGAAGGATGAAAAGGGTAACGTGGTCCACTGGATTGCTGAAACCGTGAATCCCGGGAAACTTGCGAGGGCCGGCTGGACCAAGGACTCATTGAAACCAGGAGATCAGATCACCGTCATTCTTACCCCTGCCAGGAACGGAGCGCACCTCGGCCATTTCTACAAGCTTACATTCGCGGATGGCAGAGAGTTGACGATTGGTGAAGAATGTATACGCTGCCCGGGTAATCCCAATTTTGACAGCAATCCCAAGCAGCACTGATCAGCCCGATGGTTACCGGAGATCGCCTGTTCTTGGGGCAATAGAACCATCAGGATGATGGCTAGACGACCGCCAAGGTGCGTGCAAAAGGAGTTTCAAAGTGCCCAATCGTCGAGCTTCCATAGCTGCCGGGATTGCAGTAGTAACCTTATCGTCGCTTACCTTCGCCCGCAAGACCGACCAAGGGGGAGGAGCGAGGTCATCGGTTACGTCGGCAGCCCTGTCGCATGACCTCGCCGGTATTTGGTTGATGGCACCGATGCGTACCACAAAGATCCCGCTTATGGCTCCCTCAGAGCCGCCCCAATGACGCCGTGGGGGCAGGAGAGGTTTATGGCCAATGCCGGAAAGCCGGGGTACGATGATCCAACCTTTCACTGTGATCCACCCGGCTTGCCCCGGATCGCTCTGGGTCAAGCCCCATTTGAGATCATTCAGCTTCCAGAAAGGATCTTCATACTCTACGAAGATTTCTACGAGCACCGCCAAATCTGGACTGATGGACGAGAATTACCCAGAGATCCAGACCCGACTTGGTACGGTCACTCCGTTGGCCATTGGGAGGGAGATACACTCGTGGTCGAGTCGATCGGCTTCAACGATAAGAGCTGGATGGACGGCGCCGGTCATCCGCATAGCGAGGCTATGCACGTGGTCGAGCAATACCGGCGCGCAGACCATGATACGCTCGAACTGACCATCAGAATCGACGATCCGAAGGCGTACACCCAGCCTTGGGTCAGCAAGAGCCCGAAAACCTTCAAGTTGGCTCCGAAAGTCGGACCCAAAGCGGAAGTGATGGAGCTTCCCTGTGTGCCTGAGGATGAGGAAGCTTTCCGGAAAACCGTCAGAGAACCCGCCGCTTCCAAATCAACTAAATAGGGCTGCCAATATGCAAAACGGCAGGCTCTGGCGACAGGAATAGCGAGGCTGGCGTCCTTGATTTGTTAGTTTTTCTGCCTGACCGGCACATCCGACCGGGGATCGGAAAGTGAATCGGCGAAGGACCGAATGCCATCAAAGCGCACTCTTAGGTCTCCATAGCTGCGGGTGAAGGCGCGCTCCACATCGTGAGCGAGGACGAGGTTGTCGCCTTCCGGATGTTGGTACCGGAATGCAATAAGATTTGTGGGATCGAAATTGTTCGCAGACCATTTGCACTCGATGGCTACTGGCCTCTTTCGGTGGGTCGCGATAACAAAGTCGACCTCATGCCCGCGCTTGTCGCGCCAATAGAACACTTCTCGGCTCTGCGAACGCGCCATAATTTCATTTAGCACGAAATGCTCCCACAACGTCCCTAGATCATCATCACGCAAGTCCTGCCAGCCTCGGTAGTAGCAAATGAAACCGGTATCGAAGCCATAGACTTTAGGCGCAGCGACTATCTCAGTGGGCCGACGAGTGCTGAAGGGCCGAATGACATGAGCGACGAACGTTGCCTCAAGAACGCGGAGGTAGTTTGTGATGGTTGGCCGGCTTACCTCGCAAGGGCGGGCAAATCGAGTTGCGTCAAAGATGCCGCCGCTTTGTGCCATGACCAGCTCAGTGAATCGCTGGAACGAATCTCGCCGCTCCAGACGGAAGAGTTCCTGGATATCCTTAGCCCAGTAAGCGTCCATCCATTCCTGAAAGTCGCGTTCTGGGTGTTTCTCCGGCAGAAAGAAGGGAGGAAGGCCGCCCCGCAGAAAACGGTGCTCAGGTCCGTCTGGTTCGCGTCGTCCATATCAGCAGGCTCATTGGCGCCAGCCAGACGTCCCTCTTCCGTCCCGCCAATGTGTCTCTGAATTTTTTCGAAGCTCCCAGAGTCGAAGAACCAGTCGCCACAATGTGCGTGCGTGAATGATGGTCGGCCGCAATCTTGAGCAATTCTGACGGGTTCTGCAGCCTGTGGATTTCATCGAGCACGGTGCGCTTGCCGACCAAACCGTCGAGAAAGCTCTCTGGATCAAGCGTCATGCGGCGAACCCAAGGGAGTTCACAGTCGAAATATTCAATTTCAGGGAGATCCCGACAAAGGCAGGTTTTTCCAACCCGCCGCACGCCAGCGAGCCAGATAACAGATCGCTCCTTCCATGCGCGTTCGAGAAGTTTCAGCCAGAATCGCCTGTGTACCATACGAAGCCATAGTTACACATAGTAGCACTAAACGCAACTGCATTTGCAGTGAGTCATGCGACACACGGAGTCGTGAGCTTCGGAAGAGGCCGAATGGGGTTTCACTATGAAACTTGGCTTTGTAAGTCTGCCCTTTACTGGGCATTGAACCCTATTACCGCGCTAGCACGCAAGATGCGAAGGCCTCGGTCACGAAGTTGTATTTATTGGCATTCCTGACATCGAGCCCACTGTTCGCGTCGCGGGCATCACCTTCGTACCCGATTGCGAAATTGAATTTCCGTTGGGCTCACTGGATAGATATCTCGCACCCATGTCGAGACTGCACGGTTTGGCTGCGGTGGAGACTACGAATCTACACTTAACTCTCGGCCTGGCGAAGGCAGGGTTTGAACACCTGCCACGGCTGATCAAAGAGCTAGGTGTGGAAGCTCTCGTCATCGATACTCCCCGGACGAGCAAGGAGGTCCGTTTCTGGAAGCTCGTGGTTCAGCTCAGCGGTCGTTCACTGGAACGTGTCGGCGGCGAGTTCTCTAACAGAGGCGGAAGTCATTTGTTACTAAGTATGTAATTCAAATTTAATTATGGCGGAGAGGGGGGGATTCGAACCCCCGACACCCTTTTGGGGTGTAACTGCTTAGCAGGCAGCCCTGTTCGGCCACTCCAGCACCTCTCCGCAGTCTGCTAAGGCTTTATGATACCGATGTTGGCGACCGCTT
Organism: uncultured Acidobacteriota bacterium; assembly: GCA_963718485.1. Lineage (GTDB taxonomy): Bacteria > Acidobacteriota > Terriglobia > Acidiferrales > UBA7541 > Palsa-295. The sequence goes on from CAVQZU010000040.1 coordinate 51,754, forward strand.
TGGCGCTGGTCTGTGCACGAGCCGGCCCAATTTTTTGCCTACCCGGCCTACGAGCGGGTTCGTTCATGTGATAGATCGCGTCCTCAAGCGGGTTGTCGTTCGTATGCACGTTGTGGCAGCTGATCGCCACGTCGCTTTGTCCCGCAATCCGGGCCAGTATCCATTCGCTTCCCAGTGCTGTTGCAGTATAACACGCACACTCGGAGTCATCGGCACTGGGCGCGTGGCACTCTGCCCGAGGAATTGGGCAGCAGCTCGCCTAAGCTGATGCTCGTGTCGCCGTGATTCCTACGAAGGCTCTGAGGGAGACTCAAGAGACGCGAAGGGCTTGCCGTCCGAGCTATTTCACTTGAATAGCAGCTGGACACGGTTCTCTTGCCATCGCTGCCATTTGGACTGTCGGACCGTGTTTTCAGTTGAGATCTCGCGAGAGCATCAGCTTCAGTGTCAGTCGATCCGCGCCAGATGTTACGCCCAGGCCCACTCCGGTCTCGATGTTTATATATTTGCTGGAGTGATCCATTACGGCCCAGACCTCGTGGAACTGGTCGTGCGCGGAATAGAAGTGGCGCAGCGGGCCGTCGTCAGAATATTCCTCCAAGGCAGCGGCCCATTTATCATTGAAGTTATAAGCGACGCGGGTCGCGGGAACGAATTCAAGGCCTACAAACCCGCCGCGGTAGTCGGTATCGACGATCGGATTGAAGACGATGTCGAACGGATGGAGGTGCAGTCCTACGATGGGCCTGACTTCTGAGGTAATGCGCCGGGATTCCCAATATTTGTAATTGACGCTGAACTCGAAATTGACGCCGTAGAAGAAGGTGTGGTCGTGGGCGTGCGGACGCACGAAGAGTTCACGGATTTTGAATCCGTTCAGTGTGCCGTCGCGGCACCTGGTGAGTAGGCCGTGTACACCGGAAAATAGAGGCCTTGCTCAAACCAGTCGGCCACGCCGTAGGCCCATTCGACTGCGCCATTGTCGGAGTGATTGGGAATGATTCCGCCTGGGAAACCGGGGACCGTCCGTCCGATGGGTGTGAAATTATTGTGCACCATGACGTTGAACTTACCCAGTTCCTCGATCTCGGCGTCGTAAACTTGGATTTCATCGGTTTGGCCGATGGCTGGTTTGGGAATACCGCTAGCGCAATCGCGATCAATGCGAATGCCGGGATGAAGTTTTTTTGAAAGATGTTCATCGTCTGCCGTTAGAACGGTTACCTCCAGCCGGTTACCTTCAGCCTTTGTCCCTTGATCTAGGCGAGCACAGGAGTCCGCGCATGAGCGCAAATAGCCTCAGTTGTATGTTCCCGCCCCACCGGGGCGGGGGACTTCGCCGATCTCGAAACCGGTGTGCGTTCTGGCCTGGCCAAGACGCCCAGTCTTGCCGGAGTATCGGGCACGAGAATCCTCTTAACGGATGCGGGAAGTCCATTTGCGTGCGCAACCAGTTGGCTCACCTGCCACAGCTGCGTGTTTGTCAGCTTGTCTTTGAACGCGGGCATCCCGGATAGTCGGATGCCATTGGCTACCTTCCAATAACTTTCAGACGCCGGATCGTCGGTGACGCCTTTCCCTAAACAATTGTGTCGGTTTGGGGAACATCATATTCACGTAGTCCACCGGATGCTCCGGCAGGCCATGACACATCGCGCATTCCTTCTTATAAGTGTCAGCCCCGGCCAGAAGATTCGGCTCGTCGGCGGGCACCGGAGATTCTCCTACGTGCTGCTTTTCAATGTGTGCATTGAGAGCCATGTTCGCCATTTTCTGTTCAAACAGCATCATCGGGTCCGCCGTCGCCACCGGCGCCATGCCTGAAGCAAAGTAGTAGAAAGCTCCTCCGGTCAGTACGATCACGCCCAAAAGAAAGCCCACCACAATACCTCTAAGCATTTAGCCACCCTCCGGTCGGACCGAAATACATGGAGTTTTCTAATTTAAGCCCCTGGCGCACGCAACGAAATGAATCTGCCGAACAGCAATCGGATCGTGAAACAGGAACCTCGGATATCTAGACTTCGACGAATCCGGCTTTGCCAAAAATGGAAGAACTCGCGCATTCCGTTGCCGTGTCATTTCTGCTTCTGCCAGGTCATTTCAACCCGCACCGGTATTTCGTTCTTCACGGGGAGCGTCAGAAGAGACGGCGGATCGATCTTGAAATCGGTCAACGTGGCCGGAATAGTTCCTGATATTTTTGTCTCGTTTCCTTGCGTGGTCTGTTGGAATGGCACTTGTTTGTATTCGATGGTCTGGCCAGCAAACTGGACCTCCAGGTCGGCATGAATGGTTGCCGATGTGCCTCCCTCTTCGGGCAAACGCGTGCGCACGGTAACCATCGGAAATTGTCCGCCGCGCACGACTTGCAGCATGTGCAGATCGCGGTTGCTGTCTTTGGAATCGAACGATTGAAACAGGCACCGCAATCAGGAAATCGCATTGTCCCGCGTGGCAAACGCCCTTGCCTCGTGCCGCACGGCTAACGCCATCGACCTGGTGTAGTGGGTGAGACACGTGATAGGTGAGCGTGGATTGTTCAAGAACCCACTGGCTGTCGGTTTGGGCGAAGCGCGGGGAGTCGAAGAAGCAAGAAGGCCGATAAGCATTGTTTTTATTCATGACGCTCGCTCTTTAGAACTTAACGGACACCGATAAAATTGCGGCTCCGTATGCGGCAGCCGTCACAATGGCTACGGGCCCATGGGCGCTGGCGATCCCGTGGACTTTTTCCCCTTTGCTTTTCTGGTCGAAGGCAATGGCTCCGAGGATAGGCGTCAAGATCATTCCCGGTCCATGTATCCAAGCGAGGGCCTTATGGAATCGGATCTGACCGCGTGTTTGCGTGCCCGGAATTCTGGGTGCCGGATAGCGTAGTAAGCACTCATGAAATACAAGTCCCCGGTTGCCGAGCCCAAAGCTAAATGCAAGTAGCGATCGCTCGAACTGGTGCTCTTCCCGCCCGCGCCAGTCCCCGCGATAACCGTGGCGACCAAAGGAACCGTATCGATCAAACCGAGCCGTTGATGAATCCTGAGCATGTGCGACCGCTTATCGAGCCTCGCCTGATCTTGCGCGCTTCCTTGGGACTGCGATGACGAAAAACCAAGATCTCCGAGCGAAAGGACTCCCCCTACGGCCACGTCCACGGTTTCGGCAGTGCGCGTGGTAATGGTCACTTTCCTAATGTTCGTGCTATAGCCTGCCGCCGATACGGCGAGTTCGTACTCGCCCGGGACCAGATTCGGCAAGCTGTAGCGGCCTGCCAAATCGGTTTGGGTCTCCGCCGTTTGCTCCGTAGATACGTTCTTTAGGGAGACTTTGGCCCTGGGAACAACCGTTCCGGAGGGGTCGGTGATGGTTCCCGACAGCGTGGCAGTCGCTATTTGCGCTCTCGCTGGACACAAGAACCCGAGACCAAGGATTAGCAGCGCGATGGCGAATCTCGTCACTTTTGGTGCCATGGCAGTTCTCCTCTAGGTCCTAACGCCAGCTGTCGAAGAATGTCCTAGACCCGAGTTGTTTCAAGTGTGCGGAGCGCAAAGCGTTAGGGTCGATAGTCACATCCACACCATAAGAGTGCGTGGTCGCGTCATACACCGGGGAAATCGCCAAACCATTCTTGACGATGTTGTTGTCATTGGAATTCGAATGGCGCCGATACACATACCCCCCGGTCAGATACCCAATTGCTGAACCAACGACCACGTCCGACGGAAAATGATTTCTGCTCGTTACGCGGGCGACACTCACTCCGGTGGCGACCGCATAAAGGCCCAGATGAAGCCACCGGTGACCAGGCGTTTCATCCACAACCACGTGCGAAAAGGCCCAAATGACCGTGGCATGTTCGGATGGAAACGAACCGTTCGTCGTATAGATGTTTGCGCCGTCAGGCCAGAAACGCCCCTGCCCCGTTCCGATGTAGGGTCGTTCACGATTCGTGGCAAGTTTAAGAACTTCGGTGACCAGACTTGAGTCCGCAATCGCTTCGAGGGACAGAACGCCGGTTTCGCGCGCCGTTTCGTTGTGCGTTACTTTTCCAATCAGATAGGTGGCTCCGGCCACGCCGATGGCCCCGTACGCTCCTGCACTCGACAGGTCATTGCTAATTCGAATCCGGTTGGGGGACGTACTGACCTGCTGTAAGGTTTGCACATCGTAGTTCAGTGAAACCGCCGTCGCACCGGCGAGCGGGAGGAGCCAGAGGGCGTCCTGTGGATGAAGCCGTAAAGGGCTAGTCCAGATACCAGCTTGATCGCCTAGGAAATCTTTCAGGCAAACCTTGATCTGCGACAGATCGCAGGTATTGGCAGTAGAGTTCGGTGCATCGGTAGGCGCCGTCTGCTCGTCCGTGGAACTCGAAAAACGAGCCCCTAGATACCGAGGATGAGCTAAATGTGACGGTCGACAATGCCCCCTGCTTGGGGTTTGCGCCACCAAAGATCGGCATAGAACCGACGACCATAAAGCGCAGATAAGCCACAGCCGACGGCTGCCAAAACCACAGAAAAATAACTCACCCTTCCTCCCATGCCCCAACTTGCGGAACGGTGATCGCGGTCAGATCTCCCCAGTGTGAATATTGCCAGCAGGGCATCTCTATCCGAGTCCAACGGCCGGCGCATCGGAGCAGGCGATTGCTGCGCTAGGCCCACCGAACATATGGCCTGGCAAATTCGGCGCCATGAATCAGCCGCCGCCAATTCCGTTCCCTCGTGAATTCGCGCCACTGCCAATCGAAATACTACCAATCGGGAATGACGAACCAATGTCCCGACGATGACAGATCGTTCATCTTCGCACTGTATAGATGGCCCTCCTTGCCCGATCCGTCATCGTGCTCTGCTGTGAGGTAGGCCAGCCGAGTCACTTTCAGATGACCAGTTGCTCATTTCTCCAGAGGATCACGGTGGCTAGGCATCAGAGCCTTGTGCGAAATCCGATCTCGCTGCTCTTCATTCGAGCGACCTGACTATCGCTGTCCCGGTTTTGATCTGAGAATGTCGAGGATAAAGGAACGTAATAGGCGTCGAAATTCCGAGAATCTTGATCCCAATTGGCCTTGAAGCTCCCGCGAGGAACTAGCCGTGACTTGCGGATCACAAATTATTCATTTCTATCTAATTGCTGCAGGCCCTGGGCTAGAGAAGATTCCAACCGGGCAGATGGTCGTGGCTGCGGATACCCTCAGATCATGCGACCTGGAGCACCTTTTGAGGCAGCGCCAGGGTTACAACCGCCCCCTTTAGGGGCCGATCGGAGATCTTGACGGTTCCGCCGTGCGCCCGCACAACCGCATCCACGAAAGCCAGCCCCAGCCCATGCCCCTGTGACTGCTTTCCTCTGACGAAGCGTTCAAACGCACGGGGGCTAATGTCCGGTGGAAATCCCGGACCATTGTCTTCGATGATCACAGTCGCCGAGCCTTCCAAGGACCGCAAGCGGATCGTGATCTGGCATCCCTCGGGCAAGTGAGCGAGCTCATTCTCGATCAAATTTGTTAGAACTCGATCCAATAAACCGCGGTCGGCGTCCACGACAACGCCATCGTCAAGGTCGACAATCATCTCGTGATGCCGTTCATCCATCGCTGGCCGGTAAAGATCCACGAGTTGCCTCACCACAACGGACAGGTCAACCGCGATTCGATCTAGCCGCAACGCACCCGCTCGAGCTTCAGCAACATCGAGCGTGGTGTTCAACAAGTTTGACAATCGGTCCAAACCTTCAATGGCCTCGCAGATCGCGTCCTGCGACTGTTCTTTTGATTCATTCGATAGTGCGGATTCGAGCGCTCCGCGAATCGAAGTCACTGGACTTTTCAAGTCATGTGCGATCGCGTCGGTTACCGAGCGGAGTTCATTTACCGAAGATTGAATTCGATCCAACATGTGATTGAACGTTTTAGCTAATCGTGAGATTTCATCGGAGTTGGCGTGCTCAGGTAATCTTTCCCCTAAGTCTTCGCTTCCAATTCGAGCAACCGTATCGGTAATGCGCTGAACGCGAAGCAGCGTGCGATGGGCGCTCATGTAGGAGATCAGAAAACCCATCAGGACCGTAGTGCCCCACAACATCAGGAAGCGGCGGGTCAACGTTCTAAGCAAATATCGGGTGCCGCGGCTCGAAAGTCCCAGGTAAATCGCTCGACCGTTTTCCTTCCGAGTGACTACTCGAAACGTGGTGGGCCATCCTTCGACTGTTATAGATCGCGGAATACCGGGCGCAAGCGTGGCCCGCTGAATGGCCTTGAGAAACGCATCGTAGGGGCCCGGACCGACCCACAACGGGTTTGCACTCGTGCTGGGATCAGCTTCCATAAAGAAAACAGAATTCAGTCTTTGCCCGCGGGCATTGCGGTCGTCCGGCAACTCCTGGGCGGCAAGCTCGGCTACTTCTCCAACGATTCGGTTGTATAAATGATCTCGCGGGGTATCGGCGGAGACCCGGGCGAGTACTTCTGCTTCCCCGCTCAGCCACGCATCGCTGCGCTCTTGCATGGCCTTGGCGACGAGCAAATAAACAATCGAGAAAGCCAGAGCGGTTCCCAAAGCAAACGCCAGCGTCGTCCAAATCGAAATGCGCCAGGCCGCGGTTGCGCGCAAAAATTTAGGCATGTTTGAGCACGTATCCGACGCCCCGGATGGTGTGTATTAGCGGAATCGAAGTATGGTGGTCGACTTTACTGCGCAGGCGATAGATGTGGACATCCACGACATTCGTTGCCGGATCGATCCGCATCCGCCACACGTGGTCGAGAATCATCGTCCGCGTTACTACACGCCCAGCGTTCCGGCAAAGATATTCAAGGAGGGAAAATTCCTGCGGAGTCAACTGAAGCACATGATCGCCGCGTCGAGCCTCATGACGCACGAGATCGAGCTGTAAATCCGCCGCTTGTAGCCGCACCGGGTCATTCTGTGGAGTCGAAGATCTGCGCAGGAGATTCCTCAGTCTGGCAAGGAGTTCCGCGAGAGCGAACGGCTTAGTGAGGTAGTCATCCCCGCCCTGTTCCAATCCCTTGACTCTCTCGTCGACCGAACGGCGAGCGGATAGGATCAGCACCGGCGCGGAAATGCCTTGGGCACGGCACCTCGTAATCAGATCCAGCCCATCCATGTCGGGAAGACCGAGATCGATGATGAATCCGTCATGGGTGCCCTCTAAGGCTTTACGCTCTGCAGTCCTGGCATCGCTAGCGGTATCTGCCTGGTATCCGGACTCCACCAATGCTCGTTCGAGAAACCCCTGTATAGCCACATCATCTTCCACCACTAGTAATCGCATAGAACGTCTAGCCTTGTAAAAATAGGATGCGTGGCATTCCTCAAATGTTGACAACTGCTCTGGCCAGCTGGCCACGAACTTACTACAAAAGCTGTCGAATCAACATCGGGCGATGTTTTCCATAACCCTCCGTGTGGGTCTACAAACACATCGTCAAACATGTAGTGATCCATCCGCATTGCCGGTTGTAACTCATGTCAAATCGCGCGCCCCCCGACCGCCGTTGCGCCTGCGGTGTAGACAGGCCCACTCCATCAGGAATCCTATTTCTCAATCACACCGCAGGAAATCCTCGCGCCGGCGTTACCGGTGGGGTCGGTCTTGTAGTCATCCGGCATCGCATGGATCATGAGCGTCGTGCCGCCGTCATGGAACAGCGAATTCTCTCCGGGGCCCAAAGTCACGTTGGTTACGGTGAGATTGATCTTCGCCTTCCCGCTGGCATCTACGTCGAAGTTCGGTAGGTCCCCGGCATGCGCCCCCATCGGATTATCCTTGCCATGCTGCTTCTTGTCGGGATTAAAGTGTCCTCCCGCGGAGGTGAACGCCGGACCTTCGCACTTACCCACGGTGTGGATGTGCATGGCGTGGGTGCCCGGTGGTAGATTGGCGAGGTTCGCTGTAATTTTCACGCCGCCCTTGATGGCGCTCAGATTGGCCGTGCCGATTTTGGTGCCCTTGGCGTCGACGATATTTGCGTGGGCCTTCTTAGGCGTGGCCTGTCCGAGAGCGCCCAGGCTGAACAAGAGGGCCACGCATAGCAGCGCGGGAATCCGTAACAGGTATAGCGAAAATGAGGGTTGCGAAGACATGGAAGTTTCCTCCCCTTGCTAGTGTTCTTTTCGAGTTTCTGTGGCGTTCGACTTGCGCACAACCGCAGTTATACTCGTCCGAAGCGCCAAAAAGCAATGCACCTCGGACGATCCATACCAGATCGGGACGGCGTGCGGAGCGCACGATGCCGGGGATGGGGTTGAAAGCGTTTGATTGCACACGGTACTCTGATCAACGGTTGCTGCAGCTTCGATTATTTCCGGCTTCAGCACTTCGATTGTCTTTATGAAACCTCGGCGACCATTCAACGCTGATAACCTTGAAAGGATCGAGCGGGCGGCCCCGGGATGTCCTGGATGCTATATTCGATTCCATCTCAAGAGAGACGGCGTTCGCATAGAAACCCGCGTCGTCGCAAAGGAAAAGCAATGATATCCGACCAGGAAATAGAAAAACGAGAGAAGCTTCTCAGGATGGCGATGGAAAGGATGTTGCCCGAATTCGTCAAGTCGTGCAAACAGACTGGCGATCCACTGCTCATCCACCAGGATGCATTCGCCGCGGACTACGATGAATATGAACTGCTGGGACTGGCCATCAAGTTTGCGGGGTTGTATGGGAAAGAACTGCACATCATCGGAAAAAACAGAGAAACATTGAGAGCAGCGGCGACAAACTGAGAGGTCCTGCAGTGGGATGCGCGTTGGTCATATTCTGTGGAAGGACACTGAAAGGAGGATGATCATGGTCATTGGAGAACAACTGAAAGAAATCCGCGAAACCAAACAACTCAGTCAAGGTGATATCGAGAAGAAAACCGGCCTGCTTCGATGCTACGTATCTCGCGTGGAAAATGGACACACCATCCCTTCGGTTGAAACATTGGAAAAGTTTGCCAGAGCACTTGAAGTTCCGCTTTACAGGCTATTCGTCGACGGCAATCAGCCGGTGAAGAAGCCGGATATCGGAGCGACCAGGGGCCACGACGAAGACAGCAGTTTATGGGGCGGGAGGGGCAAAGAGCGCCGTGAGCTTCGGTTGTTCGCGAAAGCGCTATCTAGAATGAACGATCGAGATCGGAACCTTCTTTTCGCCAGCGCACGACAAATGGCAAAGAGTGCGAAGTGAAGCTTATGACCATCGCATTGAACATCATTGGGGTGTTATTGGTGATGTTAGGAGGCGTCTGGTTTTTGCAGGGTGTTAACGTCTTACCCGGCAGCTTCATGACCGGTCAAATTCGATGGGCGGTGTACGGAGGGATTGCCGTAGTCGTTGGTGTTATGCTGTTAGCGACAGCCGCTTGGAAGCGCGGATCAAAAGCGTCATGAGTTTCCGGCAGATCAACGCCCCAGGGTAGCGAATGACCAACCAAGCTTGTCAGCGAAGGCGTTTCGTTCGCCTTATATTGATGCTTACCGTTGCTGCCGCCATCCCGGTAGCAATGGCACAGCAACACCGCGCCCCGGTCGTGAGGTCACTTCGCCTGTACGTCTTTGATTGCGGCAGTCTTAAGATTGCCGATCCGGGACGCTACCACCTCAAACCCGAAGAACTCGCGACGACGAACATGTCGGTCCCTTGCTTTCTTGTCGCGCATCCTAAGGGAACCCTGATGTGGGATGTAGGCGTGATTCCTGACAGCAGCTTCAAGGCGGACAACGCTCCTGTCACGGTCGAGTACGCCACTTCGGTGGCCACGGTAACGAAACCGCTGATGCCTCAATTGGCAGCTGCCGGCTATGTTCCAGCAGACATCACCTATCTGGCACTTTCTCACTTCCACTACGATCACGTTGCCAATGCCAATGCCTTCGCCGGTTCCACTTGGCTGGTACGAAAGCTCGAACGCGACATCATGTTCTCTGACCCGCCTTCGCCACGTACCGTGCCAGCCTTCTTCAGCGCGCTTAAGGCCAGCAAGACTGTGATCATCAACGATGACGAGTATGACGTCTTTGGCGACCAGACCGTGATCATCAAGTCGGCGCCGGGCCACTCTCCCGATCACCAAGTCTTGTTTCTCAAACTCCCCGAGACAGGCCCCCTATTAATCAGTGGTGATCTCTATCATTACCCGGAGGAGCTTACGCTAAACCGTCTTCCCAGTACGGAGTTCAATGTGGATCAAACCGCTGCATCTCGGATTAAGATCGAAGCCTTCCTGAAGAAAACGGGCGCGCAGCTCTGGATACAACACGATTTCACGGGTAACGCCAAGCTCCGGAAGGCACCTCAGTATTACGATTAACCCCTCTCGCGTCGGAAGACATCTCGAGAAAATGAACTTGGAAGAACCTACTTTGCCTTCTTGGCCTTCTCGGCGCGAATTTTTGCCCAACGCGCTTTCGCGGCTCGAATGATGTTTGCTCGACCCGCGGCAGAAAGGGTTCTCCTACCGCCACGACTATTCGGACTGCGGGCATGAGTTGGCGATGTGGCCGCACCATTCAGCGCGGCAATAGCTTCCTGAATTGCGCTCAACTGGCGCTGCAGCTTCCATTCTTCCTGCTTCAGTGCTCCGACAATGTTAGTGTCCATGAAACCTCCGGCAACCATTAAACAACGGCGGATTTCAAAGTACAAGTTTCCTGCCGTCGGAGTTAGACAATGCTGTAATCATCGGCAGGTTTAATTCTGCGGAACCGCAGTTACGGCAACCTGATCACCCTTATCGGGCAGTCGTAAATCGCGATAGACGAGTTGGGGCGGAGCCATGCGCACTCCTGGCTTGGTCCAATACACAGTCGAACCCTCGAATCCTTTGAAAACCTGGCCCGTAGGTCCAGGGCCAGGGATCGTGTAGATTTCAGCCCTGGGCCCTGAAAGAGTCAGGGTATAGGTCTGCTTTTCGGCTGCCGCGATGCGCGAGACTTCCCAAAGGGCAACCTCGCCCGAGAGGTCAGGCTTCGGACGCTGCGGGAATTTTGCAGTGGGGGAAGGATCGAACCGCCCTGGCGTATTCGCAAGAGACGGTTCGATCCCTAATTCTGCCAGCGGTCGAACTCCCTTGAATCCAGTACCCGTGGCGCTGACGAACTTAGTTCCCGAGGGGATTTTGAGGAAAATCGTCACGTCCTCGGCGTCCAGACCCCTCTGCGCCACGCCATCATTGAAGACAGTTAGTATGTAGGAGGTATTTGCGTCCACCTGCGGCCCGGCCTTGAGCGACGCGTTGATCGGCGCGCGGAACCCGGCGTCCAGCATGAATTGGTAAATCACGCGCAATACCATTTCTGGCAGCCGGTCTTTTGAGAAATTCCCCATCCTACCTTGTGGGTACTTCTCGGTATGCTGATAGATCTGCTTCGAGAAATAGGCGAAGTCGGCGTCCTTACCCACGCCGCCAAGCCATCGGCGAGGAATGGCCAGCTCAGGTTCGTGACATTGGCCACACCCAAAGGCACTTTGGAGGCGCTGTCCGTCGGGTGCGTCGGCTGGAGGACTCTGCCAGCGCCAGGGGCCAAACTGCTCCGCCCTAGGCAGAGTGGAGAAAAATGCCTGGAGATCGGCGATCATCTGGTCGCTCACCTGTGTTTCCGTATACGCAGGCATCAGCCCATAGGGCTGGCGCAGTGCGTGCTTGATCTGAGCTTCGCTGAGCCCCCGCCCGGCAAGATCCGGCCCCCAGGCACCTTCGGCCTGAACACCATGACAGTACTGACACATTTGCGCCTGCCAGAAGCCCTTGCCCACCTCGGCCCTTCCGACCGGGGCAGGTGCAGCATGGGACATTGTGGCCATCAACAGCGTTCCGGCGAGCACCGCAAACCTAGGCGCCTCGAAGATCCTTCCAAATGGAAGAGCCATTTTCACCGTCAGAAATGTCCTCTCCGTATTAGAACCAAAAGTTCCTCGCGCGGATCATAGTGCAGTTTGGGTTAGTTTTGGCGGAAAAATATGTCCGCCTCCATTTCCAGGCTACTCACTACCACGTGTGCAGTGAGCCGCAGGTGGGCCCGTTAAAAAGAGAATGGAAATCGATCCCTGTCCGATGAGGGCGGTAGGCAAGCATCCTGGCCCACTGTTAAATTAGTTATGCAATCCGGGTTAAAGAAACCGTCACTTTACTCTGCGGAATTGAGGATCGCGAGCGTAGGCACCCGCAATGATGGCTGCGGCGATGCCGACTGCGGTTTCCTGGTTGCTGCGCAGCCGTAGAGAACCCCAGCACCTGCCAGAGCGGCCCACGCGAGCTGACGTTTCGCAGTAGAGATCGCTTAAGCGGCGAACTCCTCCTCCGGGCGGGCTCCGCCTCGCGAAGCGAGTGCAAAAAATAGGATGATACCTGCTCTCGAGCGGGCTTGCCGATATCGGCCGCCGAGCCTGAGTGAGACTCCGAGAGTATAATCACCGGCTGTGGACCAATTGGCAGAAATTCGTCTCGGGACTTCCTCGTTCACCGCGGCAGGATGGAACGGATCGTTCTATCCGAAGGGCACGAAGTCTGCCGACCGTCTCGCTTTCTATGCGGAACACTTCGACACGGTGGAAATCGACAGCACGTTCTATGCTTGTCCGTCGCCCCAAACCGTGAAGGGCTGGGAATCGAGAACTCCTGCTGGTTTCGTCTTCTCGGTCAAAGTTCCGCAGGTTATAACGCACGAAAAAGTTCTGGTCGACTGCGACGCTGAGTTCGAGCCGTTTGTGGACACGATGGGCTGGCTCGGGGGAAAGCTGGGCCCGATGGTCCTCCAATTCCCGTTCTTTGAACGCAGCGCCTTCAGAACTCAGAACGAATTTCTTGATCGGCTTATACCGTTCCTGAGGAGGCTTCCGCAGGGGTATAAGTTCGCGGTAGAAATCCGCAACAAGGATTGGCTGGATTCTCAATTCGCGGGCGTGTTACGGGATTTCGCCGTCGCCCTGGTGCTGCAGGACCAATCACGGATGCCGCCCCCGAGCGAGTTGTCAGCGAGGTTCAATCCGATCACGGCTGAGTGGACCTACATCCGTTGGTTGGGAGACAGAAAAGGAATCGAGCGGATCGCCACCACCTGGGACAAACCGGTGCTCGACCGCACAAACGAGATGAAGATCTGGGTAGATGTCTGCTATGAGACGGTTCGCCGAGGAGTCAAAGTCTTCGGGTATGCCAACAATCACTACGCCGGCCATGCGCCCGCCATCATTCGACAGTTCCACGATTTGTGGGCCGCCAAGGGTTTGCCCGAACTGCGGAAATCTCAAACCAAAACGAGGACGGCCACGCTATTCGATTTGTAGCTGGAATGAACGCTCTTTAGCTTTTTGTGCGACGAGGTCGCCTTATGTAAAAAGTATTAACTGCTCGGCATTTCTTTCTAACGTCTTTTTCTTAGGATCCTTCGCCCATCTCGGTATGGGCAAGATGCTCGCACCATGTCAGTCTGGAACGGTGCGGAGGTGACCCGATGGAGGTGATCAAATCGTTCGTTCACGTGCTGCTGTTTGAATGTAGTCAGTGCGGTCGCCCAATTCTCGCTTGCATCATGAGCGATGATCGGAGCCCTGAGGGAGTTGACGCTACCTCATTTGCATTGAAGTGCCATTGCCACACGGCAATCGAGGTCCCGGGCGCTGCAGCGAAGAGACACTGGGTGGAATCTTGGCAGAGCACTAGCGAAACCCCGGTCTCGCAAGGCAGTCAACGGCTACAGAGAAACTAGATGGCGCAAATAGCTGGCCCGCAAAAAATGGCTCGCACGGTACAAATCTACGGCGCGCGTTGCCCTCTAGAATCCTCTGGAGTTGATGACCGCGAGGTAGTGCGCGAAGGCCAAGACCAATACGGAACCCGACAGTCCAACAGTTGCGTGAAAAGGCTCTTAAATTAGTTCCTGATTTGATATTGCTTGGACATTTCGATGCCGGTAAACGGGATCGAAGCTGCCACAGGGGATTCGCGAGCGTGTGTGTTGGCCCAAGCCATGCATTCTGGGAACTGTAAGTGCCGCTAACACGGTAACTGCATTGCAGGCCGGATTCTAATCGTTACTAGGGGATTTGGTGTATTGACCGGACCTCGGTCTTGTACTTCTATAGTCAAAGGGACACTACAACCTGTCTTCAGGGAGAAGGACCGGACAGATCGTCAGACCCCTTCTATCCGGCCCTTTTCCCGCATCTTGCTCCTACGCCGCTGCGTTACATAGGTTGTTTGTTGCAGACGCTGTTCAACCGCGGTGTTCCGTACTGGGAGCTCTGCCGTCTGCGTCCTCTCCAACCGAGAAGCTTGGTCCTGCAGACGGGCAAACCGACGCTTTCTGTTCGCCAATCACGTGGATGGTTATGGCATCGATTTCTTTTGCATCGTTTGTGAAAGAAATCTCGAAGGGATCGTTTCGAAGCATCGAACCAGCCCGGGGGGCCTAGCCCGGAAATATTCAAGAAGCTGCCTGCCCGAAGTGATGAATTTAATCTGCGTCTAACGAACTGGCCGCAGACCGATGATACGCCGTCTGTGCAGCCTACAGGTTTGGGCAGGTTTGGTGCTCGACAGCCGCCTCAACAACTTGCGCCTGCCGGATCGTGCCAGTGAGGTGAGGCCTGGGGCTAAACCTTTGAATCAAGCCGAGCCAAGGCCGCCCGGGAGAGTGTGGCCGGCTCCCTGCTGCGCTTCGGCTTTCCGGTCAGCCGAGGTCTCCACGGCGGGTATGACCATAGGTAACCATAGGTAATTGACGCGTACTCTCGAAGTCCAGCGGTACAACCGGAACGGATAATTCGAGTATCATGCCAGTCAAGCAGTGCGGCTAGGTTGCCTGCGACAGTAAAGTATGCCTCTCGACGATACTGTTCATCTTCCGCAGAAATATGCGGGTGTGCTCGAACGCTGCCGGCTCAGGGCCGCCGTACCCTCCGAGTGGGACCTTAGCGCGGAGCAATTTCAGCGATCGCTCGAGCGGAGCGCGGCGCACAGGTTTTCAGGGAAATTGCCGGAGCCAAAAACGCTCCATGCGTATTTCGATACTTTGCATGTTGCCGATCTTGCGCTCGCCGCAGCGTGTGCTGCCGGCAATGGGCCGGCTTGGGATGTGTTCGTGACGCGTTACCGTCCTGAGCTTTATCGCGCCGCTCAAGCGATCGCCGGCGAATCGCAAGGACGCGAGCTTGCTGATTCTCTCTATGCTGATCTGTTCGGACTTCGCGAAGCCCAAGGCCGGCGCAAATCGCTCCTCGAATATTTCGACGGACGCAGCAAGCTCGGTACCTGGCTCCGCGCGGTTCTGGCGCGAAGGCATGTCGATGAAGTCCGACGCATCTCTCGAACGGCGTCACTCGACGAGCCCGCAGCAGAGAGTCAGGACGAAACTGCCTCGGCGCGGATGCTCGCGTCGCCCCCCGTGCCGTCGGACCCTGACCGTGCGCACTTCTTGGCGATGCTCCAGGCCTCTCTTACAGCCGTTCTTTCATCACTTGATTCGCGCGACCGGCTGCGGCTTGGCTATTACTATGTGAACGAACTGACGCTTGCCCAGATCGGCAAGCTGCTCGGCGAGCATGAAGCCACGGTCTCGCGCAAACTCGGGCGGACCCGGCATGCTGTGCGCAAGCGCGTCGAGACCTCGCTGCGTGAAGAGAAGAAATTAAGCGACGCGCAACTACTTTCGTGCCTGGAATACGCACGGGAGGAATGGCCTTTTGATCTGACGCAAGCGCTTTCGGCTCGCGACTAGGCTCGCATGCAAGATCTGTCCTATGCAGCGTTCTAAGGAAAGGGGAATCGGCCTATGACTACCGGCCGCCGGGACACGACGATGAACTGGCTGATTCAGCGAAGCCTGGCGAATGCGCCTCGCGCGGGGCAAGTTTGTCCGTCCCCCGAAATCCTTGCGGCTTACTACGAGCATTCGCTTGATTCCGCCGAAACCGCCTGTTTTGAGTTGCATGTATCTCAATGCGCGATCTGCCGGGAGCAAATGACGATGATGGTGCGCGCCGAAGAAGCGCCGCCTGCGCCAAACCGCCGTTGGCTAGGGGATTGGCGCCTCATTGGCTCAGCCGCAACCGCGCTCCTGATTCTCACCCTCTGGGGAGTGCGACGGTCGGCTCCGCCAGCGCCGGCCGGACCCCCGCCTCTTGTGGCGATGTCGCGCACCGAGCCGTCGCCTTCGCCGCAAGCTTCCACCCAAGCGTCGGTTGCGCCGAAACCACTGGATCGATGGGCGCCGAAAGTTCAAGGCTCCCCCTCTCAGCAACAGCCCGCTCCACAAAATGAGATCCGGAATCTGCCACGGAATGAAGGCAACCAAGATTCGGGGGTAGAGCTCCGGTCGCCTGTGAAAGACCATGAGCCCGGCCGTGGCGAACTTGAAAAAAAGGAAGAGGCCAATAGCGTTCCGCCCGCCATTTCCTTACAGGCAGCTCCTGCTATGCCGCCAGCGGCGGACAGCCCCTCTGTGGGCGGCTTACCGGAATCTGCCAATGGCGCACCCATGACAGCCGATGCCAGGGCCGCTGAGGCTGCCAACCTGAAGCAGATGGAAGCTGCCCCACGGGCGAAAGCTTTTGGCGCGGCAACCCCTGGAGCGCTGGCGCAGATGGCCACTCAGCGATCCGCGTCAACAATTATTCAAACCCCTGATCCCAAGGTGATGTGGCGAATCGCGGGCGGAAACTTCGTAGAGCGCACCGCAGACGGCGGCGCAAGCTGGCGTGGACAAGTAGCCGATCCGGAGGCGCTGCTGACCTCCGGCTCCGCCCCCACCACCAAGATTTGCTGGCTGGTCGGCAAGTCTGGCATGATCCTGGTAACCAAAGACACCACGCACTGGAAGAAGATTTCCCCACCGGTACCGGCTGATTTTGTCTCCATCGAGGCGAAGAACGGCTCGTCGGCCACCGTGGTTGCCGCCGACGGCCAAAAATTCTCGACCGACAACGACGGCAAAAAGTGGGTCCCGGCCTCTCAAAAGTAATTCCTGAAAATAGCCTGCAAGAAATCTCTCCTCCGCCGTTCTAGGGTATGGAATCACTTTTTATCCCCAGGAGAGACACGCCATGCCCTCATCAAGATCGCAGTGGATTGGCTGCGGCACCGCTGCCGCACTTTTTCTAATTTCGATCGCCGGCAGCCTAACCAGAGCCGATGGGGCGGCCGCAACCGAGCTCACCGCCGCTACCAGCAACAAAGATCAAGTCGAACTTTCGCTCACGGTCTACAACGCTAACCTGGCGCTGATCCGCGATGTCCGCCAGGTGCATCTCCAATCGGGCGTATTCCCACTGCGATTTGAAGGCGTGGCCTCGTCGATCAATCCAACGACGGTGCATTTTCGTTCGCTGACCGCTCCAGCCAGACTCAGTGTCGTCGAACAGAACTACGAATATGACCTGCTCGACCCGCAGAAGCTGTTGCAGAAATATGTCGGCCGCGAAGTCACCTTGGTGCGCCCGGAGACAAGCGCGGGCTCGACTCACTGGGTTGAAACCCAGGCCTTGCTTCTGGCGAACAACGGCAGCCCCGTGTGGAGAATGGGCAACCAAATCGTCACCGGCATGGCCGCTGATTCCTACCGCTTCCCTGACCTGCCCGACAATCTCTACAGCCAGCCCACGCTCGTCTGGACGCTAGACAACCGCGGCGCTGATTCCCAGCGCGTCGAAGCCTCCTATCTGGCCGGGAGCTTGAACTGGAACGCCGACTACGTGCTTACGGTCGCTCGCGACGAAACGGCCGCCGATCTCGATGCCTGGGTAACTCTCAGCAACAACAGCGGCGTCGCCTATAATAATGCCAAGCTTCAGCTGGTTGCCGGTCAGTTGCACCAGACACAGCCCCCTATGGCTGGCAAGGCCATGGCCGCGGCCCTGGGCGGGGTGATCGACCAAGCAAAACAACAGTTTGCGCAGGAAGCCTTTTCTGAATATCACCTCTATACGCTTGGCCGCCGCACCTCGATCCAAAACAACGAATCAAAGCAGATCAGCCTGCTCAACGCCACCAGCGTCCCGGTAGAGAAATATCTGCTCGTGGAAGGTCAGGCGTATTACTTCCGGAATCCGCAAGGAATGGGGAACGCCATTCCGCAACCTGTGCAGGTCTACTACCGCTTCAAGAACGAGGATAAAGCGGGATTAGGTATGCCCCTGCCGGCCGGAACCATCCGCGTCTATCAATCGGATTCCCAGGGAGGCGCGCAGTTTGTCGGCGAGGACAACATCAGCCACACGCCCAAAGATGAAACGCTACGCATTCACGTGGGCGATGCTTTCGACGTGATCTGCGAGCGCAAGCAGATGGACTTCAAGAAGCTCGCAGCAAATCTCTACGAACTCGAGTATCAGATTTCGCTGCGGAATCACAAGAACAGCCCGGTCATGGTGGAAGTTCGCGAGCCGGTTGGCGGCGATTGGGAAATCGTGAACTCAAACTACCAAGCGGCGAAACTAGACGCTACCACGATCGGCTTCTCCATCCCCGTAGAGAAAAACGCTACTGCAACGCTTGACTATCGAGTTCGAGTGAAGTGGTAGGAGCACACCGAGGATGCCAAGGCTCCAGTCGGAAAACTTCAGCCCACAGCGCCCACCAGAACTTGGGGACCTGTGGGCTGAGGCCGCCCGCCGGATGGTTCGAGCGTCACCGCAAACGCTTTTGGCGTCACGCCCGGCGGCAGCTTCATCATAAAGTGGCTCGCCTGATCGCTTCCCGGAGTAAATACTCCAGCACTGATCGGATTGCCTTGTGCTGGAACGACCCAAAGTTGGTAGCTTTTGTCCGCCGGAGCCGGCTCCAACTCTCCTTCATACATCAGCATGCCCATTTTCGGGTTATACATCACGCGCGCCGCGCCCTTGGGCATCCCCGGCTGAGCCGCGAGAGGCACCACCATGGTGTCGCGCGCCGTGAGCAGATCGGCCAGTTCGCGCGCCTGTTGCAGTTGGCCCTGCTGCTTTCCCGCGTCGGCCCGCAGCGCCGCAAGCTGCTGATCGAGCCGCTGATTCTCGGTCCACAACGCGATCGAAGCGATCGCCAGCGCACTTCCACCGGAACCAGCACGGCCGTCCACCAGCGCCCGAACGATCTCCATTGGCGTGGATGCTCAGCAGAGGCTCGGGAGGCGCTTGCGGGGAATTGAGCTTCACGAACCTGCTGCATTAACTGCGCCTTGAGGGCCGGCGGGGGCGCCACGGGGCGCCACCAGCGCCAGTATGGCCATGCGGCCGCGCGCTTCTGCCAGCCGTCGGGTGCGATGGGCACACGAAGCGACGTGCTTCTCGATCGCCTCCTTGTCCTCGCCTTCGAAGACGCCCAGGGCGTACAGATCGAAATCTTCTTCTCGAGTTGGATGTTCGTTCGTCAAGGGAAGCCCGTCAAGCCTGTTTCGTCAATGCCATACCCCTTTTCAAGGTCTCAACCGCGGTGCGCAGGCGCGTCTTCACCGTACCCAGCGGGTCGCCGGTTCGCTCGGCAATTTCGCGGTGCGTCGTCCTTCGAAGTATGCTAATTCCACCGCCGTGCGCTGCTCCTTGGGCAGCGTTTCAAGTGCGCTTTTACCTTCCAGAAGTTCCTGGCGCGCGACCGCGCTTTCCAGATGGCATGGAACAAAGACGGCGTTTTCGACCAACTCCTCTCCGGCTGCGGGGTTATGACGCCGCAACCGCGAATGGCCCGGTTGCGTGCAATCACCAGCAGCCATGCCGGGAAGGGAGCCGCGCGAGGCATCGAAATCCGCGGCCCGCCGCCACAACCAATAGAAGATGTCCTGCAAAACCTCTTCTGCTGCCTGGGTGTCGCGCAGAATCCGCCTCAGGACAGACAAGAGCATCCCGGCATAGCGGTCATAGAGCGCTCAAGGGCTCTTTCATCCCGCTGCATGATTCGCTCAATGAGCGCCGCATCCGAGGGCCCTCCAGGTCTGTTTCGGTCTCCGAACTCACCAGGTCCTTGCG
>CAVQZU010000041.1:0-12512 GCA_963718485.1 uncultured Acidobacteriota bacterium
CGCTCATCCTCCAAGGACGACCACATCCTGGTAAACGGAATGTGGCCGCTGAGTGTTTTTAGAGGTTGAGCTGCTATGCCCGAAGCCACAATCATAATGCGCTGGGAAGGAGGAGCGGCCAGTTGGGGGGAACCGGGCGCTTAGGGGGACTCAGTGCTCGACAATTGTGCACGTCGAACGTCGCTATTCTGACTCCGATCGCGCGCTAAGGTGTCGCCACTGACTCCCAAAATGTCGATTGGAAGGTCCAACATGTAATTTTTTCTACCTGGACGGAAGGATCGGCTTAAGTCCAAATGCCGGATTAATGAAAACGTCCTCGCAGGCTCCTCCCCCGGCTCGCACGGTCGATGGTCTCAAGCGAAAGGCCCTCTGAGCTGTCCAAGGTGCTGTGTAGATCTCTGGATCGCCAATCGCCATCTCAAGGTCGAGGTGACGAGAAGCACTCTGGCCCGGGAGATGAGCATCACCTAAGAGTAATAACTTCTCTTTCCGCCTCAAATACAGCCCGGAGTGTATCGGAAGGGTTTTCGATTCGGGCTTATCTTGTGGTGACGCGCAAGGCAAACTTCCTAAATAATCGGCGCAAAAGGAGACACCATGAGCCAAGGAACCAAGGACGAAGCGAAGGGTAAGCTTCACGAGGTGAAAGGTAAGGTCAAAGAAAAGGTCGGAAAAATAACGAATAATCCCAACTTGGAAGCCGAAGGAGAGGACGAAAAGATAGGCGGGAAGGTCCAAAAAAAGATCGGGCAAGTAGAAAAGGTCTTCGAGAAATAAGAATACCCAGGTGAGTTGTCGACGTGCCCAAGAGAGAATGCTCGATGGGGATGCTCAGCACAGAACACTCGGGCGAGCCAAGGGTCCTCCGCTATGTAGACTACGAACGTGCTCGACTGAAATACGTCACCGCACTTTCGCACCATTACTGGCGGTTGCGTGCGCTGCCCGGAAGGTTCGCCAGAGGTGGATTGGTTTTGGCCGAACTGACAGTCGAGCAGGAATTGCTGGGGCAAATGCACCTTGGAATCCCGTCCTGAGGGCCTCACGCAGGCGGCAATCACAAAGCAGAAACCTCAGACACATGGATTCCAAAACGGCCCCGTCCGACCCGTTGCTTCGTGGAAACGCCCACACCGTTGGAGGTGAAAAGTATTGTCCGCATTAACCTCACATATAGCGGAGCGACAGTCGCCACGTATGGAGACGTGGTTCGTTCCGAGCTGGGCAAGGGCATGGGGTTGAGATTTAGAGGGACCGCACCCGATCAACTGGCGGTGTTGAAGCGTTGGCTTTTCGCACTGGATCGACCGGATTATTGAGACGACAGAAGCGGCCACTCGCTACCGCAGCCCAGTAGCTTAGACACACAACCCATCATCTATCCTTGCTTCTTCCCTAGCCGCCTGCCTCTCGGAGTTCTAATGATCGCGGTCGTCATCATGATGGTCATCATAGTCGTGATAATGTCTTCCGTCGCGCATCACACCGCGATCCGCCACCCCCATATCAAGAGGGCGCTCTATGCGGAAGGTCAATACGGAATCCCTAGGAATGCGAACAGCGTGCCCCCGCGCGTCCCCGCGTTGAATTGCTCCCACGATTGAACCAACCAAGCTATCATCACGTCTCGACTCCTGCCGGTTTGCTTCTGTCTTAATTGCGTACCTCTGGCCGTTGACCGTGACGGACTCGAAATCAATTACCAGATCATTGTCCTGAGCGACTCGGACAATTAGCTCCACGCGCGAACCTCTCGGAATGGCCAAGCGCCCGTTGCTTCCACGGACATCCTGATCGACTATTCCCGTATAAATCTGATCACTCTTCCGTTCAACGTCGATTGTGTCGTTGGTGCGAACGGGAATGACCACTCCACGTTCGATCTTCGTAACCCTGTCTCCGTCATGGTTGTCTTGATCTCGGTCTCGATCTCGGTCTTGTGCATAGGCTCCCGGCAACAGGGAAACCCCGACGACTATAAACAGCGCCATTTTTGCCGTGAAGTTCATAAGTTTCCTCCGGGGGAACTGTGGCAGGGGTCACCAGTTCTGCCCATCCACTCTTGTCCTTACGTGGGCGTAAAGGAAAATGTACGAGGCATTGAATGGCGGTCGGGGAGATGGACCCATTATCGGGTAAGCGACCCTCCGAGGACAGGAGCCGCCCGGTTTCGGACGGCCCGGATAGAGTTCGCCTCAAACCCGATTGCTCAACTATCAGTGCGGGTTATTGTCGTTACTGCGGTTCTGATCACTATTTCGGTTCGACTGGCGATTGTCATTTTGACTGTTTTGTTGTCGGACTGTTCGCTTTTGCTGGCTCGTGAATAGCCCTGATATTTTCGGTGGTGATCGGACAAATACTGTCGCCATGATTGATCTTCATTGCTGTCCCAATTGTGGTAATCCTTGTGGGCGGAATCGTAAACTCGCCGGTTACCTTTGTCGCGTTGGTCCCCTGAACCGCCCCCCTGCTGATTCGCGCGAATTACCGTTCCCGTCTTGACGGAGACCATACGTGAAAATCCTTGACTTAGATTCCGCAAGAAACAATTGCTGCGACGGGGCGGTCGTTGGAGAATAAACGGAGAGCAGACACCATCTGGACTTACTTCACCTGAATAGGTGATTTTGTGTTGAGCCTGGCCAGGAGCGGTCTCGCAGAGGCAGGTGCGGGTATCGTGCTATCCAAGACGATCTTCTTCGCATTGACGCCTTTCCCGTACAGCTTCCGGTTGGCATCGCCATCCGGGCGCAATGTCGATCCTTCCAGGGAAATCCCGGCGAATAGCCCACGAGACCGGGAATACGAGAGAATTTCGCTCCGAAGTGTGACATCTGACGAGGCAGCGGCATCACGGCCTACAGGTCCGGCGGAAACCGACACGTCGGCTCCTAGTTTCGCTCGGCTGTTAAGTATGGCCTCCGCTCCTCGTCGATTCATTACGAGCAGTACGAAATCGGTGGCTTGGCCTCCCAATTGGAGACCTGCGCTCAATCCTTCCAGTGCCATCATGGCGGGTGCGCTCCACCCTCGGTCGAAATCCGTTCCACTCCGGCATGTAATCACTCCTCGCCCGTAGCTGCCCCCGACGATGAGTGCTGCCTTCCGTACGGAGGGCAAAATGATGACGCAGTATGCTTTATCTAGGAGTGCGGATGGAAAATTGTCGTGCAAGCTCAAAATCTCAGTCATTACCTTGTCCGCGTCCCGAAGACGGTTTCTTTCGTACTTTTGGGCGATCAGAGGATTGCCGAATGCGATTATTAGCAAAACTGAGAGAACTCTCGCCATCTCCAAACCTTCGGCCGAATTAGCGAAGTTCAAACCGCAACATATGACTGATTTGGTTTGAACAATTGGTTGTAAGAGCAGCCCCGCACATAGACTCCCCCGATGTGGCAACCGAACGCCATACATAACGATCCCTGTCGCGTTTGGCAGGTTTATGTATCCACAGACTAGAGCGATCTGATTGACGCGGAGCGCAACCCCAGTACAGCCTCATGTCGCGGATGTTAGGGACGAACGGTTGTAAATCCTCAACCTTAACGGTCTGCACTTAGTCTCAGAACGGAAGTGGATAGATATCGGCATCGGGCCTGCGCCTTCTCGCTTCTGTCGTATCGGTTTCCAGTGCCGCTCCAGCACCCCCCACACCGGTTTCCAATATTGTGCCGTCGATTCCATCACCACTTCCTCGACGTCTTGCTCGAGCAACCAGTCGGCCAGCGATCGCAGTTGTGCGGGGTTGCTACCAAACATCCGCCGCTCAAACCGGTACTCACCGTCAAACTTCCACGTCGGACACAACTATCGATTCCCGCTATCCCGTACGGCATATCTTCTCCTGGGAGGAGCAGAGAGCGTGCTGTAAGTTATTTAACCAGGGTCGTAGGCTATCGTCGCTCCCATCAGGGGAGTCCTCATCGGTACGCTTGGGGTGGTTCAGCTGGGAGGCCGCCTATCACGCCCACTCCAATGGCTATCTCGTTTTCCAGCCATTCCGAGCCGCGCGTTCCATATTTTAACAATTACTTCACGCTTTGTTCACAAACTGTGTGATTTCTCTCTCTAGATTACAGCGGCAGCTTTTGGGGGATTAGCTGCAAACCCGCGTCCGAAAAAAAAGGAGACATCACCGCATGCGTTTCAAGCCCTTCTTAGCGTGTGTTCTGGCAGCGTCGCTTCTTGGCCTGCCGCTCCGCGTTAACGCCACTTCTGATGAACTCAACGTCCACGAGGTCAAGCACGTCCTTTTGATCAGTGTCGACGGCCTTCATGCCCTGGACTTGACGAACTACGTCATGTCTCACCACGATTCCACTCTCGCCGCCCTCTGGTCTCACGGCACCACCTACACCAACAACTCGACGTCGCAGCCCTCTGACTCCTTCCCCGGACTCGCTGCTCTCGTCACCGGCGGCTCACCCACCACGACCGGTTTCTGGTACGACGTCACCTACAATCGAGCCGTATCGCCACCCGCGGAAACCACTCTAACGGTTCCGATTCCGGGTGGGCCAGACCTATGCCCGAACGTGATCGGAACTCCTGTCGCCTTTGACGAATCGGACGACTTCGATCTGACATTCCTGGACGGACACGGCGGTATCAACTCGAAGAATCTGCCTCGCGACCCGAACAACAACTGTGCGCCCATCTTCCCGCACCAATACCTCCGCGTGAACACCATCTTCGAAGTTGCCAAGTCCCACGGGCTGCGCACTGCCTGGGTCGACAAGCACCCCAGCTACGAATGGACCAACGGTCCCAGTGGCACGGGCGTCGACGATTTCTACGGCCCCGAAATCAATTCAAACACGAGTGTGACTGACACCGGCGAACCGATTGTCATCCCGTTCCCTGGCTGCTTTCCGGTTCCTTTCGTCGATAACACCTTTGACGACGGCTGGACCACCGACTTCCGCAACATCCAGTGCTACGATAGGCTGCACGTTCAGGCCGTCATCAATGAAATCGACGGCTGGAACCACAACCACACGCAAAGGGTCGGCGTGCCCGCCCTGTTCGGATTCAACTACCAGGCTGTGAGCGTTGGCGAAAAGCTGAAGAGCGGCCCAATCGCCAACGGTGGTCCCAACGTAAACGGTGGTTACATCAACACGTTAGGAACTCCCGACCTGGGCCTGGCCTTCGAGCTCGATTTCGTCGACCAGACCCTCGACCGCATCGTTCGCGAACTTAAGACTCAGGGAATCTACGACAGCACGCTGATCATCATCTCGGCCAAGCACGGCCAGTCACCCATCGAACGCTCCAAAAATACAAACATCCCGGGCAAGCTACCCGGCGCTCTCGGCGGCCCCGGCGCTGTCCTCGGCCCTCTCGAAGCGTTCGACATTTCCGATGACGGCTCGCTCATCTGGCTGGCCGATCAAGAAGAACTTACTGCGGCGGTGACGGTGTTGACGCAAAATGAAGCATTGCCCACTCTGGCAAACCCCGTCGGGCTCGGCATTCAGGAGATCTTCGCGGGTAACTTGCTGCGCGACAAATGGAACGACCCTGGCAGCGATCCCCGGACGCCGGATATTATTCTTAAGGTTGACACGGGCGTGATCTTCACTGGTGGAACGAAGATCGCCGAGCACGGCGGCCTCAATGAAGACGACATCCACACCGCTCTGCTGGTCTCTTTCCCTGACCTCCAGCAGCGCACCGTGAAAACTCCCACGTCCAACCAGCAAGTAGCCGCGAGCATCGTCAAGGCCCTCGGCTTCAATCCCAACGAACTTCAGGCGGTCCAGAAGGAACAAATCACCGTTCTGCCGTTCCTTTTCTCCGATGGAGACGCCGACGACAGGTAGCCGTTCGCAAAGGTTGAACTTCTGACTACGGAAGCCTGAACGCGCTCGAGTCGCTCTGACACGCGGCGGACCGCACCTCGCGGTTCGCCGCTTTTTCTTGAGGACCAAGGGCGAGTGCGGAAGTTCAACAACATTGCAGCGATGGGTGAGAGGGCAGAATGCGTTATGCTGAACAAAGGCCCGTAAATAGTTACGACGGTACGAGTCCTCGGCAACATTCTGGGGGGCATGCAAGCTCACCATGAGAAGAAAAATTGGATGCTGTGAAAGCTTCATCTGGCTGCCGCTTTGCACGCCAGCGGGTAACGGACGCATAAAGCCGTCAAAGAAACGATGACAACACCGGACACTGATAGCGCGACAGGGGCTTTAGTCGACGACGCTGGAACGCCAGGCTGTAAGCCGGCGGCGCCACCGGCTCACCCAACTGAGCCCTCGATTCCCGCGAAATCGAAGAAGCAGAATATCCGTGTTTCTCCTGCGGTTCTCGACGCCGCCCGGAAGGACGGCGAACAGTTGCTCCGGGACTTGCGAACCTCTCCGGCTGGGCTAACGCAGGCTGAGGCCGAAG
The DNA here is from genome assembly GCA_963718485.1 of uncultured Acidobacteriota bacterium. Classification (GTDB taxonomy): domain Bacteria; phylum Acidobacteriota; class Terriglobia; order Acidiferrales; family UBA7541; genus Palsa-295. The sequence continues at coordinate 6,406 of CAVQZU010000041.1, forward strand.
AACGGGCGCGCACGACGGGTCCCAATGAGGTCGCACAAGAGCGGAAGCAGAGCTGGCTTCTTCGCCTTCTGAAAATTACCCGCAATCCTCTGGTGATCCTGCTGACCACTTTGTCGGCAGTTTCCTTCCTTACAGGCGATGCCCGCGCCGGCACCGTAATGGCGATCATGGTCACGCTGAGTGTGGGCCTCCGCTTCTGGCAGGAAGCCCGGGCCGATGCCGCTGCAGAAAAACTAAAGGCCATGATCCACGTAACCGCTACGGTCGTCCGGGACGGCGCGGCGAGGGAGATTCCACTACGGGCCTTGGTGCCCGGGGACGTCATCAAACTGACCGCCGGCGATATGATTCCAGGCGACGTGCGGGTGGTGTCTTCGAAAGATCTCTTCGTGAGCCAAGGCAGTCTCACGGGTGAGTCACTCCCGGTCGAGAAATTCCACGACCCGGAAACTAAAGATGACAGCTCACCCACTGAACTCAAAAACACATGCTTCATGGGGACGAGCGTCGAAAGCGGCACGGCAACAGCCGTCGTGGTCACGACGGGTGTACAAACCTACCTGGGCAGCATGGCCCGCTCGATCACCGGGGAACGAGTACAGACGAGCTTCGACCAGGGCCTCAACCGCTTCACATGGCTAATGATGCAGTTTATGGCCGTGATGGTGCCTCTGGTTTTCCTCATCAACGGTTTCACCAAGCACGATTGGAAGGGGGCCTTCTTCTTCGCATTGGCTGTGGCCGTAGGGCTCACTCCCGAGATGCTGCCTATGATCGTATCTGTCTGCCTCTCCAACGGCGCGCTCGCCATGAGCCGCAAGAGGGTGATCGTCAAGCGGCTTAACTCAATCCAGAACTTCGGGGGCATGGACGTGCTTTGCACCGACAAGACGGGTACGCTCACAGAGGATCGCGTCGTCCTCATGCGCCATTGTAACGTCGCCGGGCGTGAATCTGAGGACGTGCTCCTGGACGGGTACCTGATCAGCTACTTTCAGACGGGCCTGAAAAACCTGCTCGACCGGGCGATTCTAGATAGTTCCGACTTCCACGCGAAGGCGCTTGTCGAGAAGTACAAGAAACTGGATGAGATCCCGTTCGACTTCACTCGACGCATGATGTCGGTTTTAGTCGAAGACCCCGAAGGCAAGTCGATTCTCCTCACCAAAGGGGCTCCCGAAGAGGTCTTTCTCCACTGCTCTCAATTTGAACTCGACGGCAAGTTTTCCCCAATGGACACGGCTCAGGTGGTCGGCCTGAAGCAGGAGTACGATGACCTCAGCAACGACGGTTTCCGCGTGCTGGCGGTGGCAACAAAGGAGTTGACGGGCAAGCAAATTTGCGCCAAAGACGACGAGCGTGAACTCGTACTCAGAGGCTACGTCGCGTTCCTGGACCCGCCCAAGGATACTGCGGCCCGCGCCCTTGCGGCCCTGCACAAGCATGGCGTGGTCGTAAAAATCCTAACCGGGGATAATCACCTCATCAGCCGCAAGGTGTGCAAAGACGTTGGCCTTTCAGCTGACCCCATGCTGCTGGGCGGCGATGTGGAGAAAATGTCCGACGCCGAACTAGCCGAGGCCGCCGATGGGGCGGTGCTTTTCGCTCGGCTCTCACCCGCCCATAAAGAGCGTGTCATCCGTGCCCTCCGGGGCAAGGGGCACGTTGTCGGATTCATGGGCGACGGAATCAACGACGCCCCCGCCTTGCGCGCGGCAGACGTTGGCATCTCGGTGGACACGGCTACTGACATTGCCAAGGAGTCGGCGGATCTGATTTTGCTTGAGAAGAACCTCATGGTACTGGAAGGGGGTGTTATCGAAGGCCGTAAGGTCTTTGCGAACATCGTTAAGTACATCCGGATGGGAGCGAGTTCCAACTTCGGAAACATGTTCAGCGTGCTCGGGGCGAGCGCCTTCCTGCCCTTCCTGCCGATGGCACCGATTCAGGTGTTGACGAATAACCTCCTGTATGACTTCTCGCAGGTGCCGATCCCAGCGGACGCGGTAGACGAAGAGGAAGTAGCCCGGCCGCGGCCCTGGAACATCGGGGAAATCAAGCGATTTATCTTCTTCATCGGCCCCATCAGCTCGATTTTCGACTATACGACTTTCTTCGTAATGCTCTATATCTTTAACTGCTGGGATCCATCCCGAGCGTCGCTGTTTCAGACCGGCTGGTTCGTCGAGTCATTGATGACACAGACACTCATCATCCACGTCATTCGTACAAATAAGATTCCCTTCCTACAGAGCCGAGCAAGTTGGGCGTTGACGGCCACAACATTATCAATCATGGCTTTTGGGATGTGGCTGCCGTATTCCCCTCTGGCCTCGGCGTTGGGCTTCACGCATCTGCCAAGGATGTACTGGCTAATCCTTATGCTCACGCTACTCGGCTACGTTGGCCTTACGCAGAGCATCAAATTTTGGCTGCTGCGGAAGCACTGGATCTAAACCACAATCTCCATTGGCAGCATTAGTAACGGACCTTATTTGCCACAGCGACCTAGCCAGGTATTGGCGTGCGATGAAACCCACTCGCTGGGAATCCGAGAACCGGCGACCGAACAAGGGAATACTTGTGCTTTCTAGCGGTTCTCAAATCAAGGAGGCCTTAAAGAATGCCTGTACGCAACAAGGAACGACACCGCACAGGACGAATCGGATGGCTACGCGCGGCGGTATTGGGCGCGAACGACGGCATCCTTTCAACGTCGAGTCTGGTGCTTGGTGTCGCAGCTGCGCATGTGACTCACAACAACGTGTTGGTCGCAGGGGTTGCTGGTCTGGTGGCGGGGGCTATGTCGATGGCTGCCGGTGAGTACGTGTCGGTCCACTCGCAAGCCGACACCGAACAGGCAGAACTCGACCTTGAGCGCGCGGAACTCATAGCAGACGACAAGGGCGAGCACGCCGAACTGACGGCAATTTACGTCGCTCGGGGGCTCGATCCTTCACTCGCGAAACAGGTCAGCCAGCAACTGATGGCCCATGACGCACTCGGCACGCATGCCCGCGATGAACTCGGCATCTCCGAGACTTTCCGCGCGCGTCCGATTCAGGCTGCGTTGGCATCGGCTGGCAGCTTCGCTATTGGAGCAGGCCTGCCTCTCTTGGTCACTGCTACGGCCCCGGCAGCGGACTTGATCTCTCTTGTCTCTGGAACTTCGCTGATGTTCCTAGCGCTCCTAGGGGGGTTGGCGGCACACGCGGGCGGCGCGGGAGTGATGGTGGGCGCATTACGCGTTACTTTCTGGGGTGCGCTGGCGATGACACTGACCGCAGGCGTGGGGTGGCTGTTCGGAACAGTTGTGTGAACCCTCAGAGCGATAGGATAGTTCTGAAGAGCTTTCACAGGCGCTGCACGATCGGTGTGACGGGACACGCGGCACTGGAGAAAAGCGGCAAGGTCCGAAACAAGACAAGGCGAGGATGAGAATGCCATTACCGGCGGTGATTCAAGCGGTCCGCTGGACCCACATTCTGGCGGGCTTCACGGCGTTCTTCATTGCTCCCGTACCGCTGCTCACCACCAAGGGCGGCAAGACGCACCGGTGCTGGGGCAAGATCTACTTCTGGGCAACGGCGGTTGTGGCAGCCACGGCGATGGTGTTAGCGTTGTGGCGTCCGATCCTGTTTTTGGCGTTCGTCGCGGTCTTCAGCTTCTATTTTGCGTTTCGCGGATATCGGGTGCTGTACCGCAAGCGTCCGCTGCAGAGGCAAGGCCCCGGCGCCATTGACTGGGCAGGGGCGGTGCTGGCATTTCTGGGTAGCCTTGCGCTGATCGTGCTGGGTATCGTGCAGCCTACTCGGGTTTGGATGCAGTTAAGCGCGGTGGCGATCGTCTTCGGAGTGATCGGAGTAGCGCTTGCGGCGAGCGACATCTGGAGGTTCGTACATCCGCCGGCGGACAAGAATTTCTGGTGGTACGCGCACATGGGCGGGATGATCGGGTCGTACATCGCGGCGGTTTCGGCATTTTCGGTGGTGAACTTTCACTTCCTGCCACCAGTGGTACGCTGGCTGTGGCCGAGTGCTATCGGGATCCCGGGGATCTTCATTTGGATCGGATACTACCAGAGAAATTTGGCCCAAAGGGCAAGCCCGCCCAGGATGATGGGATCGCTTGAGCTTGAGATTTCGACCGTGGTGGACGACTGCATTGGAGCAGAGATGACAGGTCAGAAACCAAAAGTTCTATTCCTCTCAACTGGGAACGCCACCCGCAGCCTGATCGCGGAGGGTTTTCTGCGTAACCTCACAGGTGACCGATTTGATATCGCCAGTACGGCGGTTGAGCCTAGCGCGTTGAATCCATTAGCCAGTGAAGTTATGAAGGAAGCTGGCATCGACATTTCGAACCAGGAGCCGAAAAGCGTCGCGCAATCAGTGAAAGAACGTTTCGGCTACGTGATCGCCATCTGTGATACAGCCAAGGAAAGAAGTCCGATATTCCCCTTCACGCTCCACCTCAGCCATTGGAGCATCGTCGACCCGAATACTGCCGCTGGATTGCCCGAGCAGAGAACAGAAGTTTTTCGGCGCGTGCGAGATGAAATCAAGGGCCAGGTCAGCCAATTCATATCCGATACTGCGCACGCCAAGGCAATTGAACTTTCCGTCGCGTAAGATTCGCTACGCGCTGGGGCGGTGGGATGCATTGATGTGTTTTTGCGATGATGTCGCCAGCGGGTGCAGAACCTATAATGAAGATCACTCGGCTCCTTTCCTCCGAGTGTTGGTCGAACTTACCGTCACCAAGTCTAGTCGGTTGAGGAGAACCGACGACGTTATCTAATCAATAAGTCAATAATTGCGCGGGACTTTGGCGCGGTTATCCTAGTGAGCTACAAGAGGCTCGATCACGAGTTGCGCGAGCCAGTAGCCGAAGGCACCCACCAGCGCGGCTCCCGGAAACGTCAGAACCCATGCGTAAACGATACGCTTTGCCCATATCCATCGTACCGCGTGCCAGCCTCGCGTCGCTCCGACGCCGGAAATGGCCCCTGCGATGGCATGCGTGGTAGAAATAGGCACAGATGCAAGCGTCGCGAGCCCGATCGTTGTCGCGGCCGCTAATTCTGCGGAAAATCCGCCGATCGGCCGAAGGTGCGGAGTAATCCGCGACCCCATGGTTTTTACGATCCGCCATCCTCCGAACATCGTTCCGACCGCCATTGCCGCGTGACAGCTCAAGATAATCCACATCGCAAGTTCATGCTTCGCGCCCAGAAAGTGAAATTGACCTACGGTCCATTCTTTCTTTCCGCTAGCCACCAACAGCGCCGCGATAATTCCCATAGTCTTTTGCGCATCATTCGTGCCGTGCCCCAAGCTGTAGGCGCCCGCCGACAGCAGTTGCAAGTGCTTAAATGTTCGCTCCGCCTTATGCCTCTGCCATGCGTTAAGATGAAGGCATAAAAACCTGCATCCCGGGATCAAGCACCTAACTGCCCTCCCCCGAACCGGAATGTCTGCGGGTTATCCCCACTGGAAAAGTCTAGCACCAAATGTTTACCAGACTTGCCCTCCAATTGTTCCTCGTTAAGGGATTTAAATTGTACTCATTCCAATTGCAAAACCCTAAAGAGCTCTGCATCAGTATTTATTGTCACTACCTATAGAACTGTTAGCATGTTTCAATTTAATAATGTAAAAGACACAAGGCTGTGGGATTTCTAGATCAAGTGATAATAACGGCAAGACAACAGCAATTGATTATTGACCCTCATCACATCTCTCCACAGCTGTGATTGCATTTGTCCTAGCTGCCAACCTGCAGAAAAGTATTCATAGAGCCCCCAGAGTGCCAACTCATCTCCCCTGAATAGCCCACACCTTTTGACCAGCTTGCATTTGTCTGACTGCCAACTTGCGCTAAAGTATTCATAGAGCCCCCAGAGTACCCTCCTAATGCCAAGTCATCTCCCCTGAATACCTCAAACCTTTTGATCTAGCAACCCCCACAGCCCATGTGTAGGATTTAAATGTAGGAATTAAAAAGAAATTTTAGACGTACCTCCCCGTGTCGGGATTGGGTAATTTGCGCGCCTGCTGCCTTCCTTGGATGTGGTAGCCGTTTCTCAGGCTCCCTCTCCGGAATAG
>CAVQZU010000042.1:0-7285 GCA_963718485.1 uncultured Acidobacteriota bacterium
AGAAATCCTTCACTTGCGACCGAAGGCAATTAGTCCGATGTCCATGTCGGTTATGGCTTGGATGACCGAAGAGTCACAGAGGGTCTTAAGTTCTAGCTGCCGTTCGACCCTGTACATCGTATCCATATCGCTTTCGTAACCGGGATGGCAGGCAAGTTCGGTGCAACCAGGAGACAGGTCTTTGAGGATGCGAAGCAAGTTCTCTACACCAACACCTTCCGGATGAGGCAGTCCTTCGTCCGTCTGTCCGTAAAACTCGCCGCAATAGCGAATTTCCTCGCTGAAGCTGCGGACCGGCAGGCCGAGTTCCTTAGCCAGCGCCAAGACAACCGAGCGGGCAGGTTCTTGACGATGAGAGTGCTGATGGGAATCGAAATGAGTGGGATCTCTCCGCATCAAAGTGCGAAAGGTCGCGAGCTGTGCCTCCAATTCTTTGGACACCGCTGCGGCATCGTTTTCATCGACCAACTGATAGACGCGGACCCACTCGCCATGCCGGCAAGCCCACTCACCCAGATCGAGGTGAAGACCGACACTCAGTTCCGGATGAGCTCGGGCGTAGGTAGCAGCCTCCGGTGCGCCCGGCCATCGCACCATGAGGCTGGCGCTGGTTACGATGCCATGCTCGTGTGCCTCGATGATGCCGCGGTTTGTCCCGGCGCTTTGACCGAAGTCATCGGCGTTGACAATCAGTTGTTTTTTGCCGGCCATGCTTAAAACCCAAGATCGTGGAGCAGCTTCGCAGCGACTTTCGGAGCCGCGAAATACTCTTCCGCAATAGCTCGCGCGGACTCGCAATGCCGTCGATAGTCGCCATTGATAGCTTCTATAGCAGCTAATGCCTGCTCCATCGTTGTAAATGCGAAAAGGCCCTCGCCGCTGGGCAAGGTATCGCCAAAGCCGGTGTCCTGGGCGACTACCGGTTTGCCGCTTGCCAGGTAACACGCGTCACGCTCGCTGAACCAGCCGCTGCGAAGGCGTACGTTCTGATCCTTGGCGACGGTAAATTCTCCCCGCGATTGGCGAAAGTAATCGGGATACGCGCCAAACACATCCTGGGACATAGTCAAAGGAGAAACCAGGTTCCAGCCGGCCGCCTGCAACCGCTGACGATCCTCGCCTTCGCAGTTCATGGCCAGTTCGAAGGGTTGCGACGTGCTCAGCGGCAGTCCAAGGAATTTTTCCCATTCGTAGTGCTTGCTCCAGTAATAGGTCTCTCCTCGATAAACAATATCGTTTCCGTTTTGGCGGAAGTTTCCAATGGTGGTGAAGAAGCGCGCTTCGGGATCATAGTTCTTTGGCCAGAGATCGAGGTCTACAGGTTGCCGGGTCTTTGCATACTTGATTCCGTTCAGTGGAACACGGCAATCAGCGGCGCCATAATTCTCGCCATACGTGAAGATGTGGTCATATTTGGCGAACTCTTTACGGGTATGCTCATCGCCGTTGGCCAACTGCAACTCAGCAGTCACTGGGTCAGTTTCAACGTACACTTTCAAGCGCGCCCGCAGTTGTTCTTCACGGAGGTCAGTAGCACCCACCACGTTGAGCAGCGCATCGCAGGAACGATACAGCTCATCGAGCTGTGAGCCAGATATTCCAAAGCACGTGCCTTTCCGATCCGCCAATCGGAATGCCCACCGATCCGGTATTCCGATCCGGTCCATACAACTCTCAATGTGCTGAACCGCATACGAGCAGTCGTCCGTGACGGTGTTCTGCAGGGGATCGTACGGCCATACTGAATCATCTTCGACGTACCAGACCTCGTGGCCGAGACGCTCGAAGCCACGCAGCCAGTTAAGATAGAGCCAGGTTTGGCCCCCAAACGGGCAGCGCCCCATCATTCCCAGAATCACTATTTTCAATTTTTGGCTCATGAGCACAAATCAAAGACGACTATCCGATCGTTCTCGATAACGCGGCGGTAGTTCGCGCGCAGGTGATCGTGGAATCCCCGGTAGTGTTTCAGCCACCAGAATGCCGGCCAGACGAAGGCAATTAACGCTGCCTTCGAGTTTCGCAATCGTTCAACTTCGCGAATCGCGCAGACGTCGTCAGCAGGAGGCCCGAAGTACTGGCCGTCCCGCTCAAGGAATGGGATGGCGCGGCCATTGAGGCTGAGCTTATCGTTCGCGACGTTCTGGTCGACAAGAATAAATGTGTCTTCCGGCGGAATCAGAGATCTAAGATCCTGCTCACAGAGGCCGAGGCGATGGTTCCACAAGTCAGACGTAGGGATGGGCTCGCGTATGACGATGGCTGCCATCCCATGGGAAAATTCAGGCAGCAATTTCACTTCAATCGCGTCTCCGAGGTTGTCTTGCCATCGCGACAGCACGGCGCGCTCATCCTCACGGTTCGCGTCGTCAAGCACCACGATGGTTCCGCTTCGGGCGAAATCTAAAACTTGATACAGAGTTCCTTCGCGGCCCCCGAGAGCTGCAGGTGGCCCATCAATCAGCACTAAATCAGCCGGACCGGGAGAAGCAAAACGCTGAGGCCGCAATCGGTAGACGGGAAGCAGTTTGCCACCGTATTCGCGTAGAACCAGCGGAGCAAACTGCAGAGCTATTTGACAACCTGCTTGGCGCTGATCTGCTAATCCACGAATCGTGCTCTGGTGGAAATCGGGGTCATGCTCAACAGAGCTGATGCAGCAAGCCGTATGTAACTGCAGAGAGGCGCGAGCGAGTACTTGAGTGGATGTCCCGGAACCTAGTTCCAGAATGTGCCGGGGTTTCAAGTGGGTGACGAGACTTGCGAGAAATCGCTGTTCGTCCGGCGGAAGAGTCCACTCGTTCTGCGCGGGGAAGGAGGCGGCGAGGTTCGACTGCGTCCGGTCAGCCAATGCAGCCTCAAGCGCAGAGACCGCGGCCGCCCCGGCAAGTTTCCCCTCCATCGCGAATTGAAGTACTGGCAGCATTAGAATGACGGATTGCTTTGTTCATGCAGATCGCAATGTCCTATAGTCGTTCACCACATTAGTCTCTGCTCCGGTCTCCTCCTCGAGCAGCACATTGGCAAGGTCAGTGATCCTTGCCGCGATTGCTTTCCAAGTGCAGTCAGTCAAAATCTTTTCTCTAGCGGCCGTACCTATTGCCGACGATAATTCGGGCGAACAAAGCAAGGTTTCGAGTCCGTGAGCCAACTGCTCATGATCGCCAGATGGATAAAGCCACCCGGTCTTTCCGTGTTCAATCACTTTCTCGATCTGTCCGATGGCCGCTGCTACGGTTGGTTTTCCTGCTGCCATGTATTCGAACAGCTTGAGTGGCGAACCGTAGAAGTCTTCGTTCCAGTTGTAGGGTGCAACCGCGACGTCCATTGCAGCAATGTAATCTGGAACTGAGTCGTGCGGAATGTTGCCTGTGAAGATTACGGCAGACTCCAGTCCCAACTGACGCGTGGTTTCTTCAAGAGTTTCTCGCGGCTCGCCATCTCCTACCAGAAGCAACCGGAGATTTTGATCTTTCGCGTAGAGCTGGGAAAAGGCACGGAGCAGACCATGCACATCATGCCAAGGCTGAAAGCTGCCGACAAAGCCGATGAGCCGCTGGTTTCCCAAGTTGTAACGCTGTCGGACCGCCTCACCAGTTTTCCTTTCTGCAAACAGCTTAATAGAAACACCATTGGGGATGACATGAACATCCTGCTCGTTCACGCCAAGCGATACGGCCCAGTTCTTGATCCACTCGGAAATTGCAATGACAGCGTCAGCGCCACGAATGATTACGCTTTCCATACGCGCGGCAGTTGCGGTCAAGGTAAACTTCTCGTAACCTTCCTGCTCGCGGCACAACGGATCATTCACCTCGAGCACCAGCGGTATTCTGTGTCGCCTTGCCAGTTCGATCCCTCCCCAGCCGAAGAGCGAATAGCGTTCATAGAGCAGGTCCGGCTTCTCCCGCTCAATAATCGACCTGCCCTCCGATTGCAGCCAGAAATTGTAGGCCACCGATCTCAAATCGCGCTCCAATTGCTGGTTCTGGATGATGGGTTCTTCTTCAACCAAACTCCAACCCAACGCATCCAGGCCGCGGGGCTGAAGATGGTAAAGTCTCGACTTGATTTGCACCGACGTACCTTCTCCGAGAGATGGGACACGATGAAAACATCGTGACCCAAATCGACAAGGGCATCGGTGAAATCGCGTACGTGGATTGAGCAACCCTCGTCGCCAAAGAGTGGAATATCGATATCAGAGCAAAGAAAGCAGATTTTCATAAGGTTAAGTCTTAGCCACTAAAGCTTCGGAGCGCGACGTCCATCCACGCAGGCAATCCATCGGTCATCGCTAAGGCGATGAGCGTCAATGTGGTGCATTCCATCCGCATTCCAACCGCTGCCGCTGGGCGCCAATAACGGCTCTGAGCGGAGCTTTTCTTCGGCATAGTTTTTTGTGGTTAGCTCGGTGATTTTGAATGCGTGTACTTGAAAACCGTACGAAACCGAGCAATCCTGGGCATACCGGACAATGTCAGTCCCTTGTACCAGAACCCTTCCGCCCGGCCGGGCAATTTGTGCATCGTCTTCGACAACCGGACTCTTCGGATGTTCGATCCATGGTCCGGTGAGTTCGTCTGCAAAATATAGCCGCAGACAATCGTGCTTCACCTCGGGGTTGGTTTCGGTGAAGAGCCACCATTTGTCGTCGTAATGAAAGACAGAAGGATCCACAAGATAGGGTCCCTCTAGCAACTGCGCGACGAACGACCATCGTGTAGGAAAATTCTCTGCTTTATACAGTCGAATCGCGCTCGCCTGATAACTCTCGGGAATCAGGTAGTAGTCGCCTTTCCACGCGAACACATAGGGATAGGATAGGTGGAAGGGCTCAGCCAGCACGATTTGTCGATAGCGCCAGGCAAATCCGTCCTGGCTCTGCGCCAGTCCGATCTCGCCTTTGCCAGTGTGCCAGTTCATTACCTCGAAAAACATGTGCCAACTGCCATTAGCTTCGATCATGAATGGGTCGGCCACAAACGCGGCCGGCACATAGGATACTGACTCCGAGTGAGAACCGGATTACGCACGCCTCGAGCAGCCTGCATATCCAACGGCGAATGTCCCGCATAGATTCCAATCGACCATACATCTTCAGTGGGCGCCGGGATGTGAGGCGATGAATCGAACCCTGCTGGGGATCTTGATCAATGACTAGTCCAGCAGCTTCGAGCGCTGTTTGCTCGGAGAGCCAACTGTCAGGGATTTCCGGCCTTCGGCGGTGCCAGCGAAGTGCAGCCCAGATACCGATAACTGTTACCCTCCTCGGGGACCTAGCCACGCGGGTAGCCTGGCTGCGGTAAGAAGCTCAGCTTCGCCCCACAGCTGTTCGACATCAATGGGGCTTCCAGCAATATACGAGAACTGCCTCCTTTGTCACAATTCCACGACCACATCCGCGGTTTCCTTCAGTACATCCGATTCTTGCGGGAGCACTCGATCGCCCTTTGGTAGTTTTTGAGAACTCGCACTATGTATTTGTCCATTGCAAAATAGTCTTCGACGCGGCGCCGAGCAGCTTCACCCATCTGCCGTGCCAAGACCTCGTTGCCCAGGATTGACTAAGGCGCAGCCACTGCGGCCTCATCGTCGGGCCGCACGAGCAGCCCGGTTTTACCGTCGGTCACAGCCTCAGGCGCTGCCCCTGCGAGGCTGGCTACTACTGGACAAGCGCAGGCCATAGTTTGAGATAGACGTTTGCCACTCCGCCTTCGTAGAGTGCCGGTGAACAAAAAACATTGGCGGCGCGGTAGAAGTCCGGCAGGCCCGAGTGTTCGACGAATCCATGAAATTCTATGTTTGCCTCTGCTCCTGATTGGTGCGCCCAGCGCTGCAAATCTTCTCTGAGGCCGTCGTCTCCGGTGCCGAGGATCTGCAAGCGAATGTTGGGGTACTTGGAACGGAGTTGCAAGACTGCCGCGACCACTGTCTTCACGCCCTTGGTCCTGGCGATGTTGCCCACAAACAGCACCGTCGGTCGATCCGTGGCTGGCTCTTTTTCGCCCGGCCAAAGAATTCGGCGTCAACTCCGCAATGCACTACATCGATGGATTCGCGTGGCACGCCGTAAAACGCGCTGGTGAAATCAGCGATATTGGCGCTGCATGCCATCAAGGCATCCGCCCGCTCGATCGAGATTCCTTCCATGAAGGTCGCCCACCCGATAGAAGTCGCCGTCCTTTGGCGGCCAATGCAGGCACTCCGCAAGCATGGCCAGCGGCGCATGGAGTTGAACTACGACCGGCGCCCAGTTCCAGAGTGTACGGTCCAATTGATAGGCGAACCCTTCACTCCGTATTCGGCGAAATCGATCACATCGAACTCGGAAGTTCGCATTCTGCGATGAAGGTGGCAGAGGACGTTCCATGTATAACCGACCGCGTAAGCGCCAGAGGTGTAGACGGGAAAGTCTCGTCCCCGTCTCTTCCCAGGCGGGCGCATGCGATGGACCGTAACTCCACTCTGTAGTTCCGTCCCCAGGTCAAGTCCAAATGACTTGGAACAAGAGAGCACATGAACTGTGTGGCCCAAGTGAGCCAGCGTTGCGCCTTATTCCATGTCTGGGTCCCGATTCCACCCCGTGCTGTTTCCGGAGGATACTCTTGAGAAACCAGGCAGATTCTCATGAGGGTTCCTCCCGCATTATTCCGCGAAGCTTGCGGTCGCGGAGAGCGCCATTCTGCAGTCGATGCAATTGAGAGTAAAGCCCGTTGAACAGGAGAAGGTCGTCATGCGCACCACGTTCCACGATGCGGCCTTTATCAAGAACGAGAATTTGATCGGCATAACAAATCGTGGAGAGACGGTGGGCAATAATGAAAGTTGTCCGGCCAGCCATCAGACGGTCTAGCACGTCCAGGATCACTGTCTCGGTGCGCGAATCGAGCGATGAGGTGGCTCGTCGAGGATCAGCACCGGTGCATTCTTGAGGAATGCCCTAGCCACGGCAATGTGCTGGCGCTCCACCTCCCAAAGCCGCACACCGCGCTCTCCGACCTGGCTGTGATAACCATCGGGTAGCATGAAATAAATCGTGAGCGTTGGCCGATCTCGCGGCCTCTGCAATCTCCTCTAGCGATGCGTCCGGCCGTCCGTAGGCGATGTTTCACGGATCCGAAGAAAAGCACCGACTCTTGCACACCAGAGCCACATTGTCCTTAAGCGACCGCATGCTGAGGCCGCGCGCGTCCTCTCCGTCAATTGTCACCCGGCCCGAGTCAGGATCGTAAAAACGCATCAGCAAACTTGCAACACCAACTGAACCAAGGCTAACCGCAAA
>CAVQZU010000043.1:0-10709 GCA_963718485.1 uncultured Acidobacteriota bacterium
ATCAACATCTGGTTGCGTGCCTGCCACTTCGCCCCGGCTGATCAGCAACAGGTTGGCCTGATAGCCGTGAGCGGTCGAAATGAGGAGGTTCGTCTGCGCCGCCTTTGCGGTAATGGGCTTAACGAAAACGATTTGTGGCTCTCGTTCCGAGTGCTCGGCCGTGAATGAATCGGGATCACCGAGGACAACGGAATTGACCGCGTCCGGCATTCGAATAGCCGTCGCAAATCGCGGCGCCAGATACACTACTGTGACTTGGCCCTCCTGAACCGCTCGACCCGCCACTTGCGGGCGAATGACAGGAACTTGGGCGCTGGTAACCAAACACGCACAGACGCCGCCGATCACTATTCTCAGATTCTTCATCGATGTTCTGCTCCTTTGGTTGCATACACGTCAGTGGTCTGTGCGACCATCTGCCGTTTCTGATAGAACCGTTGGACCGCGTGCACGTAGCGAAAGATGTCCGCATCAGCGCACGTGAGCCCTAGCTTCTTTATCCGTGCCTCGCCGGCATAGTAGGCCGCTGCTACCAGCCGGAAGTCTCCTTCGAACTGGCGAGTTAAATACGCAAGGTATGCAACCCCACCGCGAATGTTTTCTTCGATTCGAAAGCGGTTGGTCACGCCGAAGGTGAACGCGGTTGCCGGCATGAGCTGCATGAGCCCCGCCGCGCCCTTCGGAGAAATCACGTCCGGCTGCCAGGCCGATTCGACGTCGATTACAGCCTGCACGAATTCCAGGGGGACGCCGTACGCCCGCGCGTAGTAGTCGGCCCAACACATTTCCATATCGAGCAGCGTGGCCGCCGGAGGTGCCGAACAGGCGGGCAGACCGCCATGGGCGGCACAACATAGCAGCGAGAATAGAAGCGCCACCTTCACATTCCGGCTCCCACCAGATCCGTGCTGTCGAGTCTCGACGCGTGGGATTTCGCATTCAAGACAAGAGAGGCAAAGCCGTCCTGAAGCGTCAATCGCTTCCGGTCTTCTTTGGTCTTTGCCAGGAAGGGCAGCAGAAGATCCCGCATACCCGCATCAAGTTCGTTGATGCGCATGATGTGGAGCACCTGCTCGAGTTCCAGAATCTCCGCTATCGACGGGGGCTTTTCCATTCTGTAAGCCCGGAGGGCGTACGACAGGCCGGCGATTTGTCGCTGAAGCGCGGCGTTCCCCGTTCTGCTCCGCGTTTTCAAGATCTCCGCCTCCCGTTCGACGGTCGGGAATTCAGCTCTGAAATAGGCGCACCGGCGCCGCAGTGGGTCGCCAATGCGCCGAACTTCATTCGACGTGAGGATGACAAAAGGGATTGTCTTGTGCGGCACGGTCCCAAGCCGGGGGATCGAGAGTTGCCATTCCGAGAGAACTTCGAGGAGCATCGATTCGAACTCCTCGTCAACTTTGTCCACCTCATCGATCAGCAGGACGCACGGCTTCGATATGTACTGCAGTGCGCGCATGATTGGGCCCTGCACGAAAAAGTCCAAGGTATGGAGCCGGCCCCGAATGAACTCCCAATCCGTGCCGAGCTGGTCCGCTTGTGTTTCGAGGAAGAGCTTCTGCAGAGCGGTATCGAACTTTCCAATGGCCTTTTCTTCATCGATACCTGGGTAGCACTGAAGTCGTTCCACGACCGTGTCAAGAGCAAATGCCAGGGCTTTCGCCATGTCTGTCTTGCCGCAGCCAGGCGGTCCCTCAATCAGTACCGGTTTCTTCAGTTCTCCCGCCACGTACACCTGGGAGAGCGTAACCTCGTCAACAATGTACTTGGCTTCCTGGAATTTCTGCCGGAGCTCATCGATGGATAGAAACACGCTGGATTGTGTCCTCAGCCAGGATTCTAGGGGAAGATTTGGTTTTCACCGAAAAACCGTCGGCGCCGATAGGGCGGAACGGTTAACAAGGACGGCTGAACCCAAGGTGTGGGCCGAGATTCTCGGAATTTTCGAGCGGCCATTGGAGTGAACCCCAAAATTGAGACACGGAAATTAGGGACACTTTTCATTAAACGGAAGAGGTCGAAATGCCTAGATGCCGTGTTTACAGTTTGGAGTTAAAGCAGGAGGTGGCGCAGCGCCTCGTTAACGGGGAGAGCGTGAGCGCCCTGCACGACGAGTTGGGGATTAGACGCGGAGTGCTCTACCGCTGGCGCGACGTCTACCGCAAGGAGGGAGCCGTCGGCCTGCGATTGACCGGACGCCCGTCCGGGGTGGGAGGCGCGCCGCGGGATGGCAACACGCAGGAATCGGCGCGGCGCATTGCCGAGTTGGAGCGCAAAATCGGCCAACAAGCGTTGGATCTGGATTTTTTGACAAGAGCCTTCAAGCGTGTAAAGGAGTCTCGCCAGAAGAACACCGGCACTGGCGCGACAGCATCTACGGAGAAATCCGAAGCATGATGCAGCGGGAAGGCTTCGAGGCCAGCCACGCCTGCCAGATTGCCAGGGTGAGCCGAGCTGGCTTCTATCGCCACTATGAACAACACGAACCGCGCCAGGCCGATGTGGCCTTGCGGGATCTGATTCAAAAGATCGCGCTGGAGAATCGCTTTTACGGATACCGGAGGGTGACGGTAGAACTGCAACACCGCGGCACTGAGGTGAACCACAAACGGGTACTGCGGTTGATGCGCGCCGACAACCTGTTGGTGGTTCGCAAGCAGCGATTTGTGTTTACAACGGATTCACGCCACGACTATGCCGTGTATTCGAACCTGGTGCCGGGCCTGAACCTGACAAGGATTGACCAATTGTGGGTGGCCGACATTACATACGTTCGGCTCCGCGAGGCATTTCTGTATCTGGCCATTGTGATGGACGCCTACTCGCGCAAGGTTGTGGGCTGGGAACTGGGAGAGGATCTTCGCGCCGAGTTGGCTCTGGGAGCTCTGAACCGCGCCCTGGTCGATCGGCACATCGAGCCGGGCATCGTGCATCACTCCGACCGTGGTGTGCAGTATTGCTGTTTGGCCTACGTGGCCA
The DNA here is from genome assembly GCA_963718485.1 of uncultured Acidobacteriota bacterium. Taxonomy (GTDB): domain Bacteria; phylum Acidobacteriota; class Terriglobia; order Acidiferrales; family UBA7541; genus Palsa-295. The sequence goes on from CAVQZU010000043.1 coordinate 2,980, forward strand.
AACTGCAAGCGCACGGTTTTAGGATCAGCATGAGTCGCACGGGAAATCCTTATGACAACGCCAAAGCCGAGTCCTTCATGAAAACCTTGAAGGCAGAAGAAGTTTATTTGCAGCAATACCGCGACCTGGAGGACGCGCGGACCTGCATCCAGCGGTTCATCGAAGAAGTCTACAACCGGAAACGGCTGCATTCCTCGCTGGGCTACTTGTCGCCGGAGGTCTTCGAGCAGGAACGTCGCCAACAGCTCGGCGGACAAGGAGAAACCGCACTATGAGTTTTCTGAGGCATGCGGGAATCTATCGGTCCGATGTGATCCTCAAAACCTGGGGCGGGGTTCCGCCTCCCGATGGTCGGCCCCCGGCCCCAGTCCAAGGACGCGACGGGAGGAACTACGCGCCCTGCTCATCGTCCGCGATGAGTTCCCGGGCTGGCTATTCCTTGGCGGGTTGCTCTCCAGCAGAGCCCGCCTCCGCTTCACCAACCGCCTCCAGTATGGGCTGGGGGTTGACTGCTGGCCACGAATTGTCAGCGAATGGTAACCTGTCCCTAATTTCCGTGTCTCAGCCGAGGGGTTCACTCCACCATCCGGAGCGGTAGACCCTGTCGCTGCTCTGGAGGGTGAAGTGAAGGCAACGATTCTCCTGATATCGGATACCTGATCGGGTTTTGGCGGGTCACGGAACATGCCGTAGTATTGGCCTGTAGTCAGGCAGGCAAGCCAGAAGGCCTATGAGTTCAGAAACCATGCATCGAATTGTCGGGATCATCGAGGCCGAAGTGAGAGAGAGGCCCTCCGCGATAGAGTTTGAGATGGCCTACCAGGCCCGCGTCGCGATTGATCGAATCAAATTCGCGATCAAGCATACGGAACAGTTCTCAAAACCCTGCATTCATATGCGCGAAGCCGCCCTGCAGTTGTTGGACGCCCTGGAGCGTCTCGAATCTTTAGATCGGCGCTTTCAGATTCGTTCTCGGGTTGCTGCTGACAGAAACGGGACCGTGTCGGAAGCGAAGGCATGATCGGCAACAGGTCCGCGAGCGGAAGGAATCGCAAATGGGACACCAAGCTGCACCGCAGCCGGGCCCCGGCTTCACGGAACCCATGGCCGGCTGCCATCGTTTTTGTTAGCCGCACGAGGAAGCGTTAATATCCGGGTACTGATTTGACATGGTATCGAGGGGGCTTAGAAGAGCATGGCTGTAGTCCGCTCCACGCTGGATCCGGTGGGAACCGCCAGTGCCATCCACCCAGCAAGAATCGAAGGACGGCCGGAGAGACTGCTCAGTGCTCAGGAAGTCTCTGAGTGGTTGGGCGTCTCCGCACGGTGGGTTCTGGCTCACGCGGCTGGTCTCAATCGTCCGGTGTTGCCGAGCGTCAAGCTGGGGAAGGCGGTCCGATTCACGCGTGGCGATGTAGAGGAGTTCATTCGCCAATGCGCCCGCCGCTATCGCGCCGTATGAGGAGTTCGCATGGACTTCCGTGAGATCGGGAAACATCTCCCCCGCGCGAAGTGGGGCGAGGGCTGGGTGGAGAAACGTGGCAAGCGCCGCAAGGTGTGGGTGGGGTTCTGGTATGAGTATGTTCTAGTCGGTGAAAGCGAACGTCGGCGCACTCGCGAAAAGGTTCTCGGTACCGTAAAGGAGATCGGCGACAGCCGGCCGAGCGCCATGGCAAAATTGCGTGCGGTGCGGGTCGAGCTAGTAGGGAAAGGAGCGGCACCACCCCAGAATCCTACCGTCGTGGAGCTCTGGGACCGATACCGCTCAATCAAAGCAGAACGCTGGTCGAAGATCATGGAAGGTGCGTTGGTTTCGACCTTCAAGACTTGCGTCCTGCCCGCCATCGGGCAGACCCGCGCTAACGAAGTGACGGCTAGTCAGCTTCAAGGTTTGCTGAACGCTCTTGCGAAGGCTGATCGTAGCCACTCTGCAATTAAGAAGGCGCGTACGCACCTCAAGGCCTTGTTCGACTTGGCTGTTGATGACAGGATACTAGCCACGAGTCCGGCGCGTCGTATTACCATGCCAAAGCGGATTCGCAAGGTAGATGATACCTATGCGGATCAGGCCGTCGTCCGTAAGCTCTTCCAAGCCGCCGGGCAGCGAGACCGAATCATTCTGCGGATCTTCGTTTCCTGCGGTCTCCGTCCCCAAGAGACCTTCGCGCTTCGTGCCAACGACATCGAAACTGGCCGACTTCGGGTAGATGAAGCATTAAAGCAAGCCGAACGCGGCGCTGCCTTTGTTGGTGAACCGAAAACAAGAGATTCGTACGGATACGTGTCGCTCCCCGCGAAGCTGGAGTCGGAGTTGCGAGCGTGGGTTCGCGACGAGGGCATCACGCCCGAAGGCTGGCTGTTCGCAGCGAGCCGAGGTGGTGGCCCCATTCGGCCGAACAACTACGTCAAGCGCGATTTGGCGAAGCTGGCGGAGGCCGCCGGTGTCGGTCGGATCGATCTCGGCGCCTGCGCCGCACCTGCGCGACCTACCTGCGCGACGAGGCAACCGCCCAGGGCCAACTCCGGCACTCGAGCGTCGAAACCACAAAGCGGCACTACCTAAAAGCAATCCCTGCCGAACAGAAGGCACGAGTGGAAAAACTCGACAAGGAACTGTTCGGGCCGGCGAAACTGGCGCAGATGCCACACCGAAAGCGCTCAGCGTAGCCGAAATTGCAGGGGGAAGTTGCTGGGGAAAAAATAAAGCGAAAATCCGCTAAGTCTTTTGGAATGTGGTACGCCCGAGTGGATTCGAACCACCGACCTTTTGCTCCGGAGGCAAACGCTCTATCCAGCTGAGCTACGGGCGCACGTGATCGCCCCTCAATTGTAGTCTCCCACCTCCCGGCGGGTCAAACTTCCTGTCCCTGTGGTACGATGCTTTTACCGACCGATTCATTCTCCGGAGAGGTGGCTGAGTGGTCGAAAGCAGCGGTTTGCTAAACCGTCGTAGGGTCAAAAGCTCTACCGGGGGTTCGAATCCCCCCCTCTCCGCCATAAGATTCTAAAGCGTTTATTCGCTTTTCGAAAATCTGTCGGGCAAGATCGTCCAATGAGGCATGGCGCTAAGAAACCTTTGCTGCCTCATCGCCACGACCGCAAAGCGGGTCAGCCCGAAGAGGTGATTTCGACGAAAGTAAGAAGTGGCTGGAAAGCGTTGTAGCTGTCCCATATTTGCTTCAGGCGCGCTTCAGCGGAAATTCAAGCGTCAGACCATGGGCCAATGGGAATGGCCGCCCGCCAAGGCCGTTTTGGCGGAGCTGGAGACGGCCGGTTCATGGAACGGCCAAGTCACGATTCCCGAGCCCTACCGGAATCCGCCAGGCCACACCGCGCGAAGCCAGTAAAAATCGGGTCGCCAACGCCCCCATCCAGCTTCGCCATAAAGGCAGATCGCGGCCCCTGAAAGCGGTCTCGCTGCTAATCGAGGCGAAAATAAGACGGGCAGGCGCTTTTCGGCCTCCTCGTTAGGGCAGTCTGCTCAACCCGAGGCTATGATGAGCCGCCCCTATAGCGAACAGCGGGCTTATCGCTGGCAGCGTAGTTAGCGCTCGCTTCGCCCGCCGCCGAGGTATCGTCGGGTTGTTTCCGATATGTCCTTTGCGCGTTTCACCCAGCGTGAATCGTCGCAGTGGACCGAGAGCAGAAGGTGAGCCGAGCAACGGATCGCTGCCTATCGCCTTGCGCAGCACTCATTGGTCAACCTGGGAACTTCCTCGTTTTCGATTACTCTGCACGCAGCCCGTACTCCGCGATCAGCTCACGTTTAGCCCTCTGGTAAACACGGACCCAATAAGATCCAAGTTTAGGCTTCCGGATCAAAATGCTGATGTGTCCATCGTTGAATTCCACTGGGGCCAACAGGACCTGGGTTCCGAGCAAATTGACGATCTGGACTTCATAATCCTGTGCTGTTCCAGTTGGCGTGAGATCAAAAACAAGCCGTGCTGGCTTGCCGGCGGAGATCGCGGCCGCGGCCTCGGGTCCCCGGAGTGCATGCATAAAGACCATCGCCGGCGCCATGGGCAATTGCCGAAACTCTCCGGACATCAGAAAAAAACCCGCTACCACCATGGCAGCGGCGCCTGCCCAGGTCAGGACGCGGGCATTGAAGAGCCGTCGGAGGAAAGGCCGCCGGCGGGCGTCCGGTTGGGCGGCTGTCGCCCGAAAAAGCCAGAGGAACTCGTCCGCCGAAGCCAGTCGCGTTTGGCAATCGTGGCAAACCAGCAGATGCTCCTCAATAGCCGGGAGCAATTCGCGGCGAGGCGACCCCAATGCGTATTGATCCAGAAGTTCGTCGTCAATATGCGGATCTGGCATGCATGGCTCCTGCCTGCTGCGTCCCGGTGGTTCCCATATTCGCTTGCTTCGGAACGATGCGATCGACAAGCTCAAGCAACTCTTTTGGCCGGAACGGCTTCTGAATGTAAAGGGCGTTTTCGCTACGAAGCATTTCCGGCGTCAAGAGACCGCGCTCGGCAAGGACATCTAAAGGATATCCGGAAATGTATACGGTTCTCAGGTTGGGACACAGTCGTCCAATGCGGAGGGCCACATCAGGACCAGACCCATCTTGCAGCACGACATCGCATAGCAATAAGTCCATTTTGCACTGATGGGAGCCACCAAGCCTCAGGGCCTCCGCGCCACTCTCGGCGCGCAGAACCTCGTAGCCGGCACCCTGCAGCACCAGCGTTAGCAGGGTTGCGATGAGCCGTTCGTCTTCCACCATGAGTATGATCGGCGAGGCCATAAAAGTACGTCTATGACAGCAGTGGCGCCTGGCCGGCATTTCTATCAAACTTTCTTTCGGAACTGCTCAAAGGTTAGCAGCGGCGGCACTGCCCATTACAAGACAACGATTGCTAACCCGTTGATCTAATTGGCCGCTATCCAAATCCGTCCTGTTAGAGACCGCACATCCACGCTAGTGTGTTTTTACGCACACCGTGCTTGAAACGTTGCCTCTTTCCAGTTAGCGGCTCACGAGCATCGCTTTTCCGGACGGGCGCTTCGCGCAAGCGATCGATGCCAATTCTGCTGAGGAGAAATGACATGTTTGAATTATTTGCGATGTTTGTGGCCCTTTACAGTTCCAATACCGCCCCGGAATCCGCTCACGAACCCGTAATCATCATCGTGGACTGATTGGCTTCCGCGCAAGTTTACGCCGCATGAGTTCCGCGAGGCGGGCCTTTGCTCTCGATTTGAGCAGCTGAAACTGTGTAGGGGTCAGTTGCATGTCAGCGCAAATCCGCTCCGCCGACTGTTCTCGGAGGTAGGCTCGGGTCAGGACTTCAAAGTCTCGATCGCCCATTTGCCGGAGCACCTGCTTCATCAGCGCCATCTTTTCCTGGGCCAGAGTCTGCTGTTCAGGATTAAGCTCGGAGCCGGTCAGCTCCGCAATCCCTTCGGTCCCGGAGGTTCTCTCGCGGCCGCTAACCATGCGGGAGACCTCCAGACTCACTTGCCGGTACAGCAGGGTACGGACGAAACCCATCAGGCGTTCCGGTTCCCGCAACTCGCCGCGGCGTATGGTTTCGACGATCGTCAGGAACAGGTCGTGAACCTTGTCGTCGACATCCGCGATTCCGAGCCGGCGCCGCAGGAAAAGACGCGCCCCACTGACGAGATTCTGATAGAGTGCCTCCTCTCCGGTCGGGTCGCCCCTCCGGATCTGATCCACTACCACCTTCCAGTCGACCCGAGGTTGTTCCGGCATCGCGTTTCCTCCGCATGCACTGCGCAGGGCCCGGATCAGTTCGTTTCCACGCAGAAGTACGAGGCCCAGAAGGCAGGCGCGGCGTGAGACCCACCTGCATGCAATTCGCCGAGTTGCGCCTCCCGAAGCAGTCTTCCAAATGAAATTGGCCGATGCGAACGCTGGAGAAAGTAAAGCCGGTACAACGACGAGAAGAATTCACCGGTTTCCTGATCGTCGGCTGCCCAGCGTGTCGCGATAACAGCTCGAGTTCCTGCTACCAGCCACCCGCGTGTCATACCCATTAAACCCGCACCGGGAAGAATAGAGCCATGGCCGGAGCTACATCCGTCCAGAACGACCAGTCCAAGGTTCGTCCTCATAGTAGCGATTTCCGTGACGCTCAAGAGTTCGATCTGGTTGCTCGGCTGCAGCCCGAGCGCCACCATTCCCAGCCCTGTCTGCTGCGGAGGAAAAAGCATATGAGCTGCCACGTGGAGTACTGACGGGTTGTGCTTGAGCGCCTCGGCAAGGTTATGCCTGTTTGCATCCGCGCCTTCCAGCACAAGGGTCTTCCGGCCGTTGGCTCGCCAGATTTCGGCGCAGTGGTCTACTTCGCGGCCACTCCCGATCAGCCTCGGCAATTCCAGGATGCGGCCAAGAGAGCTGCCTGGGGCAGCATTCACTTCTGAGTGCGCGGGAGGGGGACCAGCAGGCGACCAGCGCACGTCAGCTCGGTTATAGATTGGATCGCCCACTGCGACAAATAACTCATTTGATTCGGCGCGCGAATGACGAAGGAGCGCCGAAATGCCGGGCACAATCCGAATCGCGTGGCCCTCAATCAGATACTGCTGGGGCCTTGCGGTAGAGGTTTGCAGCAGTGCTGCAAAGGGCAAATCAAACAGAGGACCATCGGGCGCCAAAACCCATGTCGGTTTCTGCTGCAGCGCGGGGCTCACACTCCCAAAGAGCCGATCATAGAGCTGCCGTCCCATGATGGCGGCTGCGCCGGAGTTTTCGCTCACGGCTTTCACGAAAGCACTGATATCCCGATTCAGTTCGGATTGCTTCGGCAGTGCCCGAAACTCGAAAGCGTCGCGGGTGATGGCCCACAAGCACGATTCGGTGTCGCCGGCGTGAAAACCCACAAATACCTCGTCGGGACTGAGGGCACTGCGCGTCAGTTGTAAAAGCTGACGGGCCAGGGATCCGGATCGCTCAAAGTACGCGGCAGTTCAAGCGCGGCGCCCGCTTCCATCTCCATGAGTTTCAGACGCAAGCGGCGGATGGCTTCCTGATTGGACGCATTGCTCAGCTGCGCGGATTCGGCCTCCTGCAGTGAGGAAAGGGTTCGCCAGTAATCGCTCGGAAGCTCCCTCGTCAGGCCTGATTCCAGCCACAGAGTACGCAAACTGGCGGCCCGGCTGTCTTCAGCGGCCGCAAAGGACTCCACCGCATAACGCTGCTGGCCAGTTTGGCGGTACAGTTGAGCGGCGAGCTCGATATAAGCCGAATAGACCTCCTGTTGTTCCACCTCCGAGCTGATTCGGAATGCGTCCGCCGGCAGCACCTCGGCCCGCCAGCTTTTCAAGCTTTTGAGGGCCGCTCCGAAATCCGCGTACGCGGCCTTCAGGTGCGAATCGGCCAGGTTGGCCTTCCCTCGTCCATAAAAAGGACGCCAGAGGGCGATGGGACCTAAAGGGGTCGCGCATTGAATGGCTTTATCAAAGAAGGCGCGAGCCGCGGTATGGTCGTTTTGGAGCAGTCGCAGTTCGCCGAGCGATTCATAGGAAAAATGAAGGCGCTCGTCATGCCGCAGGCTGCGCAGCCGGAATGATTCCAACAGGGCCCGCTCCGCCGCCGGCAACTGGCCGCACTCGAGCAACGCATTGCCAAGCTCGTTCCAGGCCTGAGCTTCGGCTTTGACATCCAGCTGATCGCGCGCCGCGTCGATTGCCTGGCGCAGCGCGGCGATCGCACGATCCCAGTGCCCCTGGCGCATTTGAATCAACGCGGATCTGTCCCA
>CAVQZU010000044.1:0-30148 GCA_963718485.1 uncultured Acidobacteriota bacterium
GGAGTACATCGCTCACCATACCTTTCCACCCGAAGGCGGAATCAGTATGGGGCGGAGCGGTCCCCAAATTGAAGTCGTGCGCACCATAAATCGACGGAATCCTATTGGGGCCGGCCTCTTAAGGTAAAATTACGATCTTTCAACCGGACAACCCTGTTCTTGCATCTTGAATCCTTGAATTCTTTTGTCTTGAATCCTTGCATCTTGGATTCCCCTCCTCACGCCGGCACTCTCAAACGATCGAGAATGTCTCGAATCACCGCCTCCGCGGCTTGGAACTCGCCGGCCTGCAGGAACGACTTGCCGACGACCCGATGCGACAGAACCGGCACGGCGAGCGACTTGACGTCGTCGGGAACCACGTAATCCCGTCCCGAGACGAACGCCAGACTTTGGCTCGCCCGATAAAGGGTCAAGGCCCCTCGGGTGCTGACGCCGACGTGAAGTTCCTCGGTTTCGCGGGTCGCGTGAACAATGTCGAGAAGATAATCGGCGATCCTCTCGTCAACGCGAACTTCGCGGACCGCGCACTGCAAGGTCAGGACATCATCGGCGCTCAGGACCGGCTGCAAGGCCTCAACCGGCTCGCCGCGACGATGGCTCGCCAAGATCCGCCGTTCCTCGCCTCGGACCGGATAGCCCATCCGAATCCGAATCATGAAGCGGTCGAGTTGGCTCTCGGGAAGGACGTAAGTCCCCTCGAATTCATAAGGATTTTGAGTCGCGAGCACGATGAAGGGAGGGTCCAGCGGATACGTCCGGCCTTCGACGGAGACTTGGCAATCGCTCATCGCTTCCAACAGGGCGCTTTGAGTTCTCGGCGTGGTTCGATTGATCTCGTCGGCGAGAATCACGTTGGCGAAGATCGGCCCCGGCTTGAAAACGAACTCGCCGCCGGAGGCGTTGTAAATGCTCGAACCCAAGATATCCGAAGGGAGCAGGTCGGGAGTGAACTGAAGTCTCCGAAACGAGCAATCGATGCTGGCGGCCAACGCTCGCGCCAAGAGCGTCTTGCCCACGCCGGGAACGTCTTCGATCAGCACGTGACCGTCGGCCAAGAGCGCGACGACGGCGAGTTGAATCACCTCGGGTTTGCCCAGGACGACCGTCCCGATGTTCTCAATGAGTCGATCGAGCATCGGCGCCGTCTCTTGAGCGAGCGGCTTGACGATCGCGGCGACTTGCGGTGAATTCATGCGGTCCTCGTGCCCTTCGTTCCATTAGGCGAGATGAAATCAAACGACAGTATAAACACTGAGCACGCCGATTCCAACCGTTCTCGAAGAACCGATCGGTTCGGCCGCCGGAGATTTCATGTTAAACTGTTCGAATCCTTTGTCCGAGACGCCGAGTCGAGATTCACTGATGAACGACTTCCAGCCGCCTTCGATCTTCGAGCGCCGATTCCGCCCCTCGCGACGGTCTCGCCATCGACGTCGTTTGTCCCGCCTGCGGATGTCTTTGCGACGACGGCCGCGTGAGAATCGTCGATGATCGCGTCGTCGCCGTCGAGTCGCTTTGTCCCAAAGGACTCGCCTGGTTTCAAACCGACCATCGTCGAAACGACGCGCCGATCGCCGCGATCAACGGCGCCGCTTGCTCGATCGAGGAAGCTCTCGACCGCGCGTTGACGCTCTTGAATCAAGCGCGGCCGCCGATCGTGCTCGGTCTCAACGATACGGGAATCGAAACCCAGCGCGTCGCCGTCGCCTTGGCCGATTCTCGGAACGCTCGAATCCATCTCGGCGGCAATCTCCCCGCGATACGAGCCTTCCAGAATGTCGGCCGCGTGTCAAGCACGTTGGGAGAAATCAAACAACGCGCCGATTTCGTCCTCTTCTGGTTCGTCGATCCGGTTTCGACCCATCCCCGCTTCCTCGACCGCTTTCTCGAACCGCCTCCGGAACGGCCGATCGTCGTCGTCGGTCGTGAAGTCAACGCGACCGCGCCCATGGCCGATCGATTCCTCCGAATCGCCTCGGAAAAACGGGTCGAGACGCTTCGAGACCTTCGGCGCGACTCGCCGGCCTCAAGCCGAACGAACCGTTCGTTGAAGAACTCGCCGAAATGCTCATGCACGCAAAACACGGCGCGCTCTTTTTCGATCCGGCCGATCTTTCTCAAGTCGAGATCGAGGAAATCTTCCTGCTCACTCGCGAACTCAACGGCCCCGGTCGTCGGTTCGTCGGCCAGGAACTCGGCGCACCCGGCAATCCGACCGGCGCGGACGCGGTCTTGACCTGGCAAACGGGCTACTCCGGCGCGGTCGATTTCTCGACGGGACATCCTCGCCCTTTCGTCGGCGATTGGGCCGAGACCGACCTCGCGCTCGTCGTCGCCGCCGATTTCAAGCGCTATGAATCAAGGCTGACACACTCCTTGACGATTCTCATCGCTCCCGACGCGACCGCGCATGCGGCGACGGTGGCGATTCGCACGAAAACCCCTTGTTTCGACGCCGATGAGACCTTCGCGCGCGCCGACGGCATCTGGTTGCCGGTTCGCGCACCGTTTCGGTCCAACCTGCCGACCGATCGACAATTACTCGAAACACTCCTCAACCGAACGGCCGGCTTCGATTCTCAATCAAAGGATTCTCAAGGATGACGCGCATCTGCACATCAAAGGCGGGACGGTCGTCGATCCATCAAACGGGATCGACGCGGCGATCCGCGACGTTTGGATCGAAAACGATCGCGTGATCAACGCGCCCGACGACCTTCGCGCCGATCGGACGATCGACGCCCGCGGTTTGGTCGTCTTGCCCGGCGGAGTGGACACGCATTGCCACATCGTCGGCTCGAAAGTGAACTCCGCGCAGCTTCGCCCCGAGGACAAACCGGATTCTCGAAGCGCACCACCGGTCGAGGCCGATCGGGAACTTTGGGCAGCGTGCCGAGCACGTTCGCGACCGGATATCAATACGCCGCGCTCGGCTACACGACCGCCGTCAACGCGGCGATCGCGCCGCGAGGCGCGAGACACGCCCTCTTCGAAATGCGCGACACGCCGATCCTCGATCAAGCGTTTCTCGTGTTGGTAGGAAATCATCAATACTTATTGGAACAAATCGGCAAGAAAGATCTCGCGCGCGTCAACGCTTTTCTCGGTTGGCTGATCCGCGCGACCCGCGCGTTTGGGATCAAAGTGGTCAATCCCGGCGGGGTCGAGCACTGGAAGCAAAACGGCGGTAACGTAGCGACCTTGGACGAAATTGTCGAACCGTTCGGCGCGACCCCGCGATCGATCCTCGTCGAAACCGCCCGCGCGGCCGAATCGCTTCACTTGCCGCATCCGGTCCATGTTCACGGCCTCAATCTCGGCTTGCCGGGGAATTATGAGACGACCTTGGAGACCTTCAAGGCCCTCGAAGGCCGGCACGCGATTCGCCATATCCAATTTCACAGTTACGGCGGCGATCCCAACGACCCGCTCACGCTCGATTCCCAAGTGGAAACGCTTGCCGAGGTCTTCAACTCCCAATCAAACCATACTCTCGACGTCGGCCAAGTCCTCTTCGGCGCAACGACGACCATGACGGCCGACGGCAAGGCCGGCTATTTCCTTCATCGTATCGGCGGTCGTAAATGGTTCAACCACGACGTCGAGTTGGAAACCGGTTGCTGCGTCGTGCCGATCGACTACAAGGACAAAAACCTCGTTCACGCCTGGCAATGGACGATCGGCCTGGAATGGTTTCTCCCGCGACCGACCCTTGGCGGATCGCGCTCGGCACCGATCACCCTAACGGCACTCGTTCCGCCATATCCCGAATTAATTGCCTTGTTGATGGATCGCAACCTCCGCGACGAAACCATCGCTCGCTTGCCGAAGCGCGTACGATCGCGGACCCCTTTGAAAGACATTTCGCGGGAATACACGCTCGCCGAAATCGCGATCGTCACTCGCACCGCCCCGGCGAAAATCTTGGGACTCAAGGACAAAGGGCATCTCGGACCGGGCACTGCGCCGACGTGACGATCTACGCACCGAACTCCGACAAACGAATCATGTTTGAGTTTCCTTCTTACGTGATCAAGTCGGGTTCCGTCGTGATCGACGCCGGCGAACCGCGCCGAACGAGCGGGGACGATCTTGTGTTCCAATCCCGAATACGATCATGACATCGAACGCGAGGTCGCCGAATGGTTCGATCGCGCCGCGTCGTCGACTTGCCAACTTCGCGCTCCGCGAAGAGGAGGCAAGCGACGTCGTCGAACGTGCATTGAAGGGTCATTCGGAATCGGATTGAATAATATCTGTGTGAAAATACATTCCCGGCATTGAAGACTCAAGATGCAAGATGCAAAATCCGGAAATCGACGTCGTCCACCGCGGTCTCGGCATGAATTCTTGCATTTTGAATGCTTGAATCTTGTAATCCCTGACGAGGCCGGTCGGCATGAATTCTTGCATTTTGAATGCTTGAATCTTGCATTCCACAGTGCTCGACGAGACAATACCATTCAAGCCGATTCCGTATCACCCCTCTTCAAATTCAAAGAACGATCGCGCAAGATGTCGGGCATGACCTGGCCGAACGAATGAACGCGGCCGGTGTCGAGGTTTTGAAAGACGATTTCGGCGGGACTGAAAAGCAAGGGGTCGATCGCGTAGAAATCGTTCCCGTACCGTTTGAATATCTTCGAAAAGGGTTCGCCGAAATCTTTCGATCCCGACGAAGGAACCTTGGCACCGACTTCGCCAAGGAGTCGTCGTCTCCCTTGACATGGAGAATGACTCGAGCGCCCGTAGAGGATCGCGTCGTTGGTGCGACCGATCGCGGCCAAGTCGTCACGCACGACCGGCGGCAAAGGCGCGACGCCGCAGCCGGAGACGATGCGCAACAAATCGAAATGCAATTCCGCGAGTTTATGCAACGCCGTTTCCAACGACCGCGCGACGATCTGCAAACCGCCGGCCAAACTCGCCGTCGGCGCAACCAAGAACGTTACGTCGCTCGGCACAACTCCGCAGGCGGTCGCGACCGCTTCGAAAACCTTCGGCGGCGGAATCGACCGCGTTTCGAGCACGCCGACGACATTCACCGTTCGTTCTTGATGACCGACTCGCTCAAAGATCGGCTCTTGTTCCAAGCGGGCCGCGCAAGGGGCCTGAACCCATCGCGAAGAACTTGCCGGCGGTCAGTTTCCAGCCCGCGTATTGACTTCCCAAACAGGCGAGCACCGGATGATCGGTCGCGACCGTCACGCTCGGACACGTCCGGCCGGCGACTTCGGCCGATTCGAGCGCGACCGCGCCGAGATCGGCCATGCAAACCTTCGCCAAGAGAATCCCCGCGCTCAAACCCCCCGTCGCGTCGATTCCGCAATCCAAGACGCGCCCGCCCCCTTCGACCTGGATCAGAGAGATTCGCAAGGCGTCAAGGTCGCCGAGGCGGCATCGAGCAGGCAAATCGCTCGTCGGTTCAAATTCATCTCTACGTTCCTTTCAGGCGCCGGCGTTTCAATCGCTTTCATCGAGAATAAGGATTTCCCCTTGGCCGTTCGCAAGCCGGTCGCCGTTGTATTTGAGAAAAGAGCGCCGGTCGAGCGTCTCCGGGATCGGCAAGCCGAGAGAGCGCACAAGTGTTTCAAATAAACGGTCGCGAAGACGGGACGAAACGAAGTGCTGAAAACAAACGTCGGCGCAGGGGGTGAATCCCTCGGGTTTGAACACGCCGACCGTGCCGCGCTTCATGCCGCTCCCCGCGCGGGCCGATCGTGTCGAAGCCGAAGAGCGTTCCGGCGATCATGCCCCGCGCGGCGTCCGCGCCGATCGAGCCGAGGACGGCGATCAACCCCGCTCGCATTCGCTCCGCCGCCAAAACACCGCAATGTCCATGAACCATAACGATGCCGTCGCGCATGCCGAGTCGCTCGCCCGGTTCGCTCGACGCGAGATGATCGCCGGCGTTTTTGCGAATTTGGAGCAAGCCGCCGCGCATGCCGACGCCCGCCCAATCTCCCGTCGATCCGCCGATTTCGATCGATCCGCCGCTCATGCCCGCGCCGAGACGATCGCCGACGTCCCCTTCGATGAAAAGCGCGCCGGACGTCATCCCCGCCCGAGTCGATGGACGCGGCGCAAGTCTCCTTCGATGACGAGCCGACCGTCCTCGGCATCGCCGTCGATCTGAAACAATTCTCCCAAATCCACGGTTTCTCGACCGATTCGCGCCTGGGAGCGTGCGATCTCGGCGTTTGAACATCCGCAGGAAAGATCCGGTCGCAAGCCGGCAAATTCGGCGGGTAAGGAAATCGTGGTTTTCAAGCGAAGTTTCAGGGGCATGGCGCGATCGTTCCGAAGAATCAAAAAGCGGACCGTGTCGATTCGCTTTCAAGAGCAAGTGATACCTTGTCTTGAGGCAAGGCGAAAGCCCCTTGATCGGTCCGGCGGCGGCCGATTTGATTTCGGTCGCGCTTGACTTCAAACGCCGGCGTTACGATAATCAATCTTGATAAGAGAGGTCAACCGCGACGCCCTCCGCCGGCTCGACGCGATTCCTTGTTCAAAACGGATGCCACTCGAACATGGCCTCGAAACTGCCGAATAAGCCCCGGAAGGTCGTCCCGCGCATCTTGGCGGTCATTCACGCCGATGGTTGCACCGGCTGCGAAGCCTGCGTTGAAGTTTGCCCGGTTGATTGCATCTATAAGGTTCCGGGCGAAGAGCACGCCAGCCTCCAAACTTGGTGCGACATCGACCTCAACCGCTGTATCGGTTGCAAGCACTGCGCCCAGGTTTGTCCTTGGGACGCGATCGACATGGTGAGCACCTTGGAAATCGCGCATTACGTCGCGGACAAGGGCGGACCTCCCGAATATGTCGACAAACATTGGGACGACCTGGTCAACGTCGCGCAACGCAACGCCGAGGCGCTCGCTTCCAAGGCGCGTTGAAACGGAAGTGAACGCCGCGGATCGCCCGCCGCGCGATCCGCAACCTCGCGTTGCCGTGGAAATTCAATGAGATCCATCAACGCCGGCAGCCGTCGGCGTTCTTGGTTTTTCACGCTCTTGAACGACATCTTTGGGAGAATCACACGTGACGTCTCGTTGGTTCGGCATCGGTTTGACGTTCGTCGCTCTAGGAATCGGCGGTTGCGGCCCGGAGGAAAAGAGGATCGACACGCCGGTCCCCGCGAAAACCGAAACGAGCACGGCCAAACCCGCCTCGGTCGCCTCTGAGCCTCAAAGCCCCGCGCCGACGTCCTCGGCCGCCGACGCGAAAACCGCGGTCGAAGCGAAGCTCGACAAAAAGTCGGTCGAAAAAGAAATCAAGATCGAGGAAAAGCACGGCGTCGTCGAAGAACGAGAACTACCTCTGGGAAATGCCCGACCCGACCGCGATTCAGGACAAACCGCTCAAGGTCGAGCCGGTGCTCGGCCTTCCCGACCTCACGCCGAACGCGGTCGTTCCGGCGAGCAACCCTTTGACCGCGGCGAAATTCGAACTGGGCAAGCAGCTTTATTTCAACGCGCGGATTTCGAAGGACGGCACCGTCAGTTGCGCGACCTGCCACAATCCCGAAAAAGGCTGGACCGACCAAACGCCCACCTCGGCGGGGATCAAAGGCCAACGCGGCAGTCGCAACGCGCCGACGGTTTTGAACACCGCGTACGGCAAGTCGATGTTCTGGGACGGCCGCGCGCCTTCGCTTGAAGGTCAGACTCAAGGACCGCCGCGAAATCCAATCGAAATGGGCGACCAGACGTTCGATGACATCGTCAAGGCTTGCGGACCATCCCCGGCTATCGCGACGAGTTCCGCAAGGTCTTCGGCACCGACGTCACCATCGACGGCATCTCCAAAGCGATCGCCACCTTCGAACGCGTCGCGGCCCTCTCGGGCGATTCGGCGTATGATCATTACGTCATCAAAGGGGAATCCAACGCGTTGACCGAGAGCCAGAAGCGCGGCATGGTCTTGTTCGGCCTGGAGTTGAACGATGACGAATCGTTCAAACCGGGCGTTCCTCGCGGCAAGGCGAAATGCACCGCCTGCCATGTCGGCTTCAACTTCAGCGATGATCAATTCCACAATCTCGGCGTCGGCTGGGATGCCAAAAGCGGCAAATACGCCGACTCCGGCCGCTTCGGCGCGACGCCGATCGGCGCGAAGTCGTTGGCCGACCTAGGCGCGTTCAAGACGCCGACCATTCGCGACGTCGTCCATACCCCCCCTTACATGCACGACGGCTCCGAGGACACGCTCGAAAAAGTCGTCGATTTCTACGATCGCGGCGGCAATCCCAACCCGCAACTCGACCGCGACATCGTCAAACTCAACCTGACCTCTCAAGACAAGGCCGACTTGGTCGCCTTCATGAAGTCGTTGTCCGGCAAGCCGCGCGAAGTCAAGCTCCCCACGCTGCCTCCAAGCGCGGACGGCAAATCTCCCGATCCCAAGGCGGCCTTGACTCCTCCTTCCCCACCGAAGGAAAAGGCCGTCTCGACCTCAAAAACCCGCACGCGATCTTCGCTCGCCGTTGATCGAATCGACCCGAGCGAATCGCATCGCCGGACCGATCGTCGCCTCATCCGTACTTGACGCCCGCTTGACGCGTCTCGCATAATCCAAGAGAACATCGCGATCGACTCGCGATATAATCCCACCATACCCGCGCATTCCCGAAATCGAACGGAGGATGGCAATGTTGCTCCGCAAGCTCGCCGCGACCTGCGGCGTTTTGGTCTTGGCGACCGCGTCCGCCTTTGCAGGCTCGCCCAAGATTCAAGGGGATTACCTCGAAGCCCGGACCGCCGACATCTACACCGGTCCTTGCTTCTCCAACGCCGAGGTCTTCATCACCGGCCACCAAGCGGTCGTCGCCTGGAAAATCAACCAAGGGTCGTGGAACGACGTCGATCTCGCCGGTCTCTGCGTCGCCGCGGCCATCAAAGGGGACTCGACCTTCTCCGAAGACCGTCCCGAAAACGCCCGGTCGATCATCCTTGTCAACAAGCGCGCGACCGCCAAGCAGCGCGAGGCGCTCATCTCGCTCGCCAAGAATCTCGCCGGCAAGCGACTCGATCACGTCGTCTCCGTCGTCGATACGACCTTGACCCTGACGATCGAACATCACGCCCAGGCCGACCTTGCCTCGAAGCCGGCCGAACATGCCGTTCATCACACGCCTCACGCCGCGCGCACCCTGTTTTGGGCTCCCGGGCTGGCGACGATCGAAACTCGGCCGCTCGACGAACGCGACCATACCTGCGGCAACGAAACCGTCGTCTATCCTCCTCTTTCCTCAAGCGTGACCGGCCTGCCGGCGTACACTCTCGGACATCGCTTCAAAGGGGAAGGTCTCAACACCACTTGGAACGACCCAAACTGCCGCAGCAGCCTCGTCGGCTCGTTCGCACTTTGAATCGAAAACGCATCGCTCAACGCGGGCCGACCCAACCGCGCCGACGGCCGTCAATCCCTCTCCCTGCCCTGCCGGGAGAGGGCGGCCGCACGCCGGGTGAGGGTCCGTTCCACTCCGCATCATTGAAAACCGTTCTTTGTTTCTGTTCATACCCAACCGATTCCATCGATCCATCGCACCCGCGACACGGAACCCAACGATCGCCATGAGACGCTTGAATCTTTCTCGACCGTTCGCGATCATCGCCCTCTCGCTCGCCTTGCTCGCGACCCAACAGGCCCAAGGCAAGAGAGTTTCAAAGTCGAAACGATCAAGGACGCGCCGCCGACGACCTTGGCCGCGCCGATCAAAAACGCGCTGACAGGCCCCGGTTATCGCGTGAGCGACGACCAAGGAAAACCATTGGTCGAACTTTGGCTCCGCAAAGCCGCGCCTGCATCGTCGAAGCCCGCCGGCCCTAAAGGGGCGATCTTGTTCCCGGTCTTGAACGAGGGGGAACTGCTCGGCGTCGCCAAATTCATTGGCGAGGGGCATGATTATCGCGATCAAGCGATCCCTCCCGGCGTTTACACGCTGCGTTACCTGCTGCAACCGGTCAACGGCGATCATCTCGGCACCAGCGAAACCCGCGACTTCGTCGTCCTCGTTTCCGCCGCCAAGGACGCGACCCTCGCGCCGATCGTCCGCAAGCCGCTTGAGGAACGGAGCGCCGAGGCCGCCGGCTCAAGCCATCCCGCCGTCTTCTTGCTGCGCGAGGCTCCCGACAAAAAACTCCCCGCGTCGCCGACGATGGTCCACGACGAAACCTTGAACACCTGGGGCGCGGTCCTCGGCTTACCCTTGCGCGTGACGGGCGAGCCTATGCCGATCCTCATGCCGATCCAAGTGATCGTCGTCGGCTCGAAAGCCGTTTGAAGACGCTCATGGTTGTTGATTTTTTCCAATAAAAATCGTTGGAGCGAACGCGAAGACGATGCCTTGGCTGGTATTGGGGGCGATCGTCGCGACGTTTCTCCTCGAACCTTCGGGGGGATCGGGTCGTCTCGCGCCGGGGAGTTGAGGACTCGATTGTTCGAGGCCGGCCTCGGTCCGGTCTTCACGGCGATCGTCGCGCTCGGCTTGAATTGGTTCGTTCGCGGCAAGCTGGCGCACTCGCGCGACGACGGCCGCGCGGCGCAACGCGCCTTGCGCTTGGGAACGCACTGTGTCGAATGGCTCGGCTTGGCGGTTTACGCGTGGATCATTCACGTCGCCCGTTGGCCTCAGGTCGTGCGCGACGGCTTCGGCCTGCGCGATTGGGTCTTGATCGACGACCTGGCGACTTTCGCCCCTTTCGTCGTGATCGAACTCGCCGCTTGGGCCGGACTCCACGGCGCAGAGCGCGCCTCGCGTCGCGTCTTGGGCGATTTCGAAACCCCCGGCCTCTTTCGTTCCTTGGTCCTGAAAACGCACTTGACGATGGGCCTCGTCTTGCCGGTCGCCATCATTTTTTGGCTCGGCCAAGACCTCGCGAAATTTTTCTCGACCACCGAGTCAACGCGACCTTCGGCGCAAATGGCCTGGATGATCCTCACCGGCGGAATCGTCTTGATTCTCGCCCCCGCGTTCGTCCGCCTGAGTTGGCCGAGCAGTCGCTTGCCGGGAGGGGCGTTGCGAACGAGGTTGGAGCGACTCGCCGCCGCTTCGGCTACCGTTGCGGCGACATCCTCGTTTGGGACACCGGCGGCGCGTTCATCAACGCCGCCGTGACGGGCGGTCTTCCTTGGTTTCGCCACGTCTTGCTCACCGACGCCCTCGTCGATCATCTCGCCGATCGCGAGATCGAAGCCGTGTTCGGCCATGAACTCGGCCACATCGTCCATCGCCATCTCGCCTTTTTCGGTCTCTTTTTCGTCGGCAGCATGGGATTCCTGGCGCTGATCGAGCAGGGGATCAATCGCCTGTTCGTCCCCGGCTCGGCGTTGTTGTTCGGCTTCAAAGGCCAGTCAACCGTCTTGACGATTCAATCAGTGCTGGCATCGCATGCGTCATCGCCTATTTCGGTCTGCTTTTCGGCTATTTGTCGCACCGGTTCGAGCGTCAGGCCGACTTTTCGGCTGCCGCGACGGTGTCTTGTCCGTTGGAGAATTGCCCTCCTCATCTCGACATCAACGCCGTCAACTTCGAATCCGGCCCCCCTTCCCGTCTTTGCCCCGTCGGCATCCGCGCCTTCGCCGACGCTCTTGAGAACGTCGCACGTCTCAACGGTTTCGGCCGCACCACCTACTCTTGGCGACACGGCCGCATCTCCAGCATCGCCTTCCTCGAAAGCCTCGAAGGCCGTCCAGACCCTCGAATCTCGTTTCCAAACCGGCGTCTTTCGCCTTCGACTCGGCCTGTCGATCTTCCTCGTCCTCGCCGTCTTCATTGCCGTTTTCAACGAGCAGAACGGAAGGCGATTTGCTCAAGCAGGTTTGGGCCATTACTCACCAGCAGGAAAACATCGCCAGCCATTTGAAGGCCCTTAGCATGTTGACTAACATCGAGGCCATTTGCATTGGCGGAAGTGAGAACGAATTTCGCCTGCTCGCGAAGGAACTCTCGGATTTTTCCGCTGCCGTTCTGCAGCAGACCTTCGAACTGCAGCCTATATCGAAAAACGCAAGCGCACCGTCGACGAGACATTCAAAGCTGTCGCTATCGAGCTGCCTTACTTGAAAGCGGAAGTGCGGCAAATGGAAGATGATCTGGTGCTAGCGCTGAAGACCATCGAGAGCAGCCTGGCCCAATTATCCCAGATTCCGGAACAATTCAACCGCGGCGCTCGGAACACCGCGCAGCAAATCGCGGGCGTAATAACAGCGGTCCAGGCTCATGACATCACCGGCAGCAGATTGAGCATGTGCAGCGGTCGCTTGAAATCATTTTACCTAAGGTTTCTGGCGACGATGCGACGAACGGGACAAGTTTGCCGATCGCTTACGCGGGGCTCCGCATACAGGCTGCTCAATTGCGCATGATTAAAGAAATAGTGGTGGCTTGGATTTCGCAGATCGGCCGCTGCATCGTCGGCATTCAGAGCCTGAGTGCAAGCGGCGGAACTGCTGATGTGCCCCCAGCGATCCTAAGGCAACTGAGTGAGCTGACGGTGCCACTGAATCGATTGGAATCTTTGCAACGGGAAAGCCAACGCTGCGGCGTAAGAATTCAACAGAACCTCGCTGGCCTGGATGACTTGCGCGGCTTGGCAACGCGGCACATGGAACAATCCCAGGCCATCCCGATGGCTCAAATTGCTCACATTCAACTCCCGGATCGAAGCAAAACAGCTCGGCCGTAGGGGTTCTGGTGTCTCCGCAATTGCGAAATTGATCGCCGGACTCGCCGCCGACTGGAGCGGCATCGCCGACGGGCTTCGCGGAACAATCGAACAGATCGCCGGAAATTATCAGAGTATGCACGAAACCACCGGTGTTTTCAGTGACGCGAATTCGGCACTGACCGGTGAAGACCAACCCCAAACAGAGACGAGACTCGAACAGGTGAATGGCGTGGCAACGTTTGTGGCCAAGGCGGCCGAAGAGATGCAAGCATTGACAGCACGAATGCGGACCGAAGTAGCGCAATTCGACGCCACCAAGAACCGGCTCACTGGGTCCCTTGTCCATCTCGATACTGCTCAGACACAAGTCGCAGCTATGATCTGCCGATTAGAAGAATGCTACTCGGAGACCGTTAGTCAATACGACCCCCTGGAGGTTGAACAACTTTTCAGCGGGCTTTACACGACAGAGGCAGAGACAAGAGTGATGAGCGCGGTGCTGAGGGGCACCACGAGTGCCGTACCGGTCCAGTCGTTGGAGGGTAACAGTGTTGAGATGTTCTGAAACGGTACCTTGACCAGTTTGGTTGAATCATTTGTGACAATTTTGCCAGGTGAATTCGATGAAGAAAATTCTAGCCGTGGATGATTCCTCAAGCGTGCGCCAAATGGTCAGCTTCACCCTGCAAAGCGCCGGCTACGCCGTGGTAGATGCGGTAGATGGCAAAGACGGGCTCGACAAGGCGGGGCAGGATAAATTCGATCTCGTGATTACCGATCTCAATATGCCGAATCTCGATGGAATTCAATTGATCACCGAACTGCGAAAACTTCCGGCGTACAGTTACGTGCCGATTCTGATGCTTACCACGCAGTTTAAGGCTCAGAAGAAGGACGCCGGCCGAAAGGCAGGCGCTACGGGCTGGATCGCTCGCCCAACCTTTCAATTCGGATCAATTGATCGCAGCGCTTGGGAAACTGATTAAGTAGCGAGTCAATGGTTCCCATCAATGGCTCCCAATAAACAGCAAACGGATTCGTACCCTGGCGAAGTTGGCGCGGGGACCAGGACCGATTCGAGTACAGCGTCCAGTTCCACGCCCGGAGTTACTCCCGTCCACTTACGCATGGCGGTAAACGAAACACCTGCCTCCTCTATGAAAGCGATGTACGAAAGCATTTAGCCGAACTGCAACAGATCTATCGGCACGCGCCAATCGGGCTGATTTTTGTCGACAGACGCTTCCGCGTCACGCGTATCAACGAGCGGTTCGCCACAATCCTTGGCTTACCCCTGGAGGAATTGCTGGGAAACGGATCAACGGAAGCTTCCCTACTGCTTCCGGACCAAATGGCCAGAATATGCCACCAGGTTATCGGCTCCGGAGAAGCTGTTCTCGATGTGGAAATTCCACACATCGACCCAAATACCAATCAAGAGCACTACTGGCTGTGCAGATTTTTCCCGCTGCGATCCGAGCAGAGCACAACGCTGGGCGTAATTGCCTCCGTCATGGACATTACCCCACGCAAGCGCGCCAAAGAAGCTCTCAAACGATCGGAGCTGCTCTACCGGATGCTGTTCGAACGAAATCTCGCGGGGGTTTTTCGTTACGCTGAAGATGGGACGATCGTGGCGGCGAACGACGCGTATGCGCGCATGCTTGGGTATGCAACCGGCTCGGAACTGATCGGATTATCCCGTCTGAACGTATTTTTTGACCCAGCCGAAGCGGAGGCTAAGTGGCAGGCTCTAAAGAAAAGCGATCGCTCACGAATATTGAAGTCTGCTTCAAACGCAAAGACGGTAACAACTTGTGGGTGCTGGAAAATGCAGGTTGGGTGGAGAACGAGGATTCGCCACCGTTCGTGGAAGGAAGTTGCATCGATATTACGCAACGAAAGTTAGCGGAACACGAGTGCGCTAAAGCCAAGGAAGCCGCGGAAGCTGCCAATCGAGCCAAAAGCCAATTCCTGGCGAACATGAGCCACGAGATCCGCACGCCCATGAACGGCGTAATCGGAATGACTTCGCTGCTCCTGGAGACGCCGCTATCTCC
The DNA here is from genome assembly GCA_963718485.1 of uncultured Acidobacteriota bacterium. Classification (GTDB taxonomy): domain Bacteria; phylum Acidobacteriota; class Terriglobia; order Acidiferrales; family UBA7541; genus Palsa-295. The sequence continues at coordinate 14,738 of CAVQZU010000044.1, forward strand.
GGAACAACGCCAATATGCAGAACTGGCGCAATCGAGTGGCAAGGCGCTCCTGACGGTTATCAACGATATTCTCGATTTCTCCAAGATTGAAGCCCACAAATTGTCTCTGGAAGTGAACGATTTCGGTCTTCGCGATCTCCTGCGGGAGACCATCGAGGTGAGCGCCATTGAAGCGCATAAGAAGAATCTCGAATTGCTCTGCAGCGTGGCGGCGGAAGTCCCCGACGCCCTGCGTGGCGATCCTGCACGGCTGAGGCAAGTCATCTCTAACCTCCTTGCGAATTCCGTCAAATTCACAACTGAGGGTGAAATCAGCCTGACGATCGAACTAGAGGCCGAGTATCAACAAACCGCGACCTTGCGGTTCAGGGTGAAAGATACGGGAATTGGTTTTTCCGAGGAACAAGTCCCGTTACTCTTTGCGCCTTTTGTCAGGCGGACGGATCGATCACGCGGAAATATGGCGGCACGGTTTTGGGATTGACCATCGCCAGGCAAATCGTCGAGTTGATGGGTGGACGAATCGGCGCTCACAGCACTCCAGGAGCAGGTTCTATTTTCTGGTTCACCATCACCTTCGAGAGGCATTCGCCGGCCTTGCCGGTTCTCCCGAACAATTCCCTCTCGCCACTCCATTCACATCGGGTCCTGGTGGTGGATGACAATGCCACCAGCCGCGCTCTGCTCCATTCACTGCTCGCACCCGCTGGATATCGCGCTGAGGAAATCGCGAATGCCGATTTCGTTTCAGGGATGCTCCGATCCGCGCTGGAAAGACAACGATCCGTATCCAATCGTGCTGCTCGATTGGAAAATGCCTGGCGCAAGCGGGGAACAGATCGGAAAGCTGATCGCATCGCATCCCGAACTTAAAGACACCAAACTGATTCTCATGCTCCCGATTGGGCAGGAGATGGATGTTGCTTCTATTAGGAAAGCGGGGTTCGCCGGGCGACTCTTTAAGCCGGTGTGGGAAAAAGCCCTGCATACAGCAATCGAGCAAGCACTCGGGCAACAGTCTTGCGATACTACCAATCCGTCCCAAGACACCGGCGCCGCCCCTGGAACGCACGGGTATTCCGTGAAGCCACGAATTCTTGTGGTGGAAGACAACCTCGCCAATCAGCAGGTTGCGAGAGCTATTCTTCAGAAACTCGGCTGCCATGTCGACGTCGCCCAGAACGGAATCGAGGCTCTGGGAGCACTTCGGGAATCGCAGCATGACCTGGTTCTGATGGACATCCGCGAAATGCCCGGTATGGACGGCTATGAAACAACGCGGAGCATCCGGCTGGCGTCAACAGGAACCCGCGATCCTGAGATACCCATCATCGCCATGACGGCGCGGGCTATGAAAGGTGATCGTGAGCGCTGTATTTCTGCCGGAATGAACGATTATCTGTCAAAACCAATCGAACAGCAGCGTCTGGTCGCAGCGCTCAAAAAATGGCTCCCCGCCGTTCCAGATGAAAAGGTAACGAGCGGTCCGACTCCAGATGATAATCGCGGCTGTGACGTAGTTTTCGATCGGGCTGAGTTGCTCGCCCGGCTTTCCGGGGACGAGGCCCTCGCAAAGAAGGTCTTAGCCCGGATTCATCAGCGATGTTCCGTTGCAGTTGCATCGCATGAGCCAACTGCTCAGTCAGAGCGATTTGAGCACGCTGGCTGCACAGGCCCATACGCTGAAGGGCGCGGCCGCAACAGTGTCTGCGCCAAGACTCCGCATTCTGAGTCTCCAGATCGAACGATTAGCCATGCAAGGCGAGATCTCGGCGGGCAAAAATGCTCGTCGAGCAGCTCACTGCAGAATTCGAAAGCCTCATCGGCGAACTCTCCGAATTTGGCTGGGCGCCGAGTCATGGGAAGGAATGAAAATGCGCACACTTATTGTCGAAGACGACTTCACCTGCAGACTTTTTCTTCAGGCATTCCTGGCGCGATACGGAGAATGCCACGCCGTGGTGAACGGACGGGAAGCGGTCGAAGCTTTCCGCATGTCCCAACAGGCGGGAACGAACTACGATCTGATCTGCATAGATATTATGATGCCGGAAATGGACGGCCAAACAGCTCTTAAGCACATCCGCGAACTCGAGGAGGCAGACGGCACGCTATCGTCGTCCGGCGCTAAAGTCATCATGATCACCGCCCTTGATGACCCTAAAAATGTGTTCTCCGCGTTCAAATCGCTTTGTGATGCTTATGTTTTCAAGCCTGTGGATACGGCGCATTTGCTCAAGCAACTAAATCTCTAGCCCTGGTCGCGTGAGATTTCCCTGCCATTCCTTTTCATCATGGATCGGCAAGAGAGCAGGTTCGACATGGCACCCTCGGCGAAGTTTGCGTCCGCAGCGAGCGAACGTGGTTGCGGTGAAGCAATTCAGCAGATATAATCGCTAGAAATTCGCGGTTCGTACAAAGCCTGATCGTGACAAGAACTGGCGAATCAAGCACTACAGAAGACCAGCCAACTTGGGATTCTGTAATTCGTTCAAGGGGACGTAGTTCAGTCGGTTAGAACGCTGCCCTGTCACGGCAGAGGTCGCGAGTTCGAGTCTCTGTCGTCCCCGCCATTCTTTTCAATCAGTTGCGAGGAATCGGCGTTTCGCTCGAGGGTCCAAGTATGGTTTAATTTGGTTGCTGTTTCTCTCTTTAAGACCACTTCCACTTTGCTCTGCGCTTCGCACTTCTCCGCCACCCCTTGATTTCATCACCGGGCTTCAATCGAGAGAGCTTTATCGCTGGTCGAGGCGAACCTGGAGAAACAGGCTTGAGTCGGGAGCGATTCCGTTTTCTTGCGCGGCGCTGGCAGGTAGGACTGGAGACGAATTCTGGGCGGGGAGAGGTTTCGCGAGCAGAACGAAAAGACAAGCGAGTTCCAGACGGAGTAAACGCGTATTCCTCATTTTCGGTCACATGATCAATGTCCCTCCGTTTGGGAAGGCGCGACACCACGCCGCGAAGGGTCGAATGGACACGTGCAATCGCAGTGCCACCGCTGACATGAAAATTTGCCGTGCAAATTCTCGAGCGAAAATGCTGGAACCGGAACTGGATCAGACTAGTTCCATACCCGCGAGAAAGTAACCGATCTCGAAAGCCGCAGTTTTCTGGAAATCAGGCAATGATTCCAGCGAAATCGTTAACATACCCTTGCGCTTGTATTGATCCGCTGGGCTTGGATTGATTTTGCTCCGGGTATTCGCATCCCGCGGTGGCGATGAGAGGCATAACAGAAAGGCAATAATGCAGCAATGACGCACACGCAGAAGGGGAAGTGCATGGTTGGTGAAGCGCTCGGGCAACGGCGCGACCATAAAAGAGGTTGACCGAAGTGCATGATGTTTGTACTTTAATATGGGCAATTGGTCTCGACCTCTATTCTGCATTCTTCGCCACGCGAAGCTTGCAGTGATCTCATGGCACCCTTCGTTCATCGGACACTCCTAACGCCGCCGCGGGAGTGAGCACGGCCGGCACTCGAGCAACGTCAAGCATCGATCCGAAGCAAACCCCTTAATAGCGTAGACAGGGACTTACTCGCAAAAAGCAGCAGCTTCCGGCCGGACCGCGAATCCAAGTTGCGGCGCGCCGATGAATGGGACCGCATTTTTCCGGCTTGGGGGAGCCTCTCCAGGCCGCGGACAGAGTCGCCGGTGGCGTTCGCGCGGGCGACGATGAAAGCACGCGATGCTCTCTACGGTTTCGAATCTGGCGCGGCGTCATGTTTTCGCTTCCTTTTCTTTGCCGACCGCGATGCTGTGGATCGCCGCGAACGGTTTGCAAGCGATTCCCAGCACAACCGCCCCCGCATCGACACCGGCACACGAAATCCAGACGCTCGCATGGTTTACGCTTTCGATCACGGGTGGAATCTTTTTCGTGGTGGCCGGGCTGTTGACGTACGCAGTAATCAAATACCGGGCGAAGGCCAGCGACCCGCCGAGCGAGCCCGCGCAAATTTATGGCAGCACGCAAATCGAGCTGGCCTGGACGGTGATTCCAGTCCTGATCGTGATCGTGCTGTTCCTGACGACGGCGCGGCTGATTTTTGCGATTCAGGATGCGCCCGAGCCGGAGTCGGCGCTCAACGTGACGGTGATCGGGCATCAATTCTGGTGGGAGTTCCGTTACCCGAGGCTTGGGATCGTAACGGCGAACGAACTGCACGTTCCGCTGAGCGACACGGAAAATCCGCAGCCGACTTTTTTGTCGCTGCTTTCCGCGGACGTAGATCATAGCTTCTGGGTGCCGCAGCTCGCGGGGAAAACCGATCTGATTCCCAATCACCCAAACACGACGTGGTTCGATCCGCTGCGGGCGGGAGTGTACGTTGGGCAGTGCGCGCAATTCTGCGGAGCGGAGCACGCGTTGATGCTCCTGCGCGTGTACGTCGATACGCCGGAACAATTTTTGACGTGGGTGAAAAATCAGCAGGATCCGGCGGTGGACGACCCACGCGTGGAGGCGGGGCGCCACGTGTTCGAGACGGAGGCTTGTATGAACTGCCACACGATTCGCGGGAACGGCAGCGACGGGGAGATTTGGTCCCGATCTGACGCATTTGATGGACCGGCAAACGCTGGGAGCTGGCGCCGCGCCCAACACGGTGGAAAACCTGAGGGCATGGATTAAGAATCCGGCGACGCTGAAGGCCGGGTGCCTCATGCCGGCAATGCAACTGAGCGATCAGCAAATCGATCAGCTCACCGATTATCTTTTCACGCTTCGCTGAGGGCAGAAATAAGATGGGTGAAAACTCACTGCTGCTTCCCGGCTCGATCGATGTGGCCCGTCCGCACGGCACTGCGCGTACGCTGCTGGAGAATTTGCACGAATGGGTCGTGACGGTCGATCACAAGCGCCTAGGAGTTCTGTACGTCTTGTACGGAATCTTTTTCCTGTTGGTGGGCGGCGCCGAGGCGATCGCCATACGAATTCAGTTGACCGTACCTCGCAACGATTTCATGAGTGCGCAGGTTTACAACCGGCTTTTCACGATGCACGGAACCACGATGGTTTTTCTTGTGGGTATGACCATCATTTTCGGCTTTGCGAACTATCTGGTGCCGTTGCAAATCGGCGCGAGGGACATGGCGTTTCCGCGGCTGAACGCGTTCAGCTTCTGGCCGACGGCGTTCGGGGGCCTGCTGCTGTACTACAGCTTCATCGGCGGCGGGGGGCTTGGAGTTGGCAGCGCGCCGGACGTCGGGTGGTTTGCGTACGCTCCGCTGACGGCGAAGGCGTTTTCGCCGGGGCATGCGACCGACTACTGGGCGCTGGCGCTGATCGTGACCGGATTCGGAACGCTGGGCACGGCGATCAACATCATCGCGACAGTGGTTTCGATGCGGTGCAAGGGCATGACGATGATGCGGCTGCCGCTGTTACGTGGCTGATGCTGGTCGACAGCGCGCTCACGCTGGTGACTATCACGCCGCTGACCGCGGCGCAGTCCATGCTGCTGGTGGACCGCTATTTGGACGGACATTTCTTCGACACGCAGGCGGGCGGATCGGCGGTCGTGTGGATGCACTTCTTCTGGATCTTCGGCCATCCCGAAGTGTACGTGCTGGTGCTGCCGGCGTTCGCAATCGCGAACGAGGTGATTCCTGTGTTTTCGCGCAAGGCGATCTTCGGGTATCCGGCGATGGTGGCGGCGTCGGTCGGGATCGCGTTTATCAGTTTAAGCGTGTGGGCACACCACATGTTTACGGTGGGCATGACGTCGTTTTCGAACGCGTTTTTCGTGTTGTCGACGAGTTGGTCGGCATCCCGACGGGCATCAAAATCTTCAACTGGCTCGCGACGATCTGGGGCGGGAAGATTCGATTCGCGACGCCGATGCTCTTTTGTATCGCGTTTCTATTTCAGTTTCTCGATCGCGGGATGGACCGGAATCATGCTGTCGATCGCGCCATGGAACTGGCAGCTGCACAATTCGTATTTCGTGATCGCGCACTTTCATTACGTGCTGGTGGGGGCGATCGTATTTTGCATTTTCGCGGGCATCTACTACTGGTATCCGAAGGTGACGGGCCGGATGCTGGACGAAACGCTCGGGAAGTGGCACTTCTGGCTGTTCCTGATCGGATTTCACATCACCTTCGACACAATGCATTTTCTCGGAATCCTCGGGATGCCGCGCTCGATTTACACGTATGAACCGGATCGCGGGTGGAACACGCTGAATCTGGTCACCTCGGCGGGAGGGATCGTTCAGGGGATTGCGGTGCTGATCTTCGCGTTCAACGCGGTTTGGTCATATTACCGCGGGAAGCCGGCGGGCAACGATCCGTGGGACGCGTGGACACTCGAGTGGGATACGGCTTCGCCCCCGCCGGCGTACAACTTCGCGCAGGCCCCGGTGGTGCGCAGCCGCCGGCCCTTGTGGGATCTGAAACACCCGGAGGATCCGGACTGGGAGTACGAAGGATGAGCGCAATAACACAAATGCCGGCGGCCTACGAAGGCGAGTGGCGCCTGCCTTCGCGCGGGCGCGTGGCGATGTTCGGGCTTATCACCGGCGAGTCCGGGATCTTCACGATCTTCGTGGTGGCCTACGTTTTCTATATCGGCAAGAGTTTGTCGGGGCCGACGCCTCGACAGGTGCTGGAGGTTCCGGTTTTCGGGACGGTCTGCCTGCTCTCGAGCAGCTTTACGATCTGGATGGCGGAGCGGACGATTGCGAGAAATCGGGTGAGAAGCTTTGCAGGGTGGCTGGGCGCAACGATTTGCCTGGGGTTGATCTTTCTCGGCGGAACGGCGATCGAGTGGCGCAAACTGATTTCTCGGGACGGGCTGACGATCAGTTCGAGCCTGTTCGGGACGACGTACTACTCGCTGGTGGGACTGCACGCGACGCACGTGATCATCGGTCTGCTGATGCTAACGATTGTGTTTCTTTTGACGGTGGCGCGGAAGGTGGGCCAGCAGCACGCGGAGCGAATCGCGGTTCTCTCGATGTACTGGCACTTTGTGGACGCGGTGTGGGTGGTGGTGTTTACGGTGGTTTACATCATCGGACGGTGAGTGGTGGACGAGCGAGAGCAGGCTGCGACGGCGGGTGGCGAAGAGAATATGGTCGAGCTGCCAGCGCCAACGGCTTGGCCGATCGTCCTCGCGTTCGGCGTGACGCTGTCGTTCGCGAGCCTTGTGACGAATCCGGGCATTGGAATTGCGGGTGTTGCGCTCGTGATCTTTGGCTGCGTCGGATGGTTTCGCCAGGTGCTGCCGCAGGAACAGCACGAGTTGGTGGCTCGAGCGGCGGCGCTCAGCGAAGCAGCGCGCGTACGAAGGAGCGTGGCACGGCTGGAAGTGAGCGACCGTCACCGCGCCTTCCTGCCGATCGAGAGCTATCCGATTATTTCGGGATTGAAGGGCGGAGCCGCCGGAGGAGTGGCCATGATTCTTCCGGCGCTGCTCTACGGCTATATCGCGCACCACAGCATCTGGTACGCCGTCAATCTGCTCGGAGGAGCGGGAGTCGGCCACTGGCGGAATCCGACGGCCGTGGACATTGCCGCGTTTCATTGGAATGGATTGCTTATTGCGACGGTGATTCACGTTGCGGCTTCGCTCCTTGTCGGTCTGCTCTACGGCGCGCTGCTGCCGATGTGGCCGAAGCATCCTGTCGTGCTGGGTGGACTCGTAGCTCCGCTGGTTTGGACTGGGGTGCTGCACTCGACGCTGGTGGTGATCAATCCCGCGTTCAACGCGCGCATCAACTGGACGTGGTTCGCTGTTTCGCAGCTCTTTTTCGGCATCGTCGCGGGAATCGTGGTGGCACGCACGGGACGCATCCGCACGCTTCAATCGGTTCCGTTCACGATGAGGATGGGCTTGCAGTCCCCCGATCTGATACGCCCGAGGAACGGGGAGAAGAAAGATTAATGCGGCGAACCCGGATAATCTCGATCGCGTGCGTTGCCGCGACACTACTTTGTGCCGCGTGCAACGGCGTGGGCGAGGGAATGGCAGCACTGAAAGTTCCGGTGCGGCCCGACGACGTAGTCGATTTCTGGACGCTGTACAACCAGAATTGCTCGGCGTGTCACGGGCAGAACGGGCAAAACGGCCCGGCTCTCGATCTCGCGAATCCCGTGTACCAAGCGATCATCGACGATGGCTCGCTCAAGAAATGGATCACAAGCGGAATGCCCGGGACAGAGATGCCCGCGTTCGGAGAATCTGCCGGAGGCTTTCTAAGCACGAACCAAGTTGACGCACTCGTGGCGGGAATGCGCGCGAACTGGACGACGGGCGGCGCGACCGGTGCGACTCCCCCTCCCTACGTCGCCAATTTGCGGGCCGATGAAAAAAGCGGCGAGGATGTCTATATGGAAGCGTGCGCCTCCTGCCACGAGAAGTCCGGCGGACGAATTTCAAACACTTCGTACCTCGCTCTCGTGAGCGATCAGGACTTGCGAACGATCACCATCGCGGGACGCCCAGACGTGGACCAGCCGGATTGGGAACACGATCGGCCCAACCACCCTCTGACGAACGAGGATGTGACCAACGTTGTGGCGTATCTGGCGTCGCTGCGAAGCGCAACACCAGGACAGCCGTACCCGAACGCCACCAAATAGACATGCGAGGCTGAGCGTGAACGAGCCCAAATTCGAGGAGGCGGCAACGCCAGCGAGCCGAGCTGACGCGAACCTGCTCGAAGTTTCGCGCCGCTGGTTGCTTGTGAAGATTGGAGTGCTGTTCAATGCGCTCGTCGGCGTTGCGATTGCGGTTCCCCTTTTGAAGTATCTGCTTTCGCCGATCGCCCGCGACCAGACCTACAAGTCGTGGGTATCGCTCGGTGGAATCGACAAGTTTCCTGTCGGCGAGACGCGACTTGCGACGTTCACAAATCCAAGCCGCCAGCCATGGGATGGAATGACCGATGGCGTGTCCTGCTGGGTTCGCCGCACTGCGATCGATCAATTCACGGTCTTTGCCATCAATTGCGCGCACCTCGGATGCCCGGTGCGATGGTTCCCGCAATCACAGCTCTTCATGTGCCCGTGCCATGGCGGTGTTTACTACGCGGATGGCTCGCGTGCCTCGGGGCCGCCCGAGCGCGGGCTTTTCACGTATGACTCGCGGATCTCCGGCGGGCAACTCGAGATCTACGCGGGTCAATTGCCGACTCTTTCGACCTCCGCAAAACTCGGCAAGATTCAGGGTGCGCGAGGAGGGCGTCCGTGCGCCGGCTGAAGCAGGTTTTCGACTGGTTCGACCAACGGCTGCATCTGGCCGCGCCCGTCGCCGAAGCTGCCGCTCATCCGATCCCTCCGAAAACGGCAAGCTGGTTCTACGTCTTTGGAAGCGCCGCCTTCATTCTGCTGACACTTCAGGTCGTGACCGGTATCCTGCTCGCGCTCGTTTACGTTCCGTCGGCTGGCCAGGCCTGGAACAGCCTAGAAGTTCTGAACCATCAGGTGACGCTCGGCTGGTTCCTGCGCGCGATGCACGGTTGGGGCTCGAACTTTATGGTCGCCATCGTGCTTGTGCACATGATGCAGGTGTTCCTCTTCGGAGCCTACAAATATCCGCGGGAGTTGACGTGGACCGTCGGCGTCTTTCTCCTGCTGATGACGCTTGGCATGGCTTTCACGGGCCAGATTCTGCCGATTCGATCAGGACGCGTATTGGGGGCTCGGCATCGGAGCCTCAATTTCCAGCCGCGTTCCGGGAATCGGGGCTCCGCTCGTTCATCTGCTCTTAGGCGGGCCCATTATCGGTGGGTCCACACTTTCGCGATTTTTCGCGATTCACGTCTTCATCATCCCGGCGACGCTCTTGGCGTTTGCCGGTATTCATGTCTGGATGGTTTTGAAGCTTGGCGTGAACGAGTGGCCGATGCCGGGGCGCGTGGTCCGGCGCTCGACGTATCTTGATGAGTATGACAGCCTGACTTCGAAGGAAGGAGTTCCCTTCGTTCCCACCGCCGTCTGGAAGGACCTTGTGTTTTCCGGTGGGGTCGTGGCGGCTGTCGCGATTTGCGCGGTGGTGCTCGGGCCTTACGGACCCAGCGGGCCACCCGATCCCACGATTATCCAAACGGTTCCGAAGCCCGACTTCTTCTTTCTTTGGCTGTATGCGGTGCTTTCCTATCTGCCCCCGAGTCTCGAGACTCCGTTCGTGCTGATCGCGCCGGTAATGGGGATCGCGATCTTGGTCGCTTTACCGTTTGTTTCTGGCGAAGGAGAAAAGAGCTGGCACCGGCGCCCCGCGGCGATCCTGATTCTAGTAATGCTCGTGGCCTCGGGAGCGGTGCTCACGCGCCTTGGGATGCACACACCGTGGAGCCCGGTGATGAACGCGTGGAGCGGCGGCCCTCCCGTGCCAGCCCGCTACACGCACACGGCAAGCCCGCTCCAGCGCCAGGGCGCCAACGTCTTTCAGGCCAAGCAGTGCCGCAACTGCCATTCGATTGGCGGCTACGGAGGCCAGCGCGGCCCGACGCTCGACGCGGTCGCGACCCGGCTCACGGAAGACCAGCTGATTCGCCAAGTACTGCAGGGCGGAGGCGACATGCCGGCGTACGGAAAGAACCTATCGCCTCCGGAGGTGACGGCGCTCGTGAGCTTCCTTGAAACTTTGCATCCCTCCAGCGAGCCGGCCGCGCAGGACGCCTCGCAAACGCAAGCGGCAGGCTCTTCTGGCGGTCCCAATCCTTAGGCGGAGAGTCATGACGCAGACGTTCAGCCAACTATTCACGTGGGACATTCCCCCCGTGGTGACGTCGCTGCTTGCCCTGACCGTTTTGATTTACGTGCGAGGCTGGCTGCGCATTCGGAGAACGCGTGCGAATCAGTTTCCCTCGTGGCGGCTCGCAAGTTTTCTCGGCGGGATGTTCGTTCTGTTCGTGGCCGTAGCGTCGCCCCTCGACACGCTGAGCGCTTCGCTGCTCGTGATGCACATGGCGCAGCACTATGTGTTCATCTCCGTCGCTCCCCCGCTCATCCTGCTCGGCGCGCCGGTTGTGCCTTCGTTGCGCGGACTGCCAGGATGGTTCGTGCGGCCGGTGCTGGGGCCGCTCCTTCGGTCGGCTTCCCTTCGCCGAATCGCGAGATTCCTGGTGCGCCCTCGAGTCGCATGGATCGCGATGAACGTTTCTTTCGTAGGGTGGCACATACCGAGAGCGTATGAGTTTGCGCTGAGTGCGGAGATTTGGCATAACTTCGAGCACTTCTGCTTTTTCGCGACGAGCCTTCTCTTCTGGTGGCCGGTCATCGCGCCATGGCCGGCGCGGCCTATTTCCAGGCGCTGGATCATGGTCCCCTATTTTCTGCTGGCCGACTTCGTGAATACGGGCATCTCAGCGTTTTTGTGCTTTTCGGGCCGCCTGCTCTACCCGAGCTACGGGGAAATCCCCCGGCCTTCCGGGCTGAGTGCGCTGACCGATCAGACCGCCGCGGGCGCCTTCATGTGGGTGCTGGGCTCGATCGTTTTTCTCATCCCCGCCGTTGCGATCACGGCTCAATTACTTTCCCCGCCCCATCGGCAGCCGCTTCGTGCTGCCGAGTTCAGCAAGGCGCAATCTTGAAGAAGGTCGGGTTTTCGGGCGCTCAAGCGGCGACCTAATCCGAGACTCGGGAAAGAAGCAAAGTTCACCTCGACGCAGTTCGTCTGTGAAGGCGCTCACGCCATGCTGGCCGCGAGATTTCCACGCCGATCGATACACGGGTTTGGTGGGCGGTTGCCAACAATTGCGAGACTCAGATCAAGCACATCCAACCGGGAATGCTTGCCGATGTCTATATAATGTCCGCCCCCGCTGCGTCCGGCCTTTCGTCATCAGCGCGGGAGGCCGGGTCGCCGGATGTAGCCCTAAAACCAGCCTTAGAGCAGATCAGAACGCAAAATCAGCTAAGGCGAAAACTCGCCACGGCGCGTGGTGTTCGTTACATACGGCCCGGTTACCAATGCTTTGAGAGCTTAGAAGGAGAGGCGCATACCGAGTTGAAGCTGGCGCATGGAATTCGCGCTAAGGATTTCACCGAAGGTGCTCGATCCGGCGGTGATGGCGCTGCCGGAAGGAGTGCTGAGGCTCACGATATTGAAGACATTGTAGGCGTCGGCGCGAAACTGAAGGTCCGAGCCTTCTTTGAGACCACTCAGAGGGAAAGATCGAGAGATTGCCAGGTCGACGTCCTTGAAAACCGGGCCGCGCAACATGTTGCGGCTGGAGTTTCCATCGATGGACATTCCGTTGGTCGCAGCAATCTGCTTGAACGCCGCTGTGTTGAACCACTCCGAAGCCGTGGGATCGTTTAAAAATGGACTTTGACCTGGAACAAGTTCAGCGCGCTCGCCGGAGGTTGGGCCGGAGGTTCCTGCTGTTGCGTTGCCAGTGAGGTTGGCGTCCGACCCGTTGTAAATCGTAAACGGAAAACCGCTGTGTATATTGATGATCGATGAAAGTGCCCAAGCGTTGAGAACCGCCGCCTGGAGCCGATTCTGTCCTTTGTAATAGCGCGGCTGCCAGACAAGTGACGAGACAAACTGATGCCGAAGGTCGAAATCTGCGGGGCCGCGTTCGAGGCGCAGATTGATCATGTCCTCGGCGCCGCCTTGCGTCGTGTTGTTGTCGAGCTGAACGCTGTCAAACGTGTGGCTGAAGGTGTAAAAGGCGTAGAACATCAGGCCATGCGACAGTCTCATCTGCGCGGTGGTCTGCAATCCGTTGTAAGAAGCGGTCTGGTTCGACTGCAGCAGAGAAACCGCGCCGAACGGGCTTCCCGGCGAAGCGCAGGTTGCGACGCCAGGATTATCGATGGGGCGCCGGTCGACGATATTGGCGGCGCTCGAAGTAGCACATGCGGGCGCTGCGGCGCCAGTCGCGGGAGCGTTGATGTCCTGTGCGAACGGCAAATCCTGGCTCAGAGCGCCCACATATGCCAGCGACAGTCCGAAATTCGAGGTGATCTGCCGCTCGAGCGACAAATTGAGCTGGTAGCTATAGGGCCATTGAAAATTCTTCGAAACACCGAAGAAGGGCCCGCCAACGGTAAGGAAATTGGGAGCCACAAACGGAAACGGATCGTTGCCGCTCAGGCCGGCGCCGCTTCCGCCATCGGCGGGGCAAGTGACCGTTTTGGTGACACCGAACACGAACTTGGGGCTGAGAAAATTGTAAGGGCACGCGAGTGTGGCGCCTTGAGGCACGGCAGTCAGGCCGGAGCCTTTCACCGACTGAGTGGTATTGGTGAAGGTGAAGCGGATGGCGGAAGGTTCAAAATTGGTGACTGTATTCCATTCGTTGCCCGAGACGCTGTTGTAGAAAACCCCGGCAGCCGCACGGAGTGACGTCTTACCGTCGCCGAACGGATCCCAGGCGAGCCCGACCCGGGGCGAAACGTGGTGCCAGCGAACCGGCACGATTCCTCGCGTGACGCCCGGATCGCCGAAGAAGAGAGCGCCTTCGGGAGCCTGGGGAATCGCCACCGATTGCTCACCGATCTGAAACTCCGTTCCCCGATTGGCAGGATCCGTGGGTGGGGTGGTGATGTCCCAACGGACGCCGAGATTGACGGTCAGATGTGGAAAGACGCGGAACTGTTCCTGGGCAAAAAAGCCGGTGTTCCAACTGTTGGTGTAGCCGGTTACGGGCGAATCCTGTGTGATGGCTGTGGGAAGGCCCATCAGAAAAAGAGCGATGCCGGGAACGGCGATGTTCTTTCCCGACACGGCATCCGCGACGTTGGTGTTGCTGAAGGTGAACACTCCGTAGTTGTTCAGCAGTGTTTGCTGGATATCCCGCTCGAGAGATTCCTCGGCTCCAAAAGAGAATGAGTGACGGCCGTGATTCAGGCTGGTCATGTCGCGCAAGGAATAAAAGTTCGTTCCGGCCACCGGGCCGGCGATTGCACTGGCGCCAGTAAAAGCGACAGGCCCCTGGACCGCGATTTGAGGCAAGGAGGAAGGGCCTTCCACGGTGAAGTCCGAGCCCAAATCACCGAGCGATGTTGCAGGCAGGTTGAGGCGCCCGCCGAAATTCCGGGTATAGGTAAACCAGGCCTGCGTGACGAGATCTGGGTTGACCATCCAGGTATCGTTCAGATTCAGATTTTGCTGCCGCCAGGTGAATTGCTGCACATCCCAGGGAATGCTGCCGTTGGGTTGCCCCGAGTTTGAATTGAGCGGCGTGACGGAATTGTTTCCACTCGTGTAGAAGTAACTGCCGCCGAAGCGTTGATTTTCGCCCAGGTTGTGATCGATCTTGATGAGAAACTCGTCGGCGTTGAATGGGCTCGGCGACGTCCCCTGCCAGCCCGTGGCGCCAAAATTCGCGACGGGGATCGTTGGAGAATTCACGTTCGCGTTGGATGGGTTGAGTAATTTCTGTGCGACCGGATCGAGCAAGGAGGGGCAGATCACGGTGATGGGGCCACAGGTATATTGAACAGGGAGAGCAGTGACCAGACCGGTAAAGTTTCCGGTTCGTTCGGCGGCGGTGGGCACTGTGCCGCCCGTCAAAAAAAAGCTGCTTAGCTGGCGGAGCCCCTGGTAGGAGGCGAAGAAAAACCTTTTGTCGGGTCTGATCGGGCCACCCAGTGTGGCTCCAAATTGATTCCGGCGGAGCGGCGGCTTGGGCAGAATGGAGCCCCAACTGTTGGCATTGAGAACGTCGTCGCGCCTGTACTCGAAGGCAGAGCCGTGAAAGTTGTTCGTGCCGGACTTGGTGATGACGGTGATAACGCCGCTGGACATTCTTCCGTACTCAACTCCGTAGTTATTCGTCTCGACGCGATATTCCTGAATGGCATCCGGGCTGGGAAGGATGTTTCCCGTGTTTCGCAAGCCGGTCATATTGATTCCGCCATCGAGGTAATAGCTTACCGAGCCGACTCCACCATCGACGCCGCCGTTGATGAAGGTTCGCTGCTCCGGATACCCGAGGGTGACCACAGGGTTGGGCTGCCCCGGACTGAAAGATGAGTTTTGCACGCCGGGCGTCAATTCGAGGAGCTGGTAGGCATTGCGATTCATCAGCGGGAGGTTCACGAGCTCTCGATTTTCGATGGTGCGGCCCAGCTCGGAGCTGGTGGTATTCACAAGAGGCGGGCCTTCCGGAACCGTGACGGTCGAGCGGACCGCCTCGAGTTCCAGGACAATATCCAATTCAGTGGCGACGTTGAGAGAGAGCCCGATCCCGTCGCGCAGAAATTCCTTGAAACCTGAGCGGTTTGCGGAAATCTGGTAGTCACCCACCGGCAGGAAGTAGATCCTGAATTCGCCTTGATCGTTGGTGGCGACGGTGCGCGAGAAGTTCGTGTCGCGATTCGTGGCGGTGACTTGGGCGCCGGCGATTGCGGCAGCGCTGCTGTCTCGCACGGTGCCAAGCACTACTGTGCTGGTGGTTTGCGCAAGCAGGTCTATGGGAAGAGACAGGAGAAGTAGAAGAAAGAC
>CAVQZU010000045.1:0-18406 GCA_963718485.1 uncultured Acidobacteriota bacterium
TGCGCGGGCCGCGCTGGTCCTGAAAGGCCAGGCCGCTCAGGCCGCTTTGTTCGGAACGGTCTTTAAATGCCCACAAACGCTACCCGGTGTGCGGTTCCGGGGCGGCAGCTTCCGGCGGGTTCACGCTATGTAAGACGTCGTAGACGCGCTGGGCACGGTTGCGCGGCAGCTCCGCCGCCAGCTGCTCGACGCTGAGCTGCCGCAGCCGCGCGACGCTGCCGTAGCGGCGCAGCAACCGCACTGCGGTACGCGCGCCGACGCCGGGAATTTCAGTCAGCGACGTGCGCAGGCGCTGGCTCGAGCGACGCTGGCGATGAAAGGTCACCGCGAAGCGGTGTGTTTCGTCGCGAATCTGCTGCACGAGGTGCAGCACCGGGGAATGATGGTCCAGCGCGACGGGTTCGTCCTCCCGCCCCAGCACATACAAGATTTCTTCCTTCTTTGCGATGCTCGCCATCGGCTGATTGATAATTTCAAGCTTTTCCAGGGCCTGCGCCGCCGCATGCAATTGCCCGATGCCGCCGTCGATCAGAATTAGGCTTGGCATCGGCTGGTCCTCTTCGAGCACCCGGCGATAACGCCGCTCAACGGCCTCGCGCATGCTCGCAAAATCGTCGCGCAGCAGCCCGGCCTCTTTTTCCGGGCCTTCCGGCATGGCCAGGCCGCGAATAATGAACTTGCGATAGTCGGATTTCTTCATCCGTCCGTCTTCCCACACCACCATCGATGCCACGGTGTCCGACCCCTGGATGTGCGAAATATCGAAGCACTCGATGCGCTTCGGCGGTTCAGCCAAGCCCAGCGCGGCCTCAAGCGATTCGGCAATCGTTTTCGAGCTAGGCTGCAGCACGCGAAAGCGCTGCAAGAACGAATGCTTTGCATTTTTCTCGACCAGCTCGAGAAACGCGTACTTTTGCCCGCGCTGGGGATGCAAAATGTCCACGCGGTGCCCCGCACCCTCGGTAAGAACTTCTTCCAAGAGCGCGCAATCCTCGAACCCGGTGGGCACGTGGATATAGCGCGGCAAGTACGCAGCTTCGAGATATAGCTGCTTGAGCAGCGAAGGCAAGAATTCGGCGGGATCGAATTCTTCAAGGTCTTCCCAATAAAAATCGCGCCGGTCCACGACCCGCCCGCCACGCAGGTGGAACAGATTTACGGCCACCTGCGGCGGCTCGGCGTACCAGCCAAGCACGTCGGTGTCGTCGCCTTCAGCCGCAGCGATCTTCTGCCGGTCCTCCATTTCTTCAATGGTGGCCAGCAAATCGCGGTACCCGGCAGCCTCTTCGTAGTGCTGCAGGTCGGAGGCGCACTGCATCCGTTCCTTCAAACTGCGCGCCAAATCGCTGCGGCGGCCTTCGAGGAATAGTTTTACGTCGCGCGCCGCTTCCGCATAACGCTCATCGCTAACCAGCTCGTCGACGCACGGCCCCAGGCAGCGGTGAATGTAGTACTGCAAACACGGTCGTGGATGATTGCGTTGCAGATCGACCGTGCAGGAGGGCACCAGAAAATGCTTGTGGATCAAATTCACCATCTGATACGCGAGCCGGGCAGGGAAGTAGGGCCCAAAATAAATCGAGCCGTCTTTCTTGAGCCGGCGAGTGACGTACACGCGCGGATATTTTTCAAAGGCCGTGTATTGAATGTAGGGATAGGTCTTGTCGTCGCGGAGCAGTACGTTGAACTTCGGCTTGTGCTGCTTGATCAGATTGTTTTCGAGCGCCAGGGCCTCTTTCTCGTTGTCGACGACAATGTAATCGATGTCGGCGATCTCCCGCACCAGCGAACCGGTCTTCGCGTCGATCGAGCGCGATTCCAGAAAGTACGAGCGCACCCGGTTGCGCAGCGAACGCGCCTTGCCCACGTAGAGAATGGCCCCGCTGGCGCCCTGAAACATGTACACCCCGGGCTGCAAGGGCAAACTGGCGAGTTTTTCTCGGAGTTCCATACGCGCGCGTTACAATAGACGAGGCTTAACTTCTAGAAAGCTCCCCCGGGGAGAGACAACTCCTATGATACCAAACGGGTTCTAAGTTCAGCGGGAAACGCCATGCGCCGCTGCTTACTCCAACCCGCTTTCTTGCTGCTGCTGCTGGCGCTGCCGGTGGGGGCTCTCCCGCCGCCATCGCCGCAAAACTCCGATCAAAAATCGCCCGATCAGAAATCAGGTGATCAAAAACAGGGCGATCAGAAGCAGCCTGACCCAAAAAGCGACGACGAAAAGCAACCGGATTCAAAGCCCCAGGAAGACAACTCCGGCGAATCGTCGTCCTCTTCCTCAGCTGCGGGCGCGGCCGAGGAGTTAAAGACAGCTGACACCAGCGCGAAGTACGATCCGTTCCCCGCCGAACAGGACGTCGAGGTCGGCACCTTCTACATGCACAAGGGCGACTTGGACGCCGCCATCGCGCGCTTCGAAGACGCCATCCGCCTGAAGTCGAATTTCGCCAAGCCGCGGCTGCTTCTTGCGCAAATCTATGAAAAGAAAAACGACAAGGTCACCGCGGCGAAGTACTACAAGGAATATCTCGAAGTGTATCCTCACGCCCCGGACGCGAAGAAGATTCAGGCGAAGATCGACAAATTGACCACGCGGTGAGCGCCGCTCTCCCGCAATATCGACAGGCATTTGCCTTGTTTCTGCCAATCCCCATCACCATGAGGAGCGATAAAATACTGGTTCGTCGAGGCGCTCGGTTTTACACCACCGGAAAGCGTTCAAGGAATCTCATCGCGCGGTCGTAGTCGGCAAAAATTCTTTCCTCACGCCGGAATTTCGGTGAATGCGACTCGCGCCGGCAGCGCGCGAACTTCATGGGATGCTTCAGGTGCAGCATCTCGTGATATAGCACGTAGGCGACCACATATTCGGGTATGGCATCGCTATCCAGCTGCCGGTTTAGCACGATCTGAGTGAGCGCCGGGTCAAAGCAGCCGAGCTGCGTACGCCAGGCTCGTGCGCTCCATCCCAGCCGCGGCCATACCAGCGAACCCTCGAAATATTGCGCGTTGAGGGCTCCAAACAGCGGCGCCAGGTCATGATGCACCCCTGCAGGCCGGTGCTCCACGCGCCGCGCCCGCTGCTTACGCAGCTTCAGTACGCGCCGCCGCGTCGATTGCGCATAGGAAAACTGGCGATAGGTGTCCAGCAACTCGCTGGGCGGCTGTCGGCGGTAGAGCCGTCCGAGCAGAATCGCCGCCGCCGCTTCCAGGATCGATCGCGGCGCATCGCGCAGCACGTCTGAAAGGCGTACGTGCGCGGTGTCTTCGCGCAGCCGGATCGTATGCGTCAGGTCCGTATAAGGATGGTATTCGACGATGAAGTGCGGCGGCCTTCCTTCGCAGCCCAGCCGCGTGTAGATGCGATGAAAAATGCGCTCGCCGCCCGGGACGAGCCGCTGGCCGCGGCGGGAGTGTTTCAAGAGGGTTTTCTCCGGACCGGCCCGGGTGTTGCTTCCTTCTCGGCGTCGTCGAGGTCGGCGAGCGCGTCTTTGGTGCCTTCGATTGCGTCATCGAGGGTATCGCGATAGGTGTCCAGCTCCGGCCCGTCCTTCTCGTATTTCTCGAGAATCGTCAAAAACTCCTTGTCCTTCGACTTCATCATCTTGAGCGCGTCGCGAATGTCCAGCTGCTTCTCTTTGGCGACATCGATCTGGTCGGCGGCGTCGTCCATGCATCCCGAATAGCCATTGAGCAGCGCGTTGAGGATTTCGCCGCGACGCCGCTCCGGCACCGTGCGATGAATTTCGTATTCGAATTTTTTGAGACGGTCCTCGGCGAAACCAAGATAAAGCTTGATGCGCAAGGCGGGCGTATCAGCGTCGCGGATTTTGTCCGCCTCGGCTTCGGTAAGGTAGTCCTTGTCCTGAGGACCGGGAATCGCCCGCGGCGCGCGCGCCATCGCGGGGGCCGTCAGCATCCAAGCCGAGCAAGCGATAACCAGAACATTACGGTAAGGCATCTCAGGAACTCCTAATCGGGAGGTGTTGAATCGTCATTGGGCGTTTTGGGGAAAAGCTCGTGAATCAGGTGCCGATTCAAATCTTCCAGATCGCTGCGTACCTCGATGAACGGCGCCTGCTCGTCAGCGGTGAAACTCACCAGGAGGTTGTCCAGCTTGCGCAGCGACTGCCGCAGCGAAATTTCCAGCTGCTTGTATCCTTTGGGATGCTTTTCCGCGTCGATGTTCCTGGCGTCCAGTCCCATCTCGCAGGAGCGGATTTCGTTTCGATATTCCTTCAAAATTGCGAGCGCTTCGGGCAATTTACCGGCGTCGATGTTTTTAGTGATGTTGTCAAATTCGGTTTCGCCGAGCTTGGGCATCATTTGCGCCCGGTGCATGGCGTCGGTCTCCTGCGCGAAGCGGGCGCGGAACTCAAGCGCCCCGTTCTGCGCGAACCCGCTCGCCGGGGAAAGCGTCAGCATCATGAGGGGCGTCCAGAGACGGCATCGTTCAAGCAAGCATCTACCTCTTCTTCAACTCGCGGTCGAGCGTGCGCACGCGCGCCGTCGCGTCAAAGTACATGTCATTGTTGGTGTCTTTATTCAAGTTCAGGAACCGTTGATACGCTTCGAGCGCATTGGCAGCCTGCCCCAGCTTATCGTAACAGTCGGCGCGCATAAACCAGCTTCCCGGAGGCAGGGATTCCCGTTTGGACAACAAGTCGATGCCATCGAGCGCCGCCGGATAATTCTTGTTCATGTACTGCGCAAGCACCAGATCCTTCAGCACGTCATCAGAGGTCGGGGCCATTTGGAAGGCCGCGATCAGCTCGCGTACCGCGTCGGCATAGGCCTTTTTTTCAAGCTGCAGGTGGCCGAGAAGCGCCGGAATCAGGGGATCGTTCGGAGCGAGCGCCTGGGCCTTTTGCAGTACGGGAATGGCGTCGTCGAAACGCTGCTTCTCGAAGTAAATTTGCGCCCGCAACTTCAGCGCGCGCACGCCTTCGGGGCCGGCCGCCGCGGCTTCGTCGAGTTCGGTGAGCGCGTCTTCATGTTTTTTCATGCTCACGAGCGCCGATGCGCGCTCGACCCGCGCGCCCGCGTCGCTTGGTTGCAGCTCGAGATACTTCGCAAATTCCGCCGCGCCTTCATCGAAATGATTTTGCAGTACCAGGCTTCGCGCCAGCCCGAGATGCGCCGGCGCCATGTTCGGGCGCAGGCTCGCTGCGGCGCGAAATTCGGGCTCCGCCTCACTCGCCCGACCGGAGATCAGCAGCGCGCGCCCCAACGAGAAGCGGATGTTGAAATCCGCGCCGTCGATCGCTTCCGCCGCCTGGTATTGCTCGACCGCTTCGGGAAGCCTGTGGTTTGCTTCGAGAGCGGTTCCCAGCAGAAATTTCGGGCCCGACTGATTCGGCATCATCTCCACGGCTTTTTGCAGCGGCGCAACGGCGGCCGAGGGATCGCTGTCGATCAGCGTCAAGCCCAGATTCAAATACGCGGGCGCCATCTTTGGGTCGAGCGCAACTGCTTTTTGGTATTCACCCTGGGCCTCGGTAAGTTTCCGCATCGACATCCAGGCGTAGCCCAGATTGAAATGCGTCAGCGCATCGTCGGGCTTCTTGGCAAGGTAATCCTGATAGTTCTGCACCGCAGTCTGAAAGTCCTTGCGGTCCATGGCGGCCTGCGCGGTGGAAAGCAGATGACTGAGCGCAGCTTCGGCAGGATCGGCGGGAACGCGTTTTTTGCTGCTGCCAACGGATTGAGAATGAGCCACTGCAAGCGCGCCGGTCACAAGGCCAACCATGCAGCAAGCCGCGAGCTTCAACCCAAGTGTCATTGCTCGAGCCCCATCGCCCGGATTTTATCGCGCCAGGATTCTAGCCGGAACCTATTTCACCGAATCGCCGCCAGCACCCGCGTCACCATTGTTCTTGGTCCCGCCCCCGGCGGTGGGAAGATAGCTCTCTTGGCCCGACCCGTTGCGCGCAACCAACACCGGGGCCAGAAATTTCCCGGTGAGCGACTGCGAATTCCGCGCCACCTGCTCCGGAGTGCCGGTGGCCACCACGCGCCCACCCGCATCGCCGCCTTCGGGCCCCATGTCGATAATCCAGTCCGCGGACTTGATCACGTCCAGGTTGTGCTCGATGATCAGCACCGAAGCCCCGCCTTCGAGTAGCTTGCGAAACGCCGTCAGCAGCTTCTGAATATCGTCAAAGTGCAGGCCCGTGGTCGGCTCGTCGAAAATATAGAGGATGCCGGCGTTCTCCTGGCGGGTAAGATGCGCAGCAAGTTTCAAGCGTTGCGCCTCGCCGCCCGAAAGCGTCGTCGCCGATTGCCCGAGGCGCAAGTAGCCCAGGCCAACTTCCTCCAGCACGCGCAGCCGCGAAGTTACTTTGGGATAGGCCGCAAAAAACGTCAGCGCCTCGCGCACGGTCATCTGCAGCACGCCGTGAATATTTTTCCCCTTGAAATGCACGTCGAGCACCGTGGTTTTGTAGCGTGTGCCGCGGCATTCTTCGCAGATCAGCTCCACGTCGGCGAGAAAGCGCATCTCCACGGTGACCGTTCCGTCGCCCTGACACGCCTCGCACCGTCCGCCCGGAATGTTGAATGAGAAATGCCCGGCCTTGAGCCCGCGCTTCTTGGCTTCAGAAGTCGCGGCAAACACCTCGCGAATGGGATCAAAGGCCTTCATGTAGGTCGCCGGATTCGATCGCGGCGTGCGGCCGATGGGCGATTGGTCGATCATTTCGACCGCCGTGAGGGCGTTATCGCCTTCCATGCGGCTCGCGACTTCACGCCAGTTGCCGTCGCTACGCTTGGCTTGCAGCGCCTTGTACAACACGTCGTAAACGAGTGTTGATTTGCCAGAGCCGGACACGCCGGTCACCGCCACCAGCATCCCCAGCGGAATCGTCACGTCGACGTTCTTCAGATTGTGGCTGCGCGCCCCAAAAATCTTCAGAAATTTGCCGTAAGGCTTCCGCCGCCTCTGCGGCACGGGGATGCGCAGCTCGCCCCGCAGGTATCGCCCTGTCAGGGATTGCGGATCGGTCAGCATCGCGTCGCGCCTTCCCGCAAACATCAGGCTGCCTCCGTGCTCGCCTGCCCCAGGACCCAAATCGAGCACGTTGTCGGCGGCCAGAATCGTATCCGGATCGTGCTCCACAACGACCAGGGTGTTGCCCAAGTCCCGCAGACCTTTGAGGATTTGAATCAGCCGATTGGTATCCCGCGGATGCAGCCCGATCGACGGCTCATCGAGCACATAGAGCGCGCCCACCAGATTCGAGCCAAGCGAGGTGGCCAGTTGGATGCGTTGCGTCTCTCCGCCCGAAAGCGTCGAAGTCAGCCGCTCCAGCGTCAGATAATCGAGTCCCACTTCGTCAAGAAAGCGCAGCCGCTGTTGAATCTCTTCGAGCACCTTGTCGGCAATGGTCGTTTCGGCAGCGCTCAGTTGCAGGCCCGCGAAGAACGGCCGTGCCTGCTTTACCGTCATCTGGCAAACTTCGGTGATCGACCGGCCCGCGATTTTCACCGCGCGCGCTTCAACGCGCAGTCGCGTGCCATTGCATTCCGGGCAGGTTGCGTAGCCGCGATACCGGCTCAGAAACACGCGCACGTGCAGCTTATATTTTTTCCGCTCGAGCCAGTTGAAGAAGCCTTTTACGCCGGGAAAATCTGTCTTCCGGTCGCCTTCGAGAATCGCGTCGCGCTGCGCCGCGGTCAAATCCCGGTACGGAACCTCGAAGGGAATTCCTTTGTCGCGTGCAAATTGCCTCATCTCCGCGGTGAGATGCTTGTAGCGCGGCTTAGTCCACGGCTCGATCGCACCGTCGGCAAGCGACAAGCTTTTGTCCGGGACCACCCGGTCCATATCGAAGTCGATGGTATTGCCAAATCCCTGGCACCGCGGGCAGGCGCCGTAGGGATTGTTGAACGAGAAAAGCCGCGGCTCGGGCTCTTGGTAAAGGGTCTCGCACTTTTTGCAGGCGAAGCGTTCGCTGAACCTGAAGCGCTCGGCTGGTTCCCCGGGTGTGTTCGGCACGAATTCCAGGATGGCCTCGCCGCGTCCCTCGCGGTAGCAAATCTCAATCGAATCCACAAGCCGCGAGCGGATGTCGGCCGCAAGCGCCAGCCGGTCGACCAGTACGTGCACCGGCTCGCCGAAATCCACGTCCAGCAGCTCTTCCGGGGTGGAAAATTCGAACACCCGCCCCGCCTGGTAGAGCCGATTGAACCCGCGCTTGCGCAGATTGATCAGTGCTTCCCGCGTGCCGTCCGCGCTGCCCTTTGCGGTTTTGCGCGGGCGCGTCGCAGCTTCCGAGGACTGGCCGTCGGCGGCGGGCGGCGCTCCAGGCGTGAGACTAAGCGGATACAGCAGGTAGAATCGCCGCCCCTCGGGCATGGCCAGCACTTTCGCGGCAATTTCGTCCAGCGTGTCCTTGCGCACTTCCTCGCCGTCGCGGAAGCAAAAGGTGTGCCCCACGCGCGCATAAAGCAGCCGCACATAGTCGTAAATCTCAGTCGCAGTCGCCACTGTCGACCGCGGATTACGCGTGGAGTTCTTCTGCCGGATCGAAATGGCCGGCGCAATCCCGGTAATTTCGTCCACATCGGGTTTTTCCATGCGCTCAAGAAACTGCCGCGCATAGGCCGAAAGCGACTCGATGTAGCGCCTCTGTCCCTCGGCATACAGCGTATCGAACGCTAGGCTCGACTTGCCCGACCCGGAAACCCCCGTCACCACGGTAATTTCGTTGTGTGGAATGGCAAAGCTGATGTTCTTCAGGTTGTGGACGCGCGCGCCCACCACACGAATCTCCTCTTCGCCGTCGGCGACGTCGCGCCCCGCGCGAGCAAGAGCCTTGCCCTCAGGGAGCGTCTTCCCGGGCACAGTGTTCTCAGTGGGTTCCGGTAGCATGTGTGTAAACTCAAAATTATACCTCGCCACACCAGCGGCATCAAATCCCGTCCTCACGGGAGGAAACGCCCAACACTCAGAGAAGATTCATGGTTCTGGTAACCGTCCGGGAACTTAGACTGCGAGACCCGACCGCTGCTGGGTTCTATCTAAAACCCAGCCGTGACTGGATGGCCCGAGTCTATCGCCGACCCGAATTCGCAACAATTCTCAAACCCGCATGTCGCACCGCGGCGCCGGAACGGGGCACCGCGTGCGATCACCGACGCGCGGACCGAGCACCCCGATGTCATCGAGCGGTCCCGAGCCGCCCTTCGACCGGGGAAAGTGATTGATATGCCGTGGGTTGAATCCCCCTGGCCGGAGCTCACCCGTCTGGACCGCGCGACAACTCTGGCTGTGCTGGTCTCTGATCTCGGGTTTTGGTCATTAAACGTATGGAAAACATGAGCAAGAGAACAGTTTTGGCGGAATCATCGAGCGCGTCGGCGCGGTGAGGCGACTCCGCGGGCAAAAGATCGCCGAGGCACTTACCGTGTAGGCGCCGCCACGACTCAAGGCCAGGTCGGACCGAGTTCATGGAGAATCATTCACATTTCGGGCGGATCATCTGGATGGTCCTGGACAGCGTGGGCATTGGCGAATTACCTGACGCCGCCGACTACGGCGACATCGGCCGCGACACCCTCGGACACATCGCGCACTCGCGTCGGCTGAAGCTCCCGAATCTCCTCCAGGCTCGGCCTTGCCAACATCAAGCCGCTCGCGCACCTAAGACCCTCCCGAGCGGCCCTGCCGGAAGCTACGGCAAGGGCGCAACAGATTCTCCCGGTAAGGACACCACCACCGGACATTGGGAAATGGCCGGCATCTGGCTCGACCAGGCCTTCCCGATTTACCCGCACGGGTTTCCCCAGGAGCTGATCGCGGAATTCGAGCACCAAATCGGCCGCCGCACCATCGGCAACAAGCCCGCCTCCGGCACCGAGATCATCAAGGAGCTCGGCGAGGAGCACGTCCGGACCGGCTCCCCGATCGTGTACACCTCGGGCGACAGCGTTTTCCAGATCGCCACGCACGAGGACGTGATTGCCATCGCCGAGCTATACCGCATGTGCGAAATTGCGCGCCAGCTTCTCGGGGCCCTCATCGCGTGGGCCGCGTTATCGCACGCCCCTTCGCCGGCCCGGCCGGAAATTTTCGCCGCACCGAGCGCCGCCACGACTACGCCGTCGAGCCCCCGCGCCCAATGCTTCTTGACGTGCTCGCCGAGCGCAGCGTCCCGGTGTTCGGCGTCGGCAAGATCCACGACATCTACAATGGCCGCGGGGTGGGAAACTACGTCACCACAAAAAACAACGCCGACGGCATGGCCAAGCTCACCGAATCACTGACCCGCCAGCCCGCCGGCTTGATCTTCGCCAACCTGGTCGATTTCGACATGCTCTATGGCCACCGCAAGGATGTCGAGGGCTTCGCGCGCAGCCTAGAGGAATTCGACGCGCTGCTAGCTCCGTTCCTAGCTAGCCTGGAGCCTTCCGACCTGTTGCTGCTGACCGCCGACCACGGCTGCGATCCCGATCCCGTAAATCCCACTACCGACCATTCGCGCGAATACGTTCCCATCCTCGCCTACACGCCCCGCGCCCAGCATGGAGCCAACCTCGGCATCCGCGACACCCTGGCCGACCTGGGCCAAACCGTGGCCGAGAATTTCAGCACAAAGATTCCCCACGGCCAAAGCTTCCTCGCCGAATTGAGCGCCCGTTAGAGGCTATTCGGCACGCAGGGGTCTCGGCCGTCAAATTTTGCCCTGTGCTGCCATTGCCTAACGCGGGCTCATTGCTTTTGGACGGTATTATTTGGTTCAAGCCTGCGCATCTGCAGAAGTCATTGCTACCTAGCATGAGTTTACTGCCGGTTAAGCGAAGAGGCTTGTAAGCGTCCATTTTTGTGCAGCCTAGAGTAATCGGCTTGTCTTACCCACGTTGGGCAATCTGCAGCTCATCTAACTTTAGCGCCTTCGCCAAAGCTTGTTGCACCAAGGTCTGCTTGGAAAGGACGTAGGCCGCGCGATCCGGTCCCTTCTCGCCTTGCCGTGGATAGAGGAGAACAAACTGCTGGATCTGCTGCAACTCTTCCAGGAGTGTGTCCATAGAGAGGTCCGCCCAAGCGGCTTTGGCCTGCCGGTGCACCACCTGCAGCAGCGAGATGCCTAGCATGCAGTAAAACGCGTGGATGCGGATCTTGCGATCGGTCCAGTGATGCACCGGGCCCCAGCCCAGCCAGTCTCCATCTTTCAGTCCGCGGAAAATTCGCTCGACCTGCTGCTGGCCGGCATAACCGGTCACCACTTGTTCCGCCGTCCAGTCCATGCGGTTGGTGAGCAACACAGTCCGGCCCAGACGATGATCGATGAGTTTGGTGAACGCCGTTGCATCGAGATCAAACTGTAGCCGCCATTGGCCGTCACCAAAGTCGAGTTGGTAGCGAATCAGTTCCGCGAGAAACTGAGCGGACAACCACTTCTGGATTTTGCGCTTGATCCCGTCCTCGGTCCACCGCGCCCGAGGTTTATTCAGTCCCTTGGAGAAGCGCCGTAGAGACTGCAGAACCCGGCTCATGCTGGTGGTTAAGCTGTGTAGTTGCTCTGCCGCGAAGGGCGCAGAGTACTTCACCACACAGAGATATTCCTTACCGTGCACCAAGGCCTTCTGCGCCAGGGCCCGTACCCCAGGCTGTGCGGCGCTGCACCGCGGCAGTTCTTCTGTAGCTCGTTCGCGCAACTCCACCGGTGCTTGATTCCAGGGCAAGGCGGAAATCCATCCCACCCCGCTCTGTTCCAGTTCCACCGTGTTGTCCAGCGCCGCCGAGCCCTTGTCGAATACCAGCGTGACACTGTCACGTGGAATTTGATTTTGGTCCAGCAAGCGCTGGATGCGCGCCAAAGCTGCGGAGAACTCTTCGACATCCGCCACGTTGCCCGCATAGACGTGGTGGCATAAACCGAGTCCGCTCTCTCCGTCGAGAACATAGCTGAGTCCTACCTGCCGCAGGTTGTGTCGACCTTGCTTGTTGTGTCCGCGCTGCGCCAGTTGATTGCGTGTGTTGGTACTGGCGATGTAGGTGTAGAAGTTGGTGGTATCGTAGGCCAGCAGACGAGGACCGACCAGCTGTTTTTCCTTCCACAAACCCAGCAAGCGCAACTGGGCTGGCTCCAGGGGATCTCGGCCGGTGAGAGGGACTCGGTTTGCGCCGGCAGAATCTGCTCGAAGACGTCCCAGAAGGCCTGGGAACTAAACCGTTCGGTCGGAAAACCCCACACGGAAGCGAGCAGGGTCTTCTCATACCAAGCGCCGACTTCGGTCTTCGGGCCGGGATCGCAGATGCGGTGAATGGCGGCGAGCAGCAAATAATGAGCGGGGCTTGGTCCGGAGCGCGGAGCAGGCCACAGAGCTTCGAGAAGCGCCCACATGCCGGTATGCTGAGCGGCCAGCCACAAGGCACCTGGGAGTCCGAACTCCCGCAGGGTAGCCGAGAGGGGCACGGGGGCGGTGCGTTCCTGGATGAGTTCGGCGAGTTTTTCTGCGGTGCCGAGATAGGCCTGATGGACGATCCGAGGTTTACCATCGACGCGGGCGCTTTCGACGAGGTAGTAATAGAGTCGGTTGCCCTTTTTCTTTTTGACGAGGCTGGCCATCAAGGGTAATACATAAACGCACTCGCCTTACTTGTCAACAGAAAAATTGTGCAATAATCACACAAAACAACAATATATAGGGTAATACACATTCCAGGAAAGAACACCCGATTTAATTCCTGCGGATGGAATGATTTAGTGGGAATGCAAAAGGTTCGGGAGAGCACTCGCAGTAAACTCCCGCTAGACCTTTGTGGGTCCCTTTGATTGTCATCCCGAGAGGCTGTGGCTTTTGGTTTCTTCTGCAAAAAAGCGGCCTGAAAAAATGAGCTTGGAGGCAAAAAAACCTCGTGCCGCAATGTCGTCACATCCTCTGAGCGGGCCAAGTGATCGACGAAGTGGCTGGCCGACTGTGGGCGCAACCCCGTTGTTCAGGGCGGGGTAAGTTTTTCTCTTGTTCTCTTTGTATCATCGCCACTCCCTAATCGGACTATGGGCGGGCAGCCCAGACGTGAAGCCTCTTGGTTTTCCTCCGCTGAAGTAAGGCGGTTGTGGGAGGAACCCGCCGAAGCAAGCGGATGAAAAAAGGCCGCCTCTCCCGTAGGAATCCCCGCCATTTATGGTGCGGGAGGATGTCAAGAAACAGAGGACGACGCAAACGACGCGGCGGCGGAGCCTGCGCGCCGAAGAACCTCGCCCGTTTCTCGCACCAGCGCGTCAAAAAGTTCCGTAGCCGGAAGTCCGCGGCTCATGCTGGCCGCTTGACCCGCCCACAGCGACAAATACTCTGGATTATTCGCCGCCCCCGACGCCGTCCGAATCGCTCTCGTCAGCGCGTTTTGAATCGGGTAGGGCGGAACGTCGTCAACGACCGGCGTCAGCTTGCGCATAAATTCATTCACAATGCCGCGCGCATATTTCCCAGAATAAATCCGGCTCACGCGCGTCTGATCGTCCCGCGCATGCATCAACGCATTGCGCCACGCCGCCGGAATGCCGGACTCAGGGCAGCTGAGGAATGCGGTGCCAAGCTGCGCGCCCGCCGCCCCGAGCATCAGCGACGCCGCGATCCCGCGCCCGTCCATGATGCCGCCCGCCGCCACTACCGGCACCCGCACCGCGTCCACCATTTGCGGTACCAGCGCCATGGTCCCAACCAGCGACGACTCAAAGTCGGCCAGAAACGTCCCGCGATGCGCGCCCGCTTCTGATCCCTGCGCGCATATCATGTCCGCGCCCAGGGCTTCCCAAACCTTGGCCTCGGCGACAGTCGTGGCGGTGCCCATCAGCAGAATCCCGCGCGACTTAAGCGCCTCCACCTGCGCCTTGGTCAGAACGCCAAACGTAAAACTCGCCACCGCGGGCTTCGCTTCGAGAACCGCCTCGAACTGGGCGTCGTTGTCCTCGCAGTAGTTGGCCGGGGGCTCCCCGGGAGGCAAGCCAAGCTCATCGCGAATCGGCGCCAGCAATTCGAGCGCGCGCTCGAGCTGCTTGGCATCCGGATCCGGCCGCTCCAGCACAAACAGATTCATGCTGAATGGTTGGCTCGTGAGTTCGCGAAGGCGCGCCACGCCGGCGCGAATCGCATCAGGCGGAAGCATCGCCGCCGCGAACGCCCCGAGGCCGCCAGCCTGCGAAACCGCTGCGGTCAGTTCGGGAGTCGAAGCCCCCGCCATGGGTGCCAGCAGAATCGGATATTCAATCCCGGTAAGCTTGGTAATCGCTGTAGCTGGAAACATCCATCGTCCTCCGGGAACGCGCTTGCGCTAGCCCTGCGGCGCCCTTGTCATGGCAGTCCGTTTGCGTTTCTGGGAGCCCCCAATATTAGATGCAGGAAGTCAGAAAGTTCTGAGCTCCGAGCCCGGGCCTCGCTTCTGGAAGCTTCCTGCGCCTGAGGGGTCAGAATTGAGAGAGGCTCGCAGGCCCTGACTGCGGCGCGCGAGAATCCGCTTGTCCGAATACCGAGGAGTCGAGCAGAGAGGTAAGCCGCGCGCTCTGTATTCGTGGCTGCAGTCCGCACGGCCGACGTGAGCACCTCGCGCCCCCTTTAGTCGTAGTACTCCGCCCCCAGATGGGTGATCAGCTCCTCGCCCATCATCCAGCGCAGCGTGTTTTTCAGTTTGATCAATTGAATGAACAAATCGTGCTCGGGATAGAGCTCCGGCGCACACATCGGCGATTTGAAATAGAAGCTTAGCCATTCCTGGATCCCGCGCAGCCCCGCACGTTTCGCCAGATCGAGAAACAACACCAGGTCCAGCACGATTGGCGCGGCCAGAATCGAGTCGCGGCACAGGAAATCGACCTTGATCTGCATCGGATACCCGAGCCAGCCGAAGATGTCGATGTTGTCCCAGCCTTCTTTGTTGTCCCCGCGCGGCGGATAGTAGTTGATGCGTACCTTGTGGCAGTAGTTCCCGTACAGTTCCGGATAGACTTTGGGCTGTAAAATATATTCGAGCGCACCGAGCTTGGATTCCTCCTTCGTCTTGAACGATCCCGGATCGTCCAAGACTTCTCCGTCGCGATTGCCAAGGATGTTGGTTGAAAACCACCCGCTCAGTCCGAGCATGCGCGCCTTGAACGCCGGAGCCAGCACCGTCTTCATCAGCGTTTGCCCGGTCTTGAAATCTTTTCCCACCACGGGCACGTGTTTATCGCGCGCAAACTGCACCAACGCCGGAATATCCACGCTCAAGTTGGGCGCGCCGTTCGCGTAGGGCACTCCTTCGGCGATCGCGGCGTAGGCATAGAGCATCGAAGGCGCAATCGCCGGATGATTCGCCTTCATGGCCTTCTCAAACGACGCCAAGTCCTGGTGGACTTCCTCGGCCCTCATGAACACTTCGGTCGACCCGCACCACACCATCACCATGCGATCGAGCTGGTTCTTCTTTTTGAAGGTGCGGATGTCGTCGCGAATCTGCTCCGCGAGATCGAACTTGTTCTTGCCCTTCTTGACGTTTGTGCCGCTCAAATTCTTCACGTAGTTTTGGTCGAACGCAGCCTTCATCGGCTTGATGTCTTTGAGAAACTTCTGCGCTTTGGCCAGGTCGCGCGAGTCGATCACGCCGGCCTTCGTCGCCGCCTGGTAGGCGCTGTCGGTGTAGATGTCCCATCCGCCAAACACCAGGTCTTTCAGCTCGGTGAGCTTCACGAACTCCTTGATTTTCGGTACGCGTCCTTCGGTGCGACGCCCCAGGCGAATGGTTCCCATCTGCGTGAGAGATCCCACCGGCACCGAGTGTCCCTGCCGCACCAGCTCCACGCCGGACATCAGCGTCGTGCTCACCGCTCCCATGCCCGGAGTGAGCACTCCGAGTTTGCCTTTTGGCGGAGCAATACTAACGGGCCTGCGCATTCAGTGTCCCCCTCATTCTGCCTGCTGGATGAACTGTGGTTGTCCTGGCGCCGCGCGCCGGATGAAACAAAGTAAAACATGATGATGCATCGCGCTCCCATTTGCAATCCGATTCGGACAGGCAAGCTTGCTCGGTGCGAAGCCGTGGCGCCAAAAAAGTGGGAAAATTATTGACAGCTAGGTCTCTTGCTAAGGCGCCCAAAAGCGGATTGAATTGAAGATATTTTTGGGAAAATGGTTTCGCAAACGCCTAGGTGCCAAATTGGTTTCTTGCCAGCCGTCCGGCGCTCAAGCTTTCTCGAGTGCCGGCGACGCTGTCCTTATATAATTTTCCGAAATGAATCGCGCCAGGAGGAACCATGCCGGAAACGGCCGAACAATATCGGGCACGAATGTTGGGCCACATCGCGGGGCAGGATGCGCTGAAGTTGCAGGCGGCCGCAGCGAAGAAACTCGAGCGGTTGTTGAAGGGAACTTCCTCGGCGAGGCTGCGCAAGCGGCCGGCGCCGAACAAATGGTCGATTGCGGAGATCGT
This sequence comes from uncultured Acidobacteriota bacterium, assembly GCA_963718485.1. Lineage (GTDB taxonomy): Bacteria > Acidobacteriota > Terriglobia > Acidiferrales > UBA7541 > Palsa-295. The sequence goes on from CAVQZU010000045.1 coordinate 16,412, forward strand.
GTGCCACCTCGCGGACGCCGAACTCGTCGGGGGATTTCGCGTGCGGCTGATCCTTGGCGCACCGGGCACGCCGATCACGCCGTTCGATCAGGACGTCTGGGTGGTGGCGCTGCACTATGACCAGCGCGACGCGCGCAGGGCGCTCGAACAATTCCGAGTACTCCGCGAAGCGAACCTCGCGCTGCTAAAAACACTCACGCCCGAGCAGTGGAGGCAGGGTGGCCTGCATCAAGAGCGCGGCTCGGAAACCATCGAGATGATTGTGAAGATGTTCGCGGGCCACGACCTCAACCACTTCAAGCAAATCGAGGCCATTCTCGCCAAGAAGAAGTAGGCGCCGCGGCCTGCAGGCCGGGAATGCTGCCAGGTCGTGTAAAATTGCGCGTCTATGCGCGTGGCATTTGATACCGGCGGAACCTTCACCGACTGCGTTTTCGTCCGCGACGGCCGCCTGCAAATCCTGAAAATTCCCTCGACGCCGCACAATCCCGCCGATGCGATTGGCATCGGGCTTGAGCAGGTTCTTTCGCAGAAGGACCCGAGCGACACGTCTCTCGCGTTACTTTGTGGCACTACCGTGGGCACCAACGCGCTGCTCGAGCGTCGGGGCGGGCGCGTCGCGCTGGTGACGACCGCCGGTTTTGAAGACGTTGTCGAAATCGGGCGGCAGGCGCGGCCGAAGCTTTTCGATCTTTTCGCCGGGCGCCCCGCCCCGCTTGTGCCGCGCGAACGGCGAATCGGTGTGCGCGAACGCATCGCCGCGGACGGCAAAGTTTTGCAAAGCCCGTCGGGCGGCGAAGTGGCCCGGCTCGTGAAACGCATCCGCGCGTTGCGCGCAGATTCGGTTGCGGTGTGCTTCCTGTTTTCGTTCCTGCGTCCTGAACATGAGCGATTGGTTGGGCGGCGATTGCGCGCCGCCGGGCTTTCGGTTTCCCTCTCACACGAGATTCTTCCCGAGTTTCGGGAATTCGAGCGCACGGCGACGACCGTCGTGAACGCCTATCTTGTGCCGGTGATGAGCGGCTACTTGAGCGAAATCGAGCGGCTCCTGCAGACGGCGGTTTCGCGCAGCCTGAGGGCGCCGGGCGGCAAATTGCCGCGCGCCAGCGTGCGAATCATGCATTCGGGTGGCGGCGTCGTTTCCGCGCAGGTGTCCGCACGCGAGCCGGTGCGCACCATCCTTTCCGGGCCCGCGGGTGGCGTGCTGGGAGCGCAGCAGGTCGCGACCCGCGCGGGCTACCCGCGCGCGATGAGCTTCGATATGGGCGGCACGTCAACCGATGTTTCGCTGATCGAAGGTTCGCCGCGGACGACGAATGAATCGATCATCGCCGATTTGCCCGTTGCGGTGCCCATGCTTGAGATTCACACTGTTGGCGCGGGCGGCGAGTTCGATTGCGCGGTTCGATCGGGGCGGATCGTTGCGCGTGGGGCCGGAGAGCGCGGGTGCCGATCCTGCCCGCTTTGACGGGGGCGCGGCGAAAGGCCAACGGTGACGGATGCGAATTTGGTTCTTGGACGGCTGGGCGGCGAGGGTTTGCTGGCGTCCCATGATCGTGCCGACCGCGTTGGACGCCCAGGCGAAGGCCACCACGCGGGTGCGCGGGCCGAGCTTGGCCTCCAGGTCGGCGAAGTCCAGCGTGGTGTCCTCGTGCAGCTCGACGTGCCGGACGACAAGGCCGCGGTCGCGGGCCAGTTCGAGCCACGGCGCAACGCCGCCGTGGTGGTCGAGCGAGGACACCAGGATCTCGTCACCAGGCGCGAAGTCCCGGCCGGCGGTACCCGCGATCCGGCCTATGGCTCGAGGGACCTTGTGATCTTCCGACATCGACGAGGATTTCCGTTTCGGTCGGACACCGGGAGGGGTCACCGATCACTCCGATGTGCATGGAGAATTCGTGGCCACCCCCGCCCGCTGGCTGGAAATCAGGGTCGAGGACTCGGTGTCGGCCCAGCACCTGGCGCAGCGGGCCATGGATTCGACGATCACGGTCA
>CAVQZU010000046.1:0-19965 GCA_963718485.1 uncultured Acidobacteriota bacterium
CAAAGCCAAGTCCCGGGTTCAGAAAAGCGGTCCCGATTTTCTCAATCCCTTACCGACGGCATGCATGACCTCCTTGATGTCCGCGCCAAGCCGTTCGGCCAGATCCTCGCAACCATGTTGGCATATGAAATTTTCAGAGCCAGGAAGGAATTCGAGGCATGCTTAATCAACTCGGCGCTGTTGATCGTTGTAACCAGCCAGGCGGGCAGCGGCCCATCAGGGCAAGCGGCGGGCCCGTGAATGGGGCATTTGAAGGTTCGTTCGAGAACAGGCCGATAGATTTCTTTCAATTGCTTTTCGGCAGTTTCATCTTCTGCACCAACGACCACACGATCTGGATGAAGGAAATCTTCAACGGCGGTGCCCTCTCGCAGAAACTCCGGATTGGAGGCCACATGGAATTTAACATTGCCCTTGCGACCGTAGACGGCGAGGGCTCGTTTCAGCTCTTCGCCGGTCCGCGCCGGAACCGTGCTTTTTTCGATCACCAGCTTGGAAGAATTGGCATGGATGGCAATGGTCCGGGCCACATGATCGATCGCGCTGAGATCAGCGTCGCCATCGGGCAGCGGGGGCGTCCCAACGCAGATAAAAATGGCGTCGCCTTGCGTTGCGGCATCGGCGGGATTGGCACTAAAACGGAGCCGCTTCGCTTTTCGAGCCGTCGCAATCAGCTTTTCGAGGCCCGGCTCATAAATCGGCAGGCCGCCCTCTTCCAGAATCTTAATTTTAGAGGTGCGTCGCTATCGGTGCAGATCACCTCATGACCAATCTCAGCGCAAACAGGCACCTGTTACCAACCCCACGTAACCGGTTCCGACCACAGAAATCTTCATGAATCTCTCCATAGGGAATGTAAAATTTCGGCGAAACGAAGTCTTGGCTTCAGCCGCCCATCGATACTTTCGTACGGGCTTCTAGCGATTGCAACTTTTGAAGGATCAAGGACCGCAAGAATGCCAATGTTGCGAGTGAAAATCCCCAATCCTTTCATGGGGCTGGTCCGGAATACATCGAGGGAACTTACAGATGTTCGCGAATCTGCGGTACCATTGTCTGATCCTTCAACGCCTGGGAGACCGTTTCTGGTGACATGCGCTGTTCTTTGAGGGAGTACTTAAGAAGACACCAAAGGGCGCGAAAACCGTCCTTCCAACCAATCTTTTTCCCCTCTTTGTATGTTCTGCCGTTGTAACTGACCCCAATTTCGTAAATCCGCAGCCGGCGTTTCGCCACCTTTACGGTGATTTCCGGCTCAAATCCGAACCTGTTCTCCTCAATGGGAATCGACTGAATAATTTCTCTGCGAAATACCTTGTAACAGGTCTCCATGTCACTCAGGTTGATATTCGTCAAACAATTCGACAGCAAGGTCAGCAGTGAATTCCCGACAAAATGCCAAAAATATAGCACCCGGTGGGGACGGCCGCCGAGAAAGCGAGAGCCATACACGACATCAGCTTGGTTTCGGACAAGTGGTTCGATCAGATTCGGAAATTCGGCCGGATCGTATTCCAAATCCGCGTCCTGAACGACGACAAAGTCACCGGTGGCCTCTTTGATGCCCCGCCGGAGGGCCGCACCTTTGCCCATGTTCTTTGGCTGAAGAAGAACCCGAAGCTGTGAATATCGGTGCTGCAGCTCTTCCAAAATCTGGCGGGAGCCATCACTGGATCGATCGTCCACGCATATCAGCTCTATCTCCAGCGGGACGGAGAGAACTTTTTCCACTACGCGCTCCAGCGTGGCGCATTCATTGTAGATTGGAACGATGACGGAGAGTTTCATCTGTTGATCTCTATAGCATAGCGAGAATTTGATTTCCACATTACCAAACCAAACAAGCCAACGCCAAGCAGGAGCAGGGTAGAGGACTCGGGGGTCGAAATTGGATCGTCCGACAAGTCGGCCCAAATCCCGGGGTTCGCGCCGTCGGAGGCTCCGCTGTAGGAGTAGCCCTGATATGTGTTCGCGCCGCACATGTAACTGTAGGATTGAGTCGCGTCGCAGTAGACCGGAGTCGGAAAAGATATGGGAACCGAGAATGTGAAATAGCTATTAAATACGGACCAGTCCGTGCCCGGGGATGAGTAGATGGTTTCATAGGACCCATATTCGTAGGGACCAGCATAATAGATCGAATAGAGTGTCGCGTTGACACTCCAGTTGGTGATGTTTCCAGCGGCGTCGGTACTCACCTCAAAATGCGATGTGACGGTGTTTGATTGATCCAGCGTAATCAGCCCATCGGTAAATGAAAAGCTCGTCGGATCGACGGTCTGGTTGGTCAAATCAGGAGCCAGGGGCCCGGCAGTGAACGATCCGGTAACACCATAGTTCCCGTAACAAGGCGCATAGCTACCATAGCAGCTCGAATAGGGACCACCGGTGTATTCGTAGGTGTCGGCGTTTACGGTGGGCACAGAAAGTAGTCCGACGATAACGGTTGTGAAAAACAGCCCGAAAGTCGTCTTCCATCCAGGGAAAATCATTCCTTACCTCGTCTGCAGGCTATGGCCTCAAAGTCCATAACCTGACACAGCAGACATCAGCAACGGAGCAGCCAAAGACAGGTACGCTAATAAAGAACTTAGGGGTTCTTCCCTGGACTTCTCGCGAGAGAGAGAAAAAAGTTTCCTTCCTGGCGACTGTTCCGTTTCCCTACGAAGGCGGATACTCGGCAATTGGGCGCTGAGTTTGGGAAAAGGAAGATTTGTGCTGCCGGATGGCGCCACTTCCATTTTGCTGCCGTAACAAAGAAGAAACACCCAGCCGAAGGCTGGGTGTTCTGGAGAAGCGGTTGATGGGAAATGCCCGTTTAGGATTGGCTGAGAAGACGATTCCGTCTTACCAGGCCCAGTCCAGCCAAGCCCATCGCCAACATGACAATGCTGGCAGGCTCAGGAGTCGGGGTTGGCGAACCGCCCGTTAGGCTGAAGGTCACACCGATCGAGCCGTTGGTCGCAGAAAACGTATCCGGGGCAATCTCGGTCAGTGCGAAAGTGCTCGTGCTGCCGGTTGCGCAAGATGCGTCCGCAATGCCATTCTGCGTTGGCTGGGTCGGACTCACGGTGGATTCAAAGCATGCGCCACCACCCAAGCCGGACAGAGTCGTAAGGGTGTTGCTCACGTCAACGCCGGTTGATGTGTAGGAGGTAAAAATCGAGCTGAGATCCCCGGTGACGTCAACCCAAAACTTGGTTCCCTGAACAACCAGGCCGTCGGCTGAACCGCCGCTAAATAAGATGTCCACGGTGCCGCTATCCGGACACGAACTGCTCCCTGGAGGGCAACCTACGACGTCTAGAGCACCCTGCTGAATGGTGAAGACGCCATCCAATGCAACTGCTGAAAACTGGGCGTCAGTAAACTGCGTGCCACCCGTTGGAACCACCGTATCTGCCTTCGCAGAATAGACGGAGGCCACAAACAGAAGGGCTGCAACGGCAAGGCCCTTGAAGATTGATCGGCTTCCTTCATTCCACATCTTCCACCTCTCCTTTTGATCGATCCAAATTAAGAGACAGCAACGGGAGAAGCAATCAGCGTACCACTCGAATCAGGCAGATAACAAAAGACTTAAACTTAATCCGGTGTCTCTATATGCAATCGAATTCACTCGTCACGCCATTTAATTCGACTTGTGTAGTTTTAACCTTAGCCTTGGAAGCATGCCGAGAGGTTCGGCTTACGGACCATCCATAAACCAGAACACCCAGCCGAAGGCTGGGTGTTCTGGAGAAAGAGTGAAGCAGAACCGCGATCTAGGATGGACGAGCTAACCTAGATGGAAACCGGGTTCCGACCGAAACGGAAGCAGATCAAACCGAGTAAGCCCCCGCCCAACATAAGCAAGCTCGATGGCTCTGGCGTGGGGGTTGGTGTTGTTCCTTCCGGCAAGGTGAAAGTCAAGGCGTTGGAATTGGAAACGATGCCGAACTCTCCCGATCCGAGCGAGATAAGTTTAATGGTATCAGTTGGATCGCTGCCAGTATTGCATTTGCCGGCAACACAAACTGAATCACTAGGACTCGAGAAGCCAACAGATGCTGTTGAGCTTATGGTGGGTGAGCTGCTGCTCGAGATAAGGAATGTGCCGAACAGACTGGCCGAATTCCCAACGCCGGTGCAGCTTAACGTGCAAGTCAGTTCAACGGATATTCCAGAACCTGACGTTGTCCAAAACTCAACTTTATCCGTTGTGGTAGCAGTCGTAACCGGACTGGTGCCGTTGTCGGTCCCCGAAACAGATATGCCAGTCCAACAGGCAATGTTGGAGGTTGTACAGCCTGGGTCAGTGCCGGTAAAGGTGTCCGCCCTGGCCGTCTTACTAAGCGTTCCAACGGCCAGCAACCCCATGAGCACGAGCACCTTAAGGGTTCCTGATCTCGCAAGTTTGCTTAAACAGGAACTTATTTCGCTATTCCCCATTTCCACCTCTCCTCTCCTAGACATGATAAGCCTAGGTGTACTAGCAGTTCTAAAGTCTATAAGTCAGGGAGCAAGCGAGCAACCAAAGACAAGCCTAAGAAGATAAGTGACTTAACAATGACTCTTATGGTACTACTATGAAACCAGTTTCACTTATTGTGCAAACCTAAGGGACTCGGGTACTGGGACGAATATGCGGACTTGGGGGGGGGTTAGGGCGGTCTTCCATGTTAAATGGAGTGAGAAAGTCGTGGTTACCGCTTCAGTTGCACGTCTTGGCCTCAGCGCGAGTGTTCACAAGAGATGCGATGAAGGGAAGTATATTGCCCTTTTATTTCTGACAAGTTCTTTGTTTTCATAAGAGACTGTTGGTCTCAAGATTGCTCCCCTGTAGGTTTCCCCGCGACTTGGGACGAAACCTGCCCACAGATTGGATAGTGGTGTAGGAAAGCCCGGAGGGATCAGCCGCCTCTCATGACGAACCGCCTTTACTATCGAGATTCCGGGCTTAGAGAGTTTGAGGCGCTGGTAGTGTCTTCCACTCCGGCTCTAGAGAGCGGTTCCGGCCCGGGAGCAGCGCGTTGGTGGGTCGTTCTGGATCGCACCGCCTTTTATCCGACATCGGGGGGACAACCTCACGACACCGGATACCTCGGAGAAGCCCGGGTGATCGATGTGTTCGAGGCTCCGGACAACCGCATTGTCCATGTGACCGACCTTCCCCTGGCGCCAGGTCCGGTTCGGGGTGCGATTGAATTTGAGCGACGATTCGATCATATGCAGCAACATACCGGTTCGCACGTGCTCTCATCTGCTTTTCTGCGACTCTACGGCATACCCGCCGTTTCGTTTCATCTTGGCCGCGAGATCTCCACAATTGACGTGGCCAGCCAATCACTCAGTCAAGATCAGTTTCAGGCAATCGAACGGGCCTGCAATGAGGTCATCCTTCAAGACCTTCCGGTAACGGCGCGAATGGACCGATCAACCGATCTGGCAACTGCCGTTCCCCATCACCGCACGCCACAGAATAAGATGCTGCGAATTGTTGAAATTCAGGGATGGGACGCACAGCCCTGCGGAGGCACTCACGTCGCAAGCACCAGCCAAATCGGGGTTATGTTGCTGCGACGGCTGACCAAGGCGAGAGCAAACTTCAGGATCGAGTTTGTCTGTGGAACACGGGCCGCGCAGGTTGCCCAAAGAGATTTCGCCGCTCTGCGAGAAACTTCGCAACAGCTCAGTTGCACGTTTACGAACTTGCCGGTGGCTCTCGCCGGGGTCCTTGCCGAGCGAGATGCCTGCTTGGGATCCCAGGAGCGCTTGCGGGAACAAATGGCTACACTGAACGCCGACCTTCTCAGGGAAAGGCAAGCGAAGGCGGGTGAACGCGGCCTGGTCGTTCATATCTTTGACAACCAAGACTTCCAATACCTGAAACTTGTGGCGCTGCGCTTAATTGAGTATCCGGGAACCATAGCCTTGTTAGGATCCCGTCCAAAAGGCGCGGTCGTATTTGCGCAAGCAGCGGGATTGCAGACCGACATGCATGCGCTTTTGAGGTCGGTCCTTTCAGAGGGTGGGAAAGGCGGCGGTACGCGAGAATTTGCTCAAGGCATGGTCAAGCAACCAGCCGATCTCGAGATATCGTTGGCTCGGGCGTCCGAGCAGCTGGGTCAAGGTTTGGCGCCTGGCCTTTCGAAGCTGCAAAAAGCGCGCGAAGCTGGATTTGGCAAGCTGAGATGGGCTTCAGCACTTGGAGATTGAGTATTTGCTGCTCAAGGCAAGTGAAGTTGTAAGTGTGCGCTGGCTAGTTTCCATTTGGCACTTCGGGGGACTGGCAGCGATTGATCGGGCAAGCGCGACATAACGTCGCGTGGCGGAGTTTTAGATTTAGCAAGTCGTAGAGCATGGCTCAGCACGCATGCTCAAAAGGCACTGATGAGTTCACGCGCCAGCGTTCCGGTTCCCGACCTCCAGACAACCATGCCGATCTGCGTGGACCTCGACGGCACTCTCGTCTGCACCGACACCTTATGGGAATGTCTTGTCTCCGCTTGGCGCAGAAACTATTGGCTCATTTTTCTGTTTCCCGTCTGGCTGTTGCGGGGACGCGCCTATCTTAAATACCAAGCCGCACGGCACGCGAGCCTGGACGCTGGCACGTTGCCCTACGATACACAGCTGGTGCACTGGCTGACCGAGCAGCACACCCGCGGCCGCATTCTCATCCTGGCGACTGGTTCTTCAGAGACCATCGCCCGGAAAGTCGCCAATCACCTGGGGATATTTTCAGACGTAATCTGCAGCTCGAAAGACAGCAACCTCACCGGACACCACAAGTTGAAAGCGCTGCAGAAATACTTCCGCGGCGCAGAGTTTGAATACATTGGCGATTCCGCGAAGGATCTGCCAATTTGGTCGCACCTCGGTCACGCCCATATCCGTGGGGCCTCCCAGCGGCTCCGCTCGCAATTGCAACGGCAAGGAATACGGGTCGTTTCCGAAGGCCGTACCCAGTCCTGGGATCTCAAGCTGCTCGCCCGGCAGCTACGAATTCACCAATGGGCCAAGAATCTTCTGGTCTTTGTGCCACTGCTGGCTTCGCACCGCCTCCGAAATGCCGATCTGTGGGGAAAGTCGCTCTTGGCGTTCGGGGCGTTCAGTTTTGTGGCTTCTTCGTTCTACGTGTTCAACGACCTCTTCGACATGCGCGCAGACCGTTTGCATCCGACAAAGAAAAAGCGCCCCATTGCGTCCGGCCAGCTCGCTCTAGGTCACGCAGCCTTCTTGATGCTGTTGACCCTCGTAGTAGGACTGGGCTTCGCAGCGAGCATCTCTTTTGCGTTCTTACTCTCGGTACTCGCCTATCTGGCTGGAACCGCAACCTATTCACTCTACGCAAAGCGAATGGTTGTGGTGGACGCTCTGGTTCTCGCGATGCTCTACACGGTTCGGGTGATTGCAGGCGGCGTGGCCACGGGAATCGCCATCTCTTCCTGGACTCTCGGCTACACGAGCTTCCTCTTCCTGAGCCTGGCGCTCATGAAACGCTATTCTGAAATCGCGGCCCGGAACTCGGAACTAGAAGGTGTGGCGATCCCTGGCCGCGGCTACTGGCAGCAGGATCTCGCCATCATTGGCAACATCGGCGTTTCTTCCGGACTGCTCTCCGCCCTGTTGCTGGCGCTTTATCTGCGCAGTCCGGAAGTGGAAATTCTCTATCGCCGTCCGGCGTTCCTGCTTCCGCTCTGCATCATTCATGTTTACTGGATCTCGCGAGCCTGGGTGCTCACGAATCGCCGCCTGATGCACGACGATCCGATCGTTTTCGCGCTGAGGGACCGAGTGACGCACAAACTGATTCTTCTGGGAGCTGTCATTGCGTTCTTGGCAACCTGAACGCGCGCGATCGATCGGCACCACCGAAACATTGCAGTGGCAGCTATCGCCGGGTGCTACGGCGGTCGGCGAGCGCTCTAATTGGCTGCTGCTGGCGCTAACGATCATCATCTTGACGTTCGGCACGGTTTACCTGCAGGAGAAAAGGCTCGGACTGGACTATCTGGAAACCACCCAGCTGGCGCGCCATGAGGCCGTCTTGAACGGCACTGCTCCCAACCCCTGGGCGTACCGGGTTCTTTCCGAATACGCCGTCGAAGGCTTTATCCTCACGGCGAAACTCCTCCACGTTTCTCGCCCCGTCGCCGGTGGTTTTATTGCATTCCGCCTGGTACAGAACGCGTTCCTGTTTTCCCTGGCATTGATCTTCTATCAGCTTCTTGGCCTCACGGTGCGGGATTCCTACATAGGCATCGTCCTGCTGTCCTATGCAATAACATTTTCTTGGTTTCACAGCGATCTTTCCTTCAACACCTACGGCGACGTGTTCTTCTATCTCCTCGCCGGTTGTGTAGTGTTCGCTCAGTGGTCGCTATGGTGGTTGCTGCCGATCAGTTTTTTGGCCGCCCTAAATCGAGAAACAAGCTTGTTTATTTCGTTCTTTCCGGTGGCTTCGTTAATTGGCACTTGGGGCCGTAACTGGCGTTCATTCATACCACGCATCCGAATCACCGCAGCGTGTCTTCTCGTGCAGGTGGGCACGCTGACGGTTCTGCGAATGATGATTCATACCGGGAGCTTGCCCTGGCAACAGATGTGGCATAACGAGCCAGGCTGGGAAACGCTTCGAATGAACTTGACCTCATCGGTTACCTTGGAGCTACTGGGCCTGACGTTGTCGGTCCTCCCGATCGCTGTACTCTGGAATTTCCGAGAACTGCCGGCATGGCTTAAAGGGATGTTCTGGATCATGGTGCCGGCTTGGTTTACGGTTCATTTCTTGATGGTCTATGCCAACGAAACCCGGATCTTCCTGGTTCCCGCCGCATTGATCTTTATTCCCGCCGCTCTACATCGGCGAACCTAGTGGGTTTCGGTCATCGGAGTCTGTGGATGGAAGCGGAGATGACGGGCTAAAAATGACCGATCAGATCAGACCGGCGGTGGCGCGGGATAAGATACCCAATTTTGCCAGCGCCGGGGATGTGACAGTTCTCTGGATATACCGTCTCCTACTGCTGGGCTTGGCAGCCTTGATTATCGGCATCCTCGCACGACATCCTGTGGCCACGAATGATGGCCCCGTGCACGTGGAATTTTCAAACCTCATTGACACCCTGCAGCAGCCGAAACACGAGTTGCAACGGCTGGCCTACATGGTAAAGCTTCGGCCTAGCCCTAACCTAATGATCTACCTGTTGATGACGGTTTTGCTGCGCGTATTTTCGGCTGGCATGGCGGAATCGATCATTCAGATCCTCTGCATCATCGGGCCGGTCGCCGCTGGATACTTTGCCCTGCGCATGGTCAACCCAAGAAATGCCTGGTTATCCGTTTTCATTCTGCCGTTGTCCTTCAACCAGATGTTCTTTTATGGGCTCTACAATCATTGCATCTCCACGGCGGCATTTTTCCTGGCCGTCGGGGCGTACTATTGGATGGCCGAAAATCCATCCGCCTGGCGGGCTCTCACGGTGTCGGGAGCCTTAGTCCTAACGTTCATATGCCATGCCAGCGGCTTTGTCATGGCGATGGCCGGGATTGGAGCCATGACCGGCACGAAGCTTGCGCTCTCGCTCGCCCGGGGCGAGGGCCTTGCCAAAGCCCTGTCGAAGCAGCGTCATGCCCTGGTCGCTATGTTGGTACCGCTTCCCTTGCCCGCGCTGTTCCTGTTGTCGGGCGGGGGCGGCAGCATTTCTTTCGGCCCCGGCATTCGTTTGCGCCTATCTCAGTTCCTGTTACTGAAGCTGCTGGACGTCAATTCGCGCCCAGATGCCTTCGTAGCTATCGCAACCAGCGTTTTGTTGTTAGTAGCTTCAGGCTGTGTGGCGATATCTGTGCTTGGGAACCGACAAGAGCTGGGGTCGCGACGACGCGACGATGCCTTGGCCACCATCGTGGCAACGGCGGTGGCCGTAATCGTCATGCTGCTATTTCCTGACAGCCTGGGCGGCGGGTGGACGCATTTTCGCCGCTTTGTTATCTTCCCTTTCTTCTGGGAGCTGCTCATCTTGTCCTTTGGGACCTTCTCGATCCGGGTGAGCAGTATGTTGATGGCCTTCGGCACCTTGGCCGCTCTTGCCCTTGTGGGCTCGACGGTGATCCGTCAATCCATGATCCGGGAGCAAATGGCTCCGCTCGCCGAAGTCAACCGCTTGATTGGTTCGCACTGCACCGTGCTTCCCATCGTTCTTGACGGCGGGCCCGTCGAAGCAGACGGCAAACGTGCTTCGATCGCCTATTCACCGTTCTATCAGGCGGCCAGCCAACTGGAGTTAACGAATGATCGCGTGGTGCTCTTTAACTTCTTGGCGAGGCTCAATGTTTACCCCGTGCATTTTCAGCCCAATGTCGAGCCGCAAAAATATGTCTTTCATTGGAGACCACAGCAACATGAAACGTCGATCGAAACAGTCGATATAGGCGGTTTTGAACACGTGTCAGGGATGCATGTGGACTACGTGCTTGTCTGGGGAGGTGTCAATGGCAAAACAGAGGCGTTGCGAGAGCAGGTTCACACGGCCCTGGCCAGTTCCCGGGCTGTGTATCGCTCCTCGGATGGCCGAGTTAGCCTTTATCGTCGCCCAGGAACTGAAGGTGGCCGCTGCCTATCGGTCGATTCGGTCTCGGTAGCTTTGACAAGAAATTGGCCTCAGAGGACCGCAGCAGCCAAGCCCCGGCGAAGAATAACGGGTACCTTACGGCGTAGATCTCAAAAAAGCACAGTCTCCTGAACAGCCATCCACTCTCGATCGGGATCGCTGCTGACCCACAGCTACCTAGCATGAGTTTACTGCCGGTTAAGCGAAGAGGCTTGTAAGCGTCCATTTTTGTGCAGCCTAGAGTAATCGGCTTGTCTTACCCACGTTGGGCAATCTGCAGCTCATCTAACTTTAGCGCCTTCGCCAAAGCTTGTTGCACCAAGGTCTGCTTGGAAAGGACGTAGGCCGCGCGATCCGGTCCCTTCTCGCCTTGCCGTGGATAGAGGAGAACAAACTGCTGGATCTGCTGCAACTCTTCCAGGAGTGTGTCCATAGAGAGGTCCGCCCAAGCGGCTTTGGCCTGCCGGTGCACCACCTGCAGCAGCGAGATGCCTAGCATGCAGTAAAACGCGTGGATGCGGATCTTGCGATCGGTCCAGTGATGCACCGGGCCCCAGCCCAGCCAGTCTCCATCTTTCAGTCCGCGGAAAATTCGCTCGACCTGCTGCTGGCCGGCATAACCGGTCACCACTTGTTCCGCCGTCCAGTCCATGCGGTTGGTGAGCAACACAGTCCGGCCCAGACGATGATCGATGAGTTTGGTGAACGCCGTTGCATCGAGATCAAACTGTAGCCGCCATTGGCCGTCACCAAAGTCGAGTTGGTAGCGAATCAGTTCCGCGAGAAACTGAGCGGACAACCACTTCTGGATTTTGCGCTTGATCCCGTCCTCGGTCCACCGCGCCCGAGGTTTATTCAGTCCCTTGGAGAAGCGCCGTAGAGACTGCAGAACCCGGCTCATGCTGGTGGTTAAGCTGTGTAGTTGCTCTGCCGCGAAGGGCGCAGAGTACTTCACCACACAGAGATATTCCTTACCGTGCACCAAGGCCTTCTGCGCCAGGGCCCGTACCCCAGGCTGTGCGGCGCTGCACCGCGGCAGTTCTTCTGTAGCTCGTTCGCGCAACTCCACCGGTGCTTGATTCCAGGGCAAGGCGGAAATCCATCCCACCCCGCTCTGTTCCAGTTCCACCGTGTTGTCCAGCGCCGCCGAGCCCTTGTCGAATACCAGCGTGACACTGTCACGTGGAATTTGATTTTGGTCCAGCAAGCGCTGGATGCGCGCCAAAGCTGCGGAGAACTCTTCGACATCCGCCACGTTGCCCGCATAGACGTGGTGGCATAAACCGAGTCCGCTCTCTCCGTCGAGAACATAGCTGAGTCCTACCTGCCGCAGGTTGTGTCGACCTTGCTTGTTGTGTCCGCGCTGCGCCAGTTGATTGCGTGTGTTGGTACTGGCGATGTAGGTGTAGAAGTTGGTGGTATCGTAGGCCAGCAGACGAGGACCGACCAGCTGTTTTTCCTTCCACAAACCCAGCAAGCGCAACTGGGCTGGCTCCAGGGGATCTTCGGCCGGTGAGAGGGACTCGGTTTGCGCCGGCAGAATCTGCTCGAAGACGTCCCAGAAGGCCTGGGAACTAAACCGTTCGGTCGGAAAACCCCACACGGAAGCGAGCAGGGTCTTCTCATACCAAGCGCCGACTTCGGTCTTCGGGCCGGGATCGCAGATGCGGTGAATGGCGGCGAGCAGCAAATAATGAGCGGGGCTTGGTCCGGAGCGCGGAGCAGGCCACAGAGCTTCTAGAAGCGCCCACATGCCGGTATGCTGAGCGGCCAGCCACAAGGCACCTGGGAGTCCGAACTCCCGCAGGGTAGCCGAGAGGGGCAGGGGGGTGGTGCGTTCCTGGATGAGTTCGGCGAGTTTTTCTGCGGTGCCGAGATAGGCCTGATGGACGATCCGAGGTTTACCATCGACGCGGGCGCTTTCGACGAGGTAGTAATAGAGTCGGTTGCCCTTTTTCTTTTTGACGAGGCTGGCCATCAAGGGTAATACATAAACGCACTCGCCTTACTTGTCAACAGAAAAATTGTGCAATAATCACACAAAACAACAAAATATAGGGTAATACACATTCCAGGAAAGAACACCCGATTTAATTCCTGCGGATGGAATGATTTAGTGGGAATGCACAAAGGTTCGGGAGAGCACTCGCAGTAAACTCCCGCTAGCCCCCAACGTCCCGACGCCACCGAGCACGACACTTAGAAGCAGGCTAATTACCGGAGCAAAAGCCCTTGGAAGGACTCCGACGCTTGCTTGCGGTCAACTATTGCCCGCCTGTGCGTGTCCGGCGAGATTGGTCTCAAAAAGATGCTCGCTTCCAGGCTGATAGTTGGCCATTGAACCAGACTGTGCTTTTAGCAGAGCGTCTTGCAGTTGTTGTGCCAGCACGCGCGCCCGGGGATCACGCGTGAGGGTACCATGATGACCGGGAGTATCATAGATTTTCAAGCCGCCTTGGACCAAGAGCCCCCATCCCAACATCCGATCGGCAAGAACTCCCGGCGGTTGTTCGGTGGCACGAAATAGTGTGACACAACCACTATACGCACCCGGAACATAATCCGCTGCAGCCCAATGACCTGCCTGTTTGACCTGCCGAATTGCTTTGGGGAAGAAAAGTTCCCCAAGTCGCATTCGGAAGCTTCGGTACACATTCTTAGCGTGCTCGCCGGTCCGAAATAGGATAGCCCTCCTCCAACGTTGAGCTTTTGTCCAAACGTAGTTGAGGCGTTGTTGCGGCTCGGTTGAGCAGTAGTTACTCCAGTGAAGTTGAAAACGGTACCGCAGCCGGTCAATCTTCTTTTTGATCGAAGTTCTTGCCCCCAGAAACTTGGGATAACCAGGGCCATGGGTGTCAAATAATGCCAGTAAACGGACTTCCTGGCCCGCCGCGGATAGCTGCCTGGCCATTTCGTAGGCAACCAATCCTCCGAAAGAAGATCCGCCCAGATAGTACGGCCCCTTGGGCTGGAACTCTTGTATTTCGCGGATGTAGTGTGCTGCCATGTCCTGAACTGTCAGGTTTGGCTGCTCGCGATCACCTTTGAGGCCAATCGCCTGAATACCGTAAAGCGGCTGTTCGACGTGCATGTACCGTGACAGATCCATGAATTCAAGGATGTTGCCGCCAACCCCGTGCACACAATAAAACGGTGCACGCGAACCCGACGCCTTTATCGGAACCAAAGACTCCCAGTGAGGCTTCCAGCCGGCGTCTTGGATCAGGGTTGCCAATTGTGCGATGGTCGGCGCTTCGAAAAGAGTTACTAGCGGCAGCTGTTGGTTGCAGATGGCCTCCAATTGCACGAAGATCTGAACTGCTGCGAGCGAATCTCCCCCCAAATCGAAGTAGTTGTCGTGAATGCCGACCGAAGAGACTTTGAGCACTTTTTCCCAAATTCCCGCGATGCAACGCTCAAGATCGGTCCGCGGAGGGGCGGCCGGCTGCGCCCCATCCAAACCAGTTGGCATTTCGTCAAGCACTTGCAATACTCGGCTGGTATCCATCGAATTCAAGGCGATCCATTCGTAATCGATGGGCTCGACGGCGACCCCTCGATCGGTCGCACCTGGCTTCGCCAATCCGGTTTCCATCGCTTCACTGTCGGACGGCGGAGCTTCGTTTGCAGGCTTGAACGTTATTTCACTTGCGTAGGCGGAGGGGAATTGGCAGACAAATCCGTTCTGCGCCGGCTGGCGATAGACCGGATCGAAACCTGCCAGAAAGTTATAGGCGGGCTGGTTTTTGGCAGTCGCAATGTATTCGATCTCAACCCATTCCAGACCCTCGGCACAGGCGAGTTGTCCGAGACGAGCCAGCATTGCATGCTCGACGCCCTTGCCAAGAACGCGGCAGCTCAGCAGAAAGTCCTCCACCAGGAGTGCACGATCTTTCTTTTTATGAGTAATGAGCCCCACCAGGCCATAGTCTCCGAACCGGTCCCGCACGGAAACCTTTAGAATTCGCGAGGGGCCGTGCTCTAGCATGTCGCGAACTTCGGCTTCGGTACGGCGCCGGGTCATCAGGTTGAATTGGTTGGTGCGTTGCGTCAGTTGAGCTGCTCGCGCCAGGTCAGCGTAGGCCACCTCGGCGATATCGATTACCAGATCGAGCCCCGCGAGAAAATCCACATAAGAGGCGGCCTTGGTTTGAAGCTCGTTCCTTAATCGATTGCCTTCGTACATCTGCGTGCGCTTCCGGTCCTCAGAAGTCACTGTGGCCTTGTCGAAAGCCCAAACATGGCCTAGAAAGGCCGGGATTTCATCTGCGACCGAAGGCAAGGTGATCGTAACGACGCCGGGACAATTCGCTTTCACCTCAGCGGTCTCCGCCGGATTGTTGTCGACGAACACAAAAGAATCCAAGCCGAGCTGCAGTTCTTTGGCGATCGAGTGAATGTTGGAGGATTTCAATTCCCAATTCACGCGGGAGGCCACGAAATCGCTACGCCGGAGAGGCATATCCGGGCGCATTTCAAAAACGGCCTCCACGTCCTCAGGACTGTTCTTGCTCACCATGCACAAGAGCATCCCGCGTTCCTGCTGAGCTTTCATGAAGCGTTGCAAATGGCGGCGCGGTTCGTCCAAAACAATTCCGCTCGGTCCCCGCTCTCCGCAAACGCCGTCCCACAAGGTGTCGTCACAGTCGAGGAGAATCACTTTAGCAGGCGGCCTCTTGTGGCCATGGAAAATTCTGACGATGTAGTTGCCCAAGGCCACAAAGCAGGGCCGTTTATACGGAATGCGTCCTAGGCGATCAGCGGAAGCGTCGTAATAATCCTGCTGGCCACAAAATTCTAGAAATTCACGGCTGGTGACCAGAGCGATGCCTGACTTGCCATTCAGGATTGTCTTTAATCCAGATTCGATTTCGTTCAGCAGCTCGATGCGTTCAAGGTGAGAGGCCCAAGCGGCCGATGGCGGACAGAAGAAAACGGAAAAAGGAACGGTGGCGCGACTCGCAACGGCCTCCAGCGCGGAGGCAAATTCCTTCGCCAGACGTTCAAAACGGGCGCGTTCCCCCTCGACCTGGTCAGAACCTGCAAACTGGTCCCAATCTTCGAACCGAACCAGTAGCACATTCATACCCGCTCTATTGGAAGCAACCAAACCTTGGGAATCCATCAGGGACTGAAATACCTGGTTATACGGCGCAAACCGGACTTCTGCCTCCAACCCTGCCTTTGCCAGCCAGAAGGTAATGAATTCCTGGAGCGGCTCTGCGGTAAATGTCGCCGAAATCGCAATTGTCTCACTCACGCGACTGGGTTTCCCTTTTGAGTTCATGGACAGGCCAAGCGATTGGTTGATGCAAGTTTCCGCCCAATTTACGAAGAATTTTGACCTTAAATTTCAATGACTTACAGCAATCCCAGGGGTCTCCTACCGCTACCGGAGACAAGTTGCGACACATAGAAGGAAACATCCCGGTCGGAGCGGCCGAAACTGCTCCTGTACCGCCCCCAACAAGTCAAAAGAAGCTGCGCTAGGGTCTACCGGGGCTACCTCACCGAGAACGGTACCTGGATCGTCTGGGCAGGACTGGCGGCTAGCGATGGCGCCGCCGTGATCGAAAGCACATAGCTGCCGGAGGGAGTGCCAGCTTGGGTGGTACTGGCAGCAGCGCTCGCATTCGCATTGGAGCTTCCCGGTGCTACGGTTCCGCAGCCTACCATGCCGGCCATTACTCCGATGGTCAGGACCACCAACGCACAGGCCTCTAGCAAGACTTTTTGCCCTCTGCTGCCGATTGCGAGGGGAATCGACAGCGCGGCGCAAGTTAGTGCAACCAGCAGATATCTGAAAGGGAAACTATTTCGGCGATTTGCCAGAAGCACGCCGCCAGTGGTTGGCCCGGCGGTCGTAACATTTACGGTAAATTGCTGAGGGGTTCCCGTAAGCGGAAATGCAGATTGTGAAACGCTGCACTTCGCTTGGGGTGGAGCGACAGCACAAGACAAGCCTACTGTTTCATTGCCAACAGAAACAGAATTGAGCATCACGCTGAAGGTTGCCATTTGTCCCGCAGGGACGCTTTGACCCGCCCCAACCACCGATTGCATAGCGTAGACGGTTCCCGAAGGCAGCGGAGTAGTAGCGGGCGCGCTGTTGATGACCAGGGACAGACTTGTTGACGCGCTAGCGCCGATCGAATCGGTGATCGTCACCACAACGCCAAAGGAACCGGTTTGCGAGGGATTCCCGGAAATAAGCCCGGCGGAGGAAATCGACAGTCCAGCAGCGAAGCCCGAGCCAGAGAACCTGTACGGCGGCTTCCCTCCCGCAGCGACGATGGCATCTGAATATCCCGTCCCAACCTGACCTGACGGCAAAGTATTGGTGGTGATGGAAAGACTTGAATTTGTGGGTGAGGTCGAAACGGGGCTGGAGGTCGAGGTGGAAGAGTTCGATTGGGCCAGCAGAGATTGCCATACCCAGCCCGTCAGGTTTGAGAACCGCACTTGCCACAGAAAATCCAACGCAGAGCCGGTCGCTGGTATGGGATTGGGGCCGCCAACAACGGTTCCCACCGCACCGTTTGTCTCCGTGCCGAGAACTGAAGCGTTTTCGACACCCTGGCTGCGCACACTCGCGGGACTGGCAATGGAGTTAACCGCAACGTTCTGTCCGACCGTAAATTTGGGTGTGACCGCAGCCGGTGGCGGGGTTGAACTGCCCGAGGAACTGCTCGATCCCGAGCTCGAACTGCCCGAGGAATTGCTGCCGGTGCTGCTCGGAGCGGATTGTCCCGGTTGCGCAATGTCGGCGCTATGGGAGCTGAAAACGACGAACGTTCCATACGCCGGAGCGGTGTGCACCGGTGCCTTGGTCAACCCCCATGGTACGGGCTTGGGGCCGAGCCCCGTCATGGGAACCGAGACAGTTCCGCCAGCATAGGTCCCGCTCAGCACCGGCGGCCCGAACCAGTTCTGCACATCTTGAATCGTGAAAGAATCGCCAGGCGACAACACATTTGACAGGTCTACCGAAACAGCAGCACAAGAACCGGTGCATGGCGATTGGATGTCGCCCTGCTGATCGGAATAGGCGTTCCAATTGTACACGATGATATTCGCGCGCTTGGTCGTGTACTTATCGGGGAGAACGTAGACCCACGCGCCGGTGGGCAGCGTGGGGGTGAAGGTCGAGTTGGCATCGAATCCGGTCGCCGATTGCCAGCCGGAAAAGGAATTGTACATGCCATTCGACAAATTGTTCCCATCATAGCTGCCTTTATAGAAACGATCCGGACCGCCATAGTACTGGTTGTCGTTCCAAGTAATGTCCGCGGGGCTTTGATTTGAGAATTGCGCAAAGATCACCATCGCCGAAGGTGCGCCCGCGGAGTTTGACGGCACATTCACCAGTTTGTTCCCAGTTACGGTGGCTGGCGAGCCAATCCCCATCGAACCAATCGTCGAGTAGCCGCCCACGAAGACATTGTTGGTATCACGAATGTTCGAGATCGGATCGTACTGCCCAATCGTCACAAAGCCATTGCGCAGGGACAGCGGGAAGAAGGTGTAGAAAGAATCAAAGCTGTTCTGGTTTGTGCCGCCAGCCGAGCCGACCACAAGATTATATTGCCACGCGGCGAGCGAACCGTTGTCATAGCTCGCATTTCCAGAGACCACAAACCCGATTACTGCGCCGTTTGAACCATAAATCTGAAATCCGTTGTCAACGTTATCTCCCGCGAAATTGTTGGTCACCCACTTGTTGCCGTTCGTATTCTGCAAATAAAACCCGTGACCAAGGCCTTGCGCGCCGTAGAGATAGCCGTTGTAATACGAAATGTTCCCGTAAATCTCGCTATGGGAGCCGCCCGCGTAGGAATAAATTCCCGCGGCATTGTCGTGCGCGACGCAATGAATGACCCGATTTCCGACACCGCCTACCTCCAGCGCGGTCGCGGCCGGCGGATAAAGAGACGCTGGGCATCCCGGGCAGAGGTTGGTGATATATCGATGACCTGTTTGCGTCGTCAGGTCGGTCAGTTCAAGCCCCTCAAGCGTCGTATAGGATCCGGACAGATTGGGGAAGTTCTGGCCGTTGCCGTTCAGAATCACGCGCTCACTGCCATCGGGATTCACCTGGCCCGTGTAGCCGGCGGGCGGCACTTTGATGTTGCGGACCCAAATCGCCGCGGAGGAAGTGCCATTCAGATGGAAGATGAAACCGTTGCTGTTCGGAGGAGTATAGGTGCCTCCTGCCAGCCAAATCGTATCGCCGGGCTGAATCGCCGCCGCAGGCGCTCCGCTGCATCCTATAGCCGTGCAGAGATCCCAAGGCTGGGTGGGGCTCCCATTGCCGAGCGAACTTCCCGAGACCGAGGCATACCAGTCGTTGGCGAGTGTGGCGGACGAAAATACGGTGATCCGAAATGCAACGACTAGAAAGAAAAGGGAAGCACCAAAAATTCTTTTCCCGAGCTTGCCAGCCAACCAACCTCTCCTCTTTCCCACGCTGCGGCACCTCGCGCTGACGCAATCCGACAAACATATTTCATGAAGAACAGTGTTTAGTGTGCGCGTTCCCCCTGCCCGTCAATTCCGGACCACCCCGATTAGGATTCTAAGAGCTTGCCGACATCCGGTCTACTGACCAAGCGTGCCATCCCTGGTACAGCGTGGCTTACCTGTCCTAAGTGTACAAAAGGACAGCCGGTAAGCAGCTGACAGTACTGATGATTCCCGACGCAGGGCTCAGGCCATCGCTCGAGAGGACAAGCCTGTGCTGGTGACCGTACAGGTCATCACGCCCAATGCAGGCCATATTGCCTGAAGGGTTCGGAAACCTTCAAAAAGCTGGTTTGACGGCGTTCAATTTGTGACAGTTAAAAAGAAGCCCGACGATGGAATCACTGAGTTGTAATTGGAATCGATGACGTAGACATAAAACGGAGCCGGATTGCCTAGGCCCACTCCGGCAACTGGACCGGTAGGCGTGCCGCTAAGAACGCCCGTGCTGGACAGGGATAGTCCCGGCGGCAGCGAGCCGGCTATATACACCCAGCGGTAGGGAGCCATTCCTCCGGTAGCCTGTAACTGAGCCCCGTATGACTGCCCGACCCTCGCGTTAGACAGGGTAATGGGAGTCACGGTCAACGGGCCGCCGCTTGAGACCGACACCACGGTTGATCCGGAAACACTGCTGAGCGTTGCGGTGATCGTGCTTGTTCCGCTGCTTACCCCGGTTGCTACTCCGGAGCTGCTCACGGTCGCTACACTAGGCGTCGCAGAGTGCCACACAACCTGGCCCGTGACATTCTGCGTCCCGCCACCAGAATAGTTCGCCGTCGCCGTCAGTGCCTGCGTTGCTCCTGGCAGCACCGTCGGATTTGCTGGGGTCAAGGTGATCGAGGTGGGC
>CAVQZU010000047.1:0-15418 GCA_963718485.1 uncultured Acidobacteriota bacterium
GCAAACCCGGAACGCCAGGAGACAGGCACGTACCTCAGAGGTCTCTCTGACTTCGATCGAGTATATCAAAAGATTGGATTGAGTCAAGCAGACAAAAAAGATTTTTACAGGGTTTTCTTGTGGAATTCACCGAGCATTGTGGAAAGCTGTGAAGGGCGGAAAGGCACAGCGCAGTGGGCCCCCTGTTCTGCCCGGCCGGGTTGCCGCGGTCGGCTGTAAAGCTTCGTTATCCTTTGTGGTGCTTGAAAAACTCCACTTGTCGCAACCGCTTTTGAGCCTCGGCCTTCGTTTTGTAAGGGCCGCCCAAGTTCTTCTTCCCGTTTTCGGAAACGACCTGATAGCCTTGCTTCACTTTTCGTATCATGATGGCCTCCTTTCCCGATTTTGACGAGCCATCTTCGATCGTCAATACAGTGCCGCTGGTACTGCAGAAGAAAAAGAAGACGAGATGATAACCATCAGTTGGATGGCAACGCCTGCAGCCGCGGCGCCTTTGCGTCGGAGAGGCCATCTTCTGCGGCATTTTTCAGAAGCATGGCCGCAGTGACATAGGTTCCGCTGACGGCTACCAAATCCACGAGCTGCTGCTCGCTGAAAATCGCGCGGGCCCGGTTGAAAACGGCCTCGCTTACTTCGTGCTTGGTCGATAGCTCCATACACAAATCATAGACCGCCGCCTCGTCCGCTTGCATGGACGCCGGGCGCTGGCCTTGTGCGAGTTCATCGGCAACCTGCTGCGGCAGTCCTGCTTTCAACGCGAGCGGGTAGTGCGCTCGCCATTCCACTTGCGAGGTCCACAGGCGCGCCTGAATCAGAATGGCAAATTCGTTGAGCCGCCGCGGAACCGAGGTGTTGAAGCGCAGATAATCGAGCAGCATGAAAAGGCGGTCGCCCATTAGCGGACTTCGCAGCATCGAGTTGTAGGGCCCGCTCAGGCCGATGCTGGAAACCTTCAGAATCTTTTCGCCGAGCGGCCGCTGCTCGTCGTTCAATTGCTCCATCTTGAGCTGTGCAAAGCGCGGAGCGGGATCGGATGCGCGCTCCGGTATTTTCGGGAAGCGCGAGTGCCAATGCCATTCCCGCGCCGAGCAATATTCCCGATCCCAACGCGACCAGGCTTTTCATGGGTCACCTCTTCTGCACTTTGCCGCAAACCGCGCTAGGGAATCAGCAGCAGCTTCCCGGTTGTTTTTCGCCCCTGGAGATCGCGAAGCGCCTGCTGCGCATCTTTCAGCGCATAAACGTGTTCGATGCGCAGCTTCAAATCGCCCGCCGCGATCATCCCCAACACCTCGGAGGAACGCTTTTCAAGGTCCGCGCGCGAGGCAATGTGATGCACCAGGGTCGGACGGGTGACGAAGAGCTATCTCTTCGGCCCAAGCTTGCCCAGATCGAAAGACGGCACCGGCCCGCTCGATGCTCCGTAGTAAACGACACAGCCTCGCAGCCGCAGGATGTTCAGATCCCTTTTCAAACGTATCCTTGCCAATGCCGTCGTAAATCACGTGCACGCCCTTACCGTCGGTGAGGCGCTTGGTCTCGGCTTCAAAATCCTGTTGCGTGTAAACAATCGTGTCATCGGCGCCCGCTTCGCGCGCAAGCTTCGCTTTTTCCGGGGTGTGCCAACCGTGCCAATCACGCGCGCGCCCAGCTTCTTGGCCATTTGGACAAGCAACAGCCCTACGCCGCCAGCCGCAGAATGCACCAACGCGATGTCTCCAGCCTTCAGCGGATAGGTTGTATGGCAAAGATAATGCGCCGTCATGCCCTGCAGCATCGCCGCGGCTGCCTGGCGGAAATCCAAGGCCTCGGGAATTCCTACTAACCGGTCGGCGGGCACGGCCGCGTATTCGGCATAGCTTCCCAACACGCCCGTATATGCGACGCGGTCGCCAACTTTGAGCCCCTTGGCTTCAGAGCCAAGCTCGGTTACTACGCCCGACCCTTCCTGCCCGTTCACGAACGGGAGAGCCGTCGGATGCCGGCCTTCACAGAAATAAACGTCGATAAAGTTGATGCCGGCAGCCTTTATCTGTACCAGCGCTTGGTTCGGGTTCGGCTTCGGAACGTCCAAATCAACCAGTGTCAGAACTTCGGGACCGCCACATTTTTGAACTTGGATAGCTTTCATAATTAAATTGGGAAGCGATCGCCTTTGTTTGATTTACGTGCAGACCGGAATTTTTTAGTCCGGCGGGTACTATACATCCGGCAGATTTCGCGCACAACGTCGGGATGGCGCCACGCAAGACGGCTCCCCATTGACGATAGCCGCATCACCCCGATTGGAGCTTTGAACCCGCGTGAATAAAAGATCCCATTCCCTATTCTTGATTTGAGGGGTAAAGTTCGCTAGGTTTGGGGCTCGCATTCCATGCCTAACGCCTTGTTTGCTATGGGCAGGTTTCCATCAGGTGCGTCCCAACCTTGGCATCGCAGGTATCAAACGGGAGGTTTGAATGAAGCGCTCCATGTTTTTGCTGTTCTTCTTATTGGCAGCTCCTCTTCTGGCTCAGCATTCCGCTCCGGAAATCAAGTTTCGCTCGGTGCCCGATTTTCTGAAACTTCCGCCGAACCTGTATCTTGGCGAAGTATCGGGCGTCGCTGTGAATTCCAAGGGAAACATCTTTGTCTTCTCGCGCGGCAATACCACCGGACCGGCCTATGCCGCGGCGGCGGCGCAGTTGCTCGAATTTGGCCCTGATGGCCACTACATTCGCGAGATCGGTCACAATTTGTATGCCTGGTCGTTCGCCCACACGGTGCGGATCGATAAAGAGGACAACATCTGGGTAACCGACAAGGGCTCGGACATGATCATTAAGTTCAATCCTGAAGGCAAGGTGGTGATGGTCTTCGGCCGCAAGCAGGAAGCTTCCGACGAGGGAACCGAAGCGCTGAAACATCCCAAGCCTCCGCTGCCTCCCGTCGATGGTATGTTCCGCCAAGTGACCGACGTGGCCTGGAACGCGGAAGGTGACACCTTCATCAGCGACGGCTACATCAATTCGCGCGTTGGCAAAGTCGACAAGAACGGCAAATGGCTGATGTCCTGGGGCGAGCCCGGCGAAGGGGAGGGACAGTTCCACACCCCGCATAGCATCGCCACCGACGCCCAGGGCAACGTCTATGTGGCAGACCGCGGCAACGGCCGCATCCAGGTGTTTGATGGGAACGGGAAATTCCTGCGCATGATTACGATTGATGTGCCGTTTAGTCCCGACGCCCAGCCGGTCATCGGCAACAAACCCAAGCTGCCTATGCCCATGGGCTCGATGACCATGGCGCCCGGCGCTCCCTGGGCGATCTGTATTACGCCGGCTCCGAATCAAGTGCTCTTCGCCTCAGATGCTTATCCCGGGCGCGTTTACAAGCTGACCCTCGACGGCAAGGTTCTCGGATGGCTCGGCGAAGGAGGCAGGCAGTTAAAGCAATTTGGATGGATCCACGAAATCGCGTGCCCCTCTGCGAATGAAATCATCGTGGGAGAGCTACTGAACTGGCGCGCGCAGAAACTGATCCTCGAGCCAACCAAGTAGTTTTGCAGCAACCACTCGGGCGACGCCAGGCGGTTATTCTCTTCCTCGCGCCGCCCGAATCTTCCCTCTGCCAGCTTGGAAAATCCCTTCGCGCAAACGAAGTTGCCGGTGGGCCCGTCGCCAGCCGGGACAGACGCCAGCGCTGCTAGACGAACCTCCGCGGCTTGGTGGCATTGTAATTGTTCGTCTCACTGGCCCTACACCCGGGCTCCATCGCATTTCCGCCCGGTCTGCCCGGGGGAGCGGGCACTGCCCCCGTCGTTGGCCGGGGGTTCTGAGTAATCAAGGACCTGGCCAATCCCCCATAGGCCTTTGATCGAAGCGGTTGCCCTTCAATATTTCTTGGAGCAGCGACTGCGCCCGATCGTGGCTATCCCAATGTAATTCTTGTATTGCTTCCCCATAGGACTTGTGGCACTTTTAGTATTGCTATCCAATAGGAGAACCATGGGCGAGAAACCGGATGTCTGGCAAGGAACGCTTTCCGTGATGGTGCTGAAGACTCTGGAAACCATGGGGCCACTTCACGGATATGGGATTGCCCGCCGAATCGAGCAGACCAGTGGCGATCTGCTGTCGGTCAATTACGGAACATTGTACCCGTCGCTTCTCAAGCTGGAGCAAGAGGGATACATCGCCTCCGAGTGGGGCCTCTCAGACAACAATCGTAAAGCAAAATATTACAAACTCACCCGAGCAGGGCGGAAACAACTTGAACGAGAATCCCGGGAATGGGAACAGACAACCGCAATCCTCGCGCGTTTCTTGTCACCGGGGGAGAAGTCTTGATGAGACAGCTGCGCGCCGGGTGTTTGCGATTCGTCGCGCTGTTCCGCAAGGAACAGCAGGACCGCGAGTTGGCGGAAGAGCTGGAAAGCCATCTCCAAATGCATGTCGAGGACAATCTTCGGTCGGGCTTGAACCCGGCAGAGGCGCGCAGGCAGGCGCTCATTAAGCTGGGCGGCGTTGAACAGGCCAAGGAGCAATACCGAGAGCAACGCGGGATCCCCGCGCTCGAATGCGTATGGCAGGACCTCCGTTTCGCCCTGCGCTTGTTGCGCAAGAGCCCTGGCTTCACGGTTGTCGCCCTTCTGACCCTCGCCCTGGGCATCGGAGCGAATACGGCGATTTTTTCGGTCGTCAACTCAGTTCTGCTGCAACCCCTTCCCTATCCTCAACCGGACCGAATTGTCCAACTCATGCGCAGCTTCCCTCAGGGGAATGTCCCCTACATTTCGATCCCCAAATTCATGGTCTGGCGCAATCAAACACAGGTGTTCCGGGAGATCGCGGCGTCTGGCCACTACTTGGGCGCTAACCTCACAGAGGGCGACCTTCCCGAGCAGGTTACGGTGGTCCGTGTATCCGCGAGTTACTTCGCGGTATTCGGCGCGCCTGTGGCCATGGGCCGAACCTTCACCGCAGCGGAGGACCATGCCGGCGGCCCGCAAGTCGTTGTGATCAGCAACGGACTTTGGCGCAACCGCTTCAACGGAGATCCAAATCTTGTCGGCAAGGCGATTCATCTCGGAGGACAACCTTACGAAGTTATCGGCGTGCTCGGCTCGACATTCGCCACCGACCCGCCGGCCGACATCTGGCTTCCCTTGCAGGCGGATCCAAACAGCACCAGCCAAGGTCATACGTTGACCGTAGTAGCCCGCCTGAACCCTGGCGTCACTGTTGCCAATGCACGGGCCGCGATGAAACTTGCCGCCGAGGAATTTCGCCGAAAGTTTCCGGTTACCGGCCTGATGGGTCCAGACGAAAGTTCCACGGCCATTCCTCTGCGCGACGTGGTCGTTGGGGATGTCCGGCCGGCGATGCTCGTCTTGCTCGGCGCCGTCGGTCTTGTCCTGCTCATTGCCTGCGCCAACATGGCAAACCTGCTGATGGCGCGCGCCACGCTTCGCAGACGAGAGATCGCCGTTCGAGCGGCGCTTGGCGCGGGACGGCGGCGAATCATCTTGCAGTTACTCACCGAGAGCATTCTCTTGTTGCTGGGAGGAGGTGCACTGGGACTTGTTTTTGGCTATCTCGGAGTGCGTAGATTCCTGGCCATAAATTCCGGGACAATCCCGCGAGTCGGGGAGCATGGCTCGGGGGTGGTTTAGATTGGCGGATCCTGGTCTTTACCCTTTTCGTTTCCTTGCTCACTGGAATTCTGTTCGGAGTCCTACCAGCGATTCATGCCGCGCGCACCGATTTGATTTCTGCTCTCAACGAAAGCGGCGCGCGCTCAGGCAGCGGCCTGCGCCAACAAAGGAGCCGGTCCATCCTGGTCATCACGGAAATTGCCCTGGCTATGGTTCTGCTGGTTGGGGCAGCTTTGCTGATCCGCACGTTCACAGCATTGCGCAGTGTCAACCCTGGTTTCCAATTGCACAGCATCCTAACCATGCAGACGCCACCCGCCGGGCCTCGTTTTGACAAGGGGCATGGTCTGGCTCAGCTTGCGCGTGAAGGCGAACAGCGCCTCCGTGGCATATCCGGAGTTGAGGCCGCGGCGCTCACCTACTTCTTCCCTTATCGGGGGATTTGGACGATATGCTCTTCGTAATTGACGCCCATCCGCCGACCGATCGTCCCTACAGTGGCGATGCGCAGTGGCGCATTGTCTCGCCGGGTTATTTTGATACCTTCCGAATCCCACTGCTTCGCGGTCGGCTATTCACCGCTCGGGACGACCAGGGGGCCGCTCCCGTCGCGCTGATCAGCGAATCGATGGACAAACAGTTCTGGCCGCAAGCGAACCCCTGGGAGAGCTCATCACGATCGGCGGCAAATCATTTGGCCCCGAGTTTGAAGAGCCTCCCCGGTTAATTGTCGGAGTGGTTGCCGACGTTCGGGACACCGGCCTGCACAACTCCCTGGAACCCACAATGTATGTGCCGATCCCTCAGCTGAGCGATAGCTTGACCGCGCTCATGAACCGTGCGGCGCCCATGGAATGGGTGGTCCGCACCAAAGTCGCACCCTATTCACTGAGCGCGGACATCCAGCGGCAACTCCGCGCCGCGAGCGGCGGATTGCCGGTGGCGCATGTTCGGACCATGGACCAGATAGTCATCGAATCCACGGCACGCGACGAGTTCAATATGACGCTGCTTTCCATCTTTGCTGGCATTGCCCTGCTCCTGGCCGCCATTGGGATTTACGGGCTGATGGCGTACACCGTCGAACAACGCACTCAGGAGATCGGCATCCGCATGGCCCTGGGCGCGCAACCCGGCGACGTAGTTCGAATGGTCCTGCGCCATGGCCTGTTGCTTTGCCTCATAGGAATTGCCGTTGGCATATCGTGTGCTTTCGGAGTCATCGGCCTGCTAAAAAGCCGATCTTCGGCGTCAGTCCAACCAACCCAGTGACATTCGTGAGCGTTGCAGTTCTATTGGCAGGAGTAGCTTTCGCCGCCTGCTGGATTCCCGCGCGGAGGGCTTCGCGCGTCGATCCCATGGAGGCGTTGCGTCATGAGTGATGTTCTAGAAATCGCTTTCATGAGACGACTGCGCGCATGGTGCTGGCGCGTCGCTGCCTTGTTCCACAAGGAGCGGCGTGACCATGAGTTGGCCGAGGAGCTGGAGAGTCATCTGCAGATGCACATCGAAGAAAATCTTTGTTCTGGCATGAACCCAGTAGAAGCGCGGAGGCAGGCGCTCATCAGGCTCGGAGGTGTCGAGCAAACCAAGGAGAATTATCGCGACCGCCGCGGAATTCGCTGGATCGAAACGCTGCTTCAAGATCTCCGCTTCGGCGTGCGTGTACTGCGCAACAATCCCGGCTTTACTGCCGTCGCTGTGCTCACCCTTGCGCTCGGCATTGGCGCCAATACGGCGATCTTTAGTGTGGTCAATGCCATTTTATTGCGCCCTCTCCCGTTTCAGGACTCCGGACGCCTCGTGATGATCTGGCATACGCCGCCGCAAAAGAGTTTTCCAGGCGTCGCGAGGTTTGCGGTTTCTCCGGCAAATTATCTCGACTGGCGCAACCAGAATCATGTATTCGAGCAAATGTCCGCCATCGGATTCCGAAACCTCAACTTAACAGGCATGGGGCAGCCAGAGTCGGTTACCGGGATAGCCGTGTCGTCGGATTTTTTCTCCGTGCTGCGCATCCGGCCGAGCGCGGGCCGCGGCTTTGTCGCTGACGACGATCAACCGGGACGTGGCAACGTCGTGGTGGTGAGCGATGCGTTCCGGCAAAGCCACTTTGGCGCTAATGAGAATATCCTCGGAAGAACTAAAAATTGGACGACCAAAGTTACGAAATTATCGGCGTGATGGCTCCGCAGTTCGAGTTTCCGCTCCGGGTGCAGCTCGGGATGCCGCTCGCCTGGACCGACAAGGAACGGGCGGTGCGTGGGGTTCACGACTACCTGGTGATGGCACGGTTGAAATCGGGAGTGGATAAGGAAAAAGCGCAGTCCGATACGGATGCGATCTCAGACAAACTGGCACACGCGTATCCAACCGAAGACGCCGGATGGGGTGCTGTCGTCATGCCGCTCCGCGATTCATTGTTCGGGTCGGTGCGGTCCGCGCTTTTGGTGCTCCTGGGCGCCGTTGCGTTTGTACTGCTGATTGCCTGCACCAACGTGGCCAATTTGACATTGGCCAGGGCGCTCGCGCGGCGAAAGGAAATCGCAATCCGCTCCGCGCTGGGTGCGAGCCGCGGGCGCGTGATGCGACAAGTGCTCACGGAAACGGTATTGCTTTCGGTCGCCGGAGGTGCGCTCGCGCTTCTGCTCGCGCACTTTGCTGTCGACTCGATTGCGGCGTTCATTGGACCCCGGGTGCGGTTCTCGGTGGAGATTGGCTTGGACGGGTGGGTACTCGGGTTCACGCTGGCGATTTCGATCCAACCGGACCATCTCTGGATTGGCGCCGTCATGGCATGTGGCCAAGGCAAATTTGAATGCTTCGCTGAAGCAAGGTTTGGGCAAAACGGATTCAGACTCCGGGGGCGACAGGGCGCGAAACGTGTTTGTGGTCGCCGAAGTCGCGCTGTCGCTTTTGCTGTTGGTCGGAGCGGGACTGACGATTCAACTCGTTACTTGCTGCAAAGCGTCAACCCGGGCATCGATCCGCACGACGTGCTGACCGTGCCGCTGGCGATCTCCGATGCAAAGTACTCCACCGCAGAGCAGCAAACAAACTTCTTCAATAACGTGCTAGAGCGCGTCCGCGCCCTGCCTGGGGTCGAGTCCGCGGGCGCAGTCAGCAGTCTGCCCTTCCAAGGGGGTTCGACCGAGCCCGTCATTGCAGAAGGCCAGCCGGTTGTCCCAATGGCAGACCAACCCGAGGTAGCGGTTCGCCTGATGAGTCCTGGAATACCTCAGCGCCATGCGAATCCCGCTCGAGCAGGGCCGTGATCTTAGGGATGCAGATAAAACCGCATCGCGGCCGGTTATTTTAGTCAGCGATGAGTTTGCCAAGCGCTTTTGGCCAGGCCAAAACCCGATCGGCAAGCACGTGACGCTCACATTCGTGCCTGGGCCCAGCCGCGAGGTTGTCGGCGTTGTTGGCGACGTAAAGCTGGACGGATTGGACGTCGCCCGACCAGTCGCGGCGATTTACGACGCGATGAGTCAGAACACGCAGACGCAGATGGTTCTGGCCGTTCGCACCAGATTCGCGCCCACCAGCCTGACTTCCGCGGTGACCGATGCTGTTCACACTGTTGATCCCGATGAGCCTGTGGTTGGCGTGGTCACCATGAAAAGCATTGTGGACCAATCGCTCGGACAGCAACGGTTGAACGTGATATTGCTCGCGGCATTCGCAGGCCTGGCGTTGCTGCTCGGCGCGATTGGAATTTATGGTGTGCAATCCTACGCAGTCAGGCAGCGCGTGCGCGAAATCGGCATACGATCGCCCTAGGCGCGCAGCGAAGCGATGTTTTTCGGCTTGTCCTCGGACATGGCTGAAACTTGTGCTGATCGGAATTTGCATTGGTCTGACTGCATCTTGGGGGCTGACGCGTTTGATGGCCAGCCAGCTCTTTGGCATCAGTGCGACCGATCCGTTGACGTTTGCAGGAGTAGCGATTGCGCTGGCATTCGTGGCGCTGCTGGCCTGCTACATCCCCGCGCGGCGCGCCGCGCGCATGAAATCCCATGGTTGCGTTACGTGATGAATGACCCCTGCAAAATCGCGGCGCGCTTTGCAAAAGAGCAATAGCCCGTGGATATTGTCAGGCCAGAACTTAAACGCAAACGGCGCCTGCTCCGGATAACCTATATTGTGGCGGGCCTGGTCATCGTTGCCTTCGTAACGGTAGGGCTTTCGAGGCTCAAGGCAGCCGCACCCAGTGTCGACAAGGCAACGGTCTGGACCGATACGGTAAAGCGCGGCCCGATGCTTCGCGAAGTGCGGGGGCTTGGGACGCTCGTGCCGGAAACCATCCGCGTAATTCCGGCGGCCACGGATGGACGGGTCGAGCAACGCCTGTTGCTGCCGGGTACTCCGGTGAACGCAAAAACGGTGATCCTGGAACTGAGCAATTCCGAACTCCAGCAATCCGTGCTTGACGCCGGATTCCAGCTCAAGGGCGCCGAAGCGGAATACAACAATATAAAAGCGCAGCTTGATAATCAGCTCATGGAGCAACGATCGAAGGCCGCTGGGGTACGCTCCGAATTTCACCAGGCCCAGTTGCAGCACGAAGCGGACGATCAGCTCTACAAATTTGGCATCACTGCCGAGATTGTCTGGAAGACATCGCAGGTGAAAGCGGAAGAACTCGGCCAACTGAATGAGGTCGCCGAAAAGCAGGTGGATACATTTGCGCAGTCGGTCAAAGCGCAGCTCGCCGTGCAGCAGGCTAAGATCGACGGGCAGCGCGCGCTGTATATGCTGAAGCAGCACCAACTCGATCAACTGCACGTACGCCCCGGGATTGACGGCGTATTGCAGGAGTTGGTGGTAGAAGTCGGACAGCAGGTAACGCCGGGAACGATTCTTGCTCGCGTCGCGCAGCCCTCACATCTGAAGGCAGAATTAAAAATCGCCGAGACTCAGGCTAAGGATATCGCCATGGGCGAAAAGGCTTTGATCGACACGCACAACGGCGCGGTTGTCGGGCATGTAACGCGCATCGATCCTTCGGTGCAAAACGGGACGGTGAGCGTGGACGTGGCCGAGCGGGTGCTGCCGCCCGGCTCGCGGCCGGACTTGAGCGTGGAAGGCACGATCGAAATCGAGCGGCTGGCCGATGTCCTTTCAACCGGGCGGCCGGTTCATGGAGATACCGATAGCACTGTAGGGCTGTTTAAGGTCGCAGGCGACGGCAGTGAAGCAGTGCGTGTGCAAGTGAAACTGGGCCGGACCTCCGCGAATAGCGTGGAAATTTTGCAGGGGCTATCGGTTGGCGATCAGGTCATTCTTTCGGATATGTCGGCCTGGGACAACTTCGATCCAGTTCGCTTGCGGTAATGCAATTCTGAGGAGGGACGGAAAAAATGAATCCACATCCCGAATTGCTGGTGCGGCTGGAGGGCGTATCAAAGATTTTTCAAGCTGACGAAGTGGAAACACATGCGCTTTCGGGCGTTCATCTGGAAATCCGCAGCGGCGAATTTGTCTCGATTGCCGGACCTTCGGGCTGCGGCAAGTCAACGCTGCTTTCCATTGTCGGCCTTCTGGATTCACCGACCGAAGGCGGCTGCGCAATCCACGGCACGCCAGTTGCCAGACTTTCTATTTCTGAGCGCAGCCGCATCCGCAATCGGGAAATCGGCTTTGTCTTTCAGGCATTCAATTTGATCGGCGACCTCACTGTGTTCGAGAACGTCGAACTGCCGCTCACGTACCGAAATATGGCCATGAGCGAACGCAGAAGGCGCGTCCAAGGAGTGCTTGACCGGGTGGGCATGGCACACCGGATGAAGCATTATCCCGCGCAACTTTCGGGCGGCCAGCAACAGCGCGTGGCGGTGGCGCGAGCGCTGGGAGGCCAGCCGTCGATCCTGCTCGCCGATGAGCCCACGGGAAATCTCGATTCCAAGAATAGCGAAGCCGTAATGAATCTCCTGAAGGAGTTGCACGGGGAGGGCGCGACTATCTGCATGGTGACGCACGATCCGCGCTACGCCGGGATTGCCGATCGTACCATCCACCTTGTTGATGGCCGCATCGTGGAAGAGACCATGGCCGCCCGTACCGAAGTCATGTAAGGCGATTCGAAAGCAGGGCGCGCCTTGAGCGATGCGCCAGGTGGCCTTATCCTCACCTCACTGTGATCGTGTCCGTCGTACTCTGACTTTACAGTCGCGACACTACTCTGATCATTGATCGGTGGCATGGAGGCCACCGGGTCATGAAGCCGAAGCCAAGTTCACGACGAAAACGCAATCGCCACAAATCCGTCCTTCGTTTGCCCGACTTGGAACACGCCAAGGCTGCGGTCTTGAATAGCCTCAACTCAGCAGACTCGGGAACGGGGGCTATCGTCACGCCATCGAGCAGTTCGTTGATGGGTATTGTTTGGAACCGCGCTTGGCGTCCAGCAGGATGGTAGTCTTATCGTATCGATCTCATCTCGCGTTCCGTCCCGTCAGCTCGCGCGCGGCACAATCAATCTGCGTCTTGGTGCTGTGCGCCAGCTCGCATAGAAGCTGCCGACGGCGGTCTTTTCAGGCGCCGACTTGGCCGCCGGCATTCGCCGGGTTAGAGGAGTGAAGAAGCTGGGCATTGCGCCTCGGGAACTGGTTATCGGCAGAGCCGGCCATACGCTTTGGCAAGCATCGTCACCCTAATACTCAGTAACGGGGAGCGCCCTCTCTCCATTTCAGGCTGAACCAACTGACAGACCTTGCGTGGGTATATTCCTGTAGCTAATCCGCTGAATGCGAAAATGAGAACTCTGTCCGGAACAGGACAGATAACCCGCTTCATGTGCCTGTAGGATCTGGGTCACAGACCGAGATGTGAAAGCGTTTTGAGGCTGAAGGAGATTCTCTATGTTGCTACTGATTATTATTCTGGTGCTGTTGTTCGGCGGAGGCGGTGGGTATTACGGCTATTCCAGATGGGGAACGGGCGGTGGCCTCGGAATTGTCGGAACCGTCCTGCTTATCCTGTTGGTTGTGTACTTAGTTGGCGGCTTGCGGTGAGAACTTGACCTGCCTTATCGAACGCTGTGTACCGCTGGGGCCCCTGAATTCCACGTTATAACATCTTGAGACTGCCTGCACGGGGACAAGGCGTGGGTGGACAGAGTTGAGAAACGACCGCAGGCGCGAGAGCGAGTCCGGTCGCATCAAAGAAATCTCTTCGAGAGACTACCGTATCTTCGATCTGAGAGAGCGGACCGGACCGTGGTATGGGTAGCAAATCCCTTAGCAACAGGTAACATTCAAAACACTAAAAGAAAGAGGAGACCGAGTGTTATGCGAGTACAAATGAATTTGAGTCAATGTGTATGGACCCTGGCGCTGCTGATGGGCGCCTGTATCACCGGGGGCGCCATAGCTGCGGCGGCCTATCCGGTACCGCAGGACCAAGATCGAATATCGCAGAACAAGGATTATTCGAAAAACAAGAAGTACCAGCAAGGCGTGAGCGAAGGCCGAGATGACCGCGCACATAATCTGGACCACTTGAAGAAGACACACTTCAAAAAGGATGAAGACCAAAAGGTCTACGAGGTTGGCTACCAGCGGGGTCATCAGGGCGATCAACAGAAGTAACAGATCGAACTTCTTGACATAGGGGCGCGGACCGGTCACAGGCTTCCTTGGTGTTGCTCACCTGCTTTTAGCCTCGTGCACCGGGATCACAACTTTAGGTGCGGACTCGACACAGGAGAGACGATATGAATCACACGATCGGTCGTTTCGCTACAGCAGCTTTTTCCCTTTAGCGGCTCTATACTTATTTTCCGCACCGATCAGCGCACAAATTGATGGCGCAACCGTCAATGTGCATCCTGTTGTGGCATCGAGGAAAGTGGTAACACGTCAGAAGCAAACGCACGCCCAGCAGACCGATATGATTATGATTGGCAAAGGTGCAATGCCTTCCTACAAGGGCACGCCCGCCGACGATCAGATCAAGCAACTCGTACAGCTACCTCCGAGAGCTGAGATAAGCTGGACTGGCTATCTGGGCAGGCTGGACTGCTCTTCGCTGCCGAATTGAGCGAATGCTAGTCGGGTCAGCAGGCAGAAGGAAGTGCACAATGTTTGTGCTCTCAGCGTGGTTTGTGGCGATTGCGGTGCTGATCTGGCTTGAGCGGAGGAGCGGGGAGGGAGACGCGCAAATATGGATTTTGAAGACCTATCCTTCGATAGATCCAGATCCTGACCATAGACCTTCCCTGGTACTCATTTAGCTCTTCATCTTTGGCTCTCTTCCCGAAAGTCCTCAACAAGAAAACACGACCCTTCGCGATAGGACGGAACTCCAGGCGCTCACATTACACGCAAGCCGTTTCTGTTGCGCGTTCGGCTGATCTGTTGTGTCTTTGCGGGCAGTTTTCCCGACACGAAAGAAGTTACTCTCACCTGGGAAACCCGAGGATGAGACATGGACCTACTCCTTTAACAAGAGGGGTACGCGAATTAGGAACAGCCGGCCGAAAACCGAGTTCCGGATAATCGACAAATTCGAATATCCAGAAGGTCTTGGGCTACAACCCGAGAAGGGGTAAGAATCCGCCCCCTCTCGAACACTTTTCTCTGATGCGTCTCCTGTTTATAGTAATTTAATCAGGCGTGACCTGTCAGAGCGGCCCGCGTTTTTAGCGGACCTGCGACAATTGCGCGGCTCAGCATTTTCTCCGCACTGAGCCAGTCCTCCACATCTTTCCCGGGTGCGCAGTAGCGTTGAAGGTACAGACCGTAAGCCAAACGAGTGATTTCTTCTCTGGTCGGTTCTGTGCGTTGGATGGTGACGCTTTCCTGTTTCTTCTTTGAATATTTCCTTGCGCTCGATCATGGCATCTCCTTGGATGTCTTTGCTGCTTGTCTTGGCCAAGAAGTGATTCAGATAACGTCCGTTGCGTACAGGTGAACTGAAGAATCCTCGGTCAGTAACCACGTTGGCCCTATGTTTTTGTATTGTCAATGTAATTACAGGACTGTAGAAAAGTTGATTATCGCTAAAGCCTGGAACCCCTACATGAGTCATGTAGCACTAACCACTTTGTGATCGTGGTCAAGTTAAATTGTGTCTTCAACGAGACAGATATCCGCTCTCCACAGGTCTAGCATGGTGTTACATCCCACTGTAGGGGCCTGGTTTGAGAACTTAGTTCCCACTTAGCCTGTTTCGGTCGGCTTCACGCCCCTCAGTGAAATGTAAAGAGAATGTTTGTGCAGAATCATCTCATTTTAATGGTTGGATTACTTCTGGGTAGCTGTCTCCCAACGGGAGCGCAGGTACCCACGACACAAATTGTTCTGGCGCAGACTTCGAGCGTCTCGGTGATTCCGTTTGCGGTACCGCGAGCCCGATTGCCGCTCATCGTCCTGCCAATCCCACTGTTCCACATGCCGCTCCCTCGTCCCGGATTCTTTTTGGCACCGGCATACAAGCTTGAACCCACCCTGGAGAGTCGCCTGCCGATAGAGGAGGCCCGCGGACGTTTCCTAACGGAATCAAGCTTTCTGGTAGCCCATCTGTGGCGGGGACTCCACCTGGATATTTTTGATAGGACACTTCACTCTCAGTCCTTGCAGCTTGGCTCACCGAGTATGGGCGGTGGTTTTCAGGATTTTCGCCCGTTGAGTCATGATCAAGTCGGGATCACGAGTTCGGTTGAGTTCGATGGCATCAGCCTGAGATATAGCTTTGGCCGCGATGCGACGAAAAAAACAGCCCAGATGTGGCGTGCGTGGCTCGGATTATAGAGACGGGATTATTTGCGGGAATAAACTA
>CAVQZU010000048.1:0-19247 GCA_963718485.1 uncultured Acidobacteriota bacterium
GCTCTTCGCCTCAGATGCTTATCCCGGGCGCGTTTACAAGCTGACCCTCGACGGCAAGGTTCTCGGATGGCTCGGCGAAGGAGGCAGGCAGTTAAAGCAATTTGGATGGATCCACGAAATCGCGTGCCCCTCTGCGAATGAAATCATCGTGGGGAGCTGCTGAACTGGCGCGCGCAGAAACTGATCCTCGAGCCAACCAAGTAGTTTTGCAGCAACCACTCGGGCGACGCCAGGCGGTTATTCTCTTCCTCGCGCCGCCCGAATCTTCCCTCTGCCAGCTTGGAAAATCCCTTCGCGCAAACGAAGTTGCCGGTGGGCCCGTCGCCAGCCGGGACAGACGCCAGCGCTGCTAGACGAACCTCCGCGGCTTGGTGGCATTGTAATTGTTCGTCTCACTGGCCCTACACCCGGGCTCCATCGCATTTCCGCCCGGTCTGCCCGGGGGAGCGGGCACTGCCCCCGTCGTTGGCCGGAGTATCGAGTAATCAAGGACCTGGCCAATCCCCCATAGGCCTTTGATCGAAGCGGTTGCCCTTCAATATTTCTTGGAGCAGCGACTGCGCCCGATCGTGGCTATCCCAATGTAATTCTTGTATTGCTTCCCCATAGGACTTGTGGCACTTTTAGTATTGCTATCCAATAGGAGAACCATGGGCGAGAAACCGGATGTCTGGCAAGGAACGCTTTCCGTGATGGTGCTGAAGACTCTGGAAACCATGGGGCCACTTCACAGGATATGGGATTGCCCGCCGAATCGAGCAGACCAGTGGCGATCTGCTGTCGGTCAATTACGGAACATTGTACCCGTCGCTTCTCAAGCTGGAGCAAGAGGGATACATCGCCTCCGAGTGGGGCCTCTCAGACAACAATCGTAAAGCAAAATATTACAAACTCACCCGAGCAGGGCGGAAACAACTTGAACGAGAATCCCGGGAATGGGAACAGACAACCGCAATCCTCGCGCGTTTCTTGTCACCGGGGGAGAAGTCTTGATGAGACAGCTGCGCGCCGGGTGTTTGCAATTCGTCGCGCTGTTCCGCAAGGAACAGCAGGACCGCGAGTTGGCGGAAGAGCTGGAAAGCCATCTCCAAATGCATGTCGAGGACAATCTTCGGTCGGGCTTGAACCCGGCAGAGGCGCGCAGGCAGGCGCTCATTAAGCTGGGCGGCGTTGAACAGGCCAGAGGAGCAATACCAGAGAGCAACGCGGGATCCCCGCGCTCGAATGCGTATGGCAGGACCTCCGTTTCGCCCTGCGCTTGTTCAGCAAGAGCCCTGGCTTCACGGTTGTCGCCTTTCTGACCCTCGCCCTGGGCATCGGAGCGAATACGGCGATTTTTTCGGTCGTCAACTCAGTTCTGCTGCAACCCCTTCCCTATCCTCAACCGGACCGAATTGTCCAACTCATGCGCAGCTTCCCTCAGGGAGATGTCCCTTACATTTCGATCCCCAAATTCATGGTCTGGCGCAATCAAACACAGGTGTTCCGGGAGATCGCGGCGTCTGGCCACTACTTGGGCGCTAACCTCACAGAGGGCGACCCTCCCGAGCAGGTTACGGTGGTCCGTGTATCCGCGAGTTCTTCGCGGTATTCGGCGCGCCTGTGGCCATGGGCCGAACCTTCACCGCAGCGGAGGACCATGCCGGCGGCCCGCAAGTCGTTGTGATCAGCAACGGACTTTGGCGCAACCGCTTCAACGGAGATCCAAATCTTGTCGGCAAGGCGATTCATCTCGGAGGACAACCTTACGAAGTTATCGGCGTGCTCGGCTCGACATTCGCCACCGACCCGCCGGCCGACATCTGGCTTCCCTTGCAGGCGGATCCAAACAGCACCAGCCAAGGTCATACGTTGACCGTAGTAGCCCGCCTGAACCCTGGCGTCACTGTTGCCAATGCACGGGCCGCGATGAAACTTGCCGCCGAGGAATTTCGCCGAAAGTTTCCGGTTCTTGGCCTGATGGGTCCAGACGAAAGTTCCACGGCCATTCCTCTGCGCGACGTGGTCGTTGGGGATGTCCGGCCGGCGATGCTCGTCTTGCTCGGCGCCGTCGGTCTTGTCCTGCTCATTGCCTGCGCCAACATGGCAAACCTGCTGATGGCGCGCGCCACGCTTCGCAGACGAGAGATCGCCGTTCGAGCGGCGCTTGGCGCGGGACGGCGGCGAATCATCTTGCAGTTACTCACCGAGAGCATTCTCTTGTCGCTGGGAGGAGGTGCACTGGGACTTGTTTTTGGCTATCTCGGAGTGCGTAGATTCCTGGCCATAAATTCCGGGACAATCCCGCGAGTCGGGGAGCATGGCTCGGGGGTGGTTCTAGATTGGCGGATCCTGGTCTTTACCCTTTTCGTTTCCTTGCTGACTGGAATTCTGTTCGGAGTCCTACCAGCGATTCATGCCGCGCGCACCGATTTGATTTCTGCTCTCAACGAAAGCGGCGCGCGCTCAGGCAGCGGCCTGCGCCAACAAAGGAGCCGGTCCATCCTGGTCATCACGGAAATTGCCCTGGCTATGGTTCTGCTGGTTGGGGCAGCTTTGCTGATCCGCACGTTCACAGCATTGCGCAGTGTCAACCCTGGTTTCCAATTGCACAGCATCCTAACCATGCAGACGCCACCCGCCGGGCCTCGTTTTGACAAGGGGCATGGTCTGGCTCAGCTTGCGCGTGAAGGCGAACAGCGCCTCCGTGGCATATCCGGAGTTGAGGCCGCGGCGCTCACCTACTTTCTTCCCTTATCGGGGGATTTGGACGATATGCTCTTCGTAATTGACGCCCATCCGCCGACCGATCGTCCCTACAGTGGCGATGCGCAGTGGCGCATTGTCTCGCCGGGTTATTTTGATACCCTCCGAATCCCACTGCTTCGCGGTCGGCTATTCACCGCTCGGGACGACCGCGGAGCAGCTTCCTTCCGTCGCGCTGATCAGCGAATCGATGGACAAACAGTTCTGGCCGCAGAGCGAACCCCTGGGAGAGCTCATCACGATCGGCGGCAAATCATTTGGCCCCGAGTTTGAAGAGCCTCCCCGGTTAATTGTCGGAGTGGTTGCCGACGTTCGGGACACCGGCCTGCACAACTCCCTGGAACCCACAATGTATGTGCCGATCCCTCAGCTGAGCGATAGCTTGACCGCGCTCATGAACCGTGCGGCGCCCATGGAATGGGTGGTCCGCACCAAAGTCGCACCCTATTCACTGAGCGCGGACATCCAGCGGGAACTCCGCGCCGCGAGCGGCGGATTGCCGGTGGCGCATGTTCGGACCATGGACCAGATAGTCATCGAATCCACGGCACGCGACGAGTTCAATATGACGCTGCTTTCCATCTTTGCTGGCATTGCCCTGCTCCTGGCCGCCATTGGGATTTACGGGCTGATGGCGTACACCGTCGAACAACGCACTCAGGAGATCGGCATCCGCATGGCCCTGGGCGCGCAACCCGGCGACGTAGTTCGAATGGTCCTGCGCCATGGCCTGTTGCTTTGCCTCATAGGAATTGCCGTTGGCATATCGTGTGCTTTCGGAGTCATCGGCCTGCTAAAAAGCCTGATCTTCGGCGTCAGTCCAACCGACCCAGTGACATTCGTGAGCGTTGCAGTTCTATTGGCAGGAGTAGCTTTCGCCGCCTGCTGGATTCCCGCGCGGAGGGCTTCGCGCGTCGATCCCATGGAGGCGTTGCGTCATGAGTGATGTTCTAGAAATCGCTTTCATGAGACGACTGCGCGCATGGTGCTGGCGCGTCGCTGCCTTGTTCCACAAGGAGCGGCGTGACCATGAGTTGGCCGAGGAGCTGGAGAGTCATCTGCAGATGCACATCGAAGAAAATCTTTGTTCTGGCATGAACCCAGTAGAAGCGCGGAGGCAGGCGCTCATCAGGCTCGGAGGTGTCGAGCAAACCAAGGAGAATT
Organism: uncultured Acidobacteriota bacterium; assembly: GCA_963718485.1. GTDB lineage: Bacteria > Acidobacteriota > Terriglobia > Acidiferrales > UBA7541 > Palsa-295. Next base: position 3,910 of record CAVQZU010000048.1, read on the forward strand.
ATCGCGACCGCCGCGGAATTCGCTGGATCGAAACGCTGCTTCAATATCTCCGCTTCGGCGTGCGTGTACTGCGCAACAATCCCGGCTTTACTGCCGTCGCTGTGCTCACCCTTGCGCTCGGCATTGGCGCCAATACGGCGATCTTTAGTGTGGTCAATGCCATTTTATTGCGCCCTCTCCCGTTTCAGGACTCCGGACGCCTCGTGATGATCTGGCATACGCCGCCGCAAAAGAGTTTTCCAGGCGTCGCGAGGTTTGCGGTTTCTCCGGCAAATTATCTCGACTGGCGCAACCAGAATCATGTATTCGAGCAAATGTCCGCCATCGGATTCCGAAACCTCAACTTAACAGGCATGGGGCAGCCAGAGTCGGTTACCGGGATAGCCGTGTCGTCGGATTTTTTCTCCATCGGCATCCGGCCGAGCGCGGGCCGCGGCTTTGTCGCTGACGACGATCAACCGGGACGTGGCCACGTCGTGGTGGTGAGCGATGCGTTCCGGCAAAGCCACTTTGGCGCTAATGAGAATATCCTCGGAAGAACTATAAAATTGGACGACCAAAGTTACGAAATTATCGGCGTGATGGCTCCGCAGTTCGAGTTTCCGTCTCGGGTGCAGCTCTGGATGCCGCTCGCCTGGACCGACAAGGAACGGGCGGTGCGTGGGATTCACGACTACCTGGTGATGGCACGGTTGAAATCGGGAGTGGATAAGGAAAAAGCACCATGCAGATGGATGCGATCTCGGACAACTTGGCACACGCGTATCCAACCGAAGACGCCGGATGGGGTGCTGTCGTCATGCCGCTCCGCGATTCATTGTTCGGGTCGGTGCGGTCCGCGCTTTTGGTGCTCCTGGGCGCCGTTGCGTTTGTACTGCTGATTGCCTGCACCAACGTGGCCAATTTGACATTGGCCAGGGCGCTCGCGCGGCGAAAGGAAATCGCAATCCGCTCCGCGCTGGGTGCGAGCCGCGGGCGCGTGATGCGACAAGTGCTCACGGAAACGGTATTGCTTTCGGTCGCCGGAGGTGCGCTCGCGCTTCTGCTCGCGCACTTTGCTGTCGACTCGATTGCGGCGTTCATTGGACCCCGGGTGCGGTTCTCGGTGGAGATTGGCTTGGACGGGTGGGTACTCGGGTTCACGCTGGCGATTTCGATCCTAACCGGAATCATCTCTGGATTGGCGCCGTCATGGCATGTGGCCAAAGCAAATTTGAATGCTTCGCTGAAGCAAGGTTTGGGCAAAACGGATTCAGACTCCGGGGGCGACAGGGCGCGAAACGTGTTTGTGGTCGCCGAAGTCGCGCTGTCGCTTTTGCTGTTGGTCGGGGCGGGACTGACGATTCGAACTCTTTACTTGCTGCAAAGCGTCAACCCGGGCATCGATCCGCACAACGTGCTGACCGTGCCGCTGGCGATCTCCGATGCAAAGTACTCCACCGCAGAGCAGCAAACAAACTTCTTCAATAACGTGCTAGAGCGCGTCCGCGCCCTGCCTGGGGTCGAGTCCGCGGGCGCAGTCAGCAGTCTGCCCTTCCAAGGGGGTTGGACCGAGCCCGTCATTGCAGAAGGCCAGCCGGTTGTCCCAATGGCAGACCAACCCGAGGTAGCGGTTCGCCTGATGAGTCCTGGATACCTCAGCGCCATGCGAATCCCGCTCGAGCAGGGCCGTGATCTTAGGGATGCAGATAAAACCGCATCGCGGCCGGTTATTTTAGTCAGCGATGAGTTTGCCAAGCGCTTTTGGCCAGGCCAAAACCCGATCGGCAAGCACGTGACGCTCACATTCGTGCCTGGGCCCAGCCGCGAGGTTGTCGGCGTTGTTGGCGACGTAAAGCTGGACGGATTGGACGTCGCCCGACCAGTCGCGGCGATTTACGACGCGATGAGTCAGAACACGCAGACGCAGATGGTTCTGGCCGTTCGCACCGGATCTGCGCCCACCAGCCTGACTTCCGCAGTGACCGATGCCGTTCACACTGTTGATCCCGATGAGCCTGTGGTTGGCGTGGTCACCATGGAAAGCATTGTGGACCAATCGCTCGGACAGCAACGGTTGAACGTGATATTGCTCGCGGCATTCGCAGGCTTGGCCTTGTTGCTCGGCGCGATTGGAATTTATGGTGTGCAATCCTACGCAGTCAGGCAGCGCGTGCGCGAAATCGGCATACGCATCGCCCTAGGCGCGCAGCGAAGCGATGTTTTTCGCCTTGTCCTCGGACATGGTCTGAAGCTTGTGCTGATCGGAATTTGCATTGGTCTGACTGCATCTTTGGGGCTGACGCGTTTGATGGCCAGCCAGCTCTTTGGCATCAGTGCGACCGATCCGTTGACGTTTGCAGGAGTGGCGATTGTGCTGGCATTCGTGGCGCTGCTGGCCTGCTACATCCCCGCGCGGCGCGCCGCGCGCATCATCCATGGTTGCGTTACGTGATGAATGACTCCTGCAAAATCGCGGCGCGCTTTGCAAAGGAGCAATAGCCCGTGGATATTGTCAGGCCAGAACTTAAACGCAAACGGCGCCTGCTCCGGATAACCTATATTGTGCGGGCCTGGTCATCGTTGCCTTCGTAACGGTAGGGCTTTCGAGGCTCAAGGCAGCCGCACCAGTGTCGACAAGGCAACGGTCTGGACCGATACGGTAAAGCGCGGCCCGATGCTTCGCGAAGTGCGGGGGCTTGGGACGCTCGTGCCGGAAACCATCCGCGTAATTCCGGCGGCCACGGATGGACGGGTCGAGCAACGCCTGTTGCTGCCGGGTACTCCGGTGAACGCAAAAACGGTGATCCTGGAACTGAGCAATTCCGAACTCCAGCAATCCGTGCTTGACGCCGGATTCCAGCTCAAGGGCGCCGAAGCGGAATACAACAATCTCAAAGCGCAGCTTGATAATCAGCTCATGGAGCAACGATCGAAGGCCGCTGGGGTACGCTCCGAATTTCACCAGGCCCAGTTGCAGCACGAAGCGGACGATCAGCTCTACAAATTTGGCATCACTGCCGAGATGTCTGGAAGACATCGCAGGTGAAAGCGGAAGAACTCGGCAAACATAACGAGGTCGCCGAAAAGCAGGTGGATACATTTGCGCAGTCGGTCAAAGCGCAGCTCGCCGTGCAGCAGGCTAAGATCGACGGGCGGCGCGCGCTGTATATGCTGAAGCAGCACCAACTCGATCAACTGCACGTACGCCCCGGGATTGACGGCGTATTGCAGGAGTTGGCGGTAGAAGTCGGACAGCAGGTAACGCCGGGAACGATTCTTGCTCGCGTCGCGCAGCCCTCACATCTGAAGGCAGAATTAAAAATCGCGAAAATCAGGCTAAGGATATCGCCATGGGCCAAAAGGCTTTGATCGACACGCACAACGGCGCAGTTGTTGGGCATGTAACGCGCATCGATCCTTCGGTGCAAAACGGGACGGTGAGCGTGGACGTGGCCCTCGATGGGGCGCTGCCGCCCGGCTCGCGGCCGGACTTGAGCGTGGAAGGCACGATCGAAATCGAGCGGCTGGCCGATGTCCTTTCAACCGGGCGGCCGGTTCATGGAGATACCGATAGCACGGTAGGGCTGTTTAAGGTCGTAGGCGACGGCAGTGAAGCGATGCGTGTGCAAGTGAAACTCGGCCGGACCTCCGTGAATAGCGTGGAAATTTTCCAGGGCCTATCGGCTGGCGATCAGGTCATTCTTTCGGATATGTCGGCCTGGGACAACTTCGATCGAGTTCGCTTGCGGTAATGCAATTCTGAGAAGGGACGGAAAAAATGAATCCACATCCCGAATTGCTGGTGCGGCTGGAGGGCGTATCAAAGATTTTTCAAGCTGACGAAGTGGAAACACATGCGCTTTCGGGCGTTCATCTGGAAATCCGCAGCGGCGAATTTGTCTCGATTGCCGGACCTTCGGGCTGCGGCAAGTCAACGCTGCTTTCCATCGTCGGCCTTCTGGATTCACCGACCGAAGGCGGCTGCGCAATCCACGGCACGCCAGTTGCCAGACTTTCTATTTCTGAGCGCAGCCGCATCCGCAATCGGGAAATCGGCTTTGTCTTCAGGCATTCAATTTGATCGGCGACCTCACTGTGTTCGAGATGTCGAACTGCCGCTCACGTACCGAAATATGACCATGAGCGAACGCAGAAGGCGCGTCCAAGGAGTGCTTGACCGGGTGGGCATGGCACACCGGATGAAGCATTATCCCGCGCAACTTTCGGGCGGCCAGCAACAGCGCGTGGCGGTGGCGCGAGCGCTGGGAGGCCAGCCGTCGATCCTGCTCGCCGATGAGCCCACGGGAAATCTCGATTCCAAGAATAGCGAAGCCGTAATGAATCTCCTCAAGGAGTTGCCCGGGGAGGGCGCGACTATCTGCATGGTGACGCACGATCCGCGCTACGCCGGGATTGCCGATCGTACCATCCACCTTGTTGATGGCCGCATCGTGGAAGAGACCATGGCCGCCCGTACCGAAGTCATGTAAGGCGATTCGAAAGCAGGGCGCGCCTTGAGCGATGCGCCAGGTGGCGTTTCCTCACCTCACTGTGATCGTGTCCGTCGTACTCTGACTTTACAGTCGCGACACTACTCTGATCATTGATCGGTGGCATGGAGGCCACCGGGTCATGAAGCCGAAGCCAAGTTCACGACGAAAACGCAATCGCCACAAATCCGTCCTTCGTTTGCCCGACTTGGAACACGCCAAGGCTGCGGTCTTGAATAGCCTCAACTCAGCAGACTCGGGAACGGGGGCTATCGTCACGCCATCGAGCAGTTCGTTGATGGGTATTGTTTGGAACCGCGCTTGGCGTCCAGCAGGATGGTAATCTTATCGTATCGATCTCATCTCGCGTTCCGTCCCGTCAGCTCGCGCGCGGCACAATCAATCTGCGTCTTGGCGCCGTGCGCCAGCTCGCATAGAAGCTGCCGACGGCGGTCTTTTCAGGCGCCGACTTGGCCGCCGGCATTCGCCGGGTTAGAGGAGTGAAGAAGCTGGGCATTGCGCCTCGGGAACTGGTTATCGGCAGAGCCGGCCATACGCTTTGGCAAGCATCGTCACCCTAATACTCAGTAACGGGGAGCGCCCTCTCTCCATTTCAGGCTGAACCAACTGACAGACCTTGCGTGGGTATATTCCTGTAGCTAATCCGCTGAATGCGAAAATGAGAACTCTGTCCGGAACAGGACAGATAACCCGCTTCATGTGCCTGTAGGATCTGGGTCACAGACCGAGATGTGAAAGCGTTTTGAGGCTGAAGGAGATTCTCTATGTTGCTACTGATTATTATTCTGGTGCTGTTGTTCGGCGGAGGCGGTGGGTATTACGGCTATTCCAGATGGGGAACGGGCGGTGGCCTCGGAATTGTCGGAACCGTCCTGCTTATCCTGTTGGTTGTGTACTTAGTTGGCGGCTTGCGATGAGAACTTGACCTGCTTATCGAACGTTGTGTACCGCTGGGGCCCATGAATTCCACCTATAACATCTTCAGACTGCTGCACGGGAACATCCTGGCGTGGGCGGACAGAGTTGAGAAACGACCGCAGGCGCGATAGCGAGTCCGGTCGCATCAAAGAAATCTTTTCGAGAGACTACCGTATCTTCGAACTGAGAGAGCGGAGCGGGCCGTGGTATGGGCACCAAATCCCTTAGTAACAGGTAGCATTCAAAACACTAAAAGAAAGAGGAGGCCGAGTGTTATGCGAGTACAAATGAATTTGAGTCAATGTGCATGGACCCTGGCGCTGCTGATGGGCGCCTGTATCACCGGGGGCGCCATAGCTGCGGCGGCCTATCCGGTACCGCAGGACCAAGATCGAATATCGCAGGACAAGGATTATTCGAAAAACAAGAAGTACCGGCAAGGCGTGAGCGAAGGCCGGGATGACCGCGCACATAATCTGGACCACTCGAAGAAGACGCACTTTAAAAAGGATGAAGACCAAAAGGTCTACGAGGTTGGCTACCAGCGGGGTCATCAGGGCGATCAACAGAAGTAACAGATCGAACTTCTTGACCTAGGGGCGCGGACCGGTTGACAGGCTTCCTCGGTGTTGCTCACCTGCTTTTAGCCTCGTGCACCGGGATTACAGCTTTAGGTGCGGAATCGACACGGGAGAGACGATATAAATCACACGATCGGTCATTTCGCTACAACAGCCTTTTCGCTTTAGCGGCTCTATACTTTATTTTCCGCACCGATCAGCGCACAAAATGATGGCGCAACCGTCAATGTGCATCCTGTTGCGGCATCGAGGAAAGTGGTAACACGTCAGAACCAAACGCACGCCCAGCGGACCGATATGATTATGATCGGCAAAGGTGCAATGCCTTCCTACAAGGGCACGCCCACCGACGATCAGATCAGGCAACTCGTACGAGCTGAGATAAGCTGGACTGGCTATGTGGGCAGGCTGGACTGCTCTTCACTGCCCACTTGCGCGAATGCTAGTCGGGCCAGCAGGCAAGAAGGAAGTGCACAATGTTTGTGCTATCAACGTGGTTTGTGGCGATTGCGGTGCTGATCTGGCTTGAGCGGAGGAGCGGTAGGGAGACGCGCAAATATGGATTTTGAAAACATAGACTTCGGTAGATCCAGATCCTGACCATAGACCTTCCCTTGTACTCGGTTAGCTCTTCATCTTTGGCTCTCTCCCCGAAAGTGCTCAACAAAAAAACACAACCCTTCGCGATAGGACGGAACCTCCAGGCGCGCACATTACACGAAAGCCGTTTCTGTCGCGCGTTCTGCTGATCTCATGTGTCTTTGCGGGCAGTTTTCCCGACACGAAAGAAGTTACTCTCACCTGGAAAACCCGAGGATGAGACATGGACCTACTCCTTTAACAAGAGGGGTACGCGAATTAGGAACAGCGGGCCGTGAAACCGAGTTCTGGATGGAATCGACAAATTCGAATATCCAGAAGGTCTTGGGGTACAACCCGAGAAGGGGTAAGAATCCACCCCCTCTCGAACACTTTTCTCTGATGCGTCTCCTGCTATGGTAATTTAATCAGGCGTGACCTGTCAGAGCGTCCCGCGTTTTTAGCGGACCTGCAACAATTGCGCGGCTCAGCATTTTCTCCGCACTGAGCCAATCCTCGACATCTTTCCCAGGTGCGCAGTAGCGTTGAAGATACAGACCGTAAGCCAAATGAGTGATTTCTTCTCTGGTTGGTTCTGTGCGTTGGATGGTGACGCTTTCTTGTTTGAATATTTCCTTGCGCTCGATCATGGCATCTCCTTGGATGTCTTTGCTGCTTGTCTTGGCCAAGAAGTGATTCAGAGAACGTCCGTTGCGTACAGGTGAACTGAAGAATCCTCGGTCAGCAACCACGTTGGCCCTATGTTTTTGTATTGTCAATGTAATTACAGAACTGTAGAAAAGTAGATTATCGCTAAAGCCTGGACCCTACATGAATCATGTAGCACTAACGACTTTGTGATATAGTGGTCAAGTTAGGTCAAGTTAAATTGTGTCTTCAACGAGACAGATATCCGCTCTCCGCAGGTCTAGCATGGTGTTGCATCGGACTGTAAGGGCCGTTTGAGAACTTAGTTTCCACTTAGCCTGTTTCGGTCGGCGTCACGCCCTCAGTGAAATGTAAAGAGAATGTTTGTGCGGAATCATCTCATTTTAATGGCTGGATTACTTCTGGGTAGCTGTCTCCCAATGAGAGCGCAGGTACCCACGACCCAAATTGTTCTGGCGCAGACTTCGAGCGTCTCGGTGATTCCGTTTGCGGTACCGCGAGCCCGATTGCCGCTCATCGTCCTGCCAATCCCACTGTTCCACATGCCGCTCCCTTGTCCCGGATTCTTTTTGGCACCGGCATATAAGCTTGAACCCACTCTGGAGAGTCGCCTGCCGATAGAGGAGGCACGCGGACGTTTCCTAACGGAATCAAGCTTTCTGGTAGCCCATCTGTGGCGGGGACTCCACCTGGATATTTTTGATAGGACCCTTCACTCTCAGTGCTTGCAGCTTGGCTCACCGAGTATGGGCGGTGGTTTTCAGGATTTTCGCCCGTTGAGTCATGATCAAGTCGGGATCACGAGTTCGGTTGAGTTCGATGGCATCAGCCTGAGATATAGCTTTGGCCGGGATGCGGAGACGAAAAAAACAGCCCAGATGTTGCGTGCGTGGCTCGGATTATAGAGACGGGATTGTTTGCGGGAATAAACTAGTCGGCGCGTATTCGCCGCTCAAACTACGCGGTGGTTCTGGCACAAAATGGTACTCCGTGATCCAGACGAGAAACTGATCCTCGGCTAGATCGGGGACGTAGCGATCCAGTTTGCAAGCATCTTGATTGCGGCAGCCGATTCGAGAGACGCCGAGTTCGGATTTCGTCGAGCCAACCTACCCATCTTCGTTTCCACCAACCTGCGTCGAACAGGGAACAAGACCTGTGATAAACTCGGCTTGGAGATTTTGGATAATGAAACCCAGCAATGTCGTCGGCTTCCTCCCCACGACGAATGCAGATCAACAGCTCGCAATATGAGGTTTCGCAGATGGTTGCAGTGAAAATTACGGGGCACAAAGGCAGCCGACTGTTTGACTGGTATAACATCACAAACACTTCGCACATGGCTGATGCTCTGACTCGGACGGGAAACTACCTCGCGGATGAGATTTCTAGGCATCCCAGAGCGCACGTAATAAGCTGAAGTCGGTTGGGGCCAATTGTTTGTTCGGACAGTGTTGTAGACGCTCAAAAAAGTTTAGAGTAACTCTTAGAGAGGTTTCCTCGAAGTCGTAATAGGCCCGTAGCTCAGTTGGCTAGAGCGCCACCTTGACACGGTGGAGGTCTGCGGTTCGAGCCCGCACGGGCCTACCATTCTTTTCAACGATTTGCGTATATATAGCCTCGACGTTGCTCCGTTTTGTGACGTCTTTTGTGACATTGGCATTTCCTGGTGCGGTGACTTGCGGTCGGTTCGAAAGAGCCTGAATCGCGGTTCGTTTTGCTTCGAGTTGGATATGGGAATAGCGCCGGAGCATTCGGGGGCTGACGTGTCCGGCGATGTCCATAATCACTCGATCCGGTACCCCAGCTTCGCCCAAGGCCGAAATCGCCGTATGCCGCAGATCGTGAAATCTGAGGCCCTGAAGCCCAGCCCTTTTTGTCAACGTCCTCCAGGCCGTGCGCCAACTGCCGACAGGACGGATGGGGTCAAACTCCCACTCAATGCTGTCCAGGCGATTCCTCCCGTGAAATCGAAATCTGGGGCGTAGCGCGCCAAAGACGAAATGCGAAGGTTCAACTGTCCCAAAGCTCTCCGCGCGTCGGCGTAGCTTCCACAAAGCTTCGAAGGATTCCGCGTTTAGAGGAATAACGCGCACACCCGCGTCGGTCTTGCTCTTGGGGATTTGGAGTGTCCGATTGATGAAATCGACGTGCCGCCATTGTAGTGCGAGCAATTCGCATTTTCGGGCGGTCGTGTGAATGGCAAGTACAGCCGCATGGCAAGCTGTCTCCCATTCCGGTTTTTCGGCTGCCATGCGAAGTAATCGCGTGCGCTCATCGAAGGTTAGTGCTCGGCCAATCGTCTGAGGCTCTCGCAGCGGCTTAATGCCCTCACCGATCAGGTGCCACAGCCCAGCCTTCTTGAGGATGCGGCGCAAGCAGCCAGATTCCATGTTGATATAGGCTGGCCCTACGCCGTCAGCACTGCGCCATTCGCGATAAGCGAGCACGTCTTTGGTTTTGATCGCCGACAGCCTTCTAATCCCGAAATATTGTCTGAGGGCAGCGGTGAGTTCGGTTTCTTTGGTCAAGCTCGATGGAGCAACTTCCATGCGGCGACTGGCTAGATACTCATCCGCAGCCTTCGTGAAGGGCAGGCGTCCAGAGCTTCGCTTCTGCGGTGCAATATCGTCCCGTTCGGCCTTCTGGATTTCACGCTCTTCAGCTCGCGCGGCCATCTCAGTGTGCTCATCGTCAGCAGTGATTTAAGTCAAGCGGACTGATGGCAGCAAACATATCATCCCCGTGGCGCGTCGTCCCCTGCCTCGAAATGGGGCTACGGACTTATTGCTGATCTGTCCCTGTTGTTATCGTCCGCAGCGATACCTATATGCATGGGAGGCCGCAGGACGATACACGCACAGTGCCGAACCGGCCCCCTGGCCTTGCCGGTCATGCGCGAGGCTGCGCTATGCTTCCGAGGGAAGCGCGTTGGTGTTGCGTGGCCGTGGAAGCTGGTTTCGGGCATTGAAGGCGCAATACGGGAAATCGTGTTCGGAGCGTCCGGACCCGTGGTATCCCTATATCTTTTCGTCGCCTGCAGATGCCAAAGCTGCAGGCCTCCTCTGTTAGGCAGGAATTGCCCGTTCGCACAGCCGTGCTACTGATTGGACTGACCTGCCCCCTAGTTCCGTTCACGGGATCATACGACAATCGGATTCATGATCGGTCCCCTTTTCCTGTATCACCCGGAGAGTGAGTTTTCGGCAGTTTGGTTCCCAATAAGTTCGCGGCTAGCCGCGAACTCACTGGCGATTTCGTTCGGTGTCCTCTCGCCCAGCGCCCTGTGAGGACGACTCTCATTATATTCGTGACGCCACGCTTCGATCACCTGTCTCGCTTCCGCCAGCGTTGCGAACCAATGGGCGTCCAAGCACTCCGATTTTTCGCTATAGGGGAATTATTCGTGCTCGGGCGGTGGTTGATTTCCCTTCGGTGAGGCCATCTCATAGGATATGAATAGATTGCGAAACGAACCCAAACCTCACTGAGGAGGACGAGCCGATTGAGACCGAGCAAAGCTAGCAGTGATATTGAAAGTATGTGGGGAGGCGGTGGCTCTCGGCTAGCGGCCCCACGGGGCATGCGTGCGCGGAATCTTTTTTCATCCTTGGATGCCGAGTCATCAGGATCTTACGCGCGCCTAGCACCGACGGGGCGTCGAGAGGTCTGATTTCTCTGCTAAGCGATTTGAGCACTGCCATTGTGCGTGGCACCGTTCCCCGTTCCGGGAAAAATGCGCAGCTGATTCTGCGAGAACATTTAAATAACTGATCCTTTGCATTGAAAGATTGCAGTTTGCTTTCTGAAAAGTATCTCGTACTTTTCAATTGACTAACCGTGATGCTTGACACAGGGATCCCGCCAAAGGCCCCCGGTCAGCCTTCGAACGGCGAATTCTTTTGGAGGATCGGCAGCTATGTCAAAGAAATTTCGGTTTCTCTATTTGGCGTCATTGCTCTTGACCCTCCTCACACTTATCCCCACGACACAAGCTCAGCAAACTCTGGGTGGCATCACGGGCACGGTCACCGATAATTCTGGCGCGGTGGTTCCTGCCACTACCGTGACGATCGTGAACGACCAGACGACCCTCACTCGTACACTTCAGACGAGCGAGTCGGGCAGCTACGATTTCGTTAACTTGCCCATCGGAAGCTACACCATAACATTCACCCGTGAGGGGTTTGACAAGCTGAATATCCCTTCGATCCAGGTGCAGGCGAACCGCACTGCGACCGTCAACGCCACTCTCAAGGTCGGCGAAGTCGGCCAAACCATAACGGTTCAGGAAACACCCCTCATCAACGCGGTCGACACGACGAACGGCTATGTAATGGACAAATCGGAAATCGATGATATCCCCCTGCCAACGGGGTCTTTCACCGGTTTGGCCACCCTTTCTGCCGGCGTGGATGCGGAGCTTCCCGGTGGAACGGGAGCGAACGCCGGCTTGGGCAACGAACCTGTCTGGGCCAATGGCCAGCGCGACACCAGCAACTCCTTCCTGCTTAATGGTGTGGATGCTAGAAATCTTTTCAACGGCAAGAGCACGAGCCAGGTGCTGTCCGTGCGCCTTGTCGAGGGCACGGGCAACGCTAACGAGCTGCAATTTAGTGCGCTTCCAGTGCAGAGCAGCGCGTCTGTTTACCTGGGAATTGGCGAGGCGATTCCTTCGCCGGCTCCAGAGACCATTCAGGAAGTTAGGGTGAACACTTCGATGTACGATGCCCAGCAAGGTTCCACGAGCGGCGCGCACATCGACGTGAGCACCGCTACGGGCACAAACGACATTCACGGCAGTTTGTACGTGCATCGTGGCACGAACTGGCTAAACGCCGACCCCTACTTCTATAATGCCGACCCGAATATTCCCGCTAACGAGAAAAACCCAGGGCTGCACCGGTACACCGCGGGGGGGAAGTTCGGCGCGCCGATTATAAAAAACAAGCTCTTTTTCTTTGCCAGCTACCAGTACACGCGCGCCTCGGACGCGGAGGTCGGCATCTCGAGGGCGGTCGTGCCAACCTCACTTACAAATGACCGATCGCTCACGGGTCTGGCGAACGCCGCAAACGCCGTTTCAAGCTTCGGCGACCCGACGATCCTCCCTGTGCTGGGTACTGACCCGACTTCAGGAGCTATCAATCCGATCGCATATACCTTACTCAACTATAAGTTGCCAAACGGGCAATACATGATTCCGTCGGCAAATCCCAAGTCTGTCGTAGCGAATCCGAGCCTTTACAGTTCGAACCCTGCGATCCAATCCGCTCTTCAAGAGGCATTTCCTGAGGATGCCGAAGTTCCGGGAACGGCGCTTTTCCGTGCGTTTCAAGGTGTTTCCGATCTTGATTGGAACCCGAATTCCTCGCATTCTTTTTCCGCAAAGTACTACTATCAACATGACCCGACCACCGCCCCCTTCGGCTTTTCGATGTACGCGGGCTTCCCACAGCAACTTGACGCCGGAAGCCAGGTGATTTCGCTCAGCCATTCCCAGATTGTAAAACCCAATCTGAGCGTCACCGAAACATTTGGCTTTATTCGGGAGAAGGCCTACAGCACGATTGGCCAGCCCTTCACTCCGGCGCAGTTTGCTTCCACGTGTGAGTCTCTTACCGGACAGTCCGCTGCAGCTTGTACCATCAACACCTTCGGCTCAAACCTCTTCCCTGGCATCAGCATGGTTGAGGCACAGCCAGATCCCGTTTCCTACCCGTTCGGAATGGAATTCGGGGCCACTGCGCAGTTCATGGGTGCATTTACGGGAGTTTTTCAGAACCGGTTTAATCCTTCCGTCAACGCCATCTGGACCTTGGGCAGACACACACTAACCTTCGGCGGCAGCTTCTCGTATACGCAGCTGAATGTCCGCGACAGAAGAAATCAACTAGGCACGATTGCGGCGCCTGATTTTACGAGTTTTATGGGCGGGGTGCTCGTGCCGAATTATTATTACAATGTCACCCAGCTGCTAGTTGGAAACCCGAATCGCTACATTCGCGCCAATGAGACCGGCGAATATATCCAGGATAAATTTCAGTTGAGATCTAATCTGAACATCACCGCGGGTTTGCGGTTTGATGACGACCGCGGCTTGACGGAAAAGAATGGCGAACTCATCAATTTTGATCCGGCGAAATACGCTTACAACCCGACGACGGACACCATTACTTCAAGTGGTTTGATTGTCGCCGGAAATAATCCGAAGGCCGGAACTCCGGGAGTGAGCGCCTCGACTTTGACCGGACGCCAATGGGGTCTTTCGCCGCGAATCGGCGTTGCTTGGAGCCCAAAGAAGTTCGACGGCAAAATAGTTGTTCGTACGGGTTGGGGCATGTACTACGACCGCGGCGAACTCTACGCCTATCTCTCCCCGGCCTTTACCCAGAACATTGTGGCGGGGGGGCCGTTTGGAATCAACCAGCAGCAACCCTTTGTAGCCAGCTTGTCGTGTGGAGTCACCGCCGCGTGTGCAGCCAATGGCGGTGTCCCCACACTCGAGAATCCATGGGGCAACGCAACAGACCTCGCCTCAGTGCAGCCTTCGGGGAACCCGGCCAGCATTGTCTTACCCAACGCCGGCAGTCTGGCGAATGGCGCCACGCCCTTTTATTTGGGTAATTACGCACCGACCAACAAGCTTCCCTACACGATGAACAGCACACTGGATGTTCAGTGGCAGCCTCGAAACGACTTGGCAATCGATATCGGGTATGTCAACGGCCTCGGCCGTCACGAAGTTATTCCCATCCCGTTTAATCAGCCCAAGATTGCTTCCCCTTCGAATCCTTTGTGTGGCCCAACAGCTGCTTGCGCTAGTCCATCCAGTTCGCCGTACGCCCAATCCTATACGTACGGATACACCGTCCAGAGCACGTCGTGCGCTGATTACAGCCCCTATGCGAATAATTGTCCGATCAATTTGCCGAATGGACAGCCGATGGTCGTTACTCCCGAAGGTGGCAACGTTGACTTACGCGTCCCGTACATAGGCTATGCGGCAGAGTCGGAGGAGTACACCGCGTTGGGGGTTTCGGCCTACAACGCATTGCAGGCACATCTCCAAAAGAAGCTGAGCCACGGGCTCCAAGCGGGCGTTTCCTACACGTACTCCCGGTCGCTCGACGAACAGAGTGCCATGGGCCTGTTTTACACCGGCAACAACCCACAGTATCCTCGAAACGGCTACGGTCCGTCGGACTTTGACCGCATGCACGTGTTCAACGTTGATTATCATTACGAACTTCCGAAACCGTTCGCAGCCTCTTCTTGGGAAGGGAAAATCGCGGATGGCTGGGCCCTCCAGGGCGTCGTCGTCATTCAAAGCGGCCAGCCTTATAGCGTTGTTGACTATTCGGGCGCCGTGGGCAGCGTTTTCTACAGCATCTACGACGGAGTCACAAATCCGGTCGTTCCGCTGGCTCCCAGTTGTACGGCGCAGAGCGCGCTTACTGGCGCCACCGGAGAAGTCCCGGGGCTTCCGGCTCTGAAGTCATCCTGTTTCACGGTGCCGTTACTCGCGCCCGGAGCACTCAACGGGGCTATTCCAGCGGGAGATACGTTCGAGACGAATTTCACCTCCGGGCAACGCAACATCTTCCGGCAGTCATGGCAGAACCGCGCGGACATTTCTCTTGTGAAACAGACGCAAATAACAGAGCGGCTTGGGTTGAGGTATAGCTTCGATGTTTATAACTTGGCTAACCATCCCAGTTTTGACATTCCGATTGTTAACTTATTTCAGAACGCGAACTTCAGCCAGTTTCCCCAGCAATCTTCCGTCAATGCCGTGCCCGGCCCTGCGCTCTGCGGTTCTACCAACAACAGTGCTGGCCCATTCACTACTGGGAATTTCTATAACTGCCCCGGGAGTTTGGGGCAGGTCACCAAGACGATCGGCAGCGCGCGGCAGATCCAGATGTCGTTGTCGCTCTCGTTCTAAATAGCCATGCCAACTGTGGCATTTGTCGTAATCTGTGAGAGCCCATGATGGAAGTCGGCGTTTTTATTCCGATCGGCAACAACGGATGGCTGATCTCCGCCACTTCTCCTCAATACAAGCCAAGCTTTAAGCTCAACGCTCAAATCGTTT
>CAVQZU010000049.1:0-70452 GCA_963718485.1 uncultured Acidobacteriota bacterium
AACCATCCGCGTAATTCCGGCGGCCACGGATGGACGGGTCGAGCAACGCCTGTTGCTGCCGGGTACTCCGGTGAACGCAAAAACGGTGATCCTGGAACTGAGCAATTCCGAACTCCAGCAATCCGTGCTTGACGCCGGATTCCAGCTCAAGGGCGCCGAAGCGGAATACAACAATCTCAAAGCGCAGCTTGATAATCAGCTCATGGAGCAACGATCGAAGGCCGCTGGGGTACGCTCGAATTTCACCAGGCCCAGTTGCAGCACGAACCGGACGATCAGCTCTACAAATTTGGCATCACTGCCGAGATTGTCTGGAAGACATCGCAGGTGAAAGCGGAAGAACTCGGCAAACAAAACGAGGTCGCCGAAAAGCAGGTGGATACATTTGCGCAGTCGGTCAAAGCGCAGCTCGCCGTGCAGCAGGCTAAGATGACGGGCAGCGCGCGCTGTATATGCTGAAGCAGCACCGACTCGATCAACTGCACGTACGCCCGGGATGACGGCGTATTGCAGGAGTTGGTGGTAGAAGTCGGACAGCAGGTAACGCCGGGAACGATTCTTGCTCGCGTCGCGCAGCCCTCACATCTGAAGGCAGAATTAAAAATCGCAAACTCGGGCTAAGGATATCGCCATGGGCCAAAAGGCTTTGATCGACACGCACAACGGCGCGGTTGTCGGGCATGTAACGCGCATCGATCCTTCGGTGCAAAACGGGACGGTGAGCGTGGACGTGGCCCTCGATGGGGCGCTGCCGCCCGGCTCGCGGCCGGACTTGAGCGTGGAAGGCACGATCGAAATCGAGCGGCTGGCCGATGTCCTTTCGACCGGGCGGCCGGTTCATGGTGATACCGATAGCACTGTAGGGCTGTCAAGGTCGCAGGCGACGGCAGTGAAGCAGTGCGTGTGCAAGTGAAACTGGGCCGGACCTCCGCGAATAGCGTGGAAATTTTGCAGGGGCTATCGGTTGGCGATAGGTCATTATTTCGGATATGTCGGCCTGGGACGACTTCGATAGAGTTCGCTTGCGGTAATGCGATTCTGAGGAGGGACGGAAAAAATGAATCCACATCCCGAATTGCTGGTGCGGCTGGAGGGCGTATCAAAGATTTTTCAAGCTGACGAAGTGGAAACACATGCGCTTTCGGGCGTTCATCTGGAAATCCGCAGCGGCGAATTTGTCTCGATTGCCGGACCTTCGGGCTGCGGCAAGTCAACGCTGCTTTCCATTGTCGGCCTTCTGGATTCACCGACCGAAGGCGGCTGCGCAATCCACGGCACGCCAGTTGCCAGACTTTCTATTTCTGAGCGCAGCCGCATCCGCAATCGGGAAATCGGCTTTGTCTTTCAGGCATTCAATTTGATCGGCGACCTCACTGTGTTCGAGAACGTCGAACTGCCGCTCACGTACCGAAATATGGCCATGAGCGAACGCAGAAGGCGCGTCCAAGGATGCTTGACCGGGTGGGCATGGCACACCGGATGAAGCATTATCCCGCGCAACTTTCAGGCGGCCAGCAACAGCGCGTGGCGGTGGCGCGAGCGCTGGGAAACCAGCCGTCGATCCTGCTCGCCGATGAGCCCACGGAAAATCTCGATTCCAAGAATAGCGAAGCCGTAATGAATCTCCTGAAGGAGTTGCACGGGGAGGGCGCGACTATCTGCATGGTGACGCACGATCCGCGCTACGCCGGGATTGCCGATCGTACCATCCACCTTGTTGATGGCCGCATCGTGGAAGAGACCATGGCCGCCCGTACCGAAGTCATGTAAGGCGATTCGAAAGCAGGGCGCGCCTTGAGCGATGCGCCAGGTGGCGTTTCCTCACCTCACTGTGATCGTGTCCGTCGTACTCTGACTTTACAGTCGCGACACTACTCTGATCATTGATCGGTGGCATGGAGGCCACCGGGTCATGAAGCCGAAGCCAAGTTCACGACGAAAACGCAATCGCCACAAATCCGTCCTTCGTTTGCCCGACTTGGAACACGCCAAGGCTGCGGTCTTGAATAGCCTCAACTCAGCAGACTCGGGAACGGGGGCTATCGTCACGCCATCGAGCAGTTCGTTGATGGGTATTGTTTGGAACCGCGCTTGGCGTCCAGCAGGATGGTAGTCTTATCGTATCGATCTCATCTCGCGTTCCGTCCCGTCAGCTCGCGCGCGGCACAATCAATCTGCGTCTTGGCGCCGTGCGCCAGCTCGCATAGAAGCTGCCGACGGCGGTCTTTCAGGCGCCGACTTGGCCGCCGGCATTCGCCGGGTTAGAGGAGTGAAGAAGCTGGGCATTGCGCCTCGGGAACTGGTTATCGGCAGAGCCGGCCATACGCTTTGGCAAGCATCGTCACCCTAATACTCAGTAACGGGGAGCGCCCTCTCTCCATTTCAGGCTGAACCAACTGACAGACCTTGCGTGGGTATATTCCTGTAGCTAATCCGCTGAATGCGAAAATGAGAACTCTGTCCGGAACAGGACAGATAACCCGCTTCATGTGCCTGTAGGATCTGGGTCACAGACCGAGATGTGAAAGCGTTTTGAGGCTGAAGGAGATTCTCTATGTTGCTACTGATTATTATTCTGGTGCTGTTGTTCGGCGGAGGCGGTGGGTATTACGGCTATTCCAGATGGGGAACGGGCGGTGGCCTCGGAATTGTCGGAACCGTCCTGCTTATCCTGTTGGTTGTGTACTTAGTTGGCGGCTTGCGGTGAGAACTTGACCTGCCTTATCGAACGCTGTGTACCGCTGGGGCCCCTGAATTCCACGTATAACATCTTGAGACTGCCTGCACGGGAACATCCTGGCGTGGGTGGACAGAGTTGAGAAACGACCGCAGGCGCGAGAGCGAGTCCGGTCGCATCAAAGAAATCTCTTCGAGAGACTACCGTATCTTCGATCTGAGAGAGCGGACCGGACCGTGGTATGGGTAGCAAATCCCTTAGCAACAGGTAACATTCAAAACACTAAAAGAAAGAGGAGACCGAGTGTTATGCGAGTACAAATGAATTTGAGTCAATGTGTATGGACCCTGGCGCTGCTGATGGGCGCCTGTATCACCGGGGGCGCCATAGCTGCGGCGGCCTATCCGGTACCGCAGGACCAAGATCGAATATCGCAGAACAAGGATTATTCGAAAAACAAGAAGTACCAGCAAGGCGTGAGCGAAGGCCGAGATGACCGCGCACATAATCTGGACCACTCGAAGAAGACACACTTCAAAAAGGATGAAGACCAAAAGGTCTACGAGGTTGGCTACCAGCGGGGTCATCAGGGCGATCAACAGAAGTAACAGATCGAACTTCTTGACATAGGGGCGCGGACCAGTCGACAGGCTTCCTTGGTGTTGCTCACCTGCTTTTAGCCTCGTGCACCGGGATCACAACTTTAGGTGCGGACTCGACACAGGAGAGACGATATGAATCACACGATCGGTCGTTTCGCTACAGCAGCTTTTTCCCTTTAGCGGCTCTATACTTATTTTCCGCACCGATCAGCGCACAAATTGATGGCGCAACCGTCAATGTGCATCCTGTTGTGGCATCGAGGAAAGTGGTAACACGTCAGAAGCAAACGCACGCCCAGCAGACCGATATGATTATGATTGGCAAAGGTGCAATGCCTTCCTACAAGGGCACGCCCGCCGACGATCAGATCAAGCAACTCGTACAGCTACCTCCGAGAGCTGAGATAAGCTGGACTGGCTATCTGGGCAGGCTGGACTGCTCTTCGCTGCCGAATTGAGCGAATGCTAGTCGGGTCAGCAGGCAGAAGGAAGTGCACAATGTTTGTGCTCTCAGCGTGGTTTGTGGCGATTGCGGTGCTGATCTGGCTTGAGCGGAGGAGCGGGAGGGAGACGCGCAAATATGGATTTTGAAGACCTATCCTTCGATAGATCCAGATCCTGACCATAGACCTTCCCTGGTACTCATTTAGCTCTTCATCTTTGGCTCTCTTCCCGAAAGTCCTCAACAAGAAAACACGACCCTTCGCGATAGGACGGAACTCCAGGCGCTCACATTACACGCAAGCCGTTTCTGTTGCGCGTTCGGCTGATCTGTTGTGTCTTTGCGGGCAGTTTTCCCGACACGAAAGAGTTACTCTCACCTGGGAAACCCGAGGATGAGACATGGACCTACTCCTTTAACAAGAGGGGTACGCGAATTAGGAACAGCCGGCCGTAAAACCGAGTTCCGGATAATCGACAAATTCGAATATCCAGAAGGTCTTGGGCTACAACCCGAGAAGGGGTAAGAATCCGCCCCCTCTCGAACACTTTTCTCTGATGCGTCTCCTGTTTATAGTAATTTAATCAGGCGTGACCTGTCAGAGCGGCCCGCGTTTTTAGCGGACCTGCGACAATTGCGCGGCTCAGCATTTTCTCCGCACTGAGCCAGTCCTCCACATCTTTCCCGGGTGCGCAGTAGCGTTGAAGGTACAGACCGTAAGCCAAACGAGTGATTTCTTCTCTGGTCGGTTCTGTGCGTTGGATGGTGACGCTTTCCTGTTTGAATATTTCCTTGCGCTCGATCATGGCATCTCCTTGGATGTCTTTGCTGCTTGTCTTGGCCAAGAAGTGATTCAGATAACGTCCGTTGCGTACAGGTGAACTGAAGAATCCTCGGTCAGTAACCACGTTGGCCCTATGTTTTTGTATTGTCAATGTAATTACAGGACTGTAGAAAAGTTGATTATCGCTAAAGCCTGGAACCCCTACATGAGTCATGTAGCACTAACCACTTTGTGATCGTGGTCAAGTTAAATTGTGTCTTCAACGAGACAGATATCCGCTCTCCACAGGTCTAGCATGGTGTTACATCCCACTGTAAGGGCCGGTTTGAGAACTTAGTTCCCACTTAGCCTGTTTCGGTCGGCTTCACGCCCCTCAGTGAAATGTAAAGAGAATGTTTGTGCAGAATCATCTCATTTTAATGGTTGGATTACTTCTGGGTAGCTGTCTCCCAACGGGAGCGCAGGTACCCACGACACAAATTGTTCTGGCGCAGACTTCGAGCGTCTCGGTGATTCCGTTTGCGGTACCGCGAGCCCGATTGCCGCTCATCGTCCTGCCAATCCCACTGTTCCACATGCCGCTCCCTCGTCCCGGATTCTTTTTGGCACCGGCATACAAGCTTGAACCCACCCTGGAGAGTCGCCTGCCGATAGAGGAGGCCCGCGGACGTTTCCTAACGGAATCAAGCTTTCTGGTAGCCCATCTGTGGCGGGGACTCCACCTGGATATTTTTGATAGGACACTTCACTCTCAGTCCTTGCAGCTTGGCTCACCGAGTATGGGCGGTGGTTTTCAGGATTTTCGCCCGTTGAGTCATGATCAAGTCGGGATCACGAGTTCGGTTGAGTTCGATGGCATCAGCCTGAGATATAGCTTTGGCCGCGATGCGACGAAAAAAACAGCCCAGATGTGGCGTGCGTGGCTCGGATTATAGAGACGGGATTATTTGCGGGAATAAACTAGTCGGTGCGTTCGCCGCTCAAACTACGTGGTGGTTCTGACTGGCACGGCCACCTTCATTGGGCTGTTGAGGGGCCGGCAGCTCGGCGCGGTATACGTGAGAGGCGAGTCCAAGCTTATTGAGAGTCCAGATGCCGTACCAGTTGAAGTCAATCTCATACCACTTCAGACCGTGCCGGGCCGAGACGGGGTGGGCATGATGGTTGTTGTGCCAACCCTCGCCAAAAGTGAGAATCGCCACCCACCAGCTATTGGTCGATCGATCCCTGGTCTCAAAGCGGCGCGAACCCCAAAGATGCGTGGCCGAGTTTACAAGCCAAGTTGCATGAAGCCCCAAGACAGTCCGCAAGAAAATGCCCCATAGCAGGAAGGGTAATCCGCCGAAGCAAAAAGCGCGAGTCCGAGGATAATCGCTGGCACAAAATGGTACTCCGTGATCCAGACGTGAAACTGATCCTCGGCTAGATCGGGGACGTAGCGATCCAGTTTGCAAGCATCTTGATTGC
Organism: uncultured Acidobacteriota bacterium; assembly: GCA_963718485.1. Classification (GTDB taxonomy): domain Bacteria; phylum Acidobacteriota; class Terriglobia; order Acidiferrales; family UBA7541; genus Palsa-295. Next base: position 5,973 of record CAVQZU010000049.1, read on the forward strand.
GGCAGCCGATTCGAGACACGCCGAAGTCCGGATTTCGTCGAGCCAACCTACCCATCTTCGTTTCCACCAACCTGCGTCGAACAGGGAACAAGACCTGTGATAAACTCGGCTTGGAGATTTTGGATAATGAAACCCAGCAATATCGTCGGCTTCATCCCCACGACCAACGCAGATCAACAGCTCGCAATATGGGGTCTCGCAGATGGTTGCAATGAAAATTACGGGGCACCAAGGCAGCCGAATGTTTGACTGGTATAACATCACGAACACTTCGCACATGGCTGATGCTCTGACTCGGACGGGAAACTACCTTGCGGATGAGATTTCTACGCAAGCATCCCAGAGCGCACGTAATAAGCTGAAGTCGGTTGGGGCCAATTGTTTGTTCGGACAGTGTTGTAGACGCTCAAAAAAGTTTAGAGTAACTTTTAGAGAGGTTTCCTCTAAGTCGTAATAGGCCCGTAGCTCAGTTGGCTAGAGCGCCACCTTGACACGGTGGAGGTCTGCGGTTCGAGCCCGCACGGGCCTACCATTCTTTTCAATGCTTTAGCGGGAAACACCCGAAAACCCCAACACCAACCCACAAAATTCACTGCACCAGCTCCGCCTTCATCCCGTGCGCCTGCAGGATGACATCGGGAGAAGGACGGTAGACATTTCGCGAATCAGTGAAAGTCATGGCAGATAGCCAAAGAGCATGAGGATATTGCTCACTATATCTTTCTCAAGCATGGTCATCTGAACAGCTCTTTGGAAATTTAGTGGACATAACTCTGGAAACTGACGAATTTCCCCGCCTCTGATCCCGGTTGACTCTTAAACGCGATAAAATACATTATCGTGTTTAAATTCAATCACTTCCTACGAAATCATGGCATTCGCAATTAAAGCCGAGGTTCACGATCTGCGGGCGAAGACGTTCGTGTTTACCGCGCAGAAAACAATGTATGGCGGCAAGCATATCGCCAAGGGCGACACGGTGTTCGTCTTCGCAAGCGAGAACGAGGGTGGGCGAGGCCTCATCGCGCGTGGCGCGGTCACTTGCGCCGAGGCAATCGCGAAGAAAGGCGGAGGCGCCCGTCAAACGCCCCGCGTGAGTATCGCCGTCAAAAGTACCGCGCTTGCAAAGAAGCCACTGGGGCGGAGCGAACTCAAACAATTTACCGACTGGAATGACGGCCAGCCGGAAAGCGAGCTCAATTTCAAATTCTATCGCCAGGCAACGAACAAAATCGTCGGCATCTCGGATGAAGCAGCAGCGTTTCTCGATGGTTTCTTCTAGCGTAACCAGCTTGTCTGCGAGCCAAGGCAAGACGAGCCAAAATCAGATTTGATCCCGATGTACCGGAACGCGATCTCTTAGGTCCAAGACTTCGATTCCAAGTTTATCAATGTGACGGTTGCTTCAGAATGCGGTGTGCACCTGAATAAACGATGACTGGCCGTTTCATGGCTGATCCATGCCCGCAATCGCGAACGAATGCAAACCAATTTGCCGGTGACGGATTACGCCCCATAAAAGAGGTTTTGGTTGTATTTCTATGGCGCTCAAGGAGTTTGATGTCCCTTCAATCTTGCCATCTTCCGAAACGGATTGCGTCAAGAAGATCGACTTTGCGGGATTGATGCCGCCACGCATAGATCCTGCGAGCAACTGAGTATTGACGTATAACCTTCTGAATATGTCTACTTTATTAAATGAGGCGCGGCAAGGCTAATAAATTCGCGCGCGGTTATAATCTTGGTTTTCTTCCAGAATCTGGGGAAATGCTTCTGGTTGCCGGTTATCAGATAGTCAGCTTTGGCGGCATCAGCGCATTCGAGAAACCTATTGTCATCCGGCTCGCCGGCGACTTCGAGGCGGCGGGACGGGGTGACGATATAGCTGTGGCTCCTGGTGAGCTGCAGCAATTGCTGGCGTACCCTTTTGCGAATGCCCAGCTCCTGGCGTGCGAGCACATCCCCATATTCCTGCAAAATGGGCCGCGAAACATAGAAACGCGCGGGTTTGGTAACGGCTAGCACAAGAGTGGTGCGCGGGAGGCCCTCCGGCTTCAGGGCAGCTGAAACCAGCACGTTGGTGTCAATGACCAGACGGAGCGGAAGCATCAGCGCTTTTTCTTTTGCGCTCGGGTTGCCTTGATGATCTGGTCGATCTGGCGGGACGTGAGGGTGTGGGTGCCTTTCTTTACCGACTCTTCGCCAATAATCCTTAGTACCTCGGGTTCCGGCGCCGCGAGCTTGACGTAATTGCGGATGCTGAGCAGCACCGCCCGGGGGGTGCCGCGCTTCTCGATAACGAGCGACCGGCGTTCATCCTCCACACGATTCAGCAGCTTCCCGAAATTCGCGCGGGAACTCCGCAAGGCGGAAACCACTATCGTGCCGTTCTTGCCCGTGGTCGGGTGGTGGACATAAACACTCCATTTCAGTCATCTGAACTGTACAGTTTCGCCGAAGAGAGTCAATGGCATTTGGCGCCCGCACGGGCAATCCCCTCCCCTGCCACTTCTGTGCGGCAACCGGTCATTTGCGATTGGGGCGTAACTTTTCCATAGACAAAGGTATTTTCATCCGTATGGGTGGCAAAGGGACAGGAGAGATCTGTATGTCTGCTCGAGGGTTCGGTTCATAAGATGAAACACTGTCTTCCAGGCTGGACCGTCTTACCTTTCGTCACCTTCTGTTCATTCTGTAGACCCGTATCCAAGCCGCGCTGCATCGTGGAGAAGCCGCTTGGCACTCACGTATTTCGTTTGGGCTTCAGTCTCTATAACTTCCTGGGCAAGCAGACTCATGCGTTCGGTCAACGGAAGCGGCTCTACGGTACATTTCGCCAACATCCTAGTTGTTATGTCAGCCTCGACAAAGTAAGCCCGCATTGCAGTGATGCACTGGGCGTGCAACTCGACGAACTCCGCGTGATTCATTTTGAAAGTTAGCTCCCTGTTCGGTGGGCGTGAATCGTAGACTGATAGGATCAAGGCCGTCTAGATGAGCAAAAGTGCTCACATGCTGGTGCGCACAACTGATCATCCAGAAGCACAGTTAACAAGGATCTAAACAGCGGGCACGGAAAGAATGAGTGACGCACATAGGTTGGTTAGGTTCGGGTTGGCTACAATTGGCTCGACTGGAGTCGACTGTCAATTTACGATAGCCCAAAACCGAAATCGCCGGGATATAGTGCGAGGCAATTTATTGAATCGTACTAAGGTGACGAAATGCCGACCAAGACGCCCTCTGTCGATAATGTGACCGAAGTCGAGGACCAAGCGAAGAAAGATAAAACTGAAGACCCGAAAGTTAATGAAACCGCGCCTCCTAATCGCGTTCGATGGCCTGGTCCAGGTGCTCTAAATGCCTGGGACGAGGGACGCAACGTCCTTATCCAATTCTTAAAAGACCTCAGAGCAATGATGATTTTTCTTCTCGTGGATCGGATTCCAGATGATGAGCGAGTACTCTTTAGCGCTGTATCAACGACCGTCACAACGACTATTGATGATGTGATCAAAATTCTAGAAAAAACAGATGATGATGATGAAAACCACAAAAAGCTTACCGATGCGGGTCTGACAGGTAACGGTCTCAGCCTAAAGACAAGAGAATTCGCCCGTAGCGTGGCCCAACGACCTGCAACGGAATCTTTAGCGGCGGGCGACATCATCCTTAACAGCTTGGTAACCTGCTTTCCGCTGTTGGAACCAGTCAAGGAGTACAAGGAAGTTCTTGAGCATAGATTGAGAACTGGTAGCGATAAAGGAGTGCAATCCGTCGTTCAGAGTTGGCGCAATTGGGAATTCTAGAGACGGAGTGATTAAACTCCACTGGAGGAAACAATGAGCAAGACAATCTCAGCGCTCATAATGTCCGCAATCATCCCAGTCTTTGCCCTACCTGCAAGAGAGCAAGTTTCGCCAAGAACGAAACAATCCGCAGAACCGACGTAGGTTATAACGGCTCACAAGGTCGTTCACGATGAGAGCACAAACAGCTAACTCGACAACTACGTCATCGTCTACGGGTCCGAGATTCTAAAAGTCCACTACGCCGAATCGCAAATCAGCACCCTAAAACCAGGGGGCGTCGGAACTCGAACAGGTAGCACCAGGAAAGAATCTTCATTCGCACACTCGATATGGTCGCTTTCCTCAAGAACTCGACGTAAGCCAAGTGCCGCAAGGTCCTGAGCCAATTCGATAGCGGGAGGGAACACCAATCCTGCATGGAGGTCCTTCTCACGCCGCCCTAAGCGACGATGCAACGCCTTGCTCCCATTCATGGATCATGCGGTTGCCGATGTCCTCGAAGTCAGGGCGGTCTTTGATGTAGGTGCGAAGTTCCTGAGCGGTGTCCGTAATTGCATCGTGGATGCGTTCGAGTATCTTCCTGACGCGGGCAGGGGTGCCTCCCATGCGCCTCTCGCCCAGGCGCTGCAATTCCTTCGCGCTCGCCCATTTAGTGGTGCCGTTAAGAGTCAGCGCCATCTTGTCCATGGGCAGGTAGACGGAAGTCGTCACAAGATCGTAGACAGGCGCGAGCCGGGCTTCGCCCTGAACGTCGTCGTAAACAATCCCGAAATTCTTCAGATGTGCGTCGCCATTGCGAAGCGCACAATTTAGAGAAATCAGGGTGAACAGTTTTTCCATATCCTCATTGATATTCGTCGAGTTTGCGAACTGCCCGAATCGCTTCATCACCGAAGTTTCGTAGCTGCCGCGATATTTTTCATCCGTCCCGCGGCCGTTCAGCACACAGAAATCCTCAAATCCGCGGTAGGTTCCGTCCATCCGTGAGAGGTGGCAGCGAGTGCTAACGTTGTGCGGAGAGCTGCACGACCCTGCCGACGATGAGCGCCGGAGTGCTCAGAGCGCGTAACCTCGGCGCCGTTAGATCGGCGATTGTGCCCTGCTAGCACGGCTTCAACAGTTTTTCTGGTGTGATTCAAGGCCCGGCTAGAATTCGTCGCTTCTAATGACGAGGCAGCCGGCTACCATATCGTGAACCGCCTGCTTAAGCCGCGTCAGCCCTGCACAGACACAATCAATCGTGAAGTACGGTAATCCGTATACCGGCACGTGAAAAAGCAGACGGCCTCCGACGAAGCGAAGGCTCGCGCGCCAAAAGGTTACTCGTCTCCCCTCCCGGTCTGTCACGCGGATCGCCAACATCCTTTTCCCGACCGTCGCCTGCCAACTGGAGCTCTCCATCGAAGCAAAGTAAAGCCAGGAACTGAAGAGGAAGAACCCAAAGACTTCCACGAGAAAGTCATGGCCGAATGCAGCCGACATTTCTGCCGGCGTCTGGCCGGGATTCAGCTTCAGGAATTCGGGCCAGGTTTGCTGCCACACGGAAAGAAACGAGACCACCACAGCAACAGGGACAGCGAGTACAAGTATATCAATCGCAGCCTCAGCCGCACGGCGCCAGAAGCCCGCGCACTTCAGCTCTCCGAGCCTGCCTGGCGGCTCTAATTGCTGAGCGTACGAGCGATTCACCGAAAACCCTATAATCGGCGCACCACACGATCGGCAAAACGCCGCACCCGCCGACTTCGCCCCGCACTTCGAGCAGTTCATAAGTCCCTCAATCTTTATTTTCACTGAATTGCCGCGGGAAGGTGAGCGAAGTGCCTAAGAAATTACTGGCCGGGCGAAGGGGAATGGGAATCACTCAGGGTCATCGCATGCCACGGGTTTAATCGTATGCGTTTCTTGCGGCCGCCGTTTCACAATCGCCAGATAATCTGAAAGGCGGTATACGTCTTGCCCGCGCCAGCGGCCATGACGACGAGGATTCGGTCCTAGCCCTTGGCGATGGCCTCTATCGCAGCATTGCCACCGGGCCTATGAACTTGGAGCAGATATCCCGCTCGCTGAGGTCTTTCTTGTTCACACGGTTCCCGGGCACTCCGGTCATGTCCACCCGAAAACTTACTGCAGCACCCAGGATTCACCCTTCTCGGTAAAGCGGAATCCGCAGTGCCGGAGTGGAGCAGCCTTTGAATCCGAATGGACGATCTTGGCCTTGCCAGCGTAGTGCATTCCGCTCGCAAGATACACTTCCACAACCGAGCCGATAGACAGCTCGTTCGCGCAGGTACAAAGGAAGCCGCTGAGACTCACGTTTTCAGTTGTCGTTTCGAGTTCAATCTTATCTCCATGACCGTCTGTGCCCCGCAGCTTGAGGCCCACGCGCAAAGCTATCCGCACTTCGGATCGTGGAACAAACCCCCGAGTCTTTCCGATTTGGCCGAGGCAGGTCCGCAGCGCCTCGAAGTCAATGGGTTTTTCGAAATAGTCGAACGCTCCAAGCTGCTTGCAGTGCGCTTTTGTCTGACCGCCACCTTCGCCGCTGATGATAATCACCGGAACCTTCTGCGTGTGGCTCAAAGTCGTGAACCTCTGAAGGAGCTCATAGCCGGAATACTTAGGCATGCGCAGATCTAACAAGATGGCGTCGGGCTTGTGTTCCAGGGCAAGAGCCAAACCCCGTTCCGGCTCGCCCGAGTCGAAGACTTCAAAGACGTCGCTCAACTCAATACGCATCAAGCGCCGCAACGCCTCATCATCATCTACAACCAGCAGCTTCTGCATCGCGATGTTCCTCTATCGGCGCAAGCGGACGTCGTTTCCAGCAAACTCGGCCACCGAGCTTGAAGCGGGCACAGGTTTCTTATCCCAATCCAATACTTGCCGGGTCTTCCTGATGAGAACGTCTTCGGTAAATGGCTTGTGCAGGAGATGGATTCCCGGATCCAGAACTCCTTGTCCGGCAATGAAGCTGTCGGTATACCCCGACATATAGAGCACTTTCATTCCGGGCTGGCGCGGCAACAATTGTTCGGCCAAAACACGGCCGTTCATGCCCGGCATCACGACATCGGTCAGCAAGAGATCAACTGTCATTCCGAAGCGTGCCGCCACCTCCAAAGCTTCTTCACCGCTTCCTGCCGACAACACGCGGAATCCGGCTGCCTCGAGAAAGGTTTGCGCAAGCTTTCGCAACGGCTGCGAGTCTTCCACAAGAAGAATGCTCTCCGAACCGCACAGCTTTTCCCCCGAATCTACTTTCTGTTCTTCCACGGCCGGCTGCCCCACGTGCTGCGGGAGATAAATTTCAAACGTCGTGCCTTTTCCCGGCACGCTGTCCACCCAAATGTACCCACTACTCTGTTTCACGATGCCGTACACCGTGGCGAGTCCCAGTCCCGTGCCCTTTCCTTGTTCTTTGGTGGTGAAGAACGGCTCGAAGATGTGCGCGAGTGTCGCGGAGTCCATGCCGGTTCCCGTGTCCGTCACCGCCAAGAGCACGTACTGCCCGGCCTTGGAACCCGGATGTGTCCGTGTGTAGGTTTGGTCAAGCTCCACGTTGGCGGTCCGAATCTTTAATTTTCCGCCCGTGGGCATAGCGTCACGCGCGTTTACAGCCAGGTTCATGATGACCTGCTCGATCTGGCTCTGATCGGCTTGCACACTTCCCAGTTCAGGATCCAACGCTAGCAACACTTGGATGTCTTCGCCCAGTAGCCGAGGAAGCATACTTTCCATGTCGGAGGCGAGTGTATTGAGGCTCAGGACAGTAGGACTCAACACTTGCTGCCGGCTGAAAGCTAGTAGCTGCTTGGTCAGGGAAGCTGCCCGTTGTCCAGCCTTCTCGATTTCCAGGGCATGCTCACACAGAGCATTGTTCGCACCCAATGCCTTCTTCAAGACTCTGCTGTAACCGATGATTACGCCGAGGTGATTGTTGAAGTCGTGCGCAACTCCACCCGATAGCCTTCCAATCGCTTCCATTTTCTGGGCCATCCGCAGTTGCTTTTCGAGCGCGCGCTTTTCAGTTACATCCTCCGCAAACACTTCAAAATATGCCGGAACGCCGTTTTCAGCGTCGATGCGGCGGCCCGAACACCGCACTGTGATAGGCGTGCCATCTTGCCTTCTCCATTCCATCTCGATGTCCTTGACTTCTTTCGAGCGGGTGAGGATCTCGGTCAAACGCTGGTATTCCGCGGCGTGCCAGAAGATGTCGCTCCCAAGATTTTTCCTTCGCAGCTCCTCCGCCGACTCATAACCCAGCATTTTCTGGAGTGCCGGATTCATTTGCAGAAATTCTCCGGTGGCGCTGGCGCGGCAAATTCCATTGGGGGCGTTTTCCACCACGGAACGAAAATCCGCATCGGAGCGCCGCAGAGCCTCCTCTGCTCTTTTGCGGTCCGTGATGTTGCGGTTCACAATCACCAGTTTTTCAGGCTTCCCCTCGGCGTCGAGAATTACGCTCGATGTCGATTCCAGCACCAGCCAGGTTCCGTTCTTGTGGCGAACTCGGTATTCCATCATTTTGCCAATTCCCGAGCGGTGGGCATCCTCCGCCGCCTTCTTGACTCTCTCGCGATCATCGGCGTGGATCTGCTCGAACGCAGACGAGGCCTGCAATTCCTCGGGCGAATAGCCCAGCACTTTCTGGTAGGAGAGACTATTGAATATTCGCTTCCCCTCCATATCCACGACGCCGATCATGTCAGCTGCGTTCTCACTGATCAGATGAAATAGCTCTTCCCGTTCGACCATCTGACGGCGAATCCGGTAGATCAGGAGATGCTGATAGATCGTGTAAAGATCGAAGAGGAAAACCAAACCCACCAGCCCGCGGATGGCCTGAGGCAACACAATCGGCGAACTGGATTCTTCATGAGAGTGTTCGTTAGGAAGAAGAAAGGAGGCCAGGGCGATGGTGAGCAGAAGAGTAATGATGCCCGCTGCGGCCCACAGCCACCATTCTCTCCTTCAATGTGGCGGAAGTTCGCGCGCAAAGCCCTCGTTTGCGCGTCCACCGGATGTTCCAGCGTCTTTGGTCGATGCAATGGCAATCAATCCCCGATTCGAAATCCACCTTTTCGTTCAGTCCCCCAAGGGTTTTCGTCGATAAGAATGGCGTTCTTTGCGGGCCGCAGTGTCTTCCATCCAGCTTACGATCCGCATGGCGAACGGGAAGGGCCATCGGAGCAGGAGCATAATCATATTGTCATGTACCCCGATGACCTCTTGCGCCTACCAACTCTCTCGATATTGAAGGAAACCGGTATCCTGACTGCCCGCGGGTGCTTTCCAGACACCAATCGGCCCTTGGGAATTGCGTCACGCCTGCCTTAAAGGGCCTATGGTGAAGTTATAGAAACTTGCTTCCCTTCAACGGTATTCGGATAACGGAAAAGGGCCTGTTCGCTTTGGCACAGGTTCTTATGAGTTACTCTGGAGCACCGCCCGGGGCGTGTGCCGCGTGTCTCGATAATAAGGCCGGCAATCGCAAGTTGGCATCTTCGCCTTTTATTCACGATGCTCGGTGAGCTCCGAAATTGGTCTCCAAAGCGCCCTCAAACCGCCCTCTTGACCAGGACATTCCCGCTTGCTAGGCTTTCTGTGCAGTATCCCTCGAAAGAAGCGCGGCTCGGGGTAAATATCTCCCGTATTTAATTGAATACACGTAGCTTACTGAACATCCACATGAGGGATCTCAATGCTGGAAGCCATTGTCATTATCGTCGCGTTGGGTGGATTGGAAATCGCCTTGTGGTGGGCCGATCACAAGCGTCAAGCCGAGCAACTGGCAACGCTAGAGGCCATCTGGGTTGAGCTGGCGCTATTGAACGAAGAGAAGGCTCCTATGCACTCGGCAGAGATTTCAGGGGTTTCCCAGGCGCGCCCAGTCGATTTACCAATTTCAGTCGCTCCGACGCCGACAGTTGTTACGCAGTAATTGCCGATGCTGAGAGAGAACCTCCCCTTCTTCCGTTGAAAGCGGTTGCCGGATTGCCCCAGAATTTCTGGGCGCGTCCCACAGGGACAATCGCACGTTTCAGAATACGACGCCGTGATTGTGACCGCTAAGCGTCGATGGCTTGACGCCTAGACATTGCCAGTCGAAGCGCCTCCAGATGGGGCGAGCATTTTCCACGGACCGGGCTCAGGTGAGCGACAGCCTCATTTCATTCCCATCCGAGACTCCAAGGCAGGTGAGCTATGGCTACGGTTGGCGAGCGAGCAATACCGGCTGTGCAATGCAGAAATACGCTGTGGCTTTCAAGAGCAAAGCAAATCCCTCCAGGCTCTCGCAATGTGAAAACCGTGCCGCCATCTCCATCTGCTGTTCTTTCACCGGAAGCCGGACAAGGCAAAACGCGGTGGTCTAGCTAGTGCTCTTCAAGCGATTGCCATAGCAATCCAGTCATAAGCTATAGAACTGACACTAATAAAATAGCGATCCAGTGGATTTCGCGAAGCTTGAAGAGCGATTTAAATGTGAACAAGGCACCGGGCATTTTGGCCGGCCCTGATTCGGAGCCCGATCGTCTCCTGTTATTCTCCTACCGGCTTTGGATTTGATCGGAGCCGCGCCTGTGGTTTGCCCACGCGTTCTTTGGTCGCTCCGTTTCCAAACCGAGCTACAACCTCCGTTGTTCTCCCGTTCGCGACCTCTTGAAGCGGCTTGACTTAATATATGACTATAGTCAGCATTACAGGTACGACGAGGGAGGGTTCGAGTGCTTGGTGAAACGATGGCGCTCTGACCGGCGGGACCCTATTCAAACTAGGCTCCGGCTGCGTTTGAGGTCATGAATCTGTCTAGCAAAGTGACTTTTCTGCAATCTTTCCCGAGCGTGGATTATTAGGCTGGCGGCTTGAAAGGTCGATCCTAGCCGGTGAAGGTGCCGCTCAGATGGTGAGGACAGGAGTTGGAAGGATGGGCTGGACCGAGCTGAAGTTTATTGGACCGTTGCTGCTGCTTTTGATGCTTCTGGTCCCGCCGGTATCGGCGCAAATGGATCCAACCGGCGAATGGGACAACCGTTTTCACGAGGACGAGCCCGAGCGGATTCCCGGCCCGGAAATTGGAGATTACCTCGGCCTTCCCATCAACGACGCAGCCCGGCTGCGGGGCGACACCTGGGCGGCCACGCTGCTTGAGCTCCCGGAGAACCAGTGCCGGCCCCATCCGTCCGACTATGCCTGGCGCGGTCCTGCTTTGCTGCGTATCTGGAAGGACACCGACCGGGATACCCAGCAAGTGATCGCCTTTCACACCCATATTTCCTGGCAGTCCCCCGAGCAGACCATCTGGATGGATGGACGCCCGCACCCTCCCGACTACGCGCCCCACACCTGGCAGGGCTTTTCAACGGCCAAATGGGAAGGCGATATTCTCGCCATTACCACCGACCATCTCAAAGAAGGCTGGATCCGCCGCAATGGCATTCCCCGCAGTGAAAAAGCAATCGTCAGCACTCACATCATGCGGCACGGGAATTATCTGACGGTCGCGGTGGTTATCTACGATCCCGTGTATCTGAGCGAACCGTTCATCCGGACGACCGACTTTATCTATGACCCGCAACAACGCATGGATCCCTATCCCTGCGAGGCCGTGAACGAGACAGACCGCCCCGAAGGCGTCGTTCCGGCCCACCTGCCCGGAACCAACACATTTCTCGCGGAATTCCCGGCCAACTACGGAATCCCTCCGGAAGCGGCACGAGGGGGAGCGCAAACGATGTACCCGGAATACATCGCTAAGATGAAGAACATGAAAACCTTGCCGCGCTCCCAGGGAAAGCATTCTGATCGGTGAGCCTCGATGATCGTCAACCCAAAACGCGGCGCAGGTGGCCCCTTCATGAGTGTTCCAGCTTTGGTGACCGACGCTCCAGCTAAGCGAGCATGGATGCGCCAATTGGCGGGCCTGCTTTTGGCGGTGTTTTGCTTTGCCCTGGCTTTGGCCCCGGCAGGCGATGCACAGGAAACCGCCAATAGCGTGTCCAATCCGCCCGCTCAAGTTCACCTCATACATGTGCAGGGCAATGTCTATGCGATCTTCGGCGCTGGCGGAAACATTACGCTTCAGGTCGGCGACCAGGGAGTATTGCTGGTGGACACCGGCCTTGCTGCGATGAGCGGCCAAGTTCTTGAGGCCATCCGTTCCCTTTCGAACAAACCAATTCGCTACATCGTTAATACCCACATCCATCAGGACCATACCGGCGGCAACGAAGCTATCGCTAAACAAGGCAGCACGATTACCGGCGGAAATGTCGTGGGCAACATCGGAGCAAGCGCCGGCGAAGGTGCCACCATCGTCGCTTTTCAAAGCATTCTTGATCGTATGAGTGCTCCGGACGGCAAAGACAAAGCGTCGGAAAAAGCTTGGCCCACCGACGCCTATAGCGGCCCCGAAAAGAAACTGTTTTTCAACGGCGAGGCCCTTGAAGTGATCCATCAGGCCGCTGCCCACACCGACGGAGACAGCATGGTCTTCTTCCGGCGTTCCGACGTGGTCAGTACCGGGGACATTTTCACCACCACGAATTATCCGATCATCGACCTACAGCGGGGCGGAAGCATTCAAGGAATCATCAATGGCTTGAACCGTTTGATCTACCAGATCACGATTCCCGCCGAAAAACAGGAAGGCGGCACGATGGTAATTCCCGGCCACGGCCGGATCTGCGACCAGGCGGATGTCGTCTACTACCAGGAAATGGTGATCATCATCCGCGATCGCATTCAGGACATGATCAACAAGGGCATGTCGCTCGATGCAGTCAAGGAATCCCGGCCCACCAGGGACTATGACGGTTTGTATGGCTCCGATCAGGGCTTCTGGACGACGGATATGTTCGTGTCGGCGGTCTATCAGAGTCTCAAAAATCAGAACGTGAATGCGAAGGCCCAAAAATAAGAGCCTCGAGCTCGCGGAATTGTGAGGCTCGTCTAGGAGAACGCCTAATGGATCGCAAGGTAATCGGTTTACTTTTTATGATCTTCGCAGGTCTGGCGGCCGCCGGTGACGCGTGCGGGCACCACTCCTTCGCCGCGACTTACTTTGTGGACCAAACCTCCAAGATCGACGGCAGCGTGAAGGAATTTCTGTGGCGCAATCCGCATTCGTTCATCAAGGTGGAAGCGCCCGATGAAAAAGGCGACATGCAGATGTGGTCGATCGAGTGGGGGGGAGGGGCGCAATTGAGCCAGGCGCACGTGACGCGCGATACGCTGAAGCCCGGTGATCGGGTGGTGATTGTCGGCAATCCCGGCCGCGATCCCGCCGAACACCGCATCCGCATCAAGAGCATCACGCGCCCGTCCGATGGATGGAAGTGGGAAGGCGTAATTCAATAGTCGTGGATCAAACCATGGCCGTGTTCCCGGAGTTGAAATGAGGATTCTCAAGACCCTGCGAAAAATCGCGGCGGCGGGCCACTGGGCCGCCGCACTCATCGTGGCCTTGTTCGTAGCCGCATACCTGAGTGCCCAGCCAGGTGCGGGGCCTCAAGCGGCCCGCGGCGCACAGATTGCGGACCCGCGAACGCCGCACGCGATGGCCCCGCTCGATCTGACCGGCTACTGGGTGTCCCTGGTGACCGAAGACTGGCGCTTCCGCATGATCGTGCCTGACAAAGGGGACTATTCGAGTGTGCCCCTGAATCCGGAAGGAAAAATGATCGCCGAAAGCTGGGATCCCGCGAAGGATGAGGCCGAGGGGAATCAGTGCCGCTCCTACGGCGCGGCCGGGTTGATGCGAACTCCCGGACGGCTGCATATCTACTGGGAAAATGATCACACGCTCAGAATTGACACCGATTCAGGCACCCAAACGCGGCGGCTGCATTTTGACGCCGCCGCGGCACAATCGGAGGCGCCGCAGTGGCAGGGTTATTCCCTCGCCAGCTGGGATGGCCCCCGTCCGCGCGTGCTGGCGGCCGCACCTGGTCAGGACGAACTGACGGCCAACTCGGCGGAAGGCTACCTGCGGGTGATTACGACGCGCATGAAGCCGGGATATCTGCGAAAGAACGGCGTTCCCTATAGCGCGAACGCGGTTCTGGAAGAATACTTCGACAGCTTCAAAGAACGGAACGGCGACGTCTGGCTCGTGCTCACTTCGGTCGTCACCGATCCTCAATATTTGATTCAGCCTTTCATCACCAGTACGCACTTCAAGAAAATCCCGGATGCCTCGGGTTGGGATCCCACGCCGTGCCGGACCCACCAGCCCCGCTGAGCGCCCGGTTGCTGTTCGTTTGGAGCAATTGCGGCTTGGCACTCAGCCCAAACCGAAAGCGGTACTGCATCGCTCGCTTTGGACTGCACAAGGACCGAGCATGAGCATTTCCAGCTTTCTGCAGTGGCTTGCGAACACCGGCTTCAGCACCACGCTTCGCGAGTCGACCTGGGCGGAGCCGATCGTGGAAACCTTGCACGTGTTGACGCTCACACTTTTTCTTGGCTTCGCCATCGTTTTGGATTTGCGCTTGTTGGGCCTGCAAATGACTCGGCGGCGGGCGTCCGAGGTGATCCGGGAGCTGAACCCCTGGCTGCTGGGCGGCTTCGCAATCATGATGGTCACGGGTATGCTTCTGTTCTGCGGCGATCCCGTCTCGTTTTATTCGACGATCTTTTTTAAGGTAAAAATGATTTTACTGGCAGTCGCGGGATTGAACGTCCTGGTGTTCAACGCCACGGTGGGACGAAGAATCGCCTGCTGGGATCAGGATTCCCAAACACCGGGCCGCGCCAAGCTGGCCGCGATTCTCTCGCTGGTTGTGTGGGCTGCCATCATTGCCGCGGGGCGCGCCATTGCGTATGCACTTCCGCCCCCATGACAGGTCGGGCTAAATGCAAACGATAGAAAATTGGCCGATGCAGTTTTGCCAGTGGATCGACTACACCTGGTTCGGACACGGGGTTCGCGATTCTGTGTGGCTGTTCCCGTTCGTCGAGATATTTCATCTGCTGGGGCTCGGGTTGCTGGGCGGAACGGTGTTGCTGCTGAATCTGCGGCTTCTGAATATCGATTTCCGCAAGGTACCCACTTCGGAACTCGCAAGAGATGTGCGGCCATGCATGCTGGTAGGTCTGGCCATGATGCTGGTCTCGGGCTTCTTTTTGTTTTCTTCGGAATCCGTAAAAATGTACGGCAATCCGGCATTTCGTTACAAAATGCTGTTCCTCCTCTTGGCGGTCCTCTACACCTTCACCTGGTATGGCCAGGTGACCGCGGCCGAGGACTCAAAGCTCTCCCCAGCTTTGCGGAAGCTCGCCGCTGTAGTCTCTGTTTTTCTGTGGGCCGGCGTGGGGCTCGCGGGGCGAGCCATCGGTTACGTAGGAAAATGATCGCAACCGGCGCTGCGATGTTCGCCGGCGGCCACAAGGCCCCCAAGCCGTTCAGACCGCCGTTTGCGCCCCCTGCAGCGCCAAGCGTTCTTCTCTGCGCGGATCATTCACAATTCTGCAATCGTTGTCGAAGAACATCGTTGGGCGCTCGGTGGCATTAAACGCAGGCCAGTGCGGCAAGCCGCTGTGGTTAGGGTTCCCGCTGTGCGCGAAAGCCGCCCAGGCGCCGCTCATTTCATCCGACAACGCGTAGCGGTCCTGTCCCGATCCGGTCATCGACTTTCCAACGTCTACATTTTCGAAGACGAACGGAATTTCCAACGTGTGGAACGCTCCCAACCTGCCGCCTCGGACCGGCGAGCGCCAATCGAAGTAATACACATACGCAGGCGCCTTCCCGAGCGCCGCTTTTCTCTCCGACTCCGCGCTCACGTTTCCCCACATCCAGTTGTCGGAGGCAAAGCGCAGGAACAAATCGATATTGCTGGCCTGCGGTTCTGTTTTTCGATATGCGGCAATCAATTTGTCTGTCTCGACCTGGTCGGCTCCGTGAAGCGCTTGCGTCACCTTTTCATGCAACGTGGCATCGTCGATCGGGTCCAGAGGCGTGCCGGGAATAAAAGCGATCTCCGTTGCCACCGAGCCAATCAGCAGAGGAACGTTCGCTGACATTTCCGGTGCTGCCGGATAAAACGGATCTTGGGGCAGCGTGCGCCCGTCAACCACCGGCGCCAGCCTCAATGCCTGATTGCCGGCCGGTCCGCCTGCCCCCATCGCGGCGAGCAATTGTTCCCGGGGAACTCCCTGCGCCTGGTCGATCTGATTGGGTTTCAGCCCTAATTTCGCAAGGATGATTTCCGCCGTCTTGGTTCCTTCGTTTCGGGGCACACCCTTGATTGCGGTTCCGCTTTGGGCGATGGCTCGATGGAACAATCCCTGCGCCGCGGGCATTCCCATGAGCGTGCTGACTTTCCCGCCTCCGCCGGATTGGCCAAAAATGGTGACATTCCCGGGATCGCCGCCAAACGCAGTTGCGTTGTCACGCACCCACTCGAGCGCCGCTACAATGTCGAGCATTCCCGCGTTGCTCGAATGGGCGTACTTCTCTCCGCCGATCTCCGCTAGATATAGAAATCCGAAAACGTTCAAGCGGTGATTCACGCCGACGACAACAACGTCGTGTTTGCGTGAAAGACGGGCACCGTCGTAGATGGTGAATCCCGCCGATCCGGTAGAGAATCCGCCTCCATGCAGCCATACCATTACCGGGCGCTTCTGGCCGTCGCCCGGATTGGGCGTCCACACATTCAGCACCAGGCAGTCCTCCCCCATCGGTTCGCTGCGGTCCACGGCAGCGACCTCCGGAATCAAACCTGCCGGGGCTTGCGGAGCCCTGGGTCCGAGCTCAAAGGCATCGCGCACCTTCGACCATGGCTGCGGCTTGGAAGGCGGCAGGAACCGGGCATGGCCCTCGGCCGATGCTCCGTACGGAATTCCTCGGAAAGCTTGCACCCGCTCGAGCAACAAGCCTCGAACTTTCCCGTTCGTGGTGCTGACGGTCGCCCCGGGCACGGCCTGCGCGTCGCTCGCGAGCAGGCGGCCCACTTTTTCGGGGATCGCCGCTTCTATCGCCGCCATCGTTCCCAACCCAATGAAATGCCGCCTGTTCATGATTCCCTCCCATCGTCTGTGGCTTTGGATCCTGGTTAGAGCCGCTAATTTCCCGGCGAGCTTGCCGGCAGCAACATGGCTCCGTCCCAATGCTCGACGAATTTCCCGTTCTTGACGCGAAAGGCATCAAAGGTGAATGCCTCATATGTTTTGGATGGATCGCCCGGCTCCGGTAGCGTCTGCTTCCAAACGATCGTCACAAGATCTCCCTCCGCTATCGCCAACGCCTCGCTGCGCGGCGGTGGTGGTGGTGCAGCCTCACCGGGACGCGGCGACGACGCGAGAATGCCGCTCTTGATCGCCTGGATGAAACCATCTCTACCGCTCAAATGGTGCTCTTGATTAAACTGCACAAACCTCGGATTGTGCTGCAGGTAATCGGGCGCCAGGAATTTATCCGCCACCTCGTCGGGATGTTGCAGTGCTCCCGACTTGAAAAAGTCCTCCGCGAGTTTCTTGTTGGCCGCAAGCTGGCCGGCATTGGCTTGCGCCAGAGTGGCGAGGGGAGTGGCCATAAACAGCGCCATAAAAATTACACGATGAAACATTGCCCTTCCCCTTTCAGTTGTGCCCTTTTTCCGATTACGGCAGAGCGGCAGCCTCGGTCTCCAAGGACCGCTCCCCGGGCCGGTGCAGCTTTCGGGGCGCAGTCTCTTTCAGGAATAGACACACTGCAATCCCCAGCGCGACGCCCCACATCGCCAGGTAAAGAATGTTCTGAATGCCATAGTGCTGTGCCACGTAGCCGGCAATCGATGGCGCGATTCCGCCGCCGAACACCTCCCCGGAACCCACTACGATTCCGATGGCTGACGACACCAGTCCCGCCGGCGCGGACTCGGTTGAAATGGGCCCGGTAATGAGTCCAATCACTCCCAGGCAGAAGAGCGAAATTACAAATAACAATCCAAACAGCGCGCCCGGATTCGCACCGGTGGCAATGAAAATTCGGATCAACAAGGCGGCGGCTACAAAACTGGCCACCGCCATGACTTTGCGGCCCCAAATATCCGAAAGCCCGGGTACCGCGATCTGCCCGAGAAATCCTCCAAAACCGATGGCCGATGTCACAAATCCCATTTGCGTGGGGGTCAGGTGCAGATAATCAACAAGATAGTTAGGGACCATCGCGCTGATCACGAAGACACCGGTCATCGCACAGAGCAATCCGGCCATCGACAACACAATGTTGCGGCTGCGGAAGATCTGGGCCCAGGGATGAACAACCACTTCTGCCGAATATCCCTTCACCGGCCGGAGATCACGAATCGTCCAGTACATCAGCGTGCCAACCAGCAGCCCGGGTATCGCCACCAGAAAGAAGACCCAGCGCCAGCTCGGCACGATGGCCAGCAACTGGGTGGCGATGATGGGTCCGAAACCCAGTTCAAACAGAGCAAAGGTGCATTGCTGCATCCCCTGGTTGAACCCGCGTCTTTTCGGCTCGGATGCTTCATTCGTCGCGGCAAAGCTCGTCGGGCAATAGGAGCCTTCCATCACCCCCATAACCGCGCGGACGATCACCAGACTCATGAGGCCCGCCGCCAGGCCGGATAAACCCGAGAGAATTGAGAAAGATATGATCGCAGGAATAAGAACCTTCCGGCGGCCAATTCTGTCTGAAACACCTCCCATCACCGCGGCGAATATTCCCCCGCAGATTCCCAAGATACCAATAAGGTTTCCGAGGTCCTGGTAGCTAAGGTGAAGGTCTTTCATCATGAACGGAAACAGCGGAGCGATAATCCAGCGGTCCAGACCCACCAATCCGAAGCCAAGCCCTAGCAGGGTCACCGCTCTCCATTCATAGGAGCGATCCCAGCTTTTCGACTCAGCCATGTCGGAAGTTTCCTTTCATCGCCCGGCCCTTCGCGTCAGAAGTTCGCTGACCGGAAAAACCAAAACTTCGCCAACCTTCTGAACCGTCCAGCGGGTTCGGATTCCGGCGGCCCGCGGGTTCCCCGGGATAGAAGATCTTCGCTAGGTCTCCGGCTAGAACAAAATTTCAGCCCAAACTGAATCACGCGTTGTGCGCCGCCAATGACTTCGTTGCCGGCCGTGGACGTAATCTGGCCCGCCAAAGCGCTGGTGCTCACAGACTGGGTCAGGAAATTGGCGGCGGTTGTGGCCTTGGTCGAAGTCTGACTGAACACGTTCTGGTTCGGCAGATTGAAGTTTGGATGATTCAATATATCGAAGAATTCCGCCCGGAACTGAACCGCGAACTGCTCCGAGATTTTCGGCACCGCCGTATTCTTGATCAGCGCGAAGTCAAAATTGGTAAAGCCCGGCCCTATCAGCGTGTCCCGCCCCAGATTGCCAAGCGTGCCTACCGCCTGCGGAGCGAAACACGACGGGTTGTACCAGCGGCCCACAAAGCCGACTGAATTGGAGACCTGCCCCAGAATGGGATTCGCGCTGCAGCCGGAAACCAAGTTGGGGCGTTCTCCGTTAAGCGCTCCCGTCCATCCCTGTTCACCAGCGTCGTTGAAGCCGTCAAAAACGGTGAAGGGAGGGCCAGAGACCGCCGCAAGAATTCCGCTTACCTGCCATCCCTGAATGAACTTACTTGCTTTAAACGGAAAGCTGTAAAGCCCGCTGACGCGGAAGTTCTGAGTGCGATCAAAAGTCGAGCGCCCGTAGTCGATCGAGCCCCCGTTGTAAGGATTCTCTAGGTTCTGCGCGGAAGCGTTGGTGCCTTCCAGGCCGTAGGTGATCGAGCCGTCATCAAGCGACTTCGAGTAGGTGTAGGCCACCTGCAGCTGAAAGTTCTGGCTGAACTGATGATTGAGGCTGGCCTGCAGCGAATTGTAGTTGGACATAGCCGTGGGCAGTTTTTCAAACAGGAAACTCAGATTGGAACACCCACAGAGAGGGAGGTTAGAAATGATGGTTTCCAATCCGTTCGAGCCGACCCCCAGGTGAGCGAAAACAGGAGCGGCCGCTGTCGATCCGGGGCTGAGCACTTCGGGATTCACATTTCGGGATTCAATCAGATGAACTCCGCGCGATCCCACGTACCCCAAAGTCAAAATAGTATTCGCGGCCAGTTCGCGCTGCAGGTTCAGGTTCCATTGCATCTCGTAAGGCGTGCTGCTCGTTTGGTAATCCAGTCCCTGCTGCTGCGTCACCGCCGAAGGGCTTCCCCCGCCGCAAAATGCACAGGGATACACAGGATTCAATTGGACTCCCAGCGCGAACGGCGGATTCAGCCAATAGCCCGGCAAAATCGTACGGGCCTCCAGCACGTCGTGGAACATGCCAAAGCCGCCGCGAACCGCGGTCTTGTGATCGCTGAAGGGATCGAACGCAAAGCCGATTCTTGGATCGAAATTCCAGGTCGACGGGTTCTGCGCGAAGGCGTGCGGAACCACCTGAAAATCAAAGGGAGAAGAACCATTGGCGCCCGAACCAGTGTTGATAACCCCGCCCGTGCCCAGGGGCGGCGTGACAATCGTTTCCATCACGTGGTGCCACTCGGCTGGGTTCGTGGTGGGCTCCCAGCGCAAGCCCAGATTTACAGTCAAACGTTGGGACACCCGCCAGGAATCCTGAAAATAGGGCGTCAGCAGAAGTTCCCGCAGATTGCCCGTGGCATCCGCCTGCCCCGGAAGCGCTCCCACGATTTGGGTGGCCTTATCGGTCAGGAAATTCTGAAGGCTCGAGAAGGTCCAGACTCCTCCTTCTTCAAATGGCCCGCTGGTGTTGTCCTGAATTCTCTCCACACCCATGCCGAAGGTCAGGCTGTGTGCGCCGTGACTCCAGATCACATCGTCTGCGAGAATGAACTTGTTCTGCAATTCAACCGAAGGATCGAGTACGTTTGCGCCGATGGTGCTGAGCGAACCCGGGAAAGTGATCTCGCCATTCTCCCGCTGCGAGGGAGAGAAAAACTCCAGAGGCACCGTGTCGCCGGTAACGGTCTGTGTCTCGATGGTGCGCACAAAGCTGAAGCGCGCCAAGTTGATGACGCTCGCCGAAACGATGTGCTTTTCCTCGAAGGTCACATATTGATTGTTCGTGGTGTCGGTTTCAGGCCACAAAGGAATATTGATGCTGGGCGTCACCGGGTTCTGAAAAGGATTCACAATGTTGGCCCGGTCGGCTCCGTAGCGAACAAACAGAGAATCATTGGGCGAGAATGTGTAGTCGAACCGTGCGATGCCGTAATTCTCAGCAGCCACCTGATTGGCGACTTCGGTTCCCACCAGAATTCCGGTCGGAAGCCCTCCCTTGGTCAGTTCGGTCGCGTTGTTCAGATGGGTAAGACCGGTCGTAGCAGGTAATGGAAACAAGGCCAGAGTCGAGGCCACATTTGACGAAACGCCCACGTTCACTAAGGCGCCGCCCGGGCCAATCGGCAAAAGACCGTTGTGAGCGTTTTGGTCGGGCACATCCACCGTAGCACTCTGCCCGAACAGCTGCCGCAATCCTTCATAGTTGGTGAAGAAGAACGCTTTGTCCTTCTTGATAGGGCCGCCCAGAGTGCCGCCAAATTGGTTGCGCCGGAATGGCGGAATCTGCGATGGATCGAAGTAGTTCCGCGCATCGAGCACGTCGTTGCGGAAGAACTCGTATCCCGAGCCGTGAAAATCATTGGTGCCCGATTTGGTAACCGCATTTACGACGGCGCCGTTTCCCCCATACTGCGGGCTGTAGGTATTAATCAAAGTCTGAAACTCGGCAATGGCATCGACGCCCAAAGAAGTACCGGTCGAGCCCGCGCCGGTGCCGTGCTTCCAGAAGTCCTGTATGTCGGTGCTGTCGAGCAGAAACGCCTGGCCCTCGGGCCTGGAGCCGGCCACAGAATAGTTCGACTGGGTTCCGTAGAATGTTGCTCCTCCCATTTGCTGTACGACGCCGGGAGAAAGCGTCAGCAGTTGCTCGAAATTCCTGCCATTCAACGGAAGCTCGCGCATCTGCGTCGGCTCGATCAAATTGGAGATCGAGGTGGATTGGGTTTCGACTTGTGAAACCTGGCCCTCGACTGTAACGGTTTGCTGGGTTTGTCCAACTTGCAGGGCGAAATTTACCATCGGATGAGCACCCACGGTCACCTCGATGGCTGTGTGAATCACCGTGGAGAAGCCGGCGTTTGCGGCTTGCAGGTCATAGGTTCCAATGGGCAAATCGGCCACACTGTAGCGTCCTTGGGCGTCGGTGGCTGCCGACTGCGTAATGCCCGTTCCCGTATTCCGAACGTCTACTTTGGCGCCCGCGATCGCTCCTCCGGACGAATCGGTAACCGTGCCGGAAACCGTTGCCGTACCACCTTGTCCCTTCACTGGCCTCACTCCGGCTACACCTGCCAGGAGTGTTATGCTCAGCGCCCAAATCGAGGCCCGCTTCCAAACTTGCGTTTTCGCGAACATTCGACCCCCTCCCTATCTGCTTATCGACAGATTGGTTATCGTCAGGCTTGGCCGCCGTTGGGAAAATGATGCTCGCTTTGCCGTGCGGCCCGCTTCGTCATGGCGTGAAACTCAGGTCGCACCCGCCCCATTCGCGACTCCTTGTGCTGAAATTGCGCGTGACTTTACTTCACGGTTAATGAAACGGATTGCACAAACTTGACCTCGCGGAACAGAATGGTGACCAAATGCAGGAACATGGCCTCGGCGGCGTGCCGGGGTATTAAATTATGACCCAGGTCATTTACGTCAAAAAACACCCCCCGAAGGCCTGAAACCCTCGGCACGCGGTGATCGGCTTGTTCTCCCGCCGCTGCGAGCCGAGATTCCGGTCTGGCAAATTGAGGACTATTTCTATCGCGCCGGTACCCGCCCTGGGCCAGACTCCACTCATCGCGGATAAACTGCGGTATTCTAAATTTGGGATTTCATGGATCGGCGGAGAACTGATGGATAGAGCGACACCCTCTCGGCTGGCAAACGACGGCAAGCGCGAAAAGAATAAAAGGGAGAAGCTCCTTCGAATCAAGCAGGCTGCGGCTGAACTGTTCACCATCAAGGGCTTCGACGCCGCTACCACCGAAGACATTGCGAAGCGGGCAAAGGTGGCCAAAGGCACCTTGTTTCTGTACGCGCGCGATAAACGGGATCTGGTGTTCCTGATTTTCAACGATGAAATTGCCAGGATTTCGCAAAAGGCTTTCGCTCAGGTGAACTGCGAAGAGCCTCTGTTGGAGCAGTTGGTTTCGGTGGCCAGGATTTTTTATAAGAGCTTCTTGAGGAATCCGCAGTTGTCGAGAATTCTCCTTGCGGAACTGTTTTTCTATCGCGGCAAGCTGGCAAGTGAGTTTTATGAAGACCGGCAGCGGGTAATCGGGCGTTATCAGCGTCTGTTGTCGCAGGCCCAGTCATCTGGAAAACTGGCGGCCGACGTGGATACCGCAATCGCCTCCCAGCACTTCTTTATATTAATTAGCGGCTCTCTGCGAATTTGGCTGGCAGACGAAAACCCGAATCTCAGCCGCGGTCTTGAGCAACTCCGGCGGATTCTCTCCTTGTCGATTCACAGCAAGGCTTCGCTACCCAAGCGATCGGAGGCGGCCGCAAGCTCGGGTCCGCCCTAAGAACAGGCCATTTCATGTTCATGTACCGGCATCTGACCTTCTTTCGAACACAGCCCAGGCGAACCGTTCAGAAAATTCACCGAGGATTCTCGGGAATTATTCCATCCCCAGGCAGGGCTGTCGGCTAGCTTTTTCGTTCCTATTGGGGCAGCGAAAAACGCCGGTGTGGAGTCCACCGGAAAACCAAACCCCGATCGGAGGGAAAACTCGCCGTGCTCGCTGCTACCTTTGCCAAAGGCATGCCCGAAGGCGCATCATGGAGCATTAGACAGCGGTCTTCTATAGAGGAACGATCGTGAACAAGTGCCCACGGATCCTTTTTTTGCTGGCCCTGGCTGCCGCCTGGTCGCTTACCGCCTGCCAAGACAGCAAAGCGCGGCAGGAAAACGACCAGCTGAAAGCGCACGTTTTGGATTTGCAGAAGCAGCTCGGGGAGATGGGAAATCGAGTTGACCAAGCCAGCCAGGCAAGGGACCAGCTGGTGAAAGAAAACGCTGCGCTCCAGCAAGAAAACAATCGATTGAAGGGACGTTCCGGGAAAAAGAAATCATCGAAATCGCGGCGCCGCCGGCGTGCCAATGCGGGCCTCGCGCCGCCAGCAGTGCTGCGCCGATAGACAAAGCTGCTGACCGAACCGCCCGGTCCGGCCATCTGTGCCGTCGTATGAGGTGTTTCATCGCGCTTCTCCCCTTGGTGCACATCATCGCGCGCTCCTTGAGCGCGATCTCGAGATCTTCGCTTTAGCTTCGTCGGCGCTTCCCTAGATAGGGCCGTAAATGAAATTTTTTTGGCCACTAGTAGCTTCGGGGTATGGCCCCATCGCTTGCCGTATTCCATCCTTGCCAAAGGAATGACCGGCCCATTTCGTTTGGCTCCCAGCCCAACAAGGAAGGTGACATGTTCGACCAACTGGTTGTGTCTGGACACGTGCAGAAGACCCACAAGCCGTGGTCGGTCGCGCTTTCAGCGACGATCCAGGCGGCCATACTGGGCGTCCTAATTCTGGTCCCCTTGATCTACACCGAGGCGTTGCCGAAGGGAATGTTGAATACCTTTCTTGTTGCGCCCGCTCCGCCGCCTCCGCCCCCTCCAGCACAGCCGAAAGTGGAAGTCAGGGCGCCCAAGGTCATCAATATTCAAAAGATGACCGCTCCGACCGTTATTCCCAAAAATGTCGCCGTCGTGAAAGATGAGGCGCCGGTTATTTATACCAACAACAACGAAGGGGTTTCCGGAGGCACCGGGAACGTGCTTGGTGGCCTTATCGGCAGCGGTCCGGCAGGCCCGCCGCCACCACCGCCCTCCGGTCCGCAGCGTATCCGCGTCGGCGGCAACGTGGAGGCCGCTTCGCTGATCAATAAGGTTGAGCCCCAATATCCCCCGATTGCCAAGACGGCACACGTTGCCGGGACAGTGATCCTGCACGCCATCATAGGAAAGGACGGTGGAATCCGCGAGCTGCAATATGTTTCCGGGCCTCCGCTCCTGATGAAGTCAGCAATGGATGCCGTCAAGGAATGGCGCTACAAACCCACAATGCTCAACGGCGAAGCAGTGGAAGTGGACACGACGATCGACGTCGTTTTCAGCTTGGCGTAAGCAAGGGCTGAGGCTGTCGAGCTTGAGGCGAGAAGAATCCTATGGGAGACCATATCCATCTGCTGGCTTACATCGTCCGCCACAATCCTCTGTTGGCATGGGGATTGTGGCTGGTCGGCGCCTCGGTGCTCTTGGCGTCCCATATCAAATGCAAGCTGATCGAACTTGGACACAAAGGCATTCCGCTTCTTCCGAACCCTCGCGATTGGGAACTGCCGACCGAGTACCTGGAGGTGCGGTCCCGGCACGGTCTGTCGCCTTGGCCTGTTTACCTCCTGTGGCCCTGCCTGGGCGCAGGTGTGGTCTCCCTTTTGGTCGGACTTTTCGCCTAGATCGCCCTTGTTCGCCCCCGCGCTTCCAGGCCGATAGGCACCAAACCTTCACTCCCCAGCTGTGAAGTTATTCTTGCCTGGACCCTTAGGTAATGGGCGGGTCGATGTTGCCAATCGAGAAGAGCGAGAATTCGTCCTGCGGCCAGCAGACAGGGCTTAGTTTTTCACGCAGTTGCTGATAGCGCCCGGCGTAGAAGAGCAGCGGCTTGTCGTCGCGTGATTCAAAATGCTCCACGCGACCGATGTACAGCGTGTGATCCCCCGCGGGATGTGTATCGAGCACCCGCACCACAAAATAGGCGACCGCTCCTTCCAGCAGCGGCATCCCGCTGCGTGTGGTGAAGCGAACGGGCAGGCCTTCGGCCGTGCGCCCGGCGAAGTGATTGCTCAAGCGCTCTTGCTCTTCGGCGAGCACGCTTACGCCATAACGCCCCGCGTCGGGCAATATGCGATGCATATAGGAACGGTTGTCGAGCGACACCAGCACGAGCGGCGGATCAAGCGACACGGAAACGAAGGCATTGGCCGTCATGCCGTGCGTCTGTCCTTCATATTGCGCGGTCAGCACCGTCACGCCGCTGGCGAAGCGCGCCAGGGCGTGGCGGAACTGGCGTGGATCAAATGAGCAAGCGCCTTCGATACGCTTCGATCCGTTCCGGCTATGGTTTACGGTTTCCATTCTTCATGACCGCGCTGACATCGTCGGGATTGATCAGGTCGGGAACCGTCCAGCCGTCCAGATCATATTCACTCATGCACTGCTCCGCAAAACCTTTATATTTGGCCGACTGCCCCATCAGGTCGGCCACCATCAGGGTTTCAAAACGGATGCTTTCGTGGTTGCCGAAATAGTTGCGCTCATAGAGCTCGTGCCGGCCTCCGAATTCGGTGCCCATGGCATCCCACATCAGCTTCATCAGCTTCACTCGATCCAGAGCCGAGTAGCCATTGGAGCCGCGCACGTATTGGTCGAGATATTTCCGCGTCTCCTCGTGCTTGAAGTCATTGGCGTGCGAGGGCAGGTAAATCAGCGCGCTCGCCAGCACGTTCTCGATAATTTCTTTCAACCGCGGGTAGGCGATGCTCGACATCACCCGATACGCCAATCCGTAATCGAGATTCGGCAGCACGTAG
This sequence comes from uncultured Acidobacteriota bacterium, assembly GCA_963718485.1. Lineage (GTDB taxonomy): Bacteria > Acidobacteriota > Terriglobia > Acidiferrales > UBA7541 > Palsa-295. The sequence goes on from CAVQZU010000049.1 coordinate 32,414, forward strand.
CCCGGCGTCCATGGTGTCGTCGTGCGAGCCATGGCATCGGTCAGCGCCCAGAACAGATTGCGCCAGGCCAGCACCTCGCCGACCTGCGCCTGCACGCCGCGAAAATCCTTCGAGCCCGTCGCATCCACTCCCTTCAGCAGCAATCCGGCAATGAAATCAAGCTTCACCGCCAGCCGCGTGCAGCCGTGAAACATGAACCGCGGCAGGAATCCCGAGCGCGGGAAGAAATTGTTCACCTTGTCGATGTCGCCGTAAGCGAAAACGTTCTCCCACGGAATGAATACCTTGTCGAACACGATGATCGAATCGTTTTCATCCAGGCGGCTCGAGAGCGGGTAATCGAACGGGCTGCCCATCACCGCCGCGGTCATCTCATACGACGGACGGCAGAACAGCTTTAGCCCCGGCGCATTGGTAGGCACGATGCACACGAACGCGAAATCCTTCGTCTTGATGGGCAGCGCGCCGTTGTTGGCGATGAAGTTGTAATGGGTCAGCGTCGAGGTGGTCGCCACCACCTTGGCCCCGCTCACCAGGAGCCCGCCGTCGGTTTCCTTCTCGACGTGCATGTACACGTCGCGCACTTCGGCCAGTTCCTTGTTGCGATCGACGGGCGGATTCACGATCGCGTGGTTTACAAACGTGACCTCCTCCTGCACCTTCTTGTACCAGCGCCGGGCGTTCTCCTGGAAGGGCGTGTAGAAATCAGAATTGGCGCCGAGCGTCGCTAGAAAAGCCGCTTTGTAATCCGGGCTGCGGCCCATCCAGCCGTAGGTCACCCGTGCCCATTCCGCGATGGCGTCGCGTGCGCCCACCATCTCCTCGGGGTTGCGCGAGGCCTTGAAGAATTTCTGCGTGTAGCCGCCGTTGCCCGTGTCGGTGTTGCAGCACAACGTTGACTTCCGCCCATCATGCAGCGCGTCGTAGAGCCGCGCCAGCATCCGCACGGTATTGCGGAAGGCGGGGTGCGTGGTTACATCCTTCACTCGCTCGCCGTAGATCCAGATTTCGCGTCCGTCGCGGAGACTCTCGAGAAATTCCCGGGAAGTGAACGGCTGCGTGCGCGCCGCGCCGTTGACCTCAACGGTCTGGGTTTCTTCATGCTCAGGCATCGCTGATCTCCTTCCTCTCCGCAGTGGATCGGGATAAGCAGTCGACATTGCTTCCCCAAGTCATTCCAACTGCGCCCACTCCCGTTCGAAACGGAACACTTCTTTGGCCGGTGGCAGCGGAGCTTGCGTTTCGATCCAGCGCACTGGCTCGGTCCCGGTGTTCTCAAAACTGTGAATGCACCCAACACTCGTCCAGATCACGTCTCCAGGCCCCAAATCGTACCTCCGGCCATCAGCAACAGCCTGCACGCGTCCACTCACGATGAAATAGGATTCCTCAAAGGCGTGGTCGTGCGCATCAATCTTTGCTCCATGGGCATATTGAATTAGAAACAACGACTGGTGAATCGCGCCGAACGACCGGTCAACAAACATCTTGATGGCCACTCCCGTCGTCGGATTAAACCCTTCCATTTGCGAGGGGCCGCCCGGCCCGGGCAAGGCCCACTGCTCAAAATGGCCGAGCAGTCCTTCGATCCGCTCTGGGGGTTCGATCGGTGCGGCCTGCCAGGAGCCATTGCCTGCCGTAAAAAAAGTATCCCGGCCGTAATCGAGCGCGCGCGGCTGTGGCGCCTGCATTTCGAGCCAGCGGGCCTGCGCGCCCGACGCGTTGCGCCAGGCGTGCGGCTTGCCGGTGCCGATCAGGCCAAACTGACCGGGACGCATTCGGTAGCTCAGTTCACCGATTTGCAGAATGGGATTCCCGCTTAATAGGTAAAAGCTTTCTTCGAAGGAATGCACGTGGGGCGAAATGGCCCCGGGGGAATCGAGATAGCAGATGCCCACGCCCATGTGGACAGAGCCGATCGCCTGGTCGACGTAGGTGGCCCGCCCGAAGCCGCTGCTGTATTTCTCATACCCTTTGGGCGGCTGGGCGCTCCGCTCGTCTACCCTGGACACATGATGCATCTGCTTCTCCTTCACCTCGATGCGTTTAGCAAAAAAGGTACTGGATCGAGCCCCCGTCCGGCTTGCATAAATTTCACTATTCTGAACAGAATCATGACTAGGCCTACCCTTCAGGGCTCCGTAGACCCCGGGCTCCAGCGCCTCAAATCTATCACTCGATAGAGGTTTATGACTATAGTCACAAAGTCGTACAGCGAACCTGGGTATGCAGGGAACGAAATGTGTCCCTGGCATCCGCTAGCAGCGCTCAGTTCTCCGACTTGACCTGCAACAGTCGTTGTGTAGAATAGCGGCCAACAGAGGTTTTCCAAGGGTCGGCAGTGTGTGGGACCGGGAATGCACACATGCTTACATATACTGGTAACGTATTTACCGTGGCGGAAACCCACGGCCGGGCCCTCCGGGGCGACAATCGTCTGATCGCACACAGCCCGGCGATCGGGTGGCGCTCCCTCTACGCGGCCATCCTGGAAGAAGCTCCTTTCGAGGCCACCGAGCCGCCTGTCGGGCATCCCTCTCTCATCTATCATCTGTGTCGCCCGACCGCCGTCGCCCGGAAAGTGGAGGGAACCAGGCGCGAGAAGGCCCTCATCGGTCCTCGCCGCTTCTGCTTCACTCCCGGTGGCGCGACTACGCAATGGGAGCATTCCGGCCATCCCGAGATTCTGCAGGTTTATCTGCGCCAGTCGATCTATGAAGCGGCGGTGGGCGAAATGTACGGTTGCGAGGCCACCAAGGCGCCTCTGGTGCCGCGCTTCGCCATTCTCGATCCTCTCCTTGAACAGCTCGCGATCACCATTACCGCCGCCCTCCGGGATGGCACCGTCGAAGACGGGCTCTACGTCGATACGCTGGCTCACATGATCGCCGTGCACCTTGCCCGGCAGCACTGCTTGCGATCGCGGGTGGTGCCGGGACCGGCGGCAAAAATCGTGTCCGGCCCGAAGATGCGGCGGCTCATCGAGTTTGTGGAAGAAAATCTCGATCGTGACCTGAGCCTGGAAGCCATGGCGGGAGAAGTCGGCATCAGCCCGCTTTACTTGCCGCGCGCGTTCAAGGGCGCCGTGGGCCAATCGCCGCACCAGTACGTTCTGGCGCGCCGTATCGAGCGCGCCCGCGAGCTATTGCGCGACACCGACCTGCCCATCGTCGACGTGGCATTATCGTCCGGCTTCTCGTCACAGAGCCATCTCTCTAATTGGTTTGTGCGCATGGTTGGCGTCTCGCCGGCAGCGTATCGAAGACAAGGTGCTCGGTAAGGCTGGCGGACTCGCGTGGCGCTACCAGAGTGAGACACTCTAGAGGGCCTTGCTAACCACTGCTGGATTCCTTGCTTCTCTTCGGCCCATCCTTTTCTTGATCATAGGGAGTTGAACATTCACGGCAACCACGAACCGGGCGGCCTAGACGCCCGGCTCGTTATGCCGAAGGCATCGGTCTGGAAGACGCTGTCGCTAACCAAGTCCGACAGTACGTGTAACTACCTAGACAAACTACAGCGAACACCTGAGAGACCACCGCGATCGCCAATGGTATCAACCTGGTTTCGGTAGACTTAGTAGTTAGCTGTGCTCCTCTTTAAGCAGGCGTCTCGGGTTGACTTGGCTACATCGACAGGAGAGACCTGAGGGGTCCTCTCTCCGGGAACATCCATAGGTTCGCATTCGTTACGGGAGATAAGATGAAGAAAGACCAGGGCGCCATTGCCGAGGTGAATGCCGGCGAAGATCCGAAGGTGAGTGCGAAGACCAACGGACATCGGAATGGACGCGCGGAGATGTCAGCCGCCGACCTACGCGTCATTCTCTCAAGCTTGCAGACGATGCGGGACGGGGACTTTTCAGTGCGTCTTCCGGGCGGATGGCTCGGATTGGCAGGCAAAATAGCCGACACCTTCAACGAGATAGTAGCCGCCAACGAAAACATGTCCAACGAACTCAAGCGCGTCGGCCAGGTGGTTGGCAAAGAAGGCCGCACGCGAGAGCGGACCCGTTTCCACGAGTCGCGAGGAGCGTGGGGCGAGATGGAGATTTCGGTCAACACTCTCGTAGAAGACCTGCTCCGCCCGACGGCCGAGGTCACGCGCGCCATCGCCGGCGTCGCCCAAGGAAACCTTACCCAGACGGTCCGGCTCGACGTCGATGGCCGGCCGCTCGAAGGCGAGTTCCTCCGTTCCGCCAACATCGTTAACACCATGATTCAGCAACTGGGGATCTTCACTTCTGAAGTAACGCGCGTCGCCCGCGAAGTGGGAACCGATGGAAAGCTGGGCGGTCAGGCGCAAGTGCCGGGCGTGGCCGGTACCTGGAAGGACCTGACCGATTCGGTGAACTCCATGGCCAGCAACTTGACTGGCCAGGTGCGGAATATCGCGGAGGTCGCAACCGCCGTAGCGAGCGGCGACCTTTCGCGCAAGATCACCGTGGACGTCCGCGGAGAGATTCTGCAGCTCAAAGAAGCCATCAACACCATGGTCGATCAGCTGCGCTCGTTCGCTTCCGAAGTTACACGCGTCGCTCGCGAAGTTGGCAGCGAAGGCCGCTTGGGCGGACAAGCCGTTGTGCCAGGCGTCGCCGGCACCTGGAAAGACTTGACCGACTCGGTGAACGCCATGGCCGGAAACCTCACGGCTCAGGTACGAAACATCGCGGAAGTAACGACCGCCGTGGCCCGCGGCGACCTCTCCCGCAAGATCACCGTCGACGTCAAGGGCGAAATTCTCGAACTGAAAGACACCATCAACACCATGGTCGACCAGCTCAACGCCTTCGCCGGCGAAGTCACCCGCGTGGCTCGCGAAGTCGGTACCGAAGGCAAACTTGGCGGACAGGCTCAGGTCCCCGGGGTCGCCGGTACCTGGAAAGACCTCACCGACAACGTCAACTTCATGGCCAGCAACCTGACCGGCCAGGTGCGGAACATCGCCGAAGTCGCGACCGCCATTGCCAGCGGTGACCTCTCCCGCAAGATCACCGTGGACGTTCGCGGTGAAATTCTCCAGCTCAAAGAAACCCTCAACACCATGGTCGACCAGCTCAACCGGTTCGCCGGAGAGGTCACCCGCGTGGCTCGCGAAGTCGGCACCGAAGGCCGCTTGGGCGGCCAAGCCAACGTGCCCGGCGTCGCCGGCACCTGGAAAGACTTGACCGACTCGGTGAACTCCATGGCCGGAAACCTCACCGCTCAGGTAAGAAACATCGCCGAGGTAACCGTTTCGGTGGCCCGCGGCGACCTCTCGCGGAAGATCACCGTCGACGTGAAGGGCGAAATTCTCGAACTGAAAGATACCATCAACACCATGGTCGACCAGCTCAACGCCTTCGCCGGCGAAGTCACCCGCGTGGCTCGCGAAGTCGGCACCGAGGGCAAACTCGGCGGACAGGCTCAGGTCCCCGGTGTCGCCGGAACCTGGAAGGACCTCACCGACAACGTCAACTTCATGGCCAGCAACCTGACCGGCCAGGTGCGGAACATCGCCGAGGTCGCGACCGCGGTCGCGCGCGGCGATCTCTCGCGCAAGATCACCGTCGACGTGAAGGGCGAAATTCTCGAACTGAAAGACACCATCAACACCATGGTTGACCAGCTCCGTTCCTTCGCTTCGGAGGTGACCCGCGTGGCGCGCGAAGTTGGCACCGACGGCAGGCTGGGCGGCCAGGCTCTGGTGCCTGGCGTTGCCGGAACCTGGAAGGACCTGACTGACTCGGTCAACTCCATGGCCAGCAACCTCACCGGTCAGGTGAGAAACATCGCCGAGGTTGCCACTGCTATCGCCAGCGGCAACTTGTCTAAAAAGATCACCGTGAACGTGAGCGGCGAAATCTTACTGTTGAAAGAAACCATCAACACCATGGTCGACCAGCTCAACGCTTTCGCCGGCGAAGTCACTCGCGTGGCCCGCGAGGTGGGTAGCGAAGGCCGCCTTGGCGGTCAGGCCAACGTGCCCGGCGTCGCCGGAACCTGGAAGGACCTGACCGATTCGGTGAACTCCATGGCCGGCAACCTCACGGCTCAGGTGAGAAACATCGCCGAGGTGACCACCGCCGTGGCTCGGGGCGATCTCTCGCGCAAGATCACCGTCGACGTCAAGGGCGAAATTCTCGAACTCAAGAACACCATCAACACCATGGTCGACCAGCTCAACGCCTTTGCCGGCGAAGTCACCCGCGTGGCCCGCGAAGTCGGCACCGAAGGAAAGCTTGGCGGACAAGCTCAGGTGCCCGGTGTCGGCGGCACCTGGAAAGACTTGACCGACAACGTCAACTTCATGGCCAGCAACCTGACCGGCCAGGTCCGAAACATTGCTGAAGTCGCAACCGCCATTGCCAGCGGTGACTTGTCGCGCAAAATCACGGTGGACGTCCGCGGTGAAATTCTGCAGCTCAAAGAAACGCTCAACACGATGGTCGAGCAGTTGCGCTCCTTCGCCGCCGAAGTAACGCGCGTGGCCCGCGAGGTCGGCAGCGAAGGCCGGCTCGGTGGACAAGCCAACGTGCCCGGCGTCGCCGGAACCTGGAAAGACTTGACCGACTCGGTGAACGCTATGGCCGGCAACCTCACCGGCCAGGTGCGGAACATCGCCGAGGTAACGACCGCGGTCGCCCGCGGCGACCTCTCCCGCAAGATCACCGTCGACGTCAAGGGCGAAATTCTCGAACTCAAGAACACCATCAACACCATGGTCGACCAGCTCAACGCCTTCGCCGCCGAAGTCACCCGCGTCGCCCGCGAAGTCGGTACCGACGGAAAATTGGGCGGCCAGGCGCAGGTGCCTGGCGTGGCCGGTACCTGGAAGGACCTCACCGACAACGTCAACGTCATGGCGGCCAACCTCACCGAGCAGGTGCGCGGTATCGTGAAAGTGGTAACCGCGGTCGCCAACGGCGAGCTGACACAAAAACTCACCGTGAACGCCAAGGGTGAAGTCGCGGCCCTCGCCGACACCATCAACAACATGACCGACACCCTCGCCACTTTCGCCGACCAGGTAACCACGGTTGCGCGCGAAGTCGGCGTGGAAGGCCGTCTGGGCGGCCAAGCCAACGTGCCCGGCGCCGCCGGTACCTGGAAAGACCTCACCGGAAACGTGAACCTGCTGGCCGACAACCTGACCAACCAGGTCCGCGCGATCGCCGAAGTCGCGACCGCCGTGACCAAAGGTGACTTGACGCGTTCGATTCAGGTGGAAGCAAGCGGCGAAGTAGCCGAACTAAAAGACAACATCAACACCATGATCGACAACCTGCGGCTCACCACCGACCGCAACAACGAGCAGGACTGGTTGAAGACGAACCTGGCGCGGTTCACCGGCATGTTGCAAGGACAGTTGGAACTCACCACCGTCGGGCGCATGCTTCTGTCCGAACTGGCCCCCCTGGTCAACGCCCAGCAGGGTGTGATCTACCAGATGGAGAACGAGGAATCCGGAGGCATGGTGTTGCTGTCAGCCTTCGCCGATGACGGCAGCAAGGGCCATCCGCAACATCTGACGGTTGGCGAGGGTCTGGTAGGCCAATGCGCCGCCGAGAAACGGCGCATGCTGATCACCGATTTACCGGAACATACCGTGCCGATTCGCTCCGGACTGTTCGAGGCCGTGCCGCGCAACGTGATCGTGCTGCCGGTGCTCTTTGAAGACCGGGTGAAGGCCGTCATCGAATTGGCCTCGCTCAGCACCTTCACCGCTTCCCACCTGGCCTTCCTCGAGCAGCTCACCGCGAGCATCGGTATCGTGCTCAACAGCATTGAGGCCACGATGCAGACCGAAGGTTTGCTCAAGCAGTCGCAGCAACTGGCGGCCGAGCTCCAGACGCAGCAGAAAGAGTTACAGCAGACCAACGAGCAGTTGGCGCAGAAAGCCCAGCAGCTTGCCGAACAAAACGTCGAGGTCGAGCGCAAGAACCAGGAAATCGAGCAAGCCCGCCGCGCCTTGGAAGAAAAGGCCAAAGAACTGGCGCTCACCTCCAAGTACAAATCCGAATTTCTTGCCAACATGTCCCACGAGTTGCGCACCCCGCTCAACAGCATTCTGGTGCTGGGCCAGCAGCTCAGCGAAAATCACGACAAGAACCTGACGCCCAAGCAGGTCGAATTCGCGCGCACGATTCACGGCGCCGGAACCGACCTGCTCACGCTCATCAGCGACATTCTGGACCTTTCGAAAATCGAGTCGGGCACGGTGTCGGTGGAAGCCGAGGAAGTCTTCTTCGCGAGCCTGCTCGACATGGTCGCGCGGCCCTTCCGCCACGAAGCCGAAAACCGCCGCCTCACCTTCGAGATCGTCAGCGACCCGAGTCTGACGCGAAGCCTGGTAACCGATTCGAAGCGCTTGCAACAGGTTCTGAAGAACTTGCTGTCGAACGCGTTCAAATTTACCGAACAGGGCACCGTGCGGCTTTCCGTATCCACGGCCCAAGCTGGCTGGAGCGAGGATCATGCGATTCTGAGCGGCGCCGCTTCGGTGGTTGCCTTCGAGGTCGCCGATACGGGAATCGGAATTCCTTTCGAGAAACAGCGCATCATCTTCGAGGCTTTCCAGCAAGCCGACGCGGGCACCAGCCGCAAATACGGCGGCACCGGGCTCGGGCTGGCCATCAGCCGCGAGCTCGCGAATCTACTGGGCGGCGAAATTCAGCTGCGCAGCGCGCCGGGAAGGGGAAGCATCTTCACGCTGTACCTGCCGCAGACCTACGTAGGCGCGGGAACGTTCGCCACCAAGACGGCGTCGTCTGGCGCGACGCTGCAACTGGTGGCCGGCGGCAATGTCGAACTCGCCGTAGAACAAATTCCGGACGACCGCGACAATTTGCAGCCGGACGACGCCATCCTGCTGATCGTCGAGGACGATCCTCACTATGCCAGGGTATTGCGCGATCTTTCGCGCGACACCGGCTTCAAGGTCCTGGTGGCCGCCCGGGGCGCGGAGGCCCTCTCCTTGGTCCGCGAGTTCCACCCCACGGCCGTCTCGCTCGACGTGTTTTTACCCGACATGCTGGGCTGGACGGTGCTAAACCATCTCAAGCAGGATCCCAGCACCCGGCACATCCCGGTCCAGATGCTCACGCTCGACGAAGACAGGAATCACGGTCTCGCGCGCGGGGCATTCTCGTTTGTCACCAAGCCGACGACCACCGAGGGACTCGAAGCAGCTCTGGAACGCATCAAACAATATGCCAGCTTGCGGCGCAGACGCCTGCTGGTTGTCGAGGATAACCTCGCCGAACAGCTCAGCATTCGCGAATTGCTGGGGCACGATGACATCGAAGTTTCGGTCGCCGCCGACGGAGCCGAGGCGCTTGCCGCCATCAGCCAAAATACCTACGATTGCGTCGTGCTCGACTTGCGTCTGCCTGATATGACGGGCTTCGAGGTGCTCGAACGCCTTCGCGATACTCCGAGCGCGAGTGATTTGCCGGTGGTCGTTTTCACCGGCAAGGAATTGTCGCCGGAAGAGGATGCTCGCCTTCATTCGCTGGCCCGCAGTGTGGTGGTAAAAGGCGTCGAGTCGCCGGAACGTCTGCTGGATGAAACGGCGCTATTTTTGCACCGCGTGGTCTCCGAACTTCCCGCTGAGAAGCAGAGTATGCTCGACCGCTTGCACCATTCCGATGACGCTCTTATCGGGAAGAAGGTACTCGTGGTCGATGACGACGTGCGGAACATCTTCGCTCTCAGCAGCGTTCTCGAACGCCGCGGCATGGAAGTGCTGACCGCCGGAACCGGTCGCGAGGCGATAGCCACGCTGGAATCAACTCCCGATCTGGCCATCGTCCTGATGGACATCATGATGCCGGAAATGGACGGCTACGAAACGATGCAGGTGATCCGCCAAAATCCCGCTTTCCGCCGGCTGCCGATTATTGCTTTGACGGCCAAGGCCATGAAGGGCGATCGCGAAAAGTGCCTGGAGGCCGGCGCTTCGGAGTATCTGGCCAAGCCGGTCAATACAGAGCAGTTGCTGTCCGCATTGCGGATGTGGCTGCACCGCTAGAGGTGTGCCGTGCGCCCTGGGCGCACGCCATGCAAGCCAACGAAGTACGAGGTCGAGAGCCCATTATGAGCATGCACGAACGGGTCAACATCTTGATGGTGGACGACCAGCCCGGCAAACTGCTGACCTACGAAGCCATCCTCAACGAGCTCGGTGAGAATCTCATCAAGGCGAGTTCGGGACGCGAAGCTCTCGAGCATCTGCTCAAGACGAATATTGCCGTGGTGCTGATGGATGTGAGCATGCCAGAGCTTGACGGTTTCGAATTGGCCGATATGATCCGGCAGCACCCGCGTTTTCAGAAAACCGCCATCATCTTCATTTCCGCAGTTCACCTGACCGATCTCGACCGCATCAAGGGCTATCAGCGCGGCGCCGTGGACTACATTTCCGTTCCGGTCATTCCCGAACTGTTGCGCGCCAAAGTGAGCGTTTTTGCCGAACTACACCGGCGCGCTCAACAACTGGAAATCTTGAATGGCGAGCTCCGTCGGCTCTCGACGAGTCTGATTTCCACCCAGGACGATGAACGCCGGCGTATTGCCCGCGAACTTCACGATGGCCTGGGGCAGGATCTGATCGCGGCGAAGATCGTCCTGGATGTGGCCCTGGCAAAGGAGCAGCCGCCGGATCGCAGAGAGAAGGCCGTCAGCGAAGCAAGCACCCTCGTTGACCGCGCCATCCAGCAGGTGCGCAGCATTTCACACCTTCTACACCCGCCCATGTTGGATGAAATCGGATTGTATTCCGCGCTGCAGTGGTATCTGGAAGGTCTCACCAAGCGAACCGGCATCGAAACCTTCATCGACATACAACCGCCAAACTTTCCCAGGCTGACACCGGAGCTCGAAACAACGGTTTTCCGAATCGTCCAGGAAGCCCTGACAAACGTGTTCCGGCATTCGGGGGCGAGAAAGGGATGGGTCACGTTGCTCAAGGGCGAGAGCGAAGTCGTTGTTCGAGTACGCGACGATGGCAAGGGCATTTCAAACCACACCGCGCAATTCCGGCCTGACAGCATCGGAATCGGCATCGGCGGGATGAGGCAGCGAGTCAAGGAATTTGGCGGTGAGTTGCGACTGGCCAACGCCAATCCCGGCACTTTGGTCGAAGTAGTGATCCCGGTGCCGGTGGCCACGCTGGCATCGGCCTGACCCTGCAGACCCCGTGAGAACCGCCGTTCTCGGCTGAAGCGTCCTGTCTCCGGGCGCAAATCGCCCAAATATTTCTTGCAGCCTGCCTGCCTATGCTGGATAATTCGGCATCCCCGAGGGTTCCTAAGCCCCGCTGACGCGTAGCGCCATGAACTGCCCTCAGTGCACTACCGCAAATCCCGATTCCGCCGAATCTTGCTCTCATTGCGGCACGCCGATACTGCTCAGCGACTCTGAGACGATCCAGTTCATCGACGTTACCGCCCTCTCGCCCGGCAACGACTTCGGGGCCCGCTACCGCATCGAAGCGCTGCTCGGGCAAGGCGGCATGGGCCGCGTATACAAAGCCTACGATAAGACCCTCGACCGCATCGTAGCGATCAAAGTAGTGCGCCCCGGAGTAATGGGCGACGTGGAGATCTTAAAGCGTTTTAAGCAAGAACTCCTTCTGGCGAGCAAAATCTCCCACAAGAACATTCTCCGCATTCACGACATGGGGGAAGTCGGAGACGTGAAATTCATCTCCATGGCCTATGTAGAAGGCCCCGATCTTCATCATATCCTTCGCGAGACGCCCCAACTCCCGTTCGAGCGCATGCTAAGTTTTGCGCGGCAACTTGCCGACGCGCTGGGCGCTGCTCATGCCGAAGGAGTCGCGCACCGCGACCTCAAACCGCAGAACATTCTCGTCGCGAAAGACGATCATCTCTATGTTTCAGACTTCGGCCTGGCCAAGTCGATCGAAGAAGACGCCATTGCGGTGACGCGTACCGGTGCGTTCCTCGGTACTCCCCGCTATATGTCTCCCGAACAGGTCGAAGGCAAAGCGGCCGACTTGCGAAGCGATCTTTACGCCTATGGGTTGATCCTCTACGAGATGTCCACCGGCGACGTGCCGTTCACCGGCGAGACCACGCTTCAGGTGATGTACCAGCGCATTAAGGAAAAGCCCGTCAACCCCAAATCCCGTAATCCCGAGATCCCCCATTGGTTCTCGCAAGTGGTCATGCACTGTCTTGAGAAGGATCCTGCGGTTCGCTACCAGAGCGCCTACGAAATTCTGTCCGACCTGCAGGGAGAAAAAGCCGTCGGCGCCACTCGCACCGTTCAAATCCAAATTCCGCAATTTGCGGAGCACCGCTGGAGATGGGCTCTGGTCGGTGTGGTTTTGCTCGGGCTGCTGGCCTCTGCCATCCCGGCCCTGCGTCACAGACTTGGGGGCGCCGCGCCTGTCAAGACGGTAGCGAGCGCCTCTGGCATTCCTTCGCTCGCCGAAGGCAAGTTCGTCGCGATCCTGCCGTTTCGCGTTCTGGGCGACGCGCAATCGCTCGAACACGTGGCCGAAGGCCTAAACGAAGCCCTGGCCGCAAAGTTGTTCCAACTAAAGGATCTGCGCTTGGCGGCGGATGCCGAAGTTTCCAAAGTTTCGGCGAAAGATCCGATCGAGAAGACTGCCCAGGCCCTCGGCTCGAACCTTCTGGTCACCGGGATGGTGCAGGGGTCTGCCGACAACATGAGGATTGTCGTAAACCTCGACAATGCCGCCGATGGCAAGCGCATGTGGAGCCAGGAATTTTCCGGGGTTGCCAAAGATATCCTGGCCATCGAGGATCACATCTCGGCGCAGCTGGTCGGCGCCCTGGCCGTAAATCCGACCAACGAGGAGCGGGCCCGCGCCGCCGAACGCCCCACCGAAAACGAAGAAGCCTACGATCTGTACTTGCGCGGACGCCAGGCCCTGCGCGGCGTTCAAAGCGAGAAAAATACGCAGGTGGCGATCGATTACTTCAATCAAAGCATCCAGAAGGACCCGGGATTTGCGCTGGCCTATGCGGGCTTGGCCGACGCCTCGCTGAACATGTACAAGTCAAAGAAGGACAGCTTTTGGTCCGAGAAAGCGCTCGGTGCGGCCCAGCGCGCCGATCAACTCAAGGACAAGCTGCCGGAGGTCCACTACGCGCTCGGGGACGTCTATTCGGCGACCGGGAAATCGGTCGAATCCATCGTCGAGCTCAAGCGCGCCTTACAGTTGGCGCCGAAATCCGACGAAGGCTACCGCCTGCTCGGCCGCGCCTATCTTCACAGCGGCCAGAAGGAAGAAGCGATTGCAGCGTACAGAAAAGCCCTCGAAGTGAATCCCTACTACTGGGCCAATTATCGCGCGATTGCGGTTGCCTATCTCTCGATTGGCGAAAATGAAAAGGCCCTTGAAAATTTCAAGCGCGTGACCGAACTAGAACCCGACAGCATCGACGGCTGGGATAATCTTGGCGACGCCTACGCGCGCCTGGGCAGATATCAGGACAGCATCCCCGCGTTTCAGAAATCGATTCAGATCGGCCCGACATGGAGCGCCTATTCCAACCTCGGCTCCGCCTACTTTCTGCTGAAACGCTACAACGAAGCGGCCCAGATGTTCGAGAAAGCTTTGGCCCTCAGCCCCAACCAGCAAATGGCGGTCAGCAATCTCGCAGATGCCTATCGCTGGTCGGGGCAAAAAGACAAAGCCAATTCGACCTATGATCAGGCAATCGCACTGGCCTTCAAGGAATTGGAGGTGAACCCGCAGGCCACCGACCCCATGGCGGGGCTGGCCTTGGACTATGCGAAAAAGGGGGATCCAAAGCGCGGCATGGATTTCATCACCCGCGCGCGCACCATAGACAAAAGTGACGTGGAGCTGATCTACATCCAGGCGGTGATCGAAAACCTCGCCAATCAGCAGGGCGACGCGCTCAGCACCTTACATGAAGCTCTCAGCAAAGGATATCCCGTAGGAGAAGCAGAAGACGATCCCGAACTGGCCAACCTGCAGAACCGGCCCGAGTTCAAGTCGATGCAGAAAGAATTCGCAACCACCGCGCACCAGCCCGCTGCTCGCTAGGCCGAGAGTTCGCTCCCGGAGCTTAGCTTGCCAACCTTCGCCCCGCAAAAACCAATCCCGTAAGCCCAAACAAAAGCAACGCGCCAGACCCTGGCTCGGGAAACGGCAGCGGCGCCGCACCATTGGCCGCAAGGTCGAACTGTGCGTTTGGTACCGACGGCATTCCTTCCGGAATGCCTAGATCGACAAAATGTCCCGGCTGGAGTCCGATGCAATCATCGAGATCGACCCAGCTGCAATTGTAACCTTGCGGATCATCTTTTCCGGTGAGATCGGGAGGAAAGAGCTTATCCAGGCCGAGCGAAGTCGTCGAATTGAAATGGCAAATTCCCGGATTGCTTCCGCTCGCTTGGATCACGGTCACCAGAAACACGTTCGAGGCGCAACTGAGCGGCCCCACAATATCCTGCGCGGGAATTACCAATTCAAGAGAATAAATCGGCGAGCCGGTGTAAATGCCGCTCAGATCAAACCCGCCATCACTATCGGTCGTGAATTGATTGGACGTGATGACGGTCGAGAGTGTGCCGCTACCGGATGGATCGCTCACATTGAATCGTGTGTCGGGAATCGAATCGGCGTTCGCGACGCGAGAACCGAGGACAACCAAAGCTACTAGCAACAGCAGTCGGATGATTTTCATGGGCTGGGCCTCTCATCTCAAGGTGAGACATCCTACCACAAGAGTAATAAATCAGATCAACAAAAAGTTCTGGTCCGCAAGAAGCGTCTGTCCGGAGTGGACAAATTTTGTCACTCCTGTGGGCGAATCTCTGGCGGAACCAACCGGAAAGCTCGCCAGGCCATCCCGGAGGGCGCTTCCTTTGACGAAGGGTTCAAGGCAAAAAGACCATGTTATCATTCAGAATGGCACGCCCAGCACAAAGCCATCCACCTGCCATTCCGCCTAAGCCCAGAGCCGAGTTCATCCCGACCGAGGGTGAGGTGATTCGGTACATCGACCTCAAGCTCGCCGCCTTGGGTTATCCAACCAGCCGCCATACCGACTACGAATTTCTCGAGCTGGCCCGACCGCTGCTTCGCAACTACCACCAAAAGGATCTGATGCTCGGTAATCTGCTGTGTCCCGCCGACCGCCGCATTCAGACCTTTCTCGACGATTATCTGAAAGATGTATCTTCGCGGCCGGCAGCCCAGATTCCCGCGAACACTTTTCTGCTGGACCGGTCCGGCCTGGCGCGGGTCATGTCCCTACCGCTCAGCGGCGATACGTTTGCATCGCCCTATTTGCACTCTTATCGTGTGCCCCAAGGCATTCTGCACAATCCGAAGAGCGACCGGCGCACCACACAGGGAATCTTCCATATCGTCGAAGGCGGTTTGCCGGTTCCGGCTGATAAGCTGGCGGTGCCGAAAGCAACCTTCGCCGCTTTGTTGGCCGCGGCGTTCAATCCCCCGGCCGGATTGATGACGCTGCCTTTCGCCGCCGATCAGGAGCACGCCGTCCGCCTGTTCGTTTCTCTCCTGCTCCGCCCGATCGTTTGCCCGGCCACGGAAAGGGATCCGCAAAAAACCATGGAAATCCGGTTTTTCGCGCCCGGCAGCCTGGTCAGCAATCTGGATTTCGTCGAAGGCATTTTTGGCAACGCGGGGGATCCCTATCTGCCCGAGAATGATGCCGCCCTCGACGTGATGCACTGGACCGGCCACACCGGCTGCGTGATCGTCGCGCCACATCTCGCCGGAATCAAAAAGAAGGATGTCGGCCTGCCGCACCAGCAAGACGCCACCGAACGCCAGCGCCGCGACGGAATGTTCTGGTGCGATCCCGATGAACCGTACAACGGCGGCGGTTCCTTCAAAGTGGCTTGCCGCGACGAGCGCGGCGTGATGGTCACCATCATTGCCGACAACTACTACGGCTATTGCAAGAAAGAAGTGAAGACGCAGATCAGCTTCGCCTCCAACTTGTACGGGCTTTGCGAGGAAGAGCACGCCGGCGGTGCCATCGCGTTTGCGACCTATGTCCTGGGCCAGGATTTCCGCGCCGCCAACGCCGTCAGCTTGAAGAAAGCCAGCTACTGTCAATCCGTCAAACTGCTGGGCCCCCTGGTTGAAGCGAAACCCGAAGGCTATGCGGTCGACCGCCGTTACCCCGACATTTTGTACGTACCCGAAAATTCCGAATTCAGCGTCCGCGAAGGCTCGGTGAAATGGAACCAGGACGGAAAATCTGACCAGCTGACACTGCGCTCCGATATCACCTACGTCCTGCCCAACGGTTTCCGCCTGTGCATGGAGAAACAGTCGGGCGGATCGGCCTGGCGGTTAGTCGGCGCGCGTCCCCGGGGAACGCTGTGCCACAAGCCCTGCACGGTTTCCGGCGGTGGCAAATCCGAAATCTCGAAGTCTATCGCCAACGTAATCCTCGAAGGCCCAGTGTTCGTGGGCGACTACCAACACGATATCGAGCAGGTCGCTGAAATCCTGAAAAAGGACTTCGGCGCAATCTACCAGGAGGCCGTCTCCGAAGAGCGGATGCACCGCCCCATTTTGAGTCCCGAGCGCACCATGGGCTCGGTGATTCATCTGTTCACGCCTTCGCCTGAATACACCGACCAGCACAACGCCTGGATCAGCAGCTTGCCTTACAACATCCGCGAACTCCTGTTCACCGTGAAGCGCTACTACCGCCCCGAGTGGGGAGACAACTGGCGTGAGCACTTCGCTGTCGACCGCGTCAACGGCGTCCAGGGCCACGAACTCAAGTATGACAACGAAAAGCTTGTCAATTACTACCTCCGCGTGGGCTACGACCGCGACGGCTCCTGGCGCATTTACAAATTGCGCCCCGATTTTCATCCCGCCTACAAAGTGCAGGTCGAGGACGACATCACAGCGTCCGTGGTGCTGCCGCGCGAGGGCCTGAGCGGTCTTGACGCCGAGTACGCCGATCCCAGCGTCAAGTTGGTGCTGAATTGCGAGACTCTTCTGTTTCAGCGGCCCGACGATGCCATTCACCGCGGCGCGGACAAGCAGGCCGAAGCGGACATCGCCAGCTCCGGCACGTTTCTCTCCAACTATGAGCCCATCGCCTTCGACCACGCCGCCAAAATCGCCGGCCACGTCGCGGAGTTCGACAAGTTCACCGATCCGATGAAGAAGCTGCTGGAGGGCTTCGTCACCAGACTCCCCACCAGCTACGTCGTCTCATCCGCGCATCCGCGCATGGTCGATGGAAAGCCTTCGAAGAATCCGCGCTACCTCCAAAAGCGCCCGGACCTAGAAAATCCGCGCGAGACCTACCTTGCGGAAATCGCGGCGCGCTTGGAACGCGAGATTCCCGCCGGCCATCCCGTACATTTCCCAGTCAACGCCGTACTGGCTGGGCGCAGAAATAGTCCGCCCGATCCCGAGATCGGCCTGCCACCCCTCGCCGTTTACAACCCCATCCATTACCAGGAATTACCCGAACTGTTCATGGAATTCGTCTCCAGCCTCACCGGCAAGTCGCCGTCAACCACCGGTTTCGGCAGCGAGGGCGCGCTCACCAAAGCGCCCTTCAACGCGCTCTGGCCCGTCGTGGACCTGAACAACGCTCTGTTGTCGGCGATTCTGACCGGATACGCGGGGTTCACCACCTCTGCCGGCTATGTGGGCCCGCAAGTGCGCGTCGATCACGACATCAGCATGCTGGTCCCTGAAATTTGGTGCCGCATGCGCGTCCACGAGCGCGACCCGCGCTACATGATCTCGCAAGGTTTGCTCGAGTGCATGGAGGACTTCAGCTTCGAAGGCCGGCGCATCCTCGCCAGCCGACTGGGCTACCGGGTCACGCCGCTATTCGTCGACCGCTTCCTGGGACGCCTTTTCGAAACCCCCGACGCGGTGTTCCCCGAGGAACTGCTGCGTCCGGAAACACAAAGTTTGGAAATGTTCGCTGCCGGTGTGGACGCAATCGTGGATGCCCAGCGCCGTGTGGCCCTCAATTATTTTGAGGACGGCAGCGTCGACGCTGCATGCCCGCCGTTGAAAGCGCTCCTGCACATCATGGCCTACGGCGTCTACCAAGCGATGACGCTCGACGATCTGCGCTTCCGCGCGCTCTTCCATCGCGAAACCGTGCTCCAGGGCGATTGGTATCGCGAACGCCTCCAAGTGAAGCAGGAACGCGACATGGCGCTCTGGCGCCGCCACCTAGAAGCTCTGGAAAAATTTCAGCAGGCCGGCATGCTGGCCTCAACCGCCTGCGATTTCAGCGTCGAAGAACGCACCCGCGAAGCCCGCCTCCAGTTGGCGCGCGTCAGCTCCGGGTCCTATCTCACAGAATTACGCGGAACAATAGGCGCCGACCCTTTCACCGGCCAACGTAGGGTTTAAATTTAGCGGAACGGTTCAGACAAGTTCAGCTCAGATTTTCGACCGGCACAACGTCCACGCCCACATCCATCTTCTGTCGCTGGCCGC
Organism: uncultured Acidobacteriota bacterium; assembly: GCA_963718485.1. Classification (GTDB taxonomy): domain Bacteria; phylum Acidobacteriota; class Terriglobia; order Acidiferrales; family UBA7541; genus Palsa-295. The sequence continues at coordinate 50,891 of CAVQZU010000049.1, forward strand.
CGACCAAAATTCCGCGAATGGGCCCGACGTCATCATAATCGCGGCCCCAGGCCACGGTGATGTGCGAATCAAGCGGCATCCTTCCATTGGTCGGATCGAAATCGACCCACCCAAAGTCCGGCGTGAATACGCTCACCCAAGCATGCGACACATCGGCTCCTACCAGGCGAGACCTGCCCGGCGGCGTCCGCGTGGCGATATAGCCGCTCACGTAGCGGGCAGCCAGCCCAAGCGAGCGCAGGCAAGCGATTTCGAGATGCGCGAAATCCTGGCATACCCCTTGTTTGGTTTGCAGCACGTCGAGCGTTGGCGTGCCCACCTTGGTCGACCCCGGCCGGTACTTAAAATCCGAATAGATTTGCAGCGTCAAATCGAGCGCGCATTTCAGAAGCGACTGACGCGGAGCGAACGTCTCCAGTGCGTAGGCGGCCAGCTGCGGCGAGCGCTTTACATAGTAGGAATCAAAGGCAAATTGTCGCGCGGCGATAACGCCAGGATCAGACGAACCCAGCAGCGTTTGGCCCACCTGCTCCCACGGTGCGGCCTGCGCGATATCGGGCCGCAACTCAAGCCGGACTTCCACTTCGCTGGTCGCTTCAATGGTTAATTCCGAGTGGGGCTGCTGCAAGCTCAACCATGACACGTGATTGCCAAAATAGTCCAGGTGTTGGTAGTGGACCGCCGGCGCAGGCGAAATGGCCAAATTGTGCCACCGGCAGGTCTGTGCACTATGCTCGCGCGGCTGCATCCGAACCAGGTTATGCGAAAGCGGCACGGCGTCCGCATAGCCGTAGCAAGTTTTGTGCCTGACGCGATAGATCATGTGGGATCTTGAGAGACTTCCCCCAGTTCGCGCGAGAACTGGGCGTGCGAAAAATACAACCTGGCGACCGCATCCGAAAGCCTGGCAATCTGATCGGTGGTCTCCGCCAGCAGCGCGTCCAGGGCCTGACGTGGCTGTTCGACAGGAACCTGGCAGAGCTCCACCAGATCCGCCAGTTGGATCAGCGTGCGCAATTTGAGCAAGGCCCGCTGGTCGCGGTTCCGGTCAGGCTGCGCGCTTTCTCGCGGCAGCGCCGCCAGATGCTGATCGAGCTGCAGCAATTGAAAAGCAGCGCCGCGGGGATTGCTTTCATCAGCCAGCAGCAGATCGGCCACGGCGTGCGTCTCCAGATTGGTCAGATATCGTCGTCGGTAGGTGAGCGAACAATCCATCACTTCCAACACCGCCTCGAGCAGTGCGGGATCGTTTCCTGGAGCCACCAGCGTGCCGCGGACGAAGCGCGCGATGAAGTCCACGCGTTCCACGCGCCGGCCGATCTGCAGAAATCTCCACGCCTGTCCGCGCGTCATCGAGTCGCTGGCCAGCCCCACGAAGGCAGCGAATTTCTCGATTAAAGCATCGAGCAACTCAGGAATGTGCAGTGCCGGATTGCCCGGATCGATGGGCACGTCTGAAACCGAGCTGTAGATCTCCTGCAGGATATGCCAGGCGTCCAAAGAAATCCGGTCTCGCAGAACTCTTGCAAATCCGTGCACCGACCCGATCAAGCCTCGCAAGCCGCCACTATTGATATCGCCCAGCAGGCCCTCGATGAATTCCAAATTCAGCTCCGTGCCGGAAGAAAGATGCGAGCCCAGAGGCCACGCGCCGAGCAAGGTCTTAACGGTGTTGGTGTTGTCGACCCCGCTCTGATCGGTTATGCGCGAAATCGTGCCGCGCGCCAGACGCACCTGCGATTCCGCCCGTTCCGTATATCGTCCCAACCAGAAAAGATCGTCGGCAATGCGGCTGGTCAGGTCACCGCCGTCACGGCTCAGGGCCACCAGCTGGTTCGGCGGCGGAAGCAGCGTCACTTGGTTGACCGGTGCCTCGGAAACGATCCAGGTATCCTTACTGCCGCCTCCTCGTTGCAGCGACACAACCAGAGAATCCGTCGATGGCGTGATGCGCGTGAGCGCGCCGCGCATTACCGAATAGGAGTCCCCCTGGGCCACAAGATAGCAACGAATGACAAAATGCCGTGGTTCCAGTTCGCCGGCCACGAGCGAAGGCGTGGTGCAGGAAACTGCTCGTTCCTGCGCGACGAATTTCTCGGGCACCTGCCGGATGCGCTGCGCCAATTCCTCCAATTGCTCGCGCGTCAGGTCGTCGACGAAAACGGGATCCTCGCCCTGAGTGGGATACGCCGATTTGATAACCAGATCGGAAAGATGATCGAGAACGTAGCGCAGCGAATCCGCCTGGCCGCACCACCAGCTTTGCACCGAGGGCAGCCTTAGGTCCTCGCCCAGCAAGTGCCGCGAGAGCGCCGGCAGAAATGGCAAGAATCCCGCCGCTTGCAAAACGCCGCTACCCAGCGCGTTCGCAACCACAACCTTGCCCTGCCGCACACTCTGCAGCACTCCCGGAACTCCCAGGTAGGAGCCGGGATGCAGCTCAAGTGGATCGCAGTAATCGTCATCAACGCGCCGCACGATCACATCGACGCGCCGTAATCCTTCGAGCGTCTTTACATATACGCATGCATCGCGAACGGTCAGATCGTTGCCCTGCACCAGGGGATATCCGAGATATCGTGCCAGGTAGGAATGTTCAAAATACGTCTCGTTGTATGGCCCGGGCGTGAGCAGCACGATGTGCGGGCTGTCCTGGTTGGAGAGCGCCAGCGAAGCCAGCGTACTTCGCAACGACGAAAAGAATGATGCCAGCCGTTCGACATTACACTGCCGGAATTCGGTGGGCAGCGTGCGCGAAAGCACGATCCGGTTCTCGAGCGAATAGCCAGTCCCCGAGGGTGCCTGCGTCCGGTCGCTCAGAACCTTGAATTCCCCGCTGGGCGTCCGCACGATGTCTGCCGCGTAAAAATGAAGCCAGCGGCGGTGCGGTGCAATCGATCCGTGGCAGGGACGTAGAAACCCGGAATTGGCCCACAGCAATTCCGGGGGAAGCAAACCTTTCAGAACCGTTTCCGCCGGCCCGTAGACATCGGCGAGCAACCGTTCAAGCAGCAGCGCGCGCTGGATCAATCCTGCGCTCAGCCGATCCCACTGCTCCGAGGGAATCAGCAGCGGAATTAAATCGAGGCTCCAGGGACGGTCAAGACCGTTGGGATCGCCGTATACGTTGTGGCTGACGCCGTTATCGTGGATGAATCTCCGCGCCTGTTCCCAGCGCTTCCCGAGCTCGCGCGGTCCCAGATCATCGACCATGGAGATAAAGGGCCGCCAATGCGCGCGCAGCGACCCGTCCGGCTCGGTCATTTCATCAGCGCAAGTGAATCTCGCCGCATATTTTTCCGCCAGGCCCGGTGACAGCAGGCGATGGGCATTGGCGGAATCCGGCGGCGTGTAAGGAGGCATCGGGATTGTGTTACGGGGCGCGCAAATCCAGAGTAAACGGAAATTCTTTGCTGACGCGCTCTTCTCCAACCTTCATGGTGCCGGGCGTGTGCCCGATCTTGAAGAACCGCGCGATCCGCCGGCTCTCGGCTTCGTTGGCATTCACGGGAAAAGTGTCGTAATTCCGTCCGCCCGGATGCGCCACATGATAGGTGCACCCGCCGATCGAACGCCCCGCCCAGGTATCCACCAGGTCGAAGACCAGCGGCGAATGCACCGGAATCGTCGGATGCAAGCAGCGCGCCGGCTGCCAAGCGCGATAACGCACGCCCGCTACGAATTGCCCGTTGGTGCCGGTGGGATGAAGCGGAACTCGATACCCGTTGCAGGTCACCACGTGCCGGGGATCGACCATCCCGTTTACCAACACCTGAAGTCTCTCCACCGAAGAATCCACATAGCGAGCCGTCGTGGCCGCCGCGGCCTCTTCGCCCAGAACATTCCACGGTTCAATCGCCTGCCGTAACTCCAGCTCAACCCCCTGGTGCTCGATCGTTCCGTAATGCGGGAAGCGAAATTCAAAATGCGGCGCGAGCCACTCCGGCTTCAGCGGATAACCGGCATCCTTGAGCTCGTCGAGCACATCCGCAACATCCTGGCGCACGAAATGGGGCAGCATGAAGCGGTCGTGAACTTCCGTGCGCCAGCGCACCAGATTTTGGCGGTAGGGATGCTTCCAGAAGCGCGCGATCAGCGAGCGAAGCAAAAGATGCTGCGTCAGGCTCATCCGCGAATGCGGCGGCATCTCAAAGGCGCGCATTTCCAGCAGCCCCAGCCTTCCGGGCGGTGAATCGGGCGCATAAAGTTTGTCGATGCAGAATTCGGAGCGATGCGTGTTGCCGGTCGCGTCGATCAGAATATCGCGGAAGATGCGGTCAACCAGCCACGGCGGGCAGGGACCGCTTTCCGGAATCTGCTGAAAGGCAATCTCCAGCTCGTAGACTTGATCGTTGCGGGCTTCATCGACGCGCGGCGCCTGGCTCGTCGGGCCCACGAACAGACCGCTGAACAAGTAAGAAAGCGCCGGATGATTGTGCCAGTAGCCAACCAGGCTGCGAAGCAGTCCCGGATTGCGCAGCAGCGGTGAATCGGCAGGTTTTGCTCCGCCCACGATGATGTGATTTCCGCCACCGGTTCCGGTATGGCGGCCGTCCATCATAAATTTCTCGGTTGCCAGCCGGCTCAACCGCGCCTCTTCGTAGAGAGCCGAGGTGTTTTGCACCAACTCATCCCAGGAGCATGCCGGGTGCATATTCACTTCAATCACACCGGGATCAGGCGTCACTTTGATGGCCTGCAGGCGCGCATCGTAGGGCGGTGTATAGCCTTCGACCAAAACCGGAACGCCGACATGCACCGCCGTGTCTTCGACCGCGGCAACCAGCTCCAGATAATCCTCAAGGTACCGCTGCGGCGGCAGGAACACCCGCAGCACACCGCCGCGTACTTCGGTACACAGAGCCGTGCGAACAATCCAAGGCGCCGACTCACCTTTGGCAGGAGGCAAGTCGGCCGGCTCCGCGCGCAGGCGCCGGGGCTGCCGCCTGTGCCCCTGTGCCAATTCCAGAATCTGTTCAACGTATCCCTGCGGCTCGCGCGCTTCCGGCTTACCTGAAATCCGCAACAGCTTCGACAGCGCAACGCGGTCGGGCAACGGTGCGCGCTCCTCCATCGGGTCTTGCTCGTAAACAGAGGGATACTCCGACTCACTCACCCAGGGAATCGAATCCAGCGGCAGCCGGTAGCCCATCGGCGAATCGCCTGGCACAAGATACATTCGCTCCGGACGGAAATACCAGGCGCCGCTGGCCCACGCACCGGCGTCGTCGGTGTAATGTTCACGGCGCAAGGGCAGTGCATAGCCCACAACCTTGTCGAGCCCCTGCTCGAAGATGCGCGCAAGGCGGGCCCGATCTTCCGGATTTGCCAGCTTGCCGTCGAAGGGATCCACGTTCGTAGGCAGCCGACGCTCCTTCCACAGGTAATACCAGGCGTCTTCGTAACCGGGCAGCACGTGTTTGGGATTCACTCCCAGCCGCTCAGCCAGCGAGAAAATAAACGCTCGCGCCTCGTCACCGGCCAGTTTTGGCGGTGTGCGCTCGTCGGCGAGCAGCGATTTCTCACGCCAGATCGGCTCGCCGTCCTTCCGCCAGTAAAGCCCCAGCGACCAGCGCGGAAGCGACTCTCCGGGATACCATTTCCCTTGGCCGTGGTGCAAGAACCCGCCGGTCGCAAAGCGGTCCCGCAGCCGCCGGATCAATATGTCTCCGCGCTCGTACTTCAGGGGCCCCAGCGCCGCCGTCTTCCACTCCGCCCCCTCCATGTCATCAATTGAGACAAAGGTCGGTTCGCCGCCCATCGTCAATCGCACGTCGTGCTTGTTCAGGTCAGCATCGACTAGGTGACCAAGCGCCTGAATTTGCTCCCACTGCTCCTGGTCGTAAGGCTTGGTTACCCGCGGATCCTCATGGACCCGAGCGATCGACATCGAAAACTCGAACCGCGCGCCCCCATCGGCCTCCGCCGTTTCAACCTGATCCGCTTCGGATGTGACTACGGCTTGGTTATCTTCCGAGAAGAAGCCCGTTATCGCCGCGGCGGTCACGGGATCGGCCGAGCAAGCCAGCGGTATGTGCCCTTCCCCTGCCAGCAATCCCGAAGTGGGATCCAGTCCGATCCAGCCCGCGCCGGGCAGATAGACTTCCGCCCAGGCGTGCAGATCGGTCACATCTTTCTCGGTTCCGCTCGGCCCATCCAGTGACTTCACATCCGGCGCGAGCTGGATCAAATAACCGGACACGAATCTTGCCGCGAGCCCCAGGTTTCGCAATAGCTGCACCAGCAGCCATCCGGTGTCCCGGCAGGAGCCGCTGCCCAACGCCAGGGTCTGCTCCGGCGTCTGAATGCCCGGCTCCATCCGGATCAAGTACTGGATCCGGTGCTGCAGCGCTTGGTTCAGCCCAACCAAATAATCAACCGTCCGAAGCTTCTCCCGCTTCGCCTCCCCTATCAGGCCCGCAAGCAACGGCCCGGGCGCCGGTGCTTCCAGATAGGGCATCAGTTCCCGCCGCAGGGCCGGCTCGTAGGCGAACGGAAATTCCTCGGCGTATTTCTCCAGGAAGAAATCGAACGGATTGGCGACCGTCAGTTCCGCTAGCAGATCGACTACCACGGAAAATTCCGCCGTCTTCTTGGGAAAAACCAGCCGCGCAAGGAGATTACTGTATGGGTCTTGCTGCCAATTGATGAAATGCTCGCTCGGAGCAACTTTGAGCGAATAGCTCGAAATCGTGGTTCGGCAATGAGGCGCCGGGCGCAGGCGCACGACATGCGGCGAAAGCCATACGGGTTTGGGATACCGGTAGCAGGTCCTGTGACTGAGAGCGACTCGAATGCCCATCGAATCCTAAGCCGTTGGACTCGGCCTTCTGGGGAAGCGTCCAAACCCTTTGAAAGCGCTGTAGGCCAGCATTATACAGCTTTACCTCGCATACACCAGAGCCGATCGCCTAGAGGGTGCCCGATTTTGAGCCAAATAGCGGCCGATCGCCGCCTTTCCGCATCCAACCACAGCAGGGCTTTGGAAGTGTCGCAAGGGCCGATATCTCATAGGGAACTTCGCCGCGAATGCGCGATATCGCCACGCGGCTCGGCGGTACACTTCGATTGTTGAGGAGCAAAAATGGCAAAAACTCCGGGAATCACCATCGATGAGATGCAGCTCGATCAAGAAGTGACCCTTTGGGAAGTGATGCGCGCGGCTCTCCGCGCGAAGGAAGCCCGGCCCAGTGCTTCGATGCTCCCGACCGTTCTGGTCCTGAAATCGCAGGAAGTTGTGGCGGAGGTCTACCAAAGTTCTGATGAACCGCGGGCGCTGCTGGTGCGCACGGTAGGGGGCATTCGCAAAATCAGCTTGAATTGGTACGACGTCCTGCTGATGCTCTACCGGACCTCGGTTCTGACGCTCGAAAAGATGGAAGGAACCACGGTCATTTTCGTCGGCGAGCGCCGCGAGGAGGCCGGTCGTTCCATCCTGTATGCGATGAAATGGACAGCCCGCCAGTTCCTGCAGCTCCCTCGGCGCGGGTCAAATTTCCCAGAGACAAACGACTCCATCGTTCAGCCCTTTTGCCTGGAAGATGAGAAGGTGCGCTGGAGTTCCGACGTCAGCACCGCCCTGCAATTTTCCTTCTAGATTGATTCACCCATCAGGAAACCATCGCAGCCGTCTGTGAGCGCGGAGGTTTCAGTGCACTTTTCTCGATCACCTCGGACACAAACCTCAGCTTTTCAATCACTCCCGGATTCAACACGAAAGGATAGAGATCCTGGTGCCCCATGCTGCGGTTAATACTATTGAGCGCCACGGCTACATCCAGCCAGGCCGTCATCATCCTGTCAAATTTGCTCGTTTGGGCTCCATTCGACGGTGCTGTTCGATCTGAAATTCTTTGCAGGCGCTTGCCCCTGATCCCGAAGTCCTCGGCCACTTCGAGCGTGTCTTGGATATGCATGAAATGTGCCCAGGTTTCCGCCCAATCCTCCCAAGGATGCGCCGTCGAGTAGGCGCTTACATGATCGATCTGCCAGTTCGCCTTCGCCCCCGCGGAATAATAACTCTGCAGCGCGGCTGCATAGTCCGCCTTTTCATCTCCAAATAAGGCCCGGAACCGGTCGAGCAGCCTCATGTCACGCACCAGCCGTTCCCAATAATAATGTCCGATCTCGTGGCGGAAGTGCCCGAGCAAAGTGCGGTAGGGCTCGTTCATCGCCAGCCGGGTCTTCTCGCGGAAGGCATCATCGGCTTCAGCAATGTTCAGTGTAATGATGCCGTTGTCGTGTCCGGTCAGTACTTTGGTCACGGTGCCATCGGCGTTCACCACGTCGGATAGAAACCGGAAAACCAGCCCCTGCTCCGGATCCCCCAGTTTGTTCATCACCGGGAGCCCTAGATTGAGCAGGCTGTAGATCAACCGTCTCTTGGCACTCTCCATCAAGGCCCAGAAGATGCGATTCTGTCCCACCGTCAAATCGGGAATCGTCTCGGTCAAGCGACACGACTTGCAGAAAACCTCGTCGCGCTCTGGTTCCGGAATCATCCAGTTGCACACGGCCTCCTCGGCGTAGTTCTGGCACTTCCGGTACGGTCCCCCTTCATGGGAGCTTTTGACAAACAACCCCTCCGGAGCCGGCTCGATCGCTTCGACCGCAAGGGAATCGGTGCAAAAGCCCAGCTCGCGGTTGCAAGACATGCAGGAAATGTTGTGGAAAAATATCAGTTGCCCGCAGATGCATTGAAACGTTTTCATGAAGTTCTTACGATCCTTGTCGGCCAAAGCTTTTGCCGCACCTCGAGAGTCTCAATCATTTCCTCTAATAAGAATACAGAATTGGGTGTACTCCGCATAGGAAATGGCAGGAGTTAAATTGAGATCTTCCCCCGTTTCATTGTGGTTGATCCTTCGGCTCTTCTGCTACATCTCATTCAGTGCTGGCCGATGGTAAGCGGGCTACACGGTGGCCTGAAGAACATGCGCGGCCACATACCGAGGACCGCCAGATGCAGAAAACATACAGCGTGCGGCACAACGAGCACGTCTCGACTCGGAGCTTCGACGAGGTTGTGCGTGATTTTGACCAGGCCGTGGGCTCAATCGACCCTCTCGAGTTTCGCAAGATCGTGGCGGAGTCCCGGACGCCCGCCGAATTCGAACAGAGAGTTCATTCTCACGAAGGCTCCAGCGGATTCATGCGTTTTCTCACGATCGACCACGGCGAGTGGATGAGCACCCACGGCGGCCGGAAGTCTCGCGCCATCATGTACACGATCGGCAATCCATTGATCGCGCGCACCATGTTGAAGCATGACGCGTCCGCCGGTCTGAACGTTCCTGTTCGGCTTTTAATCTACGAAGATGCGAACAGCGCCACCACTAGAATTGCCTATGATCTTCCGTCCACACTGATGTCTGTGCTCGAGAACGATGAGCTCCTGGACGCGGCCAAGAAGCTCGACGCGAAACTGATCGCGCTCGCCGTGCATGCCAGCCACGCGGAGGCATGATCCATCCAGCGGTGCCGTTCAATCAGAGCGGCCCTTGATCGGTTGATTCCTCGTCACCTGCGTGCGCGTCCCGGATTCGCTCCGCTGGAACTGGTTCGGTCTCGGACGCCCGACGATCTTGGCGATTTCGCTGCGAGTAGCCGGTTGCAGCTTCGGGATCGCCAACCTCGGGCCGGGTCGTATCCGGCGCATCCCGCGGTTTATCATGCCTCTGGCGAACGTTGCCGTCCGCTGATGGCATCTGCTGATTGCTTGTCCCCTATCCGTCATCCCTCCGGGTGCGGCAAGCACCGCCTTACAGGCGACTGCAGAGGTCATTTTCTTGGTACGCAAAGCCGGAGTCCGGCCGCAGTCGGCAATCCTGCCCGTCTATGTCGCCGGTAAACAGTCAATCATCGATACAAAATGCAAATAGGTATCATAGAAAGTTGTTGATTGAGTGCGCACGGCATTCATCGTAGGGTGTGTGACAGGACCCAAAAACGGGGAGTCACTTGAATGCCCAACGATCCCAATTTTCCACCGACCTCCCGCAGATCCTTTTTGCGACTTTCCGCCCTGGCGTCGGCGACGGCGGCGACCGCTCCGATATGGACCGAGCCCATGCTTGCCGGAGCATACGGGAAGACCTTCCCGAGTGATGCAGTGATGATCAACCTCAACGAGAATCCCCTGGGCCCCTGCGATTCGGCAAGGCAGGCGAGCGTCAAGATTACTTCTCAGGGCGGACGCTATCTTGTGCCGCTCACCGCGGAACTAACCAAGACGTTTGCTGAGAGCGAAGGTTTGCAGCCGGAATACCTTCGGCCCTATCCCGGATCGAGTGATCCGTTGCACTACAGCGTCCTGGCATTCACTTCACCGACGAAAAGTTATGTGACGGCCGATCCTGCTTATGAGACGGGCATGCGTTCGGCGGGAGTTTCTGGGGCCCGCGTCGTACGTGTCCCGCTGATGGCCAAGACATATTCTCACGACGTCAAGGCAATGCTTGCCGCCGGCCCGGACGCGGGGATGTTCTACATTTGCAACCCGAACAATCCGACCGGGACCATCACGAGTCACCCGGACATTGAATACCTGCTCGAAAACAAACCGAAGGGCTCAATTGTGATGGTCGATGAGGCCTATATTCACTTCTCGGATGCAGTATCCGCCATCGATTTGGTGAAAGCCGGCAAAGACGTTGTTGTCTTGCGTACTTTCTCGAAGATTTATGGAATGGCTGGTATGCGTGCCGGATTTGCCATAGCAAGGCCGGACCTTCTCGCACAGATCGAGCCGTATGCCGGCACAAGATACATGCCCATCACCGCCGCGGCTGCGGCTGCGGCCAGCCTCCGCGAACCGACTCTGGTGTCTGAGCGCAAGCAGATCAACGCCGGAATTCGCCAGGAAGTGTTCCAATGGCTCGATCACAAGGGCTTTTCCTACATTCTCTCCCAGGCCAATTTCTTCATGGTCGAAACAAAACGACCGGCAAAACAAGTAATTGATGCCTTGGTTGAGCAAAATGTCTTTATAGGCCGCGTCTTCCCGGCACTCCCCACCCATGTCCGCATTTCGGTGGGAACATCCGCCGAAATGGCCGCCTTCCGGCCGGCTTTCGACTCCGTAATGAATCAGCAGTCGTAACGACGCGCCCATCAAATCTAACCGCTCGGCGCCCGTCTGCTTTATTAAATCGTTGTTTACGTCTGCCGGGATAGCTACCAGAGCCCGGGGCGATCCATTGTCAGGATTTGGCCGCAGCGGCCTGGCGCACGGCGGCAACACCCTTCCAGTCTTCCAGGTCTTGGTGGGGTTTTTCCTTCTTGTATTTCGCATAGAAAGCGACGCCTTCGGGGTCCTCCAAAATATCGACCAGTACGCCCTTTTGGCGCAGCAGTTCTTCATTGCCGGACGCATTGGTAACGTCACCTACGACCAACCTCTTGAATTGGCGCATATAAATGAGGGCTGCGCACACATCACAAGGGCTCAGCGTCGTAAACATCGTGGTCTGGCTAAAATCGAGACGCCCGGCGTCTCGCGCCGCCGAAGTCTCGCCGTGATTGTAGGGATGATTCTCCTGGACCAGCGTGTTATGCCCCTTCCCCAGGATTTGCCGGGTTTCGTTGCTAATGATTACCCCACCGATGGGGGACCCGCCTTCCTCATATCCCTTGATGGCCAGCAGAACGCCGATGCGCATGAAATCCCGGTCACTTAGCTTGCGGAAGAATCCATCCTCAACAATTTTCGAGAGACTCTTGGTCGGAAGATGAGCGACGACGTTCAAGACCTCATTGCTAACAGCAGTGTCCTTGGTAATAAACGCTTTCATCACGGCTCCTTTTCAAAATCCTCACGCCCGGCCATCTCGGGACTGGCTGTTTTATTCTCCGAGAAACAGATCAAAAAAGGAATAGCGCCAACGCGCCGACCTGAGAGCAGCGCTAGTTCTCCTCTCGCATTTTGGCTTGGGAACCGGAGCGCAGCACAAAACATAGAAGAACTACGGCCAGGTAGGCGAGATAGACGTAGGGCAGCTTGCCGTAAGGCCCTTCGGGAACCGGATACAGATTCGCGACCAGTGCCAGCACCATGGCCATAACCCCGAGCCAGGGAATTGTTTTCGTTGCGCCGTTGACGATGCCGTGGTGATCGCGAAGGTAGCGCGGAAGAGCGAAGGAGACTAATCCGTAGGTAACCATGAATCCGTAGGTTGCAAGCGAGCCCATCCAGCCGTACACGTCGAGCCCGCTCGTCCCCCGGGCCGCCAGAATCGCGACGGGAAGGAACGCCGCCAGACCGGTGACGAGAATTGCGCCGCTGGGCGTTTCGTTTCGCGTGTGCGTCGCGCGGAGCGAACCGTGCGTGAGCCCGTTGTGCGCCATCAGTAGCAGGACGCGGGCCGCCGCGGTAATGCAGGCCAGTACCCCGGCGAACAAACTCACCAGGGCGCCCAGGTCGATCAGCAATCCGAGCAGCGGCAGGCCCCCGACGCTCGCGAGCACGTGCATAGGCGCGTCGCTCGTTCCCAGGTTCTGGCCGCTGATGCGGAAACCAAGAACTTCGGTGTAGGCGCAAAAAGTAAAAAAAATCCCGCCCAGAAGCGAGGTTTGCATTACGGCGCGAGGAATTGTTTTGAGCGGTTCGCGCGCTTCAGCGCCCAAGGTCGTCGCACTCTCAAACCCCACAAAACTAAAGATTGCCAGGACCAGTCCCAGCCGAAGGCCACTACCCGTGATTCCGCGAAGGTGAAGTTGGTCCGGATCCCCATGCAGACCGTGGCGTGCCTGCACAAGCGCCACCACCGCGAGGATGACCGTGACGGAGAGAGCTTCGATCGATAGCATCAACCGCGCGGAGATTTTTACGTCGCGCCAGGCGATCCACATCGGAACGCCGGTAATAATCGCCGCCAGTAGCACCGTGGATGTGACGTGGCCGGTAGCGTCCCGCAGCATCACGTTGGCGTATTCATAGAAGCCGCCAATACTGCTCGCGCCGGTGGCGACGTAGGCGAGCAATAAACTCCAAGCAGCGGTGGCTCCGAGCCATGGCGGCAGGATCATCACCGCGTAGGAATAAAGCGATCCCGGCGAGGAAGAGTAGCGGGCAAAACGGCCTATGCACCACGCGACGAGAAGTATCGCCGCGGTAGCCAACACGTAGGCGAGCCACGTGCCGTTTCCCGCAAGCGCGCAGACCAAAGGAATCGTCGCAACAGGAGTTAAGGTGGGCGCAACCGTAGAGATGGATTGGGCCAGCGTTTCCATCGGCGAAAGCACCCCGGCCCGTAAACCGTAGCCGGCAGTCGCCTTGGCGCTGTTCCCGAACGGTCCCACCGATGCGGCGGGACTCGCGGTCACCTCGGGCTGTAAAGGCGTGGCCATATCTTGCGATTGCTTCCGAAATAGCACTTGGAGAATACGTCGCGCAGGTTTCGATTCGAATCGCCAATTCAAATCCCCTCCATCCAAATTTTGGACTTGCCTTGTGGTTATCGCGATCTCGCTTCGCCCATCGTCTCTGACTTTGACCTTGCAGTTGACTGACAGCGACCCATAAGGCTGCCCTGGTCGCGCGGGGGCCAACCTGGAGGCCCACCCCCTACCCTCCGAACAGGGGAGTATGATATGTTCCTTGGTACTTCGATAATCAGGAGGGACAGATCATGAAAAAACTGCTTTGGGGTTGCGCTTTTTCCGCGTTGGCTGCCCTGCCGGTTTTGGCTGCGCTCACCGTAGGCGACAAGGCACCCGACTTCTCGGCTCGGGCTTCTTTGGCTGGAAAAGAATTCACCTTTTCTCTTACAGATGCGCTGAACAAGGGGCCGGCCGTGGTCTACTTCTATCCCTCCGCCTACACGAAAGGATGTGACCTCGAAGCGCATACGTTTGCTGAGCAGAAAGACAAGTTCGATGCCGCCGGTGCCACCATCATTGGCGTGTCTGGCGACAGCATCGCGCGGCTCGATCAGTTCTCGGCAGACCCGGACTATTGCGCTGGAAAATTTCCGGTAGCTTCCGATGCGACCGGCAAAATCGCCGCCTCCTACAATCTAACGACGACCACCCCAAAGGCTGGCATGACCGATGTGCGCGGCGCCGCGATTGACCATGACTTTATCGAACGCGAAACTTTCGTCATTGGCAAAGACCACAAGATCATTGCCAGGTTTTCATCCAAGGACGACAATCTTTCACCCGACCAGCACGTGACGAAATCATTGGCGATCGTGCAACAGCTCGGCTCCAAATAGCGCAGCTATAGGTTCTAAATTCGCACACCGTTTTGGGCTATCCCTCCGGGATTTGCATCGTAGGTCTAACCTTGTCTAGCCAACCGCCCAACGCACGCGCCTGATGACCCAGACCCAAGAGTCAGCGAAGCGACGGTTCTGCGGATCGGGAAGCGACAACAGTTGGAAACCACACCGATTTTCAACCTTCAAAGTCAGCCGAGATCCGCAGTTCGTTCAGAAACGGATCGATGTCCTCGGCCTGTACCCGGATCCACCCGACAAAGCGCTGATCCTCTGCGTCGATGAGAACAGCCAGATCCAAGCTCGCGACCGAACGCAACCCGGTCTGCTGTGGAGGTCCGGCCGCAGTCCTCGCCGACCGACACTGCGCCACCTCGGGTCGAGATGATGAAGAAGTCGCCAAGGTCTAACTGAAGGGTTGTGTCGAATGTCCCATAGCACCTGCAACCAACCTTTGCTCGCCGGGAGCCGAAACCTCTGAGACAGGCGCGGTTCCCGCGAACTGCGTGATCGTTGAACTAGCCCTGAGCCGCGCTCCTCAACCACTTCCCGACTTCCGCCAACGGCTGAGGCACACGCATCCGAACTGCGACCTTCAGCTCTTTCAGTTTGGGAAGGATTCGCCATCCGATGGTCGTACCTATCGTTTTCAGCACGCAAAACCTGTAATTGACATCCGTGGCTCGACGCATTAGCATCCGGCCAGAATCGAGCGCATGTCCACGAATTTCATAACTCGCAGGGACCTGCTGAAATACGGTACGGCGGCGGCTTCCGCGGCAGTTGCCGAACTCTCGTTCGCCGGCCAAGCTTCCCCCACCCAGCGTACCGTAGTGGTCATGTTCGATGGGTTCGGTCCTGGCTATCTCGCCGAGAGCAAGATGCCCGTGCTCGACCACTGGAAGAGCTCTGGCATCTACAAGCAGGTGACCGGCATGATGCCTTCGGTCACCAACATTAACAACGCCTCGATCTGCTGCGGCGTGTACCCTGAAGTTCACGGCATCGTTGGCAATTCCTATTTTGACGAAAAGCGCGGCGTCGAGGAATACATGGAGGATGCCAATCTTTTGCTGGCAGCAACGCTATTCGAGCGCGCCGCTCGTCACGGCGTCAAATCCGCGTTGCTTTCCAGCAAAGCGAAGACGGTTACGTTTCTGCTGCGCGGAGCCGACATCGTGCTCACCGCCGAAGAGCCCACGCCCGACTGGACGCAAAAACTCGGCCCGGCCCCGCCGATTTACAGCGCCGAAATCAACCATTGGCTCATGCGCGCCGCCGTCGACCTTCTGAAGAATCGGCCGGACATCGGCGTCCTATACGTCCACACCACCGACTACCCCATGCACATGTGGCCGCCAGAAGCGTCCGAATCGAAGAACCATCTTGAGCGGCTGGACGAGTTATTCGGCCAAGCTATGAAAGCCGCGCCCGATGCCGCTTTCCTGGTTACCGCCGATCACGGCATGAACGCGAAGACCCGTTGCTGGGACCTCGAAAAGGTCTGCGCCGCGCGAAAGGTGCCGTTGCGCAAGGCTTTTTCCGCCGGGCGCGACCGCTACGTGAAGCACAATCGAGGCTGCAGCGGTGCAGCCTACGTCTATCTTCAAAGTCCGCAGGACGCGCCGCGGGTGCGTGAAATTTTCGGCGCAACCAAGGGAGTCGAGCGCGTTCTTTCCCGCGAGGAAGCCGCCCGAGACTACAAGCTCATGCCCGCGCGCATTGGAGACCTGGTGGTCTGGGGTGACCAAGACACCGTCTTCGGCGAAATGGATATGGAATCGGAAATTTTTTCGGGGAACCTGCGCTCGCATGGCTCCTTGCACGAAATCGAAGTGCCGCTTATTGTCTACAATGCGAAGAATGCCCCTGCCGCCAGTTATTTTCAGCGCAACCTTGATCTCGCCCGGTGGGTCTATCCGGCCTGACCGTTTCCGTTGCTCTTATATCTATCCGCTCGTTTCGCGGCCGCGAATTTCAAAGAATTGCCGTTTCTCTCAAGGAAGGCGGTGCGAGAGCAACCGCGCCCTCGCACCAGCCGAAATCTAGGCCCCTAGAACGTGAGTTTCAGACCGAGTTGAATGTCCCGCGCGGCTCCTGAACCGACGATCGGGTTCCCGGCATTGACGTCGGGAGTTCCGCTCGCCCCACCGAAGCCCGAAGGCGTGGAAGGGTCGTTCTGTCCTCCACTACTGCCAGACGAGGCGCCGTACGGATTGGCAAAGATGGGGTGATTGAACAGATTGAAGAACTCGGCTCGGAACTGGATTCCGTAGCGTTCTTTGAACCTGAAGTTCTTGAATATAGAGAAATCCAAGTTCCTGAAGCCCGAGTCCCGAAAGATATTCCGGCCCATCGTTCCGAAAGTTCCAGCAGTGGGAGGAACCATGACAGACTTGCCGGAAACGAAGCAACCGCCGGCCGTCAGAGTTGTGGGGTCAGGAGCCTTGGCCGCACACAGCGCCGCTAGTGCGGTTGAATTGGAAAGTACGGTTGTGACACCGGTCTGGCTAGTTGTCTGGGAGCAGCTGACAGGTCCCCCGAAGCCAGAGCAGTAGGGAATAGACTTCTGAGTGCCTTTAAAGTCGGCAGGGTTTCCAAAGAAATCCCACCGATCAGCGAGATCGCCGGATCCACTGAAATCGTTATTATAATCGTTGACCGTCCATGGCTGGGCACCTTGAAGGGTCACGATGGAGTTGATCTGCCAACCTTCCAGTATCTGGGCAAATCCCTTGATGCCGGGAATGTTGTAAGTGGTCGTGAAGGTGAATCGGTGCCGGACGTCGAAGTCGCTGTTGCCATACTCCGCTCCTACATCGTTCGCGTTCTGGGGAAGGAGCGCAAAACGATTTAGGGAACCGTCGTCGAGAGCATGAGCGTAGGTGTAGCCAGCGATGAAAGACAGCCCGTGAGACATGCGTTTGGTCAGGGTGGTCTGCAGGCTATCGTAGTTGGAACGGATATCGTTGGTCATCTCGTTGATGTATTGAAAGTAGGGAAACTGGGCAGCGTAGGGGCGCACGCCCGTTGCTGGATTAATCTGGTTGATGTCGCGAAAACCCACCAGCCTTGACCCGTGGTTGCCGACGTAACCAATCTCTAATGAGAGGTCGTTGGTGAAGGCGTGCTGGACACCGACGTTAAAGTTGATGACATAAGGGGTCCTCAGATTCGGGTCAACCGCCATGAGGCTGCATGGGCCTGCGTCACCTTGGACACCGTCTCCACATTGTAAGTTGCCGATGACCGGCGGAAACACCACGCCATTCCATTGAGCCTGGGTGGGAGTGACACTCGCCGCCTTGACCTGGATGCCGTTGGAAGTGCCGCTAGCGACCTTAACTCCGCCGGCAAACAGGTCGGCTCCGGTAGGGTTGGCGGCCAGACTGACCGATGAAGAGTTCTGGAACTGATTCTGGTTCATCCACATCACGGCGGTGAAGGTTGAGTACATCAGGCCGAACCCGCCGCGCACAACCGTGGTCCCTTTGCCGTTAATGTCCCAGGCCAGACCTACACGCGGAGAGAAGTCGCGGTAATCGGGTTTCCACATCGTATTGAATCCTGATTGGCCCTGCTGAACCATTCCTGTTGGTGACGCCGGATCGAAGTTGGCCCACAGGTTGTTGACCTCTCGGATTGGCGATTTGTATTCGTAGCGCAGGCCCAGATTGAGGGTTATTCTCGGGGTTAGGCGCCAGTCATCCTGAGCGAACCCTGCAGTAGAGGTCCAGGTCATCCGGCGGTTTGGGTTGCCGACCAGGACTCTACCGCCATTGGGCGTTCCCTCGAAAAAAGATTGCAGAGAGGCGAATCTAATCTGGCCTCGGCCATAATCCGGTATATAGGAATCGGCCTCGATGTGCGCCCACTCTACACCGAACTTGAAGGCGTGCTTGCCCTTTAGGTAGGAGACGCTATCCTGCAAGTCATAGTACGGGTTGGGGGCAATGGACTGTGGACGATTATGCCAGGTGCCAAACTGCGCAAAACCACCGATGTTGATGATCGGCAAGCCGGGGACGCTCAAGCCTGTGTTGACTGGATCCTTGACATTGGCGTCGTCGGTACCGGTAATAAAGTCCATGCGGTTGTAGCCAAACCGCAATACGTTCACCAAGGTGGATGTCGGACTCCAAATCCAATTTCCGGAGGCCGTCCATGTCTTGATAACAAAATTGTCCGTAAATATCTTGTTGATGAAAGGGTGGTCCATTCCGTCGCCGAGATAGTTGCCGACCAGCAGCACGCCATTGATCGTGTTCTTGTTATTGATATGGTAATCGATTTTACCCACGCCGTTGTCAGTTCGGTTCACGTTGGGAAAGTTACTGATGTAGCCCGTGCTGCCCTGCGAGGCGTTATTGGGGAAGAAGCCACCGGTGCACTTTGTGGCGGCCGGAGTGGCGCCGACAGAGCACCCCGTCAAGGCCAAGCTGACCGGGCTTATCGAACCGGCCCCTGAGGCTGCCACGTCAGCGTTGAGGGCATCCACCATACTCGTGGCCGGGTTTGGCGTCGTTTGCGCGACGGTTTCTGGAACTCCCGACGTAGTCAGGGCATTGCCGAGCACGGATCGCAAACCCTCATAGGAACCGAAGAAAAAGAGTTTATCTTTCTTGATCGGCCCGCCCACCGAGCCACCCCACTGTCTCAATTGGGTTGGCAGTTTGGCGCATACGATGGCCTGAGTGGCGGCCGGGGCGCTCGGGTTAATCGGGCAAGATCCACCGGACTCCGCAGGGTTGAAGTAGTTCCGTGCGTCCCATTTGTCGGTGCGATAAAATCCATAAGCCGAGCCATGAAGCGTGTTGGTTCCCGATTTGATTCCCACGTTCACCACGGCGCCGGGCTTCCAACCGAACTCCGCCTTCGGATTTTCCTCGAGGTTGAATTCCTGAATAGCGTCAATAGGCAGGATCGTCGCTCCGTCGGTTATCGGACTGGGCATGCCGGCGATGGGGCGAGAGTCAAAGAAATTGGCATTGATGACGCCTTCCACCATCCAGGCAGATTCATCCGGGCGCACACCGTTGGTGCTCTGGGTCCAAGGTCCGCCGCCGGCTTGCAGCATCACACCGGGACGCAGCCCCAGCAGGCTCTGGTAGTTTCGGCCATTCAAGGGCATGTCGTTGATGTCCGCGTTATTGAGTGTGCCGCCAAGAGTGGCGGTCGTCGCGTCAACCAGCGGCAGCGACTCGGTCACCGTGACGGTCTGCGTTTGTTCGCCGGTCTGCAGCGTGACGTCGACGCGGATTTCTTTACCCACCTCCAGATCGATATTTTGGCGCGCCAGCGTCCGGAAGCCTTTGGCCTCGACGCGGACCAGGTATCTGCCGG
>CAVQZU010000050.1:0-64229 GCA_963718485.1 uncultured Acidobacteriota bacterium
TACGGTTACGACGCGTGGAACGTTCGGCTAACGCCCGTTGGTCCGGGGGTGGTGGGTAGAGGCGGATCTTGAGGCTAATGGAGTATTTAACGAGGCTCAATCGCTTCCCTTTCCGTTACGGCTCGACCGTCGCTCTTTCTAGCGCTTAGCTGATCTCGTCACCTTCATGAGCCCCAGACTCGATTCCCGGCGGGGCGGCTCATCCCCTTTCCGAGGCGGAAATCTCACCCGTTGCACGCGCCGGGCTCAGCCCGGCGTAGCAAAGACATTTCTTAATCTCTCCCATCGCGCCCCGACGAACCCGTAAGGTACATTCCCGGAAGGTTACAGGTTTTCCTGTAGTGCGCGCCACGCATACGCCCATTACGATGCCTGGCTCGCATGAATTCGCCGCCGATTTTCAATGGCCGTTTCGTTCGAACCTTTTTGGTACGCATCGTTATCGCGTGCTGGTTCCTCACTCCTGCGGTTCACGCTTACGCCGTCTTCACCCACGAAGAACTGATCGACTTGGCGTGGAGCGACTCGATCCGTCCGCTTCTTTTGGCTCGCTTTCCCTCCGCCACCGAAGACCAGTTGCGCAAAGCGCACGCGTACGCCTACGGCGGCTGCGCCATTCAGGACATGGGTTATTACCCGTTTGCGAAAGAATTTTTCAGCGATCTCACTCATTACGTGAGGGCGGGCGACTTCGTCTCAAACCTTTTGCGTGACGCCAGCACGCTCGATCAATACGCTTTCGCCATCGGCGCGTTGTCGCACTATCTGGGAGATTCGATCGGCCATTCCGAAGCGATTAACTTGTCCACGCCCATAGCCTTTCCAAAGCTCGAGCTCAAATTCGGCCCGAGCGTCGCCTACGACCAAGATCCGCATGCGCACGTTCGAACCGAGTTTGCCTTCGATATCGGCCAGCTTTCCAAGCGCACCTTCGCGCCCCCTTCCTATATGCGGCACATCGGCTTCGGCGTCTCGCGCCCGCTTCTTGATCGCGCGTTCCACGAAACATACGGATTCTACTTTCCCGAATTGGTGGGCAAAACGCGTCCCGCCCTTCGCAGCTACCGCGGGTCCGCCCGCACTTTCATTCCCGCGTTCGCCGGAGCGGAGGTTGTCTTGCATCACCGGCAGTTTGCTCCGGATAGCGCGAATGATTCCTACGAGTTATTCGTTCGGCGGCTCCGGCGCGCTGACTACGAGCGCCACTGGAAGCCGGACTATGCCGGCCCCGGATTCGGGTCGCATGTCCTTGCGATCGTGGTAAAAGTTGTTCCGAAGGTTGGGGTGCTTTCTCTGCTGGCGATCAAGATTCCTGTCGTGAGCACCGAAGATTTGTACGTCACAAGCGTCAACCACACTGTTGACGCGTATGCTGATTTGCTGAAGCGGCTGCGCGACACTCCGGATGTCGATGTGGCGCTGCCGAATCGCGACCTGGACACGGGCGCCCTTGTAAAGCCAGGTGCGTATCGCCTCACGGACGAGACCTACGCACAGCTTCTGGGGCGAATCGTTTCGCGCCCCGACAGAGCCATCCCGGCCGAGCTGCGGCAGAATATCCTCGATTTTTATGCCGATCCCGATGCACCCATTTCCACTAAGAAGGACGCCGACGCATGGCGGCGCGTCGAGTCCGAGCTTATGATCCTGAAAGAAATGAAAATGCTCCCATCCGCGCCCGGCGCGCCACGGCAGTAGCCGCATTCTATTGCCTGTGGTGCAGCCTGCTGCTACACTATCGCGGCAAGAGTTAGCGATTACTCCTGCTATACGTCCGTAGAAGGATTTAGAGGACTTATTCATGTCTGGACACTCGAAATGGGCCACGATTAAACACAAAAAAGCGGCCACCGACGCGCGCCGCGGGAAAATCTTCACCAAGCTCATTCGAGAATTGACGATTGCCGCGCGAGTCAGCGGCGCCGATCCGGATACGAATCCGCGCCTTCGCACG
Organism: uncultured Acidobacteriota bacterium; assembly: GCA_963718485.1. Lineage (GTDB taxonomy): Bacteria > Acidobacteriota > Terriglobia > Acidiferrales > UBA7541 > Palsa-295. Next base: position 1,955 of record CAVQZU010000050.1, read on the forward strand.
GCGATCCTAGCGGCCAAGGGCGAGAACATGCCCAACGACAATATCGAGCGGGCCATCCAGCGCGGCACCGGCACGCTGGAAGGCGAAACCCTCGATGAAGTGACGTTCGAAGGATATGGGCCGGGCGGCGTTGGCGTGCTCGTGCAGGTCGTTACCAGCAACCGCAACCGCATTGTCAGCGAAGTTCGCCATCTTTTTTCCAAGAACGGCGGCAACATGGCGGAAAACGGCGCGGTCGGCTGGATGTTCCACCGCAAGGGTGACATCGTCGTCCCCAAGGATCTGGCGGACGAAGACAAGATGCTCGCTATCGTTCTCGACGCCGGCGCCGAGGACTTGCGCGATGACGGCTCGTCCTGGGAAGTCACCACGCCGCCTGAGGCCATGGAAAAGGTCCGCGAAGCCCTGGTAGCCGCCGGAATCACACCCGCTTCCGCCGAAGTCAGCTGGCTGCCGCAGAACTACATCAAGCTCAGCGGCCCGCAAGCGCAGCAGATGTTGCGGATGGTCGAGGCACTCGAAGATCACGACGACGTGCAACACGTCTACGCCAACTTCGATATCGATGAAAAGGAAATTCAGGCTGCGGTGGCCAGCTGAGGACCGCAGTTCGGCGCGGAGCGGAAATGGCCTCGCTTTTCGGGGTCGTTGCTGATTCCGCCGCGTACTCCGTAGTTCACTTCGCGTTGCCTGCCGTGCAAAAAGTGCTACCTTCCTTCGCGGCCCGCACGTACACTTGTCCGTCAAATGGTTGCTCCTCCATCCAATAGCAGCGCTCCTGGAGGCCGCAAACTGCGCGTGCTGGGCGTCGACCCCGCCGTGGCGGGCGCCACCGGTTACGGCATCGTCGAATTCGAGGGCAGCCGTCCGCAGCTCGTGCGTTTCGGCTCGCTGAAGCTTCCTCTGCGCGCCACCTTTGCCGCTCGCCTGCGCGAGATTCACGAATTGATTTCACAGCTTGTGGAGGAATTCGCTCCCGATGCCGTGGCGGTCGAATCGGTCTTTACAGCCCTCAACGTGAAGACGGCGCTCAAGCTTGCGGAAATGCGTGGCGTGGTGCTGCTGGCCGCCGCCCAAGCCCAAATTCCGGCGCACAGCTACTCCCCTCGCGAGATCAAGGCGAGCGTATCGGGCTTCGGCGGCGCGTCCAAACAGCAGATACAACAGATGGTGAGTTCGCTACTGGGCCTGGCGGATCAGCCCGAACCGGCCGACGCGGCAGACGCGCTGGCCGTGGCCCTCTGCCACGCGCACGTATCGCGGGCTCGCGAGCGCTTGGCGGCCGCCACGGCACGGCGGCCGCGCGTGATCACCGCCAGAGCCACCGCCGGTTCCGTGCGCGTCCCTTAGCGAGCGCGGCCGTTCTTCCGTCTAGCCGAAGCGACCGAAAACGTGTACCGTGAATCTGAGTTCCATGGGCCAGGGGTGCAGGATTGAAGGCTGATCGAAAGCGAACGAAGCAGCTCATCCTGGGGCTTTGGCTGCTGGCGATTTTTCCCTGTGCTGGCTCCCCGATCCGACGCACGCAAACCGCAACGAAGTCGGCTGCCACAACCGGCGTATCGGCAAGCTCGGAGCCGACGATTACGTTCCGCAAGGTGTTCAAGACCAGCTACCCGGAATTCGTCGAAATCAAAGTGAAGCAAAATGGCACAGGCTCCTATGATATCCGGCAGCTCGATGACGAGGCGAGCCCGCAGCCTTTTGAAATCGGCGCGCCGCTGGCGCAAAAGATTTTCGATCTGGCGGCGAAGCTCCATGAATTTCAGGGCGTTGATCTTGAAGTCCACCGGCGGCTCGCCAACCTCGGCGAAAAGACGTTTCGTTATGAGAAAGGCGGTGACGCGCACGAAACCACTTTTAACTACACGCTCGACCCCACGGCGACCCAACTCCTGAGTGTCTTCGAAGGTTTGTCACGGCAGGAAACCGATCTCTCCGACTTGCAGCGCACCATGCGCTATGACCGACTTGGTGTTAATGACGTGGTACTACAAATTCAAGCAGACTACGATAACAAGCAGCTCCCTGAGCCCGATCGCTTTCTTGCTCTTCTCGATCAGCTGGCGGGAGACGCGAAGTTTATCGACATCGCCCGCGACCGCGCCCGCACTCTGGCCGGCCGCATCCGCTCATCCCAGTAGGCTTATTCCGGCACTTAACCTCGGCAAATAATTCTTGGTACCGTGTTATACCGGTAACCATCTGGAATATTTCTGCACATACCGATTGATCTTCATCCATCCATTTGCAACTTTGGAAGCATCAGAGGGTTGAATCTTTAAGGAACTTCTGCGGCCCATCGCACCGAAATTGTGGAACTTTTACACGGGCAAAGGGGAAACCAGGATCATGCGACCGAAATATCTACCCGCCATTCTTATTGCTACATTCCTTGTTCTCATTGCTCTGACCGCCACGAACGTCTCCGGCCAGGGCGCCACTCCGTCTCGCATTAGCGCAGCAATCGACAATACCAAGCTGACAACGCTCCATGGCAACGTTCATCCCATGGCGCGCGCCGAATACGACCGTGGCGCAGCACCCTCCAGCTTGCCCATGGAGCACATGCTCCTGGTGCTGACGCGCAGCGCTGCGCAACAGGGCGCGCTGGAAACACTCCTCGCCCGGCAGCAGGACCGCTCTTCGCCCAATTATCACCAGTGGCTGACGCCCGAGCAGTTCGGCGAGCAGTTCGGGCCCTCCGATCAGGACATCCAAAAAATTACCGCATGGCTTCAGTCCCAGGGCTTTCAGGTAAACGAAGTGTCCAAGGGCCGCACCGCGATTGATTTTTCCGGTAACGCCGGTCAGGTGCAGCAGTCTTTCCACACCGCGATTCACAGCTACGTGTTTACAAACGGTGAACAACACTGGGCCAATTCGAGTGACCCGCAAATTCCGGCCGCTCTTGCCCCGGTTGTCGCCGGCGTAAATTCCCTCAATAATTTTCGCCGCAAGGCCATGAGCCACTCCATGGGCCAATTCCGCCGGTCGAAGGACGGGAAAATCACGCGTGTAAACCCGCAATTCACCTTTGCAGGCGGCTGCAACGGCACGGGCACAAATTGCTACGCGTTAGGGCCGACGGACTTTGCCAAGATTTACAACGTGCCGGCGAGCGCGACGGGAAGCGGACAGATCATCGCCATTGTAAGTGATACCGACATTAACGCCTCCGATGTGTCGACCTTCCGCAGTCTGTTCGGACTGGCTGCGCCTAACTTCCAGCAGATCGAGACAGGCACTGACCCGGGAGTCCAATCCGCAGGCAATGAAGTCGAAGCAGTTCTCGACGTGGAATGGGCCGGTGCGGTGGCGCCTGGCGCTCAAATCGACCTTGTCGTTTCGCCGAGTACGAACACCGCTTTTGGTGGTGACACATCTGCGCAATATATCGTGAATAACAATCTGGCTGCAGTTCTGAGCTACAGCTACGGCGCCTGCGAGCTCGACTTGGGCACGTCGGGAAACGCATTTTACCAGCAACTCTGGAGTCAAGCGGCCTCCCAGGGAATTACCGTCCTGGTCTCCACCGGTGACAATGGTTCGGCGGGTTGCGAAAATCCCGACCCTAATAATCTCACCACGGCTCAGCCCGCCGCCACCGGCCTGGCGGTGAACGGCGTCGGCTCGACACCGTTCAATATCGCGGTTGGCGGCACCGATTTCAACGATCTCTCCAACCCCACGACTTACTGGGGCTCGACGAATTCAACCACGCAGGCTTCCGCCCTTTCCTACATCCCGGAAACAGCGTACAACGATTCATGCACCAACACGATTTTGTTCAATGTTGCCGCGGGCTTTAGCTCGACCCCCGAGACTAACTGCAATAACGCGTCTCTCATCGGAACCTACGGTGCAAATTTTATTGCCTCCTTTGGCGGCGGGGGCGGGGCGAGCAACTGCACGACATCTTCGACCACATCCACGACAATCGGGCCCGTATCTAGCTGCAGCGGCGGCTACGCCAAGCCTTCCTGGCAAACAGGCCCGGGAGTTCCCAATGACGGCAAGCGCGACATTCCCGACGTCTCGTTGTTTTCCGGGGACGGAACAATCCAGAATTTCTACATCACCTGCGAGGCTGATATGGATCCAGGGAATGCTCAGTGCAGCCTCAGCAGTCCGTTCCAGGATTTCCAGGGGGTCGGCGGTACTTCCGTTGCGGCGCAGGCATTTGCGGGTATCGTGGCGCTGATCGATCAAAAAACCGGATCGCGCCAGGGTAACTTGAATCCCACGCTCTACGCTCTGGCTGCCGAGCAGACCGCTTCTTCTTGCAATTCATCGAGCAGTCCTGCGAGCACCTGCACCTTCTACGACGTCACCTTCGGAACCATTGCGATGCCCTGCGCAAAGAACAGCCCCAATTGCACGGTCACGAATTCATCCGATACCATCGGTATACTGAACGGCTTCAGTGCAACGACTGGCTTTGACCTGGCGACCGGGCTGGGGTCGGTCAACGTTGGCAACCTTGTCAACAATTTCGGTCCGAATTTCTACTTGTCATCGTCCAGTCCAGTTGTCACTGTATCGAGCCCGGGCGCTTCGGGAACCATGAACGTTACGGCGGTTGCCCTGAACGGCTATAGCGGCACGGTGAACCTGGCGTGTTCAGGCCTGCCGGCGGGTGCCACTTGCGGTTTCAGTCCTGCTTCGGTGGTGTTCACGGCGAGCACTGCGAGCGTGCCGGTTATGGTGACGGTTAGTACGACTTCCGCCAGTTGGCTGGCGCCGTCTGGACGGCGCTGGAACATCGGTCGATCGACCGGAGACGCCGAGATTGCGCTTGTCCTCGGCCTGATTCTGGCAAACCTTTTCGCCAACAAGTCAAACAAGCGGCGCAGACGGCTTTGGTCGAGCGCCACTTTGGCTCTAGCTGCCTTTGCACTGATGATCGGACTGGCAGCCTGCAGCGGTAGCAGCAATAACAGTAGCAGCAGTGGTTCAGGCAATGGCTCTGGCAATGGCTCTGGCACCGGCCCTACGGGAAACACGAGCGCTACTCTTACCGGCACAGCCAGCAGCGGGACACCCGTGAGTTCGATGACCTTTACGGTGACGATCCAGTAGATCTGCAGCGCGGTCAGGGCCACACAGTCGAAACGGCGTGCTGCCCGAAACCCGGAAAACCTAGCGGAGGATGATTCCGGCGTAGCCGACAACTTCATCGCGCTCGCCGGTAACATCGCCTGAGGTTGCGTAGCGGATGAGCTTCGCGTCTTTCGCGTGCAGCCGTTGCAGTGCGACGAGCATGGCCACCGTCGCCGCATAGCCGCACATGGTAATTCCTTCGGAGCGTACGGTGTCGTACAGACCGCGAGGATCGAGCGCCAGCACGCGGTCGATCGCCAGCCGGTCTTTCACGCGCGTGAGCACGTCGTCTTCGTAGTGATTCATGTCCGAGCTGGCGATAATCAGTACCGGCTCGGGCTGCGCCGAAATCACTTGCGCCAGCGCATTCCCCAGCCGTTCGAGCTGCTCGTAGTCATCGGTCGCCAGCACCACGGGAACGAATTGAACGTCTCGCCCGAGTTGTTGCAAAAACGGTAGCTGCACTTCCAGCGAGTGCTCGCGTTCATGTGCCAGCGCATCTTCGCGGAGGTCCGGACAGGCGCGCGCAAGCTCTTTCGCCAACTCCGAATCGATGGCCGCTTCGCCGAACGGTGTCTGCCAGGTTCCCTCGGTAAGAATCGCCATCGCTTGACCGCGCGGGAAGTGCCGCGGCCCGAGCAGAATGCATTTCGCGGGAATCTCCAGCGCGGCGTATACGGCGCCGGCGATTGCGCCCGAGTACATGTACCCAGCGTGTGGCACCACACAGCCCAACGCGGCGATTCTCTCCTCGCCGTTGGCGCAGAATTCCTTGATCTGGCGAGCAAGTTCCCGAGCATCGGAGGTGTAAAAGCGTCCAGCAACCGCAGGCGGGCGGATCATGGCGGTATTCTGACACAACTCTTCCTGCTTGGAGGCTTGGCTATCTTCTGTTTGTTTGATTTCTCAACAGGAACTGCGGAGGGAATGGTACAAAAAAATCACAGGGTCTTCGATGGCCTGCCGCGTACCCGCAGCGCCACCGTTTGCCCAGGCTGGTATAGGATCTGCACCTTGTCGCCATACTGGTAGCCGCCCTGATCCAGCAATTTCGCCATTGCGGCCTGCAACTCCGGCGTGTAAGTAAAAGTGTGAATCATCATGCCGTTGGCCCGCTCGCGAACGATCATCGAATTCGAGTCGGCGTGGATTACTTCCGCCTGGAGCCAGTTCCCCTTCGCTGCTGCGCCTGAGCTCCCCGAGGTCGTTGCCCCCGAACTTCTCACCACGATGGGGGCAGACATAGTCACCTGCGCGTGCGCAGGTGCGGCAGCCATCAGGCTACCCATCAGCATCGCAGCGGCGAAAATGCTAAAGTTCTTCATCGAAGGATATTTTCAGAGACTTCAGAAACTTGATGTCCTGCGCGGTGATCTCGATCTTCGGATCGCTCTCCTCTTCGTCGAGAATCTCCTCGTCGACGCGAATGTGCAAGGATTCAAGGAAACGCCGGTCCTGCTGGGTCATTTTCGTATCCGTCGAGCCGCGGCGCGCAAGCCCGATGGTGGCGTCCAGCTTCAGCACGATGTCGAATCCTGCCGCGCGCACGCTAGAAATTGCCTCCGCGATGCGCTCTGATTCCGACACAGTGTCGTTGATCGCGTGTCCCAGCTCCCGCAGCAATTGCTTCATCCGGTCGTCGAGTTGCAAGGGCGTGGCCTCCTGTGTAAATGCCCTTTCCTATACTAATTCTAGGGCCGGAGCAAGTCCCAAACAAGAGCTGGCGCCAATTTGATTCCCTGGCAGTTAACCGTCCGGTTCGCCAGGGCGCAAGGGAGGGGCCTTCCAAGGGGAAAGCTGCCCTGCCGGCAGTCTTCCCGCGGGGTTAAAGCGGGCTACTCGCGTTACGGCTTTAACTCCGGAGCCTGGCCTTCCGGGTCGATCTCGAAGGTATTCAGCGTCATGGAAATGAGCGTGTAATAACCGAGAATCCCGACGAGCTCGACCACGCCGCGCAGGCCAATCGTCGTAACCGCCCTATCGTAAAGCTTGGTGGGAATGGTGTGCTCCTGATTGAGAGTTGCGCTGAAATCGTACACCACCGGCTCATCGGGATTCTTGAAGCGCGGCGGGCGCCGGTTCGCGATATCCTCGATGATTTCAGGGTCGAGACCAGCCTTCAGCGCTTCCGCCTTGTGCGCCGTCCACTCGAATTGGGCGGTCCAGTGGCGGGCAACCACCAGAATTGCTAGCTCCGACAGGCGCGGAGCAAGCGAGGTCTGGTATCGGACGAATTCGCCGAGCTTCTGCGCGCGGTCGGCAAGCGTCGGGCTTTCGAGCCAGACAAGCAGAGGCGCCGGAACGCGGCCCCGCCGCCCCGCCACTGTCTCTTCGTAGATGCGGCGCTGCTCGGTGGTCATTTCTTGCGGTGTTCGAATCTTGATTCTGGCCATTTCGTCTCCCGCCACCAGTGGCGAAGCGCTCGAGAATAGCAGACGGTCGATGCAATCCGGTGTAAATTACAACCACCCCATGAAAACGGGGATCGAGTTCCGGCGGGCAACGATCGGACCGCAATATTCCTGTGGCCCGCCACAGCAATCCGGTGCAGACAGGAGCGAAAGTTCACCGATGAGTCGCAAGAAATTTCTGGTGTTTTTTTCCTGGCTGCTGAGTGCGGCTGCTACCACCCAGGCGCAAACGGCCGATCCTGCGTTGATGGCAGAGATTCACAAAATTCGCGCCATCGATAATCATTCGCATCCGCCTCGCATGGTGGCGACAGGCGAGAAAGACGACGAATTCGACGCGCTGCCCTGCGATCCGCTTGAGCCTAGCGATTCAAATACCATGACGCGCCCCGACAACCCTCAATACCTCGCGGCCTGGAAAGATCTTTGGGGCTACCAGTTCAACGATCGCAGCAAGATGCACGTGCAAGCTCTGATCGCAAAGAAAACGCAAATTCGCGAGGAAAAAGGAGACGCTTACCCTGGATGGGTTCTGGACCGCCTGGGCATAGAAACGGAATTCGCGAATCGCGTGGCGCTGGGCCGCGGCCTCGACGCGCAACACTTTCGTTGGGTTCCGTTCGATGACGCGCTGATTTTCCCGCTCGACAACAGCGGCGTGGGGAGCGAAACACCCGACCGGAAATTTTTCTTCGGCCGGGAAACGATGCTCCTGCAAAGGTATCGCGGCGAGATGGGAGTAAGTGCCCTGCCGCAGACGCTCGCCGAATACCAAACTCGCGTGGTGACGCCCGAATTGGAGAAGCAGAAGCAAGCCGGCGCGGTGGCCATCAAATTTGAGGCAGCCTATCTGCGCTCGCTCGATTTCGCGCCCGTCGAACAGCCGGACGCATCCGCCGTGTATGCCAAGTACGCGCGCGGCGGCGTAGCGGAAAAGGCCGAGTACAAGCGGCTGCAGGATTATCTGTTTCGCTTCGTCGCCGCCGAAGCCGGACGCCTCGGATTGCCCGTGCACATCCACACCGGATGGGGCTGCGGCGGATATTTCTCCATACAGGGCGCCGACCCGCTCCTGCTCGAATCGGTTCTGAACGATTCGCGGCTGCGCGGCACGAAATTCGTGCTTCTGCACGGCGGCGCCGTCGCCTATACGCGGCAAACGGCTTTTCTGCTGACCAAGCCGAACGTGTACGCAGACCTGTCCGAGCAAACATGGCTTGAGTCGCCCCGGCGATTGTCGCAAGTGTTGCGATACTGGCTCGATTGGTATCCGGAGAAGATTCTGTATGGTACCGATCTTTACCCCACTGGCTCGACCGACATCGACTGGGAAGAAATCGGTTGGCAGACAAACGACACGGCGCGACGAGCGCTGGGAATCGCGCTGACCGGCATGATGCAGGACGGCGAAATCACGCGCCCGCGCGCTAAGGAGATCGCACGCATGGTGTTGCGCGGAAACGCAATCAAATTATATAGCTGGAGCGAAAAACCGTAGCATGGCATCCAATAGCCGAAGGGGCACAGTCTGAGTATGGATCAGGAACGACAGTCGGCGAGAGTTGAGGTTCCCGAATGGCTCGAGCAGATCGAGGGCCTGCTGGAATCGCTCAATGAGGGTGTGATCATCACCGATGATTGCCACCGGATTCTGTTTGCCAATTCCTGCTTCGAGGAGATGATCGGCAGGCCTTCCGCCGAGATGGTTGGGCAGGTCAGCTCCGATTTCTACACCGCGGATGAATTCGCGTTCATCCTCAAGCAAATCGAGATCAGTTTGCCCACGGGGCGCAACCGCTTCGAATTCGTCCTTCCACTGAAGGACGGGAGCCGCATGCCAGTGATCGTCAGCTCCAAGCGGTTGGAAGACCCGGACGGGCGCGAGTTTGCCATCGTAACCTTCACCGATATTTCTGAACAGAAGAGCGCCGAAGCGCAATTGCGCGATGCCAACGGGAAGCTCGAAGAGAGGCAGCGGGAGATCGACGAGGATTTAGCGCTCGCTGCGCGCGTGCAGCAGAGTCTCGCACCGAGGTCGATCGTGTGGGGTGGGCTGCGTGTGGACACCTATTACCATCCCGTGCGCACGATCGGCGGCGACTTCGGGCTGGTGAGCCCGCTCGACGGCGATCACTTGAATCTGCTCGTGTGCGACGTGTCAGGCCACGGCATCGGCTCGGCGCTCGTCGCGAATCGCATCTACACCGAAACCGCAACGCAGCTGCGTAACGGCGTGGCGCTGGGCGACATGCTGCGTCAATTGAACCGCTTCGTGATGCAAAGCATCGGCGGTTCGGTGTTTTTTTTCACGCTGGCGGCGGCGCGCATCCAACGCGGTGGACGCAGAATGGTTTTTGCCGGCGCCGGCCATCCGCCGGGAATGATCGTGACCCCGGGCGAAGAACCACGAATGCTGGAATCCCGCAGCATGGTTCTCGGCGCGCTGCCGGAAGCGGTCGATGACGAAGCCACGCTTGAGGTGGAACTGGAGCCAGGCGACCGCGTGGTGCTCTACACCGACGGAATTACCGACGTGTTCAACTCACAGGGTGACATGCTGGGCGTGCAAGGCGTGCGGGAGTTCGTGCGCGAAACCGCCCTGCTGCCGTTCCCCGAGATGAAGCCGGGGATTCTCGCTTGCGTCGCCGACTGGCGCGAGGGTCCGCCGGTAGACGATGTGTCGCTGGTGCTGGTCGAAGTCGCCTGAGCGGGAATTCAGCGGAGAACCTTATTCCACCACCAAGCGAAAAAACTTCTTTTTGCCAATGCGTACCACGTAGATCGCCGGCCGGTTCAAGGAAATCTCTGCACCAACATCTGCCAACAACTCATCGTTAACGTCCACCGCTTTTTGCTTGATCAATCGGTCAGCTTCCGATTTGGAAGAAACCTCTTTCAGAACAACCAACAGTTTGGACCATTTCTCCACACCGGTCGAGGGGATCTGAAACGGCCGCTGCTCGATGATGTCTCCGCGTTTTTGCTGCAGAAGCGCCCCACCTATCAAGCGATATTCGGCCATCGTTGCAGGTGCCTGCCGCTCGCCGAATACACGGTCAAACTCCTCGGCAGCGCTACGCGCAGCTTCTTCGCCGTGAAATCCGGCGACGATCGTATGCGCGAGTTGAACCTTAGCTTTTTTCGGGTGCAGAACGCCAGCGCGCACGTCTTCGCGGAGGCGAACGATGACCGGTTCTGCGAAATCGGTGAGCAAATCGTAATAGGACCACATCAATTCATCGGAGATCGACATGAGCTTGCCAAACATTTCGCCGGGGGCTTCGGCGATCCCGACGTAGTTGCCGAGACTCTTCGACATTTTGCGCGCGCCATCGAGGCCTACCAGGATCGGCATGGTAAGCGCAACTTGCGAAGGCTGCGTGTACTCCCGCTGGATATCGCGGCCAACCAGGAGATTGAATTTCTGTTCGGTCGCGCCAAGCTCGACGTCGGATTGCAGCGCGACCGAATCGTACGCTTGAAACAACGGATAAAGCAGTTCGTGTACGGAAATTGGCAGATTCTTGTCGAGCCGCGAGCGAAAGTCTTCGTGCTCGAGCATGCGCGCGAGCCGGTAGCGGCCGCACAGGCGCACCACTTCTTGACTGGACATCGTGCCCAGCCATTCGCTGTTATAGCGGACTTCTGTCTTGTGGCGATCAAGAATTTTGTAAACCTGACCGAGGTAGGTTTTGGCGTTCGCGTCCACTTGCTCGCGCGTCAGCGGCGGGCGCGTTTCCGATTGTCCGGTCGGGTCGCCCACCATCGCGGTGAAATCCCCAATCAGAAATATCGCGGTGTGGCCGAGATCCTGAAAATGCTTGAGTTTGCGCAGTACGACGGTATGTCCGAGATGAATGTCGGGTGCCGTAGGATCAACACCGAGTTTGACTCGCAACGGCTTGCCCGTCGCGACGGACTTTTCGAGCTTCGCCCTCAGCTCATCTTCGCGAATGATTTCAGCGGCGCCCTTCGCGATATAGGAAAACTGCTCCTGAACAGGTTTAAAGGTCGTGGAAGACAATCAATCCTTCTCCGGTGTGATCAAAACACGGCGCCCATCGATGCGGTAGCGACCTTCCAGCACAATGCGCACGGCTTGGGAATAAATCCGGTGCTCTTCGCGCAGAATGCGCTCGGAAAGCGTGCTCTCGGTATCGCCATCCTGAATGGGAACCACGGCCTGCAGCACGATGGGCCCGGCGTCCAGGTTCTCGTCGACGAAATGCACCGTGCAGCCCGTAAACTTGGCGCCGTGTTCGAGCGCCTGTCGCTGCGATTCCAGTCCCGGAAATGCGGGCAGAAGCGAGGGGTGAATATTCAGGATGCCATTGGGAAACGCCGCCACGAAATAGGGCGAAAGCAGCCGCATGTAGCCCGCCAGGCATACCAGGTCGACATTCTTCTCTTGGAGGGCCGCGACCACGAGCTTGTCGTACACCTCGCGTTCGAGACCCTTGGAGGGAATCGTCCGCGCCTCGATGCCGCGTTCGCGCGCTTTGACGATTCCCTGCGCATCCTCGCGATTGCTCACCACCACGGCGATCTCCGCATGGGGAATGCGTCTGGCGGAGACGCTATCTGCCAGAGCTTCGAAATTGGAGCCCCGCCCCGAAAGGAGCACCGCGATTCGCTTTTTCATGGCCGCAAAAAATTAGCACAGTTCGGCGAGGCGACAAAACCCTGCGGGATGAATGTCTCGGCACATGTCATAGTGGGAGTGTTCCTGCATACGCCACGCGCGATTTGCTGCGCGCGGCACTTTCGATGCGGCCGATGAGGTAGAACTTTTCGCGGCGGCGCTTCAAATCAGCTTCCACGCACGAGATGTATTTGGCGGGCACGACCAGGATCATGCCAACGCCAAGGTTGAAGGTTTGCAGCAACTCATCGCGATCGATGCGGCCAATGTGCGCGAGATAGCGAAAGATGGGAAGCACCGGCCATGAGCCCAGCTCGACCACTGCCTGCACGTTGCGCGGCAGGGCGCGAGGCAAATTTCCGGTGATGCCGCCGCCGGTAATATGCGCCATGGAAGTGACCCAGCCGCGGTCGAGAATGTTTTTGAGCAGCGGCCAATAGGCGCGGTGGGGTTTCAGAAGCTCGGCGCCGATTTTGTTGCCGACTTCCGCGACGTAGGCATCCGGCTCCAGCTTGGCGACGCCGAAAGCAAGCTTGCGGGCTAGCGAATAGCCGTTCGTGTGCAGTCCGCTCGAGGGTAGCGCGAGCAACGCGTCGCCAGGACGAACGCGTCGCGGGTCGAGCTGCTTCTTGCGTTCGACGGCGCCGACGATGAAGCCAGCGAGATCGTATTCGCCGGCCAGATAGAAATCGGGCATCTCCGCCGTCTCGCCACCGATGAGCGAGCAGCCGGCCTTCTTCGCGGCGCGGCTCATGCCTTCGATCACCTGCTCGACCACTTCGGCATCCATTTTCCCCATGGCCAGGTAATCTAGGAAGAAAAGCGGCTCGGCACCCTGAGTGAGAATATCGTTCACGCAGTGATTTAGGATATCCGCGCCGACCGTGGAGTGAACTCCGGTGACAAATGCGATCTTCAGCTTGGTGCCGACTCCATCGGCGCTGGCCACCAGGACCGGGTCGCGCCAGCGCTTGCGGTCCAGTTGGAACAGGGCGCCGAAGCCGCCGATGGGGGCGAGAACGCCGCGGCGAAATGTTTTACCGGCCATGGCGGCGATGCGCCGCTTGGCTTCGTCAGCAACCGAAATATTCACGCCGGCATCGGCGTAGCGCATGAACGAGACTCGATTTCCGGAGGGGCAGGTCCGATGAAAATTTTAGAAAACGTGCAACAGGCGCCGCCAGCGAATCTCCTGAGGGTGGATCAGCGCTTTGAGATACGTTCCGAAGCGGTCCCCAATGTGGCCGGGCTCCCAGACTTCTTCCCGAGCGTCGATCGACATATAGATGATCAGCGGCGTGCCAATAATGTTTTCGCGCGGAACAAAACCCCAGAAACGGCCGTCGTAGGAATTATCCCGATTGTCACCCATCATGAAATATTGGCCCGGCGGAACCACCAGCTCGCCGTTCACCACGTGCGTCGCAATCTCCGCCCCCCACTGCGGACGCAAGCGTCCTCGCCAATCCATATCATCGGCGGCGGGTGGAAAATTTTCACCCGGCACATCCACGGCGCCTAACTGGCGAAGCGCGTATGGCTCCTTGATCGGCACGTCATTCACATACACCTGGCCGGCGATGATCTTGATGCGGTCGCCAGGCACGCCGATGCAGCGCTTGATGAAGTCCGGATAGCCTTCTTCGGGCAGCGGCGCGCGGAACACGATGATCTGCTGCCGCTTCGGATTGCGCCACAGCGATACGTGATAGGGCGTGAACGGAATGCCAGCGTCGTAGCCGATACGGCTCACGATCAAGTGATCGCCGATGAGCACGGTATTTTCCATGGATCCGCTGGGAATCACACGGGCCTGAACGAGAGTGCCTTCTATGATCAGGAAGGCCAAAATTACCCAGATCCAGGAGATTACTTCGCGCTTGACCCGCTCGGCTGTCGTGTCGTGCGACGGCGGGTTATTGGGTATTGCGACGGCGTCTTCCACGTCAGCCTTCACGGTGAGCCTCCACTTCGAGTTGCACCAGCTCGGTCGGATAGCTGCCGTGTAGCACGACGTACAGAATTTTCCCTGGGTGTCTTCGACGGCTGCGCGTAAGGAATGGAGCGAGAGATAGCCGAGAGAATCGGCAGCCAGGAACTGGCGGATTTCCTCGATGGACTGGCGCGCAGCGATCAATTCGTCGCGTCGCGGCGTATCGACGCCGTAGTAGCACGGAGAAATGGTCGGCGGGCAGCTGATGCGCATGTGAACCTCGGAGGCGCCGGCGTCGCGCACCAGGCGCACGATTTTGCGGCTGGTAGTGCCGCGGACGATAGAATCGTCCACTAGAATCACACGTTTTCCTTCGATCATGCGGCGGACGGGATTCAATTTCAGCTTTACGCCAAAATCGCGGATGGCTTGCTCAGGTTCGATAAACGTGCGGCCCACATAGTGGTTTCGAATCAGGGCCATCTGAAACGGAATGCCGGATTCGGCGGCGTAGCCAATCGCCGCGGGAACGCCGGAATCGGGCACCGGGGAAACCAAGTCGGCGTCGACCGGATGCTCGCGCGCCAGCAGTCGACCCAATCGCTCGCGGCTGCGGCTTACCGGACGGCCGAAGACGATGCTGTCCGGTCTTGAAAAATAAACGTGTTCGAAAACACAGTGTTGATTGGGCTTCTCGGGCGCGAAGCGGATGGATTCGACCCCTCCGCGCGAAATCCGAACCATTTCGCCGGGCTCGATTTCGCGAACATATTCGGCGTCGATCAAATCGAAGGCGCAGGTTTCAGAGGCGACGGCCCGGAGCCCTCGAGGCGTCCAAGGGCCAGAGGACGAAAACCACGCGGGTCGCGGATGGCATACATTTCATCGCGCGTAGGAGAAGAAGCGAATAGGCGCCCTCTACTTGGTTCAGAGCATCGGCGATTCCGCCGACCAGATTTCGCGCGGCGCTGCGGGCGATCAGGTGGACGATGACTTCGGTGTCGCTGGTGGTCTGGAAAATCGAGCCGCGATGTTCCAAGCGGCGACGCACCTCGAGGGCGTTGGTGAGATTGCCATTATGGCCCAGGGCGAGCTTGCCCTTGTTGCAATCGATCACCACGGGCTGGGCGTTGATGATCGTGTTATCGCCGGCAGTGGAGTAGCGGGTATGGCCAATGGCCGCCGCACCCGGAAGTGAAGAAAGAACCTCCGGCGTAAAAATCTCCTGCACCAGGCCGAGGCTCTTGTGGAAACGCAGTTCCGAACCGTCGCTTGAAGCGATGCCGGCCGATTCCTGGCCGCGATGCTGCAGCGCGTAAAGGCCCAGATAGGTCAGCTTGGCCGCTTCGGGGTGTCCAAAGATTCCGAACACTCCGCAGTGATCGTGGAAGCGGTCGTCGTCGAAAATTTGAAGCTCGGGGTTCATGCGCTCTCGAGTACCCTACCCAGGGAATCCTTCCAGGTTTGGCGGAAAGAATCGATGTTGCCTTCAATCACAGAAGCACCTTCATATAGGATGCGAAATGGGCCGCGGGTGACAACACCGATTGGCGTTACGCAAACACTATATTGTGCCGCAATTTCCTTCACGCGGGCAAGCAAAGCAGGCGCGAGAGAAACAACAGCGCGCGCGCCACGTTCGCCGAAAAGAGCAACTTCAGCGGGCTCTTTATCTTGTACATCTTCGGCCTGGGAGGCGCTGTTCTCGACCTGCACTTCAGCGGAAAGATTATCAGCTTCGTTTGCGAAGCAGGATTCTGCCAGTGTGACCGCGAGGCCGCCGTCGCTCACGTCGTGAGCGGATAGAATTGCGCACTCGGCCGCGAGGGCTACGAGGCAATCAATGAGGCGTTTTTCCGCCAGGAGATCGATGGCCGGGGGCGCGCCTGCGACGATTCCGTAGATCGTTTTCGCATATTCCGAAGAGGAGAATTCTTGCTGTTCAGAGGAGCCCGGGGCGTTCGACGCAGAGCCATCGAGCAGCACAATCAGGTCACCTTCGTTGCGGAACGCGGATGCGCGAGCGTTGTTCACATCTTCTAGCAGGCCCAGGACGCCGAGAATGGGCGTGGGATAAATTGGCTTGCCGAGTGTCTCGTTGTAGAAGCTGACATTGCCGCCGGTGATTGGCGTATCGAGGACGCGGCAGGCTTCGGAGATGCCGTCGATTACTTCACTGAACTGCCACATCACTTCGGGCTTTTCGGGATTACCAAAATTCAGGCAATTGGTTGCGGCGATCGGGCGCGCGCCGGTACACGCGACGTTACGGGCTGATTCGACGACAGCGTGCATCGCGCCCGTACGGGGCGCAAGCTGGCACCAGCGGCCGTTGCCGTCGGTTGAGAGCGCCAGAGCGCGCTGGGTGTGTTTGAGACGCAGGACGGCGGCATCACCGACGCCGGGGCCGACGCAGGTGTTGGTGCGCACCATGGAGTCGTATTGTTCGGTGATCCAGCGCTTCGATGCGATCGTCGGCGAAGCGAGAACGCGGCGGAAATTCTCGATGAGGTTTGTACCCGGTGCGGCGAATTGTAGGCGCGGGGAACGCGATTCGCTTGCCGCGGCGGGAGTCGCGATCGGGCGCTCGTAGACAGGTCCTTGTTGGGCGATGGCATGCGCGGGAATGTCGGCGGCGACTGCCCCGTGATTGAGGACGCGGAGCTGGCCATCGTCGGTGACGCGCCCGACTTCCATGGCGTCGAGTCCCCACTTTTGAAACACGCTGAAGACTTCCTGTTCGCGGCCGCGCTCGGCGACAAGCAACATGCGTTCCTGCGATTCGCTCAGCATGATCTCGTAAGGAGTCATGCGGGTCTCCCGCTGCGGAACTCGCGCGAGATCGATTTCGATGCCCACGCCGCCGCGGGAGGCCATTTCGCAACTGGAGCTGCTGAGTCCGGCAGCCCCCATGTCCTGAATGGCGACGACCGCACCGGTGCGCATGGCCTCCAGGCAGGCCTCCAGCAGCAGCTTTTCCATGAAGGGATCGCCGACCTGGACGTTCGGGCGCTTCTGCTGCGACTCCTCGCTGAATTCGGCGGAGGCCAGGAGCGAGGCGCCGTGAATGCCGTCGCGGCCGGTTTTCGCACCTGCGTAGATTACAGGGTTGCCAATGCCACTCGCTCGGGCGAAGAAAAGTTCTTCGCGGCGGGCGATGCCGAGAGCGAGCGCGTTCACCAGGGGATTGTTGGTATAGCACGGTTCGAAGGCCACCTCGCCGCCGACGGTCGGAACGCCGAAACAATTTCCATAAAAAGCGACGCCGCGAATCACGCCATCGAGGATGCGCCGGTTGCGAACAATCTCTTCAGCGCTCACGCCCTCGGCGGGAGCGATAGGCCCGAAGCGGAGGGAATCGAGCACGGCGATGGGGCGGGCCCCCATCGTGAAAATGTCGCGGAGGATGCCGCCTACGCCCGTGGCGGCGCCCTGAAAGGGCTCAACGAAACTTGGATGGTTGTGCGACTCGATTTTGAATACCGCGACCATCCCGTCGCCGATGTCGACCACGCCCGCGTTCTCGCCAGGACCCTGGACGACATGGGTGCCGCGCGTGGGAAGGCGCCTCAGATGGGTGCGGCTGGATTTGTAGGAGCAGTGCTCACTCCACATCACGCTGAAGATGCCTAGCTCGGTAAGGCTGGGCTCGCGGCCGAGGATTTCTTGGATGCGGGCGTATTCGTCGGGCGTGAGGCCGTGCTCCGCGGCGACTTGCGCAGTGATTTTGATTTCCGAGTCGACTGCGCTCATACGGTGCACGACGATCCCCGTCGGAGGAATTTTTCCGCATCGCTCGCAACGGCCGGCGCAGAAGAAAAAACCGAAATCGTTAACCTGATTTTTGGTTTCGAGTAAGCTGGCACGACTTTTTGAATTTGCCGTGGGTTACAGGCGAAATTACCCGTCCTGGAGTTCCGGATAATTGGTGAATCATTGGTCCCGAAAATATTCAAATTTTGCATCCAACAAACGTCAGCCGCCCAAATCGCCGCAGCGGCCGCCGCGCGAATTGTGGCAGCAAATGGAAGCGGCTGCAAGCGGTGGTTGGGGGGGTGAAATTTTCGATTTGGGTGAACAGATGCGGCACGACTACGCCGGGACAGACGTCTGGCGCGTGAGGCTTGCGACCAGAGAGCGGAATATGACCAGGCCGTCAACCGAGCCGAGCGAGGACTCCACGGCGCGCTCGGGGTGCGGCATCATGCCGAGGACGTTGCGTTCGCGGTTGCAGATTCCGGCGATGGCCGCAAGAGCGCCGTTTGGGTTGGCGTCGAAATCTTCAGAGCCTGCGTCGCAGCCGTCGGGATGCACGTAGCGGAAAATAACTTGCTGGTTGCGCTCGAGGCCAGCGAGCGTTTGCTGGTCGCAGAAGTAGTTGCCTTCCATGTGCGCGATGGGCATTTTCAGAACCTGTCCCTTGGTCGCAGCGGAGGTAAAAGGAGCGTCGGTGCTTTCGACGCGGAGGTGTAGCTGGCGGCAAAGGAAGCGGAGGCGCTTGTTGCGCGTCATGGCGCCGGGGAGCAGGCCGGCTTCGAGCAGGATCTGGAAGCCGTTGCAAATACCCAGGACGATGCCGCCCGAGCGGGCGAAGCGGTCGACAGCGCGCATCACGGGGGAGAATTTCGCAATCGCGCCGGTGCGGAGATAGTCGCCAAACGCGAAGCCGCCAGGGAGGATGATTACATCGAAGCCGGAAACCTGTTCGGACTGGTGCCAGATGAATTCGACGGGCTGAGCGATAACAGATTCAACCGCGTGATACGCGTCATCATCGCAATTCGATCCGGGAAATTGGACAACGCCAAATTTCATCCTAGAAAGCTCCGCTAAAAATACATCTTACCATGCCAGTTGACCTCGTTTTTCACAGTTCGGGACCGGCTGGCGGCGTGCCATAGTTAGCGGCGTTTTGCGGCGCGGTGGAATTTCGACCCCGAGCGGGATTTGCCTGCGCGATGCGAGGATTTAGCGCCCCTTGATTTTGCCGCACGCCGCAATTGCTGGCGGCGGGCGGCGGCCCAGCCAGGTTTGTTGGATTGCCGGCCGCGGGCGATGCCCAGGGCGTCGGCGGGAACGTTGTCGGTGATGACCGAGCCTGCAGCCACGTAGGCTCCGTCGCCGATGCGGACAGGAGCGACCAAGGCTGTGTCGCTGCCGATGAAGACGCGGCTGCCGATGGTGGTGGGGTGCTTCGAGACGCCATCGTAATTGCAGGTGATGGTGCCGGCACCGATGTTGGTGTCCCGGCCGATGGAGGCGTCACCTAAATAGCTAAGGTGAGGGGCTTTCGAGCCTTCGCGGAGCACCGTGTTTTTCATTTCCACAAAGCTGCCGACGTGCGCGCCGGCGCGAATGTCGGTGCCAGGACGCAGGCGCGAGAAAGGGCCGATCTGCGCTTTTGGGCCGACCCGGCACGAGTCAAGAACAGAGTGTGCACCGATGACCGCATCATCGTCCACGCGGACGTTTTGCAGGATACCGCCACTGCGGATGAGGCACCGCGCGCCGATACGCGTCGTGCCGAGTAGCTGCACATGAGGCTCGATGGTACTGTCGGGGCCCGCCGACACATCCGGATCCAGGAGAACCGTCTCGGGAAGATAAATAGTGGCGCCGGAGTTCATCACTTCGACAGCTTTTCGCGCGCGGAAGATGCGGTCGACGTCGGCCAGTTGGACGCGCGTGTTGCAGCCGAGGATTTCGCGCGGGTCGGGCGCGATTTCGGCGAGGACGCGTTCGTTGCGCTGACGGAGGAGAGCAATCGCGTCGGTAAGGTAGAGCTCGCGATGCGCGTTTTCCGGGCGCAACGCATTGAGGACCGGCCAGAGCTTGGCAAGCGTGAAACAATAGATGCTGGAATTGACTTCGCGAATGGCGCGCTGTTCAGGGGTGGCGCCTTTTTCCTCGACAATGGCGACGACGCGGCCCTGCTCGTCCCGGACGATGCGGCCGTACTCGGCGGGGTCTTCGATTTCGGCGGTGAGAATGGTGGCCGCGGCTTCACCGCGGCGATGCGTGTCAAGAAGCGCGGCGAGAGTTTGTGTGCGCAGCAGCGGTGCGTCGCCGGGGAGAACAATGGCCAGCTTGGCTTGGCTGCGAATCGAGCGGCGGGCGACTTGGACGGCGTGGCCGGTGCCACGCTGGGGCTGCTGCAAAACCGTTTGTGCGCCAAGCGACTCGGCAACTTCTCCTACCGCCTCAGCTTGATGGCCGACGATGGCAAGCGTTTGCACCGGCTTTAGCGGCTGACAGGCCCGGATGACGTGTTCGAGCAAGGGGCGGCCGCCTGCGCGGTGCAGAACCTTCGCCAGCTCGGAACGCATACGTGTTCCTTTTCCGGCGGCAAGGATGACGATTGCGGTATCAGTGGCGGCGGCCATAGCGGAGAATATTGTGGCCTGCCAGTCGAGCTTTGGCAATGACCAGGCGCGCCAGTCTTTCGCACCACGTGCGCTAAGAGTATTAGCAACTAGGAAGTAGCTGAGGCGGAGAAGGAAATGATTTCTGCGGGAGCCGTGGATGGTACGGAATCCTCGTTGGTCTCGACCCACAGTGAGCGGTCTTCGAGGAGGCGCGTTACGAGCTGCGTGTGCAGGGAATGACCGGCTTTGTGGGCTAGGATGCGGGCCTGCAAAGGGCGTCCGACGAGGGCAAGATCGCCGATCAGGTCGAGTGCTTTGTGGCGACCGTACTCATCGGGGAACCGGAGCGGACCATTCAGCAGAGTCGTGTCGTCGAGGACCAGCGCGTTTGCGAGCGATCCGCCGCGGATTAGACCCATCCCCTGAAGCTGGGCGAAATCTTTTACAAAGCCGAAGGTGCGAGCGGGAGCCAGTTCGCGGGAGAAGGATTCCCGGTCGACCGCCATTTCGACTTCCTGGGGGCCGATGGCTTTGTGGCTATAGTCGACGAAGCAATGGACGCGGAATTCGCTGGCCGGGTAGATGCCGATGCGGCGGTCGCCGTCAGTGAATTCGAGAGGTTTTACCACTCGAATATAGCGCCGGCGGCGGCGCAGGCGGCGCGTTCCGGCGCGAGCCAGCAGGTCGATAAAGGGCTTCGAAGAACCATCGAGAATGGGCAGTTCGAGCGCGTCAAGCTCAACGTAGACGTTGTCGACGCCGCAGGAGTAGAGAGCTGCCAACAGGTGCTCCGTAGTCGAAAGGAGCACGCTCTGCTTCATCAGGCTGGTGGCGTAGCTGACGCGGGCCACGTTGCGGACGTGGGCTTCGATTTCAAAATTATCCAAGTCGGTGCGGCGGAAGACGATGCCGGTGTCGGCGGGAGCGGGCAGCAGGCGTAGGCGACAATGTACCGCTGTGTGGAGGCCGGTTCCTTCGACTTCGGCTGGAGTAGCTACGGTTGTTTGAAAGGACATTTGGTGTCGGTAGGATATGATGCATTTTCCCGGCCTGGCGAGTGATAATTTTCCCTTTTGTATTCAATGGTTTACGATGAGGCAAGAGATTCGTTGTGGTAAAGATACAACATTTTGCCCCGTCAACGTGGTGACCAGGAAACAGTGTCTCTCGGTATAGCAGCCTGGGGTTGTAGCGTTGGGGCTGGTGTCGTTTGTTGATCCTGGAATACAGACATCGGTAGGAACGAATGATCCTGCGCTGCTGCTCACTTACCCCTACTACCCTATCTGCAATCTTCGCATCCGTTCTAAGGCTTTTGGGACGGTTGGTCATCCGGTTGTAGGGCTGAGGGGAAGGGCGTAGAATATCCGATATTCAGACCATGGCGTCTCCTTTCAACATCTTGCCAGAGCATAATAGCCCGCCGCCGGGGACGCGTCCCCGACCCTCGTGGTTGCGTGTGCGTTTCCTCGGAGGGCCCAATTATCAGGAGTTGAAGCGCATCATGCGCGGCCTGGATTTACACACCGTGTGCGAGAGCGCGCGGTGCCCCAATATGGGCGAGTGCTGGGAGCATCGGACGGCGACGTTCATGATTCTGGGAAACATCTGCACCCGGGCCTGCGGGTTCTGCGCGGTGCCGAGCGGCAAGCCGTTGGGCCCTCCCGAGCAGGATGAGCCGGAGCGGGTGGCGGAGGCGGTCGAGCGGATGGGGCTGCGGTATGCGGTGGTTACCTCGGTAAATCGCGACGATCAACAGGATGGCGGAGCGGCGATTTTCGCGCGCACGATCTCCGAAATCCGGAAGCGGGTGCCGGGATGCCGCGTCGAGGTTTTGATTCCCGACTTTCGCGGGGACTGGAAGGCGCTGGAAACAGTGATGGCAGCCAGGCCGGACGTGCTCAATCACAACATGGAAACGGTGCCTCGGCTTTACCGGCGCGTGCGAAAGGGCGCGGTCTACGAACGGTCCCTTGAACTGCTGCGCCGGGCGGGCGAAATGGCCCCGGGGCTCTCGACGAAAACCGGGATGATGCTGGGTTTGGGCGAAACGCGCGACGAGGTCTTGCAGGCGATGCAGGAAATCGCGACACAGGGGACGCACATTCTGACGCTGGGGCAGTACCTACAACCGACGCCGCAGCATTTGCCCATCGAGCGCTACGTTGGCCCGGATGAGTTCTCAGAGTTCAAGCAACTTGGCGAGGAGATGGGTTTCAAGCACGTAGAAGCAGGGCCGCTCGTTCGTTCCTCCTATCACGCATTCGAGCAGGAAGAAGCGGCGCGATCGTAGCCATGACTCCTGGAGGCCGTATTCGCAGGCGCTTTGGACCGCTGTGTCAGAAAACCGTCTGACGCGGAAAATTGTGTGCAACTTGCTGAAAACAAATGAGGGGTGCTGCACGCCCCACCAAAGACTGGCTTAACCCACCGCGCGAGGAAAACTCAAAGCACGAAACAGCAGCGTCTATCCACGCCAAATGTTACTATGATGAAGCTTCCCTCAGAGCCCGGCGCGCATCCGATATTTGGCAGCTCAGAAAAGGAACTGATCGATGAGCCCACTGGCAAGAAAAATTGTGATCTCCGCATCGCTTCTGGTGCTGGTCTATGTCTCGGCTGGCTACGTTCTCGGCCGCTCCTCGGATGATAAGGCTTTCCGGGCGCTCACCGCTTACAGCGAAGTGCTACAGCACATCCAGCGCGACTACGTCGACGATCCCAATCTTCACCAAGTCACGGCGGGCGCTTTGCACGGCCTGCTCGATTCGCTCGATCCCCAGTCCGGCTACATGAGCCCGCTTGAATACACCGACTATAAGGAAAAAAGCTCGAACGAGGCCAAGGGCGCGGCGGGACTCACTCTCACCAAGCGATTCGGATACATCGCCGTCATTTCCTCGCTGCCCGATAGCCCCGCCCAGAAAGCTGGTTTGAAAATGGGCGACGTGATCGAAAAGATCGCCGGCTTCACCACCGGCCAAATGGCCATCGACCAGGCCCAGGTTCTGCTCACCGGCCAGCCCGGCAGCACAGTAAAACTCTCGGTGATTCGCCGCGGTAAGCAGGAGCCGCAGGACGTCGACATCGTTCTTGTCCGGCTGGCTCCTCCCAAGCTCGTCGAAGAAAAAGTCGAAGGCGATATCGGCTATCTCCGCGTGCCGGAATTCGATGCCGGCATGACCAAGCAAATCCACGACGAGCTCTCACAACTCGAGCATCAGGGAGCACACAAATTGATTCTCGATTTGCGCGATTGCTCCTCGGGCGACGACAAAGAGGGAATTTCCACCGCGCAGCTTTTCGTTCCCTCCGGAACCATCACCACTTTGAAGGGCCAGACAGTTTCGCCGGTAGTTTCCGCTGCTGATGCATCGAAGGTCGTCTGGAAGCAGCCGGTTACCGTGCTTATCGGCAACACCACCGCCGGTCCAGCCGAAATCGTGGCCAGCGCTATCGCCGGCAATCACCGCGGCGATACGGTAGGTGACCGCAGCTACGGCGTCGCCTCCATGCAGAAGTTGATCCAACTCGACGACGGCTCCGCGCTGATCCTCACCGTGGCGAACTATTACACGCCCGAGGGCAAGGAAATCCCAGTCGACGGAGTCGTGCCGACTGAGGTCGTGCATCCCGTGCTCGACGATGCCGCAGCTGCCAATGTGGACGAGCCCGCTCCCTCAAGCTCCACCAGTGATCCGGTAATGAAGAAGGCCATCGAAATCCTGCAGAGCGGCGGCTCGCAGCGCAAGGCCGCTTGAGCTTCGTTGAAAAACTGGCATCCTGCAAGGCGCCGGAGTCTGAGCACCTGCGCCCTTCTATTCCACGATGAGTGTTCGTCACGCTCTCCCGTCAGAATTCCCCGGGGAAATAGCATCCTGAAAAGTCGCAGCTGCACAGCAGGCATGGCAGCTCAAGACGGTTTGCCGATCGCGGCTTCCGCTTCAGCCGCGACAAACAAGCCAGGTGCGCAGAGTCTTCGTTTCGCAATACCTTTGCCGCGAGTTTTGCGTAGTCTCCGCGGAGGTAGCCAAAATGTTCTCACCAGGAGTTCTGCCGAGCGCTACTGTAACTGGTTGCAACCTCAAGGTCCGATTCTCAAAGGGGCGGAAGACAGAGGCGCGCGCGAAAGCCACGGCGGGCGAACGCAGCTTCGCTCAGCTCAGTTTGTCGCGGCCCAAGCCGCGCCCCACCAAGACCTGCGAGTTGCTGCCCTTCGACCACGACATTACCGGGCATGCTCATCAGGGGTTTCAACCTCTCGAGCCAGGCGTTGTTCGCGTCGTGGCCGCCTGATCTTTCCGATCCTGGTCGCGATTGCATCACTACTTCTCCTCGGATGCGAAAAGAAATCGATCAGCAAATCGCAATTGCGCGCCGTGACCGACGAAATCGTCGCCGCTGCGCAAAAAACCGTCGGACGCAAAACCGACGTAACCGTTCATCGCGCCACGTCGGGAAAGCTGCCGCTCGACACGGTTTACGTCTCGCTTAACAACCCGACCGAAGAGCTCACGCTGCGGCGTGTGCTCGCGGAAATCGCGCAGCGCCACAAGTTCTCCATTGTCGAAATATCCTCTGGCGGCATCGACCGCTTCGAACTGGCTTTCAATGGCACCCGCACGCAAACCGTGCGCCTCGTCACGCCGCTCGGCGCGCATTTGCATCGGACAACGCCCGCATCTCATGCCGCCGGTAACCCCATGGTCGCCATCATCGTGGACGATCTCGGCAACGATCGCGGCGCCGGTGACGCGGTGATCGCACTGCCATTTCCGCTGACCATTTCCGTCCTGCCGCATCTGCCCTTTTCGACAGAAATCGCCGACGAAGCGCACCGCCGTGGCGACCAGGTTCTGCTGCATCTCCCAATGGAAGCCGAATCCGAGGCGCTGCATTCCGAGCAATCCGAGCTGCGCGTCGGCATGAACGCTCAGCAGGTGCAGACGACGTTCTCAGGAATGCTGGAAACGGTTCCCTACGTGGTCGGCGTAAACAATCATGAGGGCTCGCGCGCTACTTCGGACCCCGCGCTCATGGCCGCGCTAATGCCCACGCTGCGCGACCGCCATCTCTTCTTCGTCGACAGCCGTACCGCCGCTGCTACCGTCGCCTTCGACACCGCGCAACGGGATGGCGTGGCGGCTGCATCACGCAAGGTCTTCCTCGACGACTCGCAGAATCGCGACGCGATTCTCAAGCAGCTCCAGCTCGCCGCCCGCGACGCCACTCGCGACGGCTCCGCCATCGCCATCGGCCATCCGCACCAGGCAACGATCGCGGCCCTGTCCGAGGGGGTCCCGGCTCTTGAGGCGCAAGGCGTCCGTCTTGTCTTCGCTTCCGATCTCGTGCATTAGCAACACTGTTCGCCTGTCATTGTGAACAGTCCGAGTGCTAGTACAAAATCTGCCCGTTCGATCCATTTCCCGCAGAACGTCCGATCGTTACTCTGTATTCACCAGCCCTGCAACCGCCATCGGGCGAAAGCGGGGAGGAGGAGGGTACTGTGTCTTATTGGATCGGAACATCGTCTCCCACCGACGCTGGAATGTCGGATTTCAAAGAGTGTTTGAAGCACCTTCGCGACGGGCACCCTGAGGAAGCTCTGTTGCACGCCCGGCGGGCGCTGGGGATCGCACCGAAGAATCCCTTCTACCTTTCCTACACCGGCTTGCTCGCCGCACTCGCCGAGCAGCGCTTTGGCGACGCGGAAATGCTTTGCCAGGAAGCCATTGGAATGCGGCACAATCACGCGCAGCTGTATCTGAATCTGGCCGAGGTGTACCAAAACGCGGGGCGGCCGCAGGAAGCAATCCTGGTGCTCGAAAAAGGCCTGGTGTCAGCGGGCCGCGATTTTCGGATTCGCCGTGCTCTGGAAAAGATCGGCACCAGGCGCGAGCCGGTTCTTTCGTTCCTGCATCGCAGCCATCCTTTGAACCGCACGCTGGGCAAATGGCGACATCGCCTTAATGGGCCGCCGAAGGCCGCCTAGCAGGCGCGACCACACTCGACAGGACGCCGCAGCCGAACCCACCGAAGCCGGTCCGGTCAGCTTTGGCCCAAGGGAAGAAAATATTGAGTGCCTTTCACCGGCTGGCGCAGGCGGCGCAACAGCTCCTGCAGGTCGCCGTTACGCTCAACGAAGTCGATGTCGGAAGTATCCACCACGAGCAGATTCGAGCCGGAATACCGGAAGAAAAAGTGCTCGTACGCATTGGCAACCGCTTCCAGATATTGCGGTGAAACAGCGGTTTCTTGAGGCGCGCCTTTTTTGGAGAGGCGCTTGCGCAGCACCTCCGGCGTCGCCTGCAAATAGATCACCAGGTCCGGCGCTGGCACTGAAGGTGCGAGCATATCGAAATATTTTTCGTAAAGCTTCAGTTCCTCGTTGTCCAAATTGATGTAGGCGAAAATCTTGTCCTTCTCGAACATAAAATCGCCCACCACGGGCGATTCGTCGCTATCGATTTCCGTCTCCATCAAACGGCGGTGGCGTTCGTAGAGGAAGTGCATTTGCGCAGCAAACGCCGCGCCGGGCTTTTCATCATAAAAGCTGCCCAGAAAGGGATTGTCTTCCGAGTCAAAAATTCGCCGCGCGTGCATGCGTTCAGCAAGCGCTCTTGCAAGAGTGGATTTGCCTACGCGGATCGGCCCCTCGACAACAACGTAGCGCGGTGCTTTGAAAGCGGGCTCGGCCATGGCGGGCGATTATACCAAAGATAAGATTGCTGCCGTTCTAACGCTAAGGACTTAGGAATCACCGAGAACCGCCGAGCGCCCGTCGCGCACGCTTTGTAAGCTGAGCACGTCGCTCTAGCAAGCGCAATCTTGCCTAATCCGCGAGCAAACTGTGCTTGCACTCTAAAGCCTGCGTCCGGACCGGGACGCAGACCGAAAAGGGCGCGAATCGCGAGGCCTGCGTTTGGGGGTAAATCAAACAAGGGAAGCTACCTGACTGTAGGCCTCGCCTTACTCGTCCGATCTGATGACTCTGCAACCAGCCGTGCGTTCTGCCAGCGTTCCCGAGAATCTTTCACCAGTTTTTGGCCAGCAACGCAACGATCCGCGCTAGCGCCACCGCATCCCGTGTGTCGATCAATTCTCCAGGCGAGTGCGAGTAGCGCAGAGGCCAACCGAGCGCAATATCGATCGCCCCGTATCGCAAAAACGCACTGCCATCGTTTCCACCACCGGTGATGCCGTACTGAACGGGAATCTGATTCGCGCGCGCGAGCTTGACTACGCGCTCGATGAGTTCCCGCGGCGAAATATCGGAATCGTCGATTGCGCGCACCACGAATCCCTCCTCCAGTTCCGCATCCGCGAAACGCCGCGCTTCAAGCGGCGAATCCGAGCTGACGAACGTATCGACGCCGAAAACGTAGTGTGGCGTTTGGCCCTGTTTTGCAAGCCGTTCCGCCAGCGCCGAAGCGCCGTTCAGACCAAGCTCTTCTCCTGTGGACCACACAAAAGTTACGTCGCGATCTTTCAGTGGGCCACCAAGCGCCCACACCGCGGAAATCAGTGCGGCGCAGCCCACGCGATCATCGAAACTGCGGCCATTCGCGCGCGTCCCAGAGAGGGGCCTGTAAGCTTTGGGAATCGTAATGCTGTCGCCAATCTTGATCCCGAACTTCTCGGCCGACTGCCGGTCGCGCGCTCCCACATCGACGCGCATCGGTTTCTCTGGCTCGGTCGGCCAGTGACTCCAGTGGAACGCCGTTTCGTCCCAGCCCTTGGGCAGTTCCATCACGGCAGGCACGTCGCCATTCGCGGTATGAACGAGGGCCGGATGGCCTTCGTAGAAGGTCATCTCCATGCCGCCCAGCGGCTCAACCTCGAGATGTCCATCCTCGGCGATCGCTTTCACCTCAAAGCCGATTTCGTCCATGTGCGCTACCAATAGGATGCTCGATGCTTTTGATCCGGCCGACGCGTCGCCCATGCGCAAAATCAAATTCCCGGCGGTGTCCGTCTCGGGGTTGGCCCACGATGGTAGCAGGGCCCGGATGTCCTCCCGAAGAGGCTTTTCGTGGTTGCTTGGCCCGTAGGCCGGAACTAAATACTTCAGGAGTTCCGTATTCGAATAACGAACATGGGATCGAATCAAATCCACCGGATGATCGTCGCCCTTGAGTGGTCGTTGCATGCTAGAAATTTCGCCTTGCGCGTACAATACCAGCAATTTTTCGAGATGAGTCAAGTCGCCCGCGTCCACCATTTCCGCGGGCGTGTCGCGCCACTCGGTGGCAATGCCCAGGTGCACCCATTTCGCAGGAAAGGCCGGGGCGGCCTGATAGCTTGGGGGAACGATGCCAGCGGAATAATCCGCGGTGAAGGGAATCTTGTCCGCGTCGGCGAGCCGCTGCAGATCGGTGGCCAGGCCTGCGGGCATGCCGTTGGTTTGCTCAAGGCCGATCAACACACCGCTGCCCGGCTCGCGGAGCGGAGCGCGGCGAAGTCCAGTCATGCCCGGAATAGGCCCACCGGGCAGCAAGCGGCCGACATAAATCATTTCATCCGCGCGAACCGAAGTGAGAAGGCGCTGCAGCCCGCGCGCGCCGGTCCACTGCTGGGTGACGAACGCCACCGTAAGGGTACCTTTGATTTTCGCGGCCTCGATTCTCAGCAGAGTATCGACGAGCGCGGCAGCTCCGAACCGATCTCCGATCGCTGCTCCGGCCATTTTGCCGTATCCGAGATTTTCAAATTCGCGATCGATCGCCACGGGGCTCAGCAGGTCCACGCCGACCTTGCGAACCTCGGCAGCCGAGCTTGCGCCGATATCGACATACATATTGTCGAGGTCGCCGGCCGGGGGCGGATTCGCGCGCCCCGGTTGCAGATGGATCGAAAGCCCCGCGACCACGCCCCCGGTCCAGGCGCCAGAGGTAGTCCCCACCTTGACGGGCTGCGCCGAATAAAGTTCGTTAAAAATAGGAGAGAGTGTCCCGCGCGGCAAACGCTGTAAGCGCAAGTAGCCATCTTCCGTAACGCCGCTTACCACGAAGCCCGGTTCGTCGATCGGCGTGGCAATTAGCCGATGCGGCGCGCCGGTTCCCAGCGTGACGATGACGTCCCCAAGGCTGTCGCTCACCGGGTCAAGCGCGACGAGAATCTGTGCGTATTTTCTGTGCGAGCCGGGTCTCGTATCCCGGTACCGCCGGAATCTGTATGAAATCCCTCAGGTCAGCGATGGTTGCGGGAACAGTGGCGCTTCCCACTTGGCCAAGCGCCGTTCCGCAAACCGCAACCAGACTGGCAGCCAGCAGCGCAAGTGCTTGAAGAAACCAACTCCGGGCGGGCATCTGGGAGTGGATGTGTAGGCGGCAAAAAGCCATGAGCCAAATCTAGCTTAAGACGCTCCGCGCTGCCAAGCCTTCTCCTGAACGCTTCTCCTGAACCGGGACAACGCTAATTTAGTGAGCGCGCTGGGAAACAGGAGTGGCAGAAACGCGCGGAAGCGACGCGAGCGCCGCCGGCAATTCCAGCCGGAACGTGCAGCCGCCCTCGGGGCGATTGGAGCCTGTGATGCTTCCGCCGTGTTCCTGCATGATGTTGTAGCAGATGCTAAGGCCGAGCCCGGTTCCTTTGCCAACCGGCTTCGTGGTGTAAAACGGATCGAAAACTTTCTCGGGTTCCTTCATGCCCGGCCCGGTATCGGAGAACTCGACGATTACCGTTCCTCGTTCCGAAAGCGCGCGGATCAGCAGCACGCCGCCGCCAATCGTTTCCATCGCATCCGCGGCATTGCCGATCACGTGGTAGAAAACCTGCAGCAACTGGTTTGGATCGCCGCGCACAGCGGGCAGGACGCTGTTGTGGCTTTCCATCTCGATGCGAATGTTCTTGTTGTGGACGTCGATCTTCCGCAGCTGCACGGCGCTATCGAGCACCGTCTGCAGGTCCAGCAATTGTTTCTCCGCCGGGGCCGGCCGCGCGAAACTCAGCAGGTTCGCCACCAGACTCTTGGTGCGGCGCGCCTGCTCCTGGATTTTTTCGCCCAGCGTGTAGGCCCGCGTGGCGGGTGCATTCTCGGCCAGCAGCAAATCGCTGTAGCCCACGATGGCCGTGAGAGGATTATTTATTTCGTGAGCTGCGCCTGCAGCCAACTGCCCGAGCGCCGCGAGTTTTTCCGATCGGACGAATTGAGTTTGCAGGCGGCTTACATTCTCGAGCGAGGCCGAAAGACGCAGCACCAGATTCTGTCGTTCCTCGTGCGCGAGATGCTGCCGGAAAAATGCCAGCGCGGCGCAAATGAAAATCGCTACAAGCGTGGCGGCCAACCGGAAGGTCCGCACCGGTGCGGGCGCGCCGCCAAACACGGCCCAGCCGCCTAATAGCGGAAACGAGAGCACGGTCAGCATCGGCGGCCAGTAGCGCCACCCGGCCTCGCGTTGCGCTTTCTTGGTGACCGCGGCAGGCGCCAGCGCCAGGTTGCGGGCCATCAGCCCTGCCGCCCCCAGCCAGACGAGCGAAGCAACGTAACACAGCCCCCGGAGGAACTCTCCGCTTCGCAGCTCAAGCTCGAATGACGCCAAAGCCCCCAGGCCATAGAGCGCCGTCGCAGCGAGAATTTGGCCGTAGACGATGCGCCATCCGCCTTTCGTAGTTACGAACAGAACGAAGAAACCAACCAGCACCACAAGTGTTTGAATCAGAAAAGCGCCCACATTCCACTGATGAAAAAGCAGACGATCGGGACGGATGATTTCCCAGGGAAGAACCGCATAAACATAGAGGTATATCCAAAAGCTGGCCAGCAGTGTCAGGTCGAGAACGCCGTCGCCTGAGCCTTCGCGGTCCTCTGCCGTATGCGGCGCCAGGCCCAAAGCGGCCATTAGCGGAATCATGTGCAGAAAAGGAAAGGCGCTGGCAAGGAACGAATTCCGAGCGGCGCTCCGCAGAACGAATTCATCATAGGTGTGAATCAGGCGTCCGGCCAGAAGTAGAGTGCAAGCCAGTGCCAGCAGCTTCCAAAACGTATTTTGTTTGCCGTGGGGCGAAGTAGCATTCGAAAGCAGGCAAGCGTTGGCAAAAAGCGGAACCACGCATTCAAGGAGGCTCCGGGCCTCGGTTTGGAAAGCGCGTCCAGGAAACAGCAGTGTAGCAAGGTACCCGCCGACGAAAAAAATCGACGCGCCGGCAACCATGCTGGAAGATCGAGAAAACCTCATCGATGAGGACCCAAGAATAGGCTGCCGTAGAACGCTCGTTCGTCAGGGGCGAAAACCTGGTTCCGATATCGCCCCCTGCATCGAGGCCTTTGCACCCAATGGCGAGATTGTCTCTTTTCAGCAGCTTGCTACAAGAATTTTACAGTAGGGCGGGAGGCCGGCACCGCGAACTTCCTGAAACCATTCTAAATAATAACCTCGTCAAACACGGCCGAGCGGGCGGATTCGGAGCAATGTGAAGGCAGTGGATATCCAGTTAGCCTTTCGGTTTGGTGGAACCTGGAGGTTCACGGAACCGCCCAGTATGAGCCGAGCTACCGCTGCGGTCCGGGCGACGTCCAGAGCCCTTGGCTCGGACCGCTGAGCGAATCGTGTATCCGCCTTCGCGCAGAAGTGCTGGACGATTACCTCTTGAATGTGTCCGTACTCGTCAGCGAGTTCACGAATCGCAAAAAGCGCATCCACTCGCTCAAGGGGATGAAAACCTTGCGGGAATCCGTGACGATCCGACCGGCGTCGGCCCGGGATATACCCGTTCTCGAAAGCATAGGTTAGCCCATTGCATGGGAACCTTCAGGTTCGATCGTGTAGATTACGCGCACTTCGCCAGCGGTGCGGCGTGGATAGCGATCCTGGTTGAGATATTTCTTTGACAGCTTGTCGATGTGTGCATCGGCGCCCTGTTCGGTGATGTCCACTACGCGCCCACGGATTGATAGGTGACGGTAAGGGTTCTCCGGATCGACGAGGTCCAATCCGACTCGCGGATCGCGCCGCATGTTCTTGTCCTTGACGCGTCCTTGCGCACTGTTGATCAGGATGTGCCGGCCATCGTAATCCACCCAGACCGGCGACACCTGCGGGCTCCCATCCGGCATCAATGTAGCGAGTTGCGCAAACGCCTTCTTCTGGAACAGATCGAGATATTTTTCTGGGATCGCAGCCACAGCGGGTCTCCTCTCCAAATTAATTAGAGCGTACACTAAGCGCGGATCAGCAGGCACGAGTTATTTTTGGAGTGCACGTGGAAAGAACTGTTGCGGTCGTCGGAGGCACCGGGGCGGAGGGGAGCGGTCTGGCGCGTCGTTTTGCGAAATCGGGTCTGCGCGTGCTCATTGGCTCGCGAAATCTGGATAAGGCGCAAGCCACCGCGAGCCAGATCGCGACACAGGCAAGAGCAGGCGAAGTGACCGGGCATACCAATCCCGATGCCACTAGCAAAGCCGCCATTGTAATTCTGACTGTACCGCTCTCCGCCCAGGTCGAGACTCTCAAATCCATTCGCGGCAGCTTCGCACCCAGCGCAATCCTGGTGGATGCCACCGTGCCGCTCGAGATTGCAATTGGAGGCCGGTTGTCGCGCATCCTGACTCTGTGGGACGGATCAGCCGCGGAGCAAGCCGCGCGACTGGTGCCCACGGGCGTGCCGGTCGTTGCTGCTTTTCACTCACTGAGCGCAGAGGCTCTGGCAACGCTCGACCAGCTGGTCGACTGCGATGTACTGATCTGCGGCGACAACGTAGAAGCGAAGGCGTCCGTAAGCGAGCTTGCCGAAGCAATTCCTGGTGTGCGCGCTATTGATGCCGGCCCGCTCGAGAATGCTCGCTTTCTCGAAAGCTCCGCTGCGTTGCTTATCGCACTGAATCTGCGATACAAAGTAAAACATTCCGGGATGCGAATCACCGGGCTCGGGCCGAGCGGAGTTCGCGGATGAGCCGCAAACGGCTAGTCGCGCTCGCAGGCGGGGTGGGCGCTGCGCGTTTTCTCGATGGGCTGACGCGCGTGGTGGCGCCTGAACTCATTTTCATCATTGGCAATACCGCGGACGACGCGGAGATCCACGGGCTCCACGTGTCCCCCGATCTGGACACCGTGACATATACTTTGGCCGGTTTGTCTGACCCAAAACGAGGCTGGGGTATTCACGGTGACAGCTTCGGTTGCCTCGAGGCGCTCGGTCGACTCAGCGCGGATACATGGTTCCAACTGGGCGATCGAGATTTAGCGACGCATCTATACCGCACCGAACGTCTGCGCCAAGGCGCGAAGCTTAGCGACGTAACCGCGGAGATATCGGCAGCACTGGGAGTGAGCCCTCAGATTGTTCCAATGTCGGATGATCGGGTGCGAACGCGCATCTGCACACCCGCGGGCGAGCTTGAGTTCCAAACCTATTTCGTCAAACGCCGTGCGCGCGATACCGTCGTCAGCGTGCGATTCGATGGCGCTTCGGATGCGATGCCTGCTCGTGGCGTGATTGAAGCAATAGCGGAGGCCGAAGGCGTCATCCTGTGCCCTTCGAATCCGTTTATTAGCATCGGCCCGATACTCGCTGTTCGCGGCGTACGAGAAGCGCTCCAGCGCAAGAAAGATCGGGTGATCGCCATTTCTCCGATCGTGGGCGGCCGCGCGCTGAAAGGTCCCGCAGCTCATATGATGAACAGTATGCTCCTGCGTTCGTCCGCCGCTGAAGTCGCGCGGCTATATATGGATTTCGTGGGCATATTCGTGCTGGACGAGGCCGACCGCAAGCAGGCTGTCCAAGTGGAGGCGCTTGGCATCCGACCGGTAGTGACAAACACCGTCATGCACGGCCTTCGCGAGAGAAAATCTCTCGCGCGAGTAATTGTTCGGGAATTGGGGATCGAGGCGTGATCGTTGCGGTATTGCCGGTCAAGAGCCCGCAAAACGCGAAGCGGCGGTTGAGCGGCTTCCTTCTTCCTGCACACCGAGAAACGCTGGCTTGGCTTTTTTACAAACAAACGCTTGCGGCACTACGTCAAGCCGACGGTATCGACCGAGTGGCCGTGGCAACGAGCGATTCCGATGTCGCCGAATACGCCCGCCGCTCCGGCACACTGGTTTTTGACGAAAACGAACAGCTGAGCCATAGCGTGTCCGCGGATGCGGCGTGTTTGCGGGCCATAGAGATGGGAGCCTCGACGGTGTTGCTAGTCCCAATTGACGTTCCGCTGGTCACGCCCGTCGATTTCAGCCAGCTTGCGTCTGCAGCGCGGCCTGGAGTGATCATTGTTCCGTCGGCTGACGGTACCGGCACGAATGCTCTGGTGCGCACGCCACCCGACGTAATCGAAAGCCGTTTCGGTCCAGGGAGTTGTCGCGCGCATCTGGATCAGGCGCGCTCGAAAGGCGTCCACGCCGAAGTGTTGCGCCTACACGGGTTGATGTTCGATATCGACACGCCCGAAGATGTGGCTGAACTCCTTGCCAGCGCGCCCGACGGCGAGATAACCGGCTTTCTGCGAACCATATGCGCATCGAGATAATCGCGCTCTCAAACCTACCGGAAGTGCATCGCGGTGATGATCTGGCCGCACTTATTCGAGAGGGTGCGAAACACGATGTGCAGCGAATCGATTCCTCTGTGGTTCTCGCTGTAGCGCAGAAAATCATTTCCAAGGCGGAAGGTGCGGTAGTCAATCTTAGGGAGATTCAGCCGTCGGCTCTCGCCCGATCATGGGCGAGCGAATGGGGCAAAGATCCACGCTTGATCGAATTAGTCTTGTCGCAATCCAGACGAATCTTGAAAATGGATCGAGGTGTCCTCATATCGGAAACCCATCTCGGCCAAGTGTGTGCCAACGCGGGGGTGGATCAATCAAACGTCGGGGGTGATGATTTTGCGACCGTCTTGCCTAAGGATCCCGACGCTTCTGCCGGGCGGCTACGGAAGGAGTTGGGGTGCGGTGCCGTCATCGTAACCGACACATTCGGCCGTCCGTGGCGCGAAGGACTCGTGGATGTCGCAATTGGTGTAGCAGGGCTCGATCCCCTGGATGACTACAGAGGGACCGTAGACCGCGGGGGACGGAAGCTTACCGGCACAATCATCGCGGTTGCGGACCAGATTGCCGCTGCGGCTGGCGTCTTGATGCGTAAGCCTGCCGGGTGCCCGGTCGTGCTGTTGCGCGGGTTTGAATGGAAAACAGCCGAAGGCTCGGCGCGCACACTTATCCGTACTCCGGAACAGGATTTGTTCCGATAACTCCGAATCCAGACGCGGGCTTGTACTTCGCGCGCAGATCCTTGACCAGTTCTTTGAGCACGCGGTTGTTCTGCGTCGCAAGCTCGGCCAGCGGCGCGCTGCCAAAGCGCGGCTTGAGATGGCATTTGATCGCAGAGCGGTAAGCTGCGATTGTTTTGGGACGACACGGGTTGCTGCCGCTTTCCAGCTCTTGGAGATATTGGTTCGCGACCGTCTCGAAAGCCATCACTTCGCCTCCGTCTTCTGGATGTGCCCATCGAGAATGCGTCGGACCAGCTCCGCAAAGGAAATGCCGAGTAGCTTGGCCTCCTTCTTGAGTGCCTTCTTCTCCGGTTTCGTTAACTAGATCCCGCTGCGTCTCGGAGCCGCCGGAGGCATGTAATCGGGCGGTTGTCGTTTTAATTCGACTGTAGTGTTGGGCGTTGCTGTAATTCTGCCGTGGGCGTCGTCTGAGGTGCCGCGTCGATGCCCTTGCGGTCTATTTCGGCCGCGCCAATCCGCCCGCCGTCTTGATCCTCGATCGCCACGCGCACGCTGCTGGTCTCGTGCGGAACTTGAATCATGATGCGAACATGCCACGTCTCGTCCGATAGCAAGGCCGGGTCCTCTGCGGATGACAACAACGTCATCGTTTCCGTTTTCCCAGCGAGAATGTTTCCGTATCGGTCGAGGCTCGCCGCTGCGAGAATCAGTTTCGCAGCGTCTCTGCCGTCAGCTGTCGGCCGGAATGTGAGGTTCTTCGATTTCACCTGCACAGTGAACTCAGCAGTCTGGCCGGCGGGGTGCTGCACAACACCCGATAGGCTCACATCTAAACCACCAAGCGGGGTGGCGGACCGCACGGCCTCGAGTATATCTTGTTGCGGATTGACGGGCGCGTTCGTGTCTGGTGCCAAGTCGTCGAGGTTGGTGACGCCAGCGGGACTCGGACTGCGATCCAGAGGTGTTCCCCGATGCGTGCGGTCCAGTGTAAACCGGAGGCCTAGGCGCTCATTAGCGTCGGTGGTTCGTTGGGTATCCAGATCACTGAAAGGAATCTGATGTTCGCGGCCGTCTTGAGAGACGTAGTGCAATGTGTCACCTTTGATCCAGTAGTCGGTCGCTTCCACCGCTGAGCCATTATTCATGTACAGCAGCATCACAGCCGGCGCTTGCAAAGTCCTACTGTAGTTCCAGGAAGCCAACGGCGGGCCGCACCAACTGAAATAACCGAAACAATCAAAGAAGAACGGAAAACCAAATCCGAAGCCAAATCCTGGATAAAATCTGTATCCGCCATAAAAAATGGGATAGGAAACGGGATACCGCGGTTGGTGCGGCCAAAAGCGCGGAGGCCCGCTGACGGGAGCCCGTGCTGGGACCAAATTCGCCTGGACCGTTCGGTCCAGGACACGATTGCTGGTTGCCGACTGACCCAACCGAACCTGGCTGAACGCTGGAGGAATGCTTGCTTGTGCCGCGGCGCGATATATCAGCGCCATGCTTGAATCGTGCGGCACCCCAGCTGAGTTTATCGAAGCCCGGGAACCGCCGAAGAATCGGCGAAGCCCGGCTCCCAGCCTGGTTCCGTGCTTCTCGCCGGTATAGCCCGCAGATTGCAGCGGCTCAACGGACCGCACTCGGTTCGATCCACGGAACGCGCTGGCCCTGTAGCCTCCCCCACCTCTGCTTCCTGTATGAAAGCCGTTACCTCCGCCGTCTGAGTGTGCCCCTCCACCCCCCGAAGCACCCCCGGAGTGCCCGCCTCCCCCTCCTCCGTGGCCCCCACCACCTCCTCCACCGTGTTGCGCGAACACCGGAGGTACAATCGCGAGCATCCCCACAAAAAGGAATGCACCGATCGTCAGGGACGCCGAGCCGTGCGCATGGCAAGGGGCGTGCCAACGGGTGCGCCAGTTATCAGCAGGATGCGAACTTGAGTACCCAGGCTTCAGTACAGCTTGTGCTTGTGCCATAGCCCCTCCAATCTTTGGATCGGGGTCCGGCCATCTCTACGGTCAACTCATGTCGCTACTTATTGGACGGTTATAGGGATCGATAAGTTACTCTGGTGTGCACATTCCTGCGACTCTGGAGAATTCATCTGACCTGGCTGGTGTAGGGCCGCAATTAGGTCTGGGCCGCGGACCTGACTCCCTCTGGCGGTAGCATTAATAATAGCCACGCGAAGAATCCCCACACTGCATACGTCCGGCCAGGTGTACCCTCAAGTCATCATGTGGCGAATGGTGATCTGCACCGATTCTGCTGATGGCGCTGGCCTTCGCAACGGCTCAAGGCGACGGACATCGAATTGTTAGGCTTTCTGCCGAACAGAGCACTACGCTTCACATTGGTGATTTTGCGATTCCTCTAATCCCTTCGGGATCTCGTTACCACCCAGACTTGGCCGGGGGAAACTCGCTTATACCTGCTCAATTGTCGGGGCACCGTGGTGAACTCGTATACCGAGCCGTGGGCATCGGAACGGCAACCCTTGTCCTCAGTCCCGCGAAGCCAAGCGGACAGTGCGTTAGCTGCGAAACAATCCACTATTTCGTGTCGGTTGAGCGGTAGGAAGGACGAAAGCTGGATATCACGCTACATCCGGCCCTCCGTCCTCGTCTTTTTCAGCATCTTCTCCTATACCCGGCAGCATCACATAGTTCGATGCAGAAGCTCCCCAAGATTTCTCCCGCTTCTAGATCGAGGCAGCTCATTGATCGATCTAATGCCGCCATGCTAGCGCTTCTACGGGTCGAACTGGACGTTGTTGAGCAATTCATCAGACTATCTAAACAATCCAATGACGACGAATCACATAATTATAGTCTGGGACGGGCGCGACGGCTTGTACAGCCGGAGATCGCCAGGTTCACCCGGGTATGCTCCTACGACCGCGCCGGGTACGGTTGGAGCGACCCCGGCCCAATGCCACGAACGAGCACTCAGATTGCGAAGGAACTACACGCGGTGCTGCAAAATGCGGGCGAGCACCCTCCGTATGTGCTCGTCGGTCACTCTTTTGGAGCGGCCAATGTGCGCGTTTACAATGGACTTTATTCTAGCGATGTCGTCGGGATGGTCTTGGTAGACGGAGGACCCGATGATCTAAAACTTCCACGTTCCATTCAAAACCTATCCGATGCTGATCTTAGGCGGCGTCAGCGAGACCGCAGATGGGTCCGCGTTCTTTACCGGCTAGGCATCAGCCGCATCCTGTCAAGAAAACATATCGAGAATCCCGCTTCGTCTCTCGCCGATCAGGAATGGTGGTACTTCGATATAGAGCCGAAATTCGTCGAGGCCACTACAAGCGAAGTCGAAAAACTTGCACTATTCGATCCACGCGGCGTGCAGGAAATGAAGGACGCCGGGACGCTCGGCGATAAACCATTAATCGTCCTGATCGCGGGGAAGGGTATGTGGGGCTTGCCCTTAGTGTCTCAAGATTGGATCGACCTACGTAAGATGTGGGTCGATGGTCAGATGCGCTTGGCGCAGCAACTCTCAAGCCGTGGCAAATGGATTGTTGTCTCCGATAGCACCCACATGATTCCCGACGAACGCCCTGATGCGATTGTAAGCGCGGTGCGGGAGGTATACACAGCAGCGCAAGAGGATCAACAAACAATAGACTCAACCGTTGCTCATCGGTCTCGACCTGCACCTGGGCGTGGTCCGTTCCCGGGCTCATCTAGTCCAGGTCATTCCGTCGGACTTCCCATTCAGCTTCAGTTGCAGATTCCCACTCCCGAACTGCGACGAGATGGAACAACCGTTGTTGATTTCATAATCACCAACGTCGGAACTGAGCCACTCAAACTTCCATCATCTGTCGCTATTTTCGATTCGCCAATGGAAGAACTAAATTTATGGATAACCTCAGACGCGATCAAGGATCAGTACGCCAAGGACGTCAACTCGGGCCGTCTATTCAAGATCGGGCTGGTTCCGATCAGTGCGGAACTGGACGGTCACAGCGATGAATGTTGGCGGAGGGGGTGGGATTCGAACTCCAGCCATCGACGTATCTGCTGGCTTTACATGCACTTACGATTCGACAGATTGGATCAGAATTTGGTTGATTTGCCGGATTCCGTACAATTTCCCGTACAAAAATCGGTCAAATTCAAGCCTTAAGATGACCATGCCCTCAATTCAAACCCGACGCCTACCTTCTCCGCCCACGATTTCCTGAACGCGACATCCGCGAGCAACTGCTTCCCGTACCTCGACGACATCTCTGGATCCCGGTGTCCCATCCATGCGTTGATCAATAGATTCCGACATTCGCTGCGCTGTAGCACGCTTTCGCGAAAACGTCGAAGACTATGAAACCCCGGCACGCGTATGCGCTCGCGTAGCGTGGTCAAGTGTGTGCGGAATATTCGCGCACCCGGTTTCGTGTCGCCGGCAACCTGGTCCATGATCGCGGCGATCGGTGGGGCCAGATCAACGTACCGCGCAGCGTTGGCCGTCTTCCCCTGGCGCACATGAACTGTGCCATCTGCATAGTCTTCCTTGACCAATGCCAGCGCTTCTGAAATTCGAAGCCCACTCGCGCTCAAGAAGGCGTAGAGCGTTGCGTCGGGCCCATCATTCACGACGGTCTGAACCTGCTCGGCCGTCACGGTCGGCTGCCTCTGATTCGCGATCACCGGCAAATCAATGAAGTCCGCTGACCATTGCATCGGAAAGAGCGGGAACCCGTTCTCGTTCTTCGGGGACTCCAGGACTTGCTTGGCCAGTGTGACGACGAGGCGAATGGACGCAGGCTTGTACTTCGCGCGGAGATCCTTTACCAGATCTTTCAGTACGCGGTTGTTCTGCGTCGCGAGCTCGGCCAAAGGTGTGCTGCCAAAGCGCGGCGTGAGATGGCACTTGATGGCTGAGCGGTAGGCTGCGATCGTTCTGGGCCGGCACGGGTTCGAGCCGGACTCGAGTTCGTTTAGGTATTGGTTGGCGACGGTTTCGAAGTTCATCGAAGATCCTTAGCATGCTTCGCAAGATAATCGCGCAGCGCAATTCGCACGGATGCCGCGATCGGTATCCCGGTCTTCTCTTTCAACTTCCGGAGCAGGTTAAGCTGGTCTCGTTCTATGAATAGGTTCGTGCGTTTCGTTTGCGGTGCCATGATGGTATTATACATCTCTTATACATCATCACTCAATAGAAATAAAAAGGCCGTTCTGCCAGGAGACGAGGGGAGCTGTTTGGTCGACACAGCTGCTCGCGCGTAGCCTTCTTCGTGATTCGCGACGTGAGCTCGCGTTTAGAGCCCGACGGCAAGATTTAACGAGAAGATTGATCACCGTATCGCCATGTGCCGGAATGATATGTCAGGGCCGAAAAAAAAGCGCGTCCGCTACAGCAACACAATATCTCAACTAAAAGTATCCGAAGAGCTTACTGGCTTTTGCCCATTCTTTGCTTTCATTACCGAGCAACGGCGAGCTTTTCTGCCGCATCCCGCGACCATCTGCTATTGTGATTGGTAGTTGCGCTCGATATCATAGGATGTTACATAAATAGTTCAGTACATCATTCTGTACTACACCTGTCTAAAAGTACCATTCCCTTAAATCTGACGTAACGCTATAAACGCAGCTCCTCTCCCCTTTCTTACTATTCCCGAGAGCGACTCTTACGCGTCTGGAGGCTGTGTTGCACCTGAAACCATGGAAGCCGATCTTCGTCATTGCATCTCTGTTCTTCTTCTTAGGCACCTTGACTCAGGTCTCGGCGCAGAGCAGCTACAATTATGAGCGGCCGATTACAATCAGGCACACGCAAATACCGAACACGAACCAGACGAACCTTCCGGTCCTGATCTCTGGCACCTACTCCTATCTCGCCACGACAAACAACGGCGGGAATGTAACGAATTCGAACGGCTATGACATCATCTTCACCTTGGACGCGGCGGGCACAAACATTTTACCTTTCGAGCAGGAGTCCTATTCGGCCTCAACCGGAGCGGTGAACTACTGGGTAAAGGTTCCCACGCTCTCTCATACCACCGACACAATAATCTACCTGTTCTACGGGAACTCGTCGATCACCAGCGATCAATCAAACCGGGCCGGGACCTGGGACAGCAACTATGTGGGCGTGTGGCACCTGCCCAACGGAACCACTTTGAGCGCAATCGATTCCACCTCCAACGGGCACAACGGAACGATAAGCGGCGCCACAGCTACCAGCGGCGAAATTGGTGGAGGAGCAGATTTCAGTGGCAGCACCGATGCCATCGCCCTCGGCAATAGTTCTTCGTTCTATAACACCTCATTCACAGTCAGTGCCTGGATCAACCCCTCTTCGTATGACGTAACTTACGGAAGGATCTTTGAAGAAGGCGATAGTGGCAACGTATTTGACGGCGGTTACGAATTGGAATTCAACACTTCACCGGGCGATGATCCGGGAGAACAAACCGCCTATGGTCTCATATGGAATAACTCCAGTGTGACAAGGGTTGTACCATCCGCAACGGTCCCCCTCAATGCCTGGACATACGTCACATTTACATACGACGGAACCAACGGTACGTTTTATCTGAATGGTGCACAGAATGGGGCCGCTGCAGGCTCAATGACCGAGCCCTCTACTTTTGCGGCAGACATCGGCCAGAATCCAGACCCGACTGCTCCCAACATATTTCCAGGGAAGATTGATGAAGTACGCGTATCAAACATTGTCCATTCTGCAGACTGGATTGCCACGGAGTACAACAACCAAAGCAGCCCATCGACGTTCTATACTGTGGGTTCAACGACGGCGACCATCACAAACCTATCGCCCTCCGCCGGCGGGATCGGGGCGTCAGCAACGATCACAGGGACAAATTTCGGAACGACGCAGGGCACTGTCACTTTTAATGGTACACAGGCAGCTGTGACGTCGTGGAGCAACACAAGCATAGTGACGACTGTCCCTGCCGGAGCCTCCACGGGCAGTGTCATCGTCCATACGAACGGCGTAGATTCTAACGGCTCAACCTTCGTTATAACGTCAGGGACCACTTGGCCAAACGGATACGCATACCGTCGCACGATAACAATCGACCACACGAAGGTTCCTAACACTGATCTGACGAGTTTTCCCGTATTAATCTCCAGTACATTCGCGGACCTGGCTACCACGAGCAACGGTGGTCAAGTTACGAGCTCGAATGGCTATGACATCGTATTTTCTTCCGACTCGGGCGGTGCGACGCAGCTGGCATTCGAGCGGGAATCGTATTCTGTCACAACGGGTGCGGTGATCTTTTGGGTCAACGTCCCGATCCTGTCACATACTGCGGATACGATCATTTACCTGTTCTA
Organism: uncultured Acidobacteriota bacterium; assembly: GCA_963718485.1. GTDB lineage: Bacteria > Acidobacteriota > Terriglobia > Acidiferrales > UBA7541 > Palsa-295. The sequence continues at coordinate 44,899 of CAVQZU010000050.1, forward strand.
CGCCAATCCCTTAGTCATGACCGACCAGTCCAACAGCGCCGCAGTGTGGGACAGCAACTACGTCGGTGTCTGGCACGTGCCAAACGGCAGCACTCTTTCTGCTGCTGATTCCAGCAGCAACGAAAACAACGGCACGATCAATGGGCAGTCGGGAAACAACATGGCCGTTGCGGGGGAAATTGACGGCGCGGCCACCTTCGATGGATCCACGCAGACGATCACGCACAGCGACAACTCATCCTTGCGTCTTGCTGGTTCTCGGACGCTATCGGCTTGGGTGAAGCTTAACTCCTTGCCAAGTTCAGGAAACGAGTACGCGATTGTATCCAAAGAATCAGAAAGCAATGGCTCTGGCATTACGAACTATTTGCTGAGCTATACAAACTTTAACGGCGTCTCAGGATGGTCGGACAGCCTTAACGACGGGACCAATCAGTCTTTTGCTACGTATACAACAACTCCTTCTACGGGTGTGTGGTATCACGTGGCGGGAGTCTGGAATGCTTCCTCAGGAATAGAATCTGTGTACGTGAACGGGGCACAGCAGGCAGCTAATATACCAGGTTTGATCCCGGATGCGAACGCGGGCTCAACGTTCGCGATCGGCGCGGATGCCTCGTGGGGAGGCGGACTCGGTGGCTATGCTGACGCAAGCATCGATGAAGTTCGCGTATCGAACACTGCGCGTTCATCAGACTGGATTGCGACGGATTACAACAACCAGTCCAATCCCTCAGCGTTCTACAGCATTGGTTCAGCAAACACTAACAGCGGCGGTGGCGGTTCGGCTCCCACAATCAGCAGCCTATCGCCAACATCGGGGGCAGTAGGAGCAACGGTTACAGTTACCGGAACACATTTCGGAACTAGTCAGGGTTCAAGCACTGTCACGTTCGGCGGAACGTCGGCCACGGCTACGAGTTGGGGTGACACGAGCATCGTCGCAATCGTGCCAAACGGTGCTACAACAGGATATGTTGTAGTGACGGTCGCCGGCCTGCCCAGCAATGGAGTGAATTTCAATGCCGCCCCAGCGATTACGAGCCTATCGCCGGTATTGGAAGCACCCGGGATTCCGGTCACGATCAGCGGAACGAACTTCGGGTCGAGTCAGGGATCGAGCACTCTCACCTTTCATGGCCTTAATGCGGTTCCGACCAGTTGGACCGACACTAGCATCACAACTATCGTACCAACTAGCGCTACGACCGGATACCTCGTCGTGACGGTTGGAGGCGTTCCGAGCAACAACGAGCTTTTCGTTATCGTCCCAACACCAATAATCACAAGTATTTCGCCAGCCTCAGGTGTGGCAGGAACTCCCGTCACGATTAACGGCGCCAACTTTGGTACGACGCAAGGCACAAGCACGGTGATGCTCAACGGCTTTCAGGCGGTAGTGACAAACTGGAGTGGTAGTACAGTAGTCGTCAATATACCGAGCAGCGCAACCACAGGAAATATTGTCGTGACCGTCGGAGGTGTAGGGAGCAACGGCATGGCGTTCACTGTGACAGGCCCTACCATCACAGGTCTGTCATCACGCCTCGGCGCAGTCGGTGATGCGGTGACGCTGTATGGTTTCAACCTTGGTTCGACACAGGCAAGCAGCACGGTAACATTCAACGGCATATCCGCGACACCGACCAGTTGGAACAACATGAGCATCGTCGTTCCCGTACCGGCCGGAGCAACAACGGGATCAATCACCGTGACGGTTTCGAGTGTCCCCACCAGTTCAACGGTCTTTACGGTGAGTTCGCCCGACACCATTACGGGGCTTAGCATCACCGGTCCGTCGAACGGGACAACCGTCAGCACTCCGTATGCCGCGGTGACTGGTACAGTCACTGGATCGATCGCTGGTGTCGACCCAATTGAGATAACTTGCAACAGTGCTGGAGCGAAACTAACGGCAACCAATTTTTCCTGCAACACGCCATTATCAGCCGGTGTCAATTCTATTACGGTGACAGGCACGGACTCTGCGGGCGATACGCGGACAGCGACTGTCAGCGTCACGCTCGGAATGTCGACACCGATTTCTATTCAGGTAACGCCACCTAATGTGAACATGCTCGTGGGAACTACACAGTCATTTACCGCCGTTGACGATCAAGGAACGAGGCGTCCCGACGCGACCTGGACCGTAAGCGACAGTACTATTGCCAGTTTCGTAGTTGGAAGTCCAAATGTTCTCTTGGCAAACGCAGTTGGACAGGTCACGTTGACAGCTAGCGTGGGTGGAGTAAACGCCCAAACCACAGTGACGGTCATTTCCGGCACTTCTTTGTCTGCCGGATCGGTGTTATGGTCCTCGCCATCTGTTTCTGGATTCTCTGCTAAGCAGATCGTCCAGGCTGTTCCTACCGCGGACGGCCCTGACCTTTATTCCATCGAAACCGATTCGAACAACAGGCTCGTGCGCGCTTTTAAGGGCACTGGCGAGCAGATCTGGCAAAGCAGTCTTGCTTCTTCCGAGTATCCGTCAGTCGGCGTGGGCGACAGCTACGGGGGCCTGCTAATTGTCGACGAAACAAACCAAAATAGTAGCGGTACGTTCTACGGGACTATAACCGACTTCGATCGACAGTCCGGCGGCCAGATTTGGCAGTACACAACGTTGGGATCGGGCTCTAGCTCAATTTCTTTTGGTGCAGTTGGCCTGGACGGAACTGTTTACGTAATTGAGGGTTCTACTCCCGGTGGCGCTTCAGAGAGTTATGTAGATTTACTTGATGGAGCCACCGGTAATTTGAAGAGCAGAATTGAGTTACCTACCTCACTTTACTATTTTCATTGTCCCACAGAAACCTCGACGCAATATCCTGGGTCCATTGTGGGTGCCGGTGCTGTAGCGCCAGACGGAGCGTTCTATATGGAGGTAAGTAATTACGAAGAGACTGTCGAGAACGATTGCGAATTTGCACCTGTTTTCTCCGTTGTTACCCACACTTCAAACCTGTCGCTGCTGCGCATCTCGCCAGACGGTGCCGCAGGATTTGACAGCCTCAACTCCGGCGCTACTCCTGGAAAAGTCATTCCTGATGGTCAGGGCGGTATATTGGCCATGTGGGAAGAGTCGTATGCCGTTGTGGCTGACATCGGCACAACAGGCGGCGGGCTAACGAACCTTTCGATCGGGAATGGAAGTATGGTGTTGGGAGATAACAACACCGCCTTCGCCACAGATGGTAACAGCGTGGTCGCCTTGGCGGTTCCGGGCCTCCAACAAACATGGACCTACACTTCGACTGGTGGAACTCTCTCCTTTGTTGCCGCCACCAGCGGCGGGGGCGTCGCTGTCAACGACAGCCAGCTCGGAGTCATTCAACTTGATTCCTCTGGTAACGCGGCCCCACCTAGCGGAACACTCCAGGGGGCGGCCCCGTTCCGGCCGGGTTTACCTATCTCAATATCGCAAGACGGGACGATCTTAAACTCCTGGATCAGTGATTCTAATGGAATGGCAACTGCTCTTGCCGGAATGGACATGATCGCGGCACCGTCAGTATATCCAGGGCCGTTTGGAGCTGGACAGCTTCAAAATCGGTCCGTTTCAACTGCGACTGTAACTGTCCACTATACGCCGGGATCCAAATCCCAAGCAGATTTGATAGAATTTCCGCCGAGTCAGTCGTGTAGTCAAGACTTGGGTCTATTAGATTGCACGACGCTGCAATTTTGGCACTGGAATGTGGAGATTGCGGCGACGGTTAGCGATGATGCGTCTCTTTGGACACCGATCCAATCTGTAGCATTCCTAGTAACTGGGCGGTGGAAAGACAGTCTTGGCATATTACACAGTGAAGGTAACTACGTAAAAAAGCCGGATGGTCCAGACTCTACATACGTACAAAAGACTGCAAAGCAGAAGTCGTTGTTTTTCATTGATAGCCCAGGCCCATCCTATTATTTCGATTTTCTTCACGTCGAGCGGGTTGACTCTCTAACCGCCACCTTAAATTTCAGGTCGCTCGTATGTAACAATTCTGGTATTTGTTCGGTTTCGAAATGGCACTTGAAGTTTGTGGTGGATCCAGGAAGCATGCTGGACTATGGTCAGAGCCAGTTTGGCTTCGGCTCAATACCCTTTTGAGGACACACCTTGCGAACATTGCTTAAAGTCTCATCGATAATCATAGCGCTCTGTTGTGGTGTTGGGCCCCGGACTCTCTACATCTCCGCCCAGACACATCAGCCAGTTGCAGATCTGTTTCAAGAATTGCAGTCGACCCGAACAACCAATGGGGCTGCTGACCAGTTGATGCGGGTTGGAAAACTTGACGGGACGACGAGGCATTACTTGGCAGTGCACTTGCCCGCAGTGATTGAGATAGGCCCTAAGAGTTATCAGCCGCCCGAGCCCGATTCGGCTGTACAATCACCAGACCCGGTATGGCTCAACATGGTGAGCGTGGCCGGACAGCTGAAGATTTCGCGAGCAGCGCCAGCTCTAGCACGATGGATCAGCGTCAGAACAGGGATGATCACAACGCTTTACACAGAGGCCAGTCTTGAGAATAGCCCGGCTGGAACAGCGCTCGTGCAAATCGGTGACCCGGCGATACCTGCGCTGCAACGAATACTAGAGGAAGGCAAATTAGACGAGCGATTCGAGGCTACTTACGCCTTGCTTCGTATTGGTTCCTCAAAGGCTAACGCTGCTGTTCGCGACCACGGTCCACACGAGTCAGACAAATACCTCGCGGCCCTTATTAAAAGGGCCACATCTAAAGATAAATAAGGCGGTTGATCGTTGTGTCGGTACTGCTTCCGACGGGGGGATTGAGTGGAGTGAAACTGTTTTACCGACCACTTTATACTGGGCCGGAAAAATGATTCGTGGCCTCGTAGTGTAACCGAAACTCCGCGCCCGCTAGCGGAATCATTGATTTTTCACTGATCAATTTCGCCGAGGTCAATTTCACTTCGCTCCGCCGTAGGCGATTCTTCGCCCAACATGCGGGCTTTCTGGCGCTTCAATCGTTTGAGTTCGATCTTCTCGCGCATCTCGGGCGTCCACGATTAGCTCGACGGTGCCGGCGGACTTGAGCCGGCGGCTCTAATTCAATCTTCACCCCTCACTCCTGCAAACTGTGGCTGCAAGCAGATCGAAGTACTGTTAACTCACCAGACAAAGGTACCATCGCGTCACTATGGTCCCACAAGGCATAGTTGAGTCTGCGGTCAAATTCGCAGGAGACTCAATGAGACGCCCACTCACAATTCTATTGGTTTCGACGTTCGCGCTACCACTTCCAGCACAGCAGTCAGCATCTTCGCAGCCGCAGACGATCCAGATGGAATGCCGTGATCTCGCGACCAGCGGCAACTACGTAGGCTCGGACGAAACGGTTATTAATGGCCGCGCTTGTCATCAGGTTTCAAACGTGGCTAAAGTTGCAGAGCCTACTCCGAGACCGGTAGCCCAACCTGACCCCGCGCCTTCACCGGCTCCGCCGAAGGACGCACCCGTTGCGGATGTGACACCGGCCCCGGGCCCAGCCGAACGTCCCGCCGCCTCAGTGCAGTCTCAAGGCCTTCTCAACAGCCAGCCGATTGCTGGGCCGTCAACAGGCAAGATTCGCGTCTACATATCATCAGCGAGCAAAGGTAGCAACCGGAATGCTGCGCGCGACCAGTCGATGGAGATGGCGAAAGATTTTGAGAAGAACTGCCCCGACGTGCGAATAACAATTAATCAAAACGTGGCCGACTATACCGTTCTGTTGAATCACATCGAACAGGGCTTATTCGTGCGTGACAACCAGATCCAGGTAGCAAATAAGGATGGTGATCTTATTACAACGACCAAAGAAGGGGGAAGTGTCAAGGGAGGCGCTAAGAGGGCGTGCGAACTGATTCTTGCGGACTGGGCCAAGAGGTAAGGTGGCCTATTCACCTTTAAATCTCCAGAGCTAGCCGTTTTCCAAATGCAATCCGCGCATCGCGGACGAAACTGCCCTTCAAGGCTCCGCATTCAGACGGGCGACGATTTAAACTCGTCCGCAATCACCGCTGCAATGTCGGTTTCCTTAGGGCTCTTTAGCTTGACGATCTTGGCGGCTGCGAGTTTGGCATGCTTCTCGATCAGAGTGACGCGAAGCTCGCGCGCGCGACGCACAAGATCATCGTTTGTGGATTTGGGCATCAATCGTCTCCAAAGCTGGCCGCTTTCCAAATGCAATATCACGCAACAGCGACGACACCGATATGCCGGCCTTGCGGGCGGTCTTCTCGATCAGAACGGATTCGTCTGGTGTGAGCACTACCGTAACTTTCGAGTCGCGCTTGGCTCCCGCAATTGGCTTCGGCCCCGGCCTAACGGGGCAGCTTGGTCGATGCTTGTTTACGCCGCCGCATCTCTTACAAGGTTCGATCATCCGATAATCCTCTGAACATAATTGTAACAGTTCGTAAGTGCTCGGCATCTCCCACATACTTCGATGGCGCTATTTGGTTAGGCCCTTTGCCGCGGGTCGGTGGGCACGCATTCACGTGTCGGATGCCCTCACAACGTCGGCGCTACTATGCGTTACGTCATCAGCAATTCGGATTCAAGGCGCATCAAAGCCTCTCGAACATTCCCGCACGCGAGCTTCTTGAAGTTTGGTTTGGGAGCATCAGGGGCTTTTTGATTCCAGATTCTTTCGAGCAACGAAGCGATCTCACCACTCGAACCGTAGGAATTGAAATCTAACTTGATGCAGCGTGAAAGGAAACGCTCTTCCAATCGGTCTACGGCGTTACAGGTAAAAATCCACACCGTACGGGGACAGGGTTCAGTTGAGTCGAGCTTCGACAAGAGATACTTCTGCGCAGTGTCGGACATAACGTCCGCTTCATCCACGATGCACACGTGAAACCCGCCATTAAGGGGAACGTACTGACACATGCGAACTAATTCCTGTAGCGTGTCGATCTTGCATTCGGCACTCCCCACGTGATGCACTTCGGCACCGATGGCACGGGCGTAGGCGTAAGCCATACTCGTTTTGCCCGTACCCGGTGCGCCTTGAAACAGCAAAGCACACTCGCGGGGATTCGTAACCAGCTTTGTGAGTACTTTTTTCGGTTTTTCAAGGCCAGCAAAATCCGCAATTACTTGTGGTCGAAACTCTTCCGCCAGTGTCTTTGGAAAAGAGAAGCTACCGGATGCAGGCTCGCTACCAAACATGGGTCCCGTGCTCATTGTGCCTCCTTCGTGGTTTCGTCGACGGGCTTTTCATGCTTGCCGAGAATGTAATCAGCGGCTTTCTGAGCTTGGCTAGCAGCGCTGATAATCAAGCGGGAATCGTCCTTCAAACGCTTTAGCCATGTGGCGATGTACGCGGCAGAATTAGCTAGCGTTAGTTTCTCGATTCCACTCATACCGCAAAGCATTGCCGCACCCATTTCGGCAACGAGCTCTTCTTTCGAGTAATCCTCAGAACCAAAGGCGTTATGAGTCTGAATTTCCGCACGCCCAACGCGCTTTTCGTGTCCCGTCGAATGCACGAGTTCGTGATAGAGCGTCGAATAGAATCCTTCGGAGGTGTGGAACGTATCTCGATTCGGCATTCCTACGGTGTCAGTAGATGGGCGATACCATGCCCCGTCGCTGGGTACACGTGCGGGAGGATTCGGCATCGCGTTGACCAGGGCTTCGCAATCCTCAAGTGGCGCTATGGCTTCCCCGGTGCCAAAGTCGGGCAAGCCATCGCATTGCAGTACGTTGAACACGGTGTAGTGCCGCAAGAGAACGCTAGATCTTCGACTCGATCTTGCCGGCCTCGTTCTTGTCGTACTGGCCCACTTTCCAGAACGTCACGGCTGTACCGTGTTCCCCTTTGCGGATATGTCCGCCTAGATCGTTCGCTTGTTTGAACGTCAACCAATACGGGGAGGCGTACCCCATCATCGCAAGCGAGAACACGTTGATCCCACGATAAGGCTTCTGCGATTTTAGATTCATGGGGAAGCGTGATGTCCAAGGTTTACGCCAAGGAATAACCCCCGCTTCCAACTGCCGGATAATTTGCTGAGTGATGACATCGTATGACGTAGGCATTGGATTTCTCCTCACTGCAAGATTTGCTTCGCTGTTGCGATACGCGAATATGTTCTGAAGCATTCGTACAAGTTCTGTGAGCGTTTCAATGCACACGGTGTGCCAAATGCGGGCAGACGGTTTTGAACGGGTTAAGCTCGACAGGCTGTGACAGAAACGGGCAAGACTCAGAACCTAAACAGAACGAATGTGTTCAGAATGTATTCGGTTATGTTATAGACCCGTGGTTAGCGCCAGTAGGTGGGATTTGACGGTTTTTGTCGGTGCGGTTTGATTGTTTGCGCGGACGGCGGCGGAATTTTCTGGGACTTTTCGAGAACTTTTCTGGACGCGTTTGTGTCAGATGCAATCAGGCGGAACGTGGTCGAGGCGGGCGGAGGCGACTAAGGACAGGCAAGCCTGAACTAGTTCCGATGTGTTCTGAACTTGTGACGATACGGGAGATGTGGCCAATGCAGAATGGATTGAGCGCATTCAGGCCAGCCGCAACTCCCTTGTTTGCAATGATTACGTGTTTAACATCGTGTTAAAGACATGAGAGGCAAACCGCAAGGAATCCACGATTCACGCATCGAATGCTGCGTGCGTCTTGTGGCCTATTCTGGTGCGGGCTTTGCGTCTGCGGGTGTTACGTGTGGTGTCGTCTATCTTGTTGAGGGTATATAGGTTAGTTGATGCTGTACGAAAGAAAGGATGCCTTAGCCTAGGGTGGGTGGAGAGCCTCCGGGTGCGCCAAGTTTTTGCCAGGTCACCCGGCTTCGAATGCCGCACCGGTTCTGCAGCTGCGCATAAAAAATTTTTCCAGAAAAATTCTGCAGCCCTGAATCTATTCAACTTGCACATTTACAATGGCTTAGACGGATTCTGTGGTGCAGGCTAACGCGGATGATGATTGCTGAGCTGCCGCGGCTGGCTGTACAGTGCGTACTGTCCGCCGAAAACCTTCAAAGAGGGACCCGTGCCGGTCAGGACTCCGATTGAGGTTTAGGTACCATAGCGATCCCGGAAGCCGACCTTTTGGATCCGCCCCGTGTCTTTCGAGGAAGGCGTCTAGAAACTCGTCAACACAACATAAAAGACGCGTCTCACTGCCCCCGCGGACGTTGACGCGGACCTCGGTCGACCAGGTGTGTCGAGAAGCGCATGTTCGGGCGACATGCTGCCTTCCCCGCACGGGCACGGGTTGGAACTGCCACCAGGATAACTAGTTTCACAACAAAGTGTTCCCAAACTTGGCCACACTCATCGAAAAAGCGGGAACGTGCAGAGCGGCAACGTCTCTGCCGGGGAGGGGTGTCAAATGACACGTGGTTCGAAAATCCGGCAGCGAAAGCCACCGCATAGTCCGTGGGGTCGGCCTGAGCAGCCTAAGCTGCCCCGTCGAAAGTTTGTACCGAAACCAAAATCTGGAAAGAAGGAATCATGCATGGCGTAATCACCCAGTTTGACGAATCGAAGCTGTATGGCCTCATCACGATCAGCAGAAGTACAAGAAAGATTTTTTACTCGTTGCACAACGTCCGGCTTGATGAACTAGGCCGACAATTCCCCCGGGCCCGATCCATAGGTTCAGAGGTGGAGTTCACAGTTACGGCCGGCAATCGCCCTGGCCGCGACGCGGCAATGGATGTCGTGCCGTTTGAACCGTTCGTCGCCGAGCCTGTGGATCTTGTGGCGCATCGCGAACTATCAACGGTTGTGCGCCTAACACCATCCGGTCTGGGCTATGCGAAAAGAGAAACAGGAGAATGGATCTCATTCGATGCGGCAGAAGTCATTACAGAAGGTGAATTAAAAATCGGGAGTCAAATCTGGCACGGTATCAAATTCAAATCCTGGGGCGGGAAACCATTTAATCCAAATGCTCCATTGACCGGACCAATCGATCCGAAGAGTGTTGTTAGTTGTTCCGACATCGAAATAGTCGTACCGACCGAAGAACCGCCGATACCAGAGCAAGAAGCAGTCGTCGACGTTGCGAAAACTGAGGTCCCGACCAGCGTTCTGCTATCAGATAAATTCCGCCAGACCCCGCTACGAAAGCTCGGGATTCGGCCGCGCGCATAAGCCCGCGGTTTCCCAGATCATACCCAGGAGATTTTTATGAAGCCTCAGATTCTACGTTGTCACTGGTGTGCCCGCGAACTGGAAGTCCATCAAACCTTCGGCAATCCGTGGGTGCTGGTCGTCGACGGCTTCGCTCATTACGTGAAGCCACGGCTCGAAAAGTCCATCGAGGCTGCGCCGGTAGATCAGTATGAGCCGTTGCCGGAGATTACGCTCGAAACGTTGTTCCCGGAACAGGAGACGCCCAATGTCAAAGCCTAAAGAAATCGCCGCCATCCTGATCCCGAAATCCGATTCGGTACGCACCGCGTCGCAGGCGAAACGCATCGCGATTCAGAAGGGCTATCTAGATACGTATGGATGCACCGAAGGACCCGGATTTTTCCGACTGCCACAATCGGACCAGGATATGCACGGATTCAAGACCGCAAAACGTCGCGTGAATGGAATTAAGACCGTACGAGGAGAGTTTCTATGAACGTCGAAGAACAACTTTGGAGCAATGAAGCTCCAGCAGTTTCATCGGTGACCGTCGCCCAGTATGAGCTCGGCCCTGGTTGTCGTACTGGCGACCACGATCGTAGTCGGTGCCCGGGGTGCAGTCGCGCCGATCTAGCAAAGGCTCAGAAGGATCTCGAGGAAACAGAACGATCGATGAAGGTCCAGGCTGGTGCTCAACCCCTGGGCCAGCCGGCTCTAGCCGCGCCAGCCAAGGCTGAAGCCGTCCCGGTAGTCGACTCCACCTCACCCTCGGGAATCATCTTGAGGGCCGCTTCCGACTTGGCCGCGGCCATGGATCGTTGCATGAAGCTAAGCACCAGAATCGCCGGGTTGGAAGCCTCCATCGAGTTCGCGATGAAGGAACGTGATGAGGCCGAGGCTGCGAAAGCGGTAGCGCAGGAGGTTCTCAAGAAGTTGGTAGTGCAGTAGATAAAATCACAAGGAGATTACACCAATGAAGTTCATCTATTTGTCATTCGAGTTGGAGATTGCCCGCAGTAAAGCCGCGTTTTACGGCCCCGCTTTCCCGCAATTTCAGGCGCGTGTACTGGAGCTCGAAAAGTTATTGAAGGAGGCGGCATGATCGCCCGCATCAAGCTCAAGTGTTTAAGTTTGCGGTTGCACAGGAAGCGCTCAAGAAGTTGGTTGTTCAGGATCAGAACAATTCCCCAAGATCGGCGAGGGCGCTCTTGAGGTGATCCAGCTTCGTCTTAATGTTCTCCTCCTCAAGCTTTGTGAGCGTGGCCGTGCTCATGAAATGAACGACCGAGTCGTAGGCGTTGCGGGCGTTTCGCCGGTTCCTCGCGACCGTTTCCTTGTCCACGGATTCTCGAGCGATCTTGACGAACGTGACGCAAGTCTCGAGGTCCATTCTGAGAAGATCAGCCTTTATCCGGTTTGCCTTCTCGAACGCAGAGCCCTGATCCATGGCGATTTTCCTCGCGGCGCGCAGCCGAAGAGCTAGGCTGTCTGGCGGTTAGCCTTGCCTGTCGGAAACGTTTCAGTCTTGGCGAGGATGGAATGATCACGAGCCGAGAATACAAAGTACGCCCCGGGCTTCACAGCCGCAATCTCGTGCATCCTGGCCCGCGCGTTAGAAAGACCTTCAACGGCTTCCAGCCAGACGGCATTCTTATCCGATGTGCCCGCGAAAATGTCGAATACCGGCTCTTTCATTGAGGCCTCCCGATTTGGCGTTTGTTTATACGCCTCGGCCAGTTGGCTTGTCAGTAGGATAGCCTACAAGAGTAATAGTTCGATCTGAGGGCTGTTTTAAAAATTAAGGGGAAGTAGCAGGGATGACACCTACAAACCAAACCAGACTTTACAGTGAAGACGGAATCGGCAGCGGCGACTGCTACCCGGCTTGCCTTGCGTCACTGCTCGATCTTCCGTTGTGGGCGGTGCCAGCCTTTGACGAGATGTTCAGCCGCGGTCGCGCGCAATTCGAATCGCGTCTGAACCTTTGGCTGGAACGGTTCTTTGCGTCGCACATGACCCGTGTCGAAGGCCACCCACACGAAACGCTGCTAGAATTTTACATCGCCGTCGGGCCAGCCAAGCGCGGCGTGCACCACGCCGCCGTATATTCGCGTGGCGTGTTGACCCACGATCCCCACCCATCCGGTCGCGGGCTTATTGCGGTGGATTGGTGTGAGTACATCGAAAAGAATTGAGTTCGGCGCACCGAGCGTGGTGTACAACACGCAGCCTTTCGGTTCCCCAGCAGGACGCAGTAGTCCTAGGATGAAAACACATGAAACCAGCAACAGAAACGAAAACACCAGGAAAAGATGCACTGGCAACAGTCGCGTCTCTTAAGCCACCGAAGCCCGGCGAATTCGGCGGCCAGTTTGTCGTCACACCCGATTATTCGCTCGCACCGAAGATGCACACGGGCGGCATCGTCCCCAAAGACGGCGTCTACACGTTGCAGAAAGGCGAAGTCATAATTCCGGCGGAGAAGCACAGCGCGACGAAGGATGAACCAACTTCCGATGTGCGAATCCCTGAACACATTGGAATCGTGCACAGTGGTGGCAACGAGCGTCAGGACAGCCCGGTCCAGCCTCTGGCCGATACCGAACACGGCGCGCAGGATGCCCGTGAGCGGAAGTCGGCGAGCAAGGTCACCGGTGGAACACACGTGCACGCTGGAGGCGATCCCGACGGCAATCGCGTGGATTACGTCAGCGGTGAATATGACCGCAAATCAGAGAAGACTGCGAGCCCGTCCGGTCGGAAGTCTTTGAAGGAGCTCGTCGAGAAGTCGAAAGGCCTGTAGTTCGATCTCGCCGTCGCGCTGTTCGCCGGCCGCAGTGGAAGTACCTGAATCGCCGGGGCAACGCGCTTTATGTCGCGCCCCCGGATAGGTTCAGGATCAAGATCTTCGTAATCTCCCCGTTTTATCCCCGAGCCGTTCGCTCCCTCAACCCCGTAGTCCTTGTCCGCCTCATCGCGGGCCGGGCTTCACGTCTAATTTCTAGAATCGTGCTTTGCCTTGCGCAGGGCTCGCAGCTCAACAAGGAGGCCGTGGCATTTGTCCCCCTGAACCTTCACTTCCTGCCACAGCTTCACCTGATCGTCAAAAAGACGGCTGTGGGTCGCGTGCACAATCTCAGCCTCAAGTGCACGCCATTTTCGGCGACACGCAGTCCATTCCGCAATGAGATGTTCTTCCTGTCGTGCGGTCAACCCGGTGTCGAGGATTCTTATGAGCATAGGTTGGAGTGTCGACTCAGTCGCGATCCTTGTCAACTGTACTTCTGGATGATCAGTTGTGCGCACCATGTGAGCACTTGTGCTCATCTAGACGGGTTGATCCTATCCGTCTACGATTCATCATCGCTGTACCATTTTATAAGTTGATTGAAGGAGCAAACCTGAATGGCGAGTAAACGTAGTCTCGCGCTTTCGCGCAACGATCAGACGTCCGCGACGAAATTCCAGTACAAATCCGTCGTTGGAGGCAATCGTGAACGGAGATGAGTTTCAAGCTACCCAATCCGTGGAGGAGCTTCAAGGAGCGACGCGACTAGTGAAAGACACGGAAGCGCTTTCTTCACGCGCTGAAATGTTTCTGGTTAAGGTCGGAACGATTTTGGAGTACCGAAGAAAGAACACAATCTACTCCCAAGGAGAGGCTAATCGTGGGATTTACTACATCCGAGAAGGCGTGGTGATGTTCACCGTTCAATCGAAGCGTCGCCGACCGGCGGTTGTTGCTGTCTTGGGTGCTGGTAACTTCTTTAACGAGAATTGCCTCCTAGATGATTCTCGTTGTTTGTCCACGGCCAAGGCGATCACCTCCAGCTCAATACTTCTTATTGCAAAAGATGAGATGGCCTCCCTTCTTCTCCGGGAGAATGAGGTTTCAACTTTTTTCGTCTCTTCTCTACTCTGCTCCATGCTGCGATTCCGGGAAGATCTGGCGGATGCGCTTGTCAACTCAACTGAACAAAGGCTCGCGCGGGCGCTGTTGCGCCTAGCCCATCAGGGAAAGGCCAGCTAATGGCTAGAATTCCCAAGATGAGTCAGGAGGTTCTGGCGGAAATGATTGGCACTACTCGCTCCCGGGCCAATCTTTTCATGAATCGATTCAGGAAACGAGGATTTATCGACTACAACGGCGAACTGGAAGTCCGCAGATCCCTGCGCAGCGTCTTTCTGCGAGACTATAAAGGAGGTTAGTGATCCCGTCGCGGCTGCACGTCTAAGCTGATGCTGCTGTCTCAAGCCGCCTGCGCTTTGGCGTGGGGGTTTGTTTTCGATCTTCAGCAGAATCGCGTCTAGCGCCGAACGATGTGTCGTCCAAGAACAATTATCTTTGAAGGTCTCGTTCGGCTCGTTTGCGGTCGGTTATATCCTCTCCCGAGCTGAGGGTGCTTGCCGACGATTCGCCCACCATCGTGTAGCAACGTGTTGTGCCACGCTATCATCCGTTTTGCCCCGGATTTAGTAAGAACCGAGCTCTCGACATGCGAACAAATTCCGCTTATCAGGCAATTGCGGAATGATGTTCTGGCCTCATGCCTTGTCCAATCAGGGAGGCACGTATCAATCCAGTTGCGCTCAAGCAACTCGTGTGCCTTCCATCCCAGCGTGGAGCATCCTTTGCGGTTAATCAGGGTGATCCGTCCTTCTAGGTCTAGCGCGAGCAGCATCACATCGGCAATGTCCAGGTATTGCTGTGCTCGGTTTCGCTCCTTCCGAATCGTTACATCCGCCCGTTTCCGCTCGGTTATATCGAGGAATGTCACGACGGAGCCGGTCGACTTTCCATCCCGAAGCATCGGGTAAGACCAGTACTCAGCTGGGAAGCTGGAGCCGTCTTTCCTCCACAGAACCTCATCATCCACGTGCGCACATTTACCTTCACGAAATGCCATATAAATTTGGCATTCTTCAATTGGGCACCGTGTGCCGTCGGCTTGCGTGTGGTGCATGAGTTGATGCATTTGTTTCCCAAGCAGGTCGTCGCTGCGATCATACCCGAGCAGGCGTAAGCAAGCGGGATTGCAGAAACTACAATTGCCCTGAATGTCTTGTCCGAAGATCGCCTCGGCGGTGGAATCGAGGAGCAATCTGACTTGTTCCTCGCTCTCGCGATGGGCTTGGATGGCTCGCTCCCGTTCATCGCGTGTTGATTTGTCTTGTAGAGCCCGACGGACGGCTGATGGCAAGCGGATTAAACGGTCCTTAAGGATGTAGTCGCTTACTCCCTCTTTGATAAGATCGACTGCGGCTTCTTCTCCGAGTGTGCCGGTTACTAAGATAAAAGGAATGTCTTTCCCGCTCTGCTTGAGCAGGCGGAAACCCTCGACGCCGCTCCATGCCGGAATCCTGTAATCTGACAATATGACGTCGAAGACTTGGGCTTCGAGCTTTGCAGCGAAAGCTTTCTCGGTATCGACGACTGCCGTTTGAACAGTGAACCCTGCCTTGTTCAACTCCCGAATACAGAGATCGACATCCCCAGGATTGTCTTCGAGAATGAGAACCCGGAGGGGAATCGAGGCGGAGTTCCGGGTCGAATCAGATGCAGTTCGTTCATCCATAACTTTATCCTTCTGTTTTGCTTGAACTTACTTCTTCGAAAAATAAGCCTGGTTGGATCATTTGGTCTCTTCAGTGACGCACGTCTAAACGCAAATAGCCATGGGGCACCGGAACAGGTTCAGGCCGGCAAGTGTGCCGAACGAGATAGCTTTTAGAGGAAGCTTTCGTGGAATCTTCCTTCGAATGAGAAGCAGCGAACTAACCAAAAAGCAGTTGTCCTCCATCCCTTGTCCAGCTTGCGGCGTTCCTGTGGGGCACCGTTGTTTAGTGCAAGCAGGCGGATTACGCGTCGAACCGCACATGAGCCGGAAGCTTGCTGTGGTAGAGGCGATTGAACGAAAAGGAGCTTCCAGTGGCTCCAAAGGTCAGACGAATTCGCGCGCCGATCGAATTTCACGGGCCATGACCGTTAGGCGTTCGCGTGTAAGATCAAGAATTCCTTGGGCGAGACCATTAACGATGCTTTATGAAGATGGCCAGATGCCGATGGCGGGCGACCGCATCCATGATCACAACGGCCGGCTCGGCACTGTAATTTCGTGTAATAGCGGCATATCTACAATCCAGTGGGATCATGACGAGGTGCTTGATTACACTGTCTCCGACAGGTTCACGCTGGTTTCTCGATCAAATGGAAAAACCGGCAGCCGGAGGGTTACCGCACGGTAGAGGCGATTGAATTCAGTCTCTAAATCCGTATTTAAGCCGCGCTGCATCGCCCTTTCTTGGTGCATTCCCTTGTATCGAAAGAGACAGTTTTTTCGCCATCTTTCATCGAATCTCACCCAATGAGAAGCAGCGATCCGACCAAGAAACAATTTTCCTCGGTCCCCTGCCCAACCTGCGGGGTTCCCGCCGGGCACCAATGTATAGTGCTAGCAGGCGGCGGTCCACGCATTGAACCGCATACCAGCCGGAAGCTTGCTGCGGCGGAGGCGGTTGAACGGGAAGGAACTCCCCTGGATCCCAAAGGTCAATAAATCCCCGCTGTCCGTCGCCCCGCATCGCGTCCCCGGCTCAGTTCAGGATTAAAGGCTCAACGCGGCTCGCCCGTTCGCCTTGAAAGAAATTGCGCTGGAAATAGAATGCCACGTTTACTAACGCGATCATCACCGGTACTTCAACCAAAGGTCCAATGACCGCAGCAAATGCAGCTCCGGAGTTAATCCCGAAAACAGAAACTGCGACTGCAATTGCCAATTCAAAGTTGTTGGAGGCAGCGGTAAACGCCAGGGTGGTCGTCTGGGAGTAGTCCGCACCGAGCTTCTTGCCCATGTAGAAGGACACCAGAAACATCACCACGAAGTAGATCAGTAGTGGCACCGCGATCCGCAGGACGTCGAGGGGCAGGCGAACGATGTACTCGCCCTTCAACGAGAACATCACCACAATCGTGAACAGCAGGGCGATCAGCGTCAGCGGGCTTATGCGAGGAACGAAATTCTTTTCATACCACTCGCGCCCCCTAGCGCGAACCAGCAGCGTGCGAGTCACGAATCCTGCAAGAAATGGAATGCCCAGATAAGTGAAAACACTCTTCGCGATCTGCGCGATGGAGACATTGACCACGGCACCGTGAAGTCCGAGCTTGCCGGGAAGGACCGTAATGAATAGCCATGCGTATAGGGAGTAGAAGAGGACCTGGAACAGAGAATTAAAGGCTACCAGGCCAGCAGCATATTGAGTGTCGCCCTTGGCTAGCTCGTTCCAGACGATGACCATCGCAATACAGCGGGCCAGACCGATCATGATGAGTCCGGCCATGTATTCCGGATATGCGCGGAGGAACGCTACGGCTAAAATGAACATCAAGACCGGACCTATGATCCAGTTCTGCGCGAGTGATAGGCCGAGTACACGCCGGTTACCGAAGACTTCGTGCAACTCCTCGTAGCGTACCCTGGTGAACGGCGGATACATCATCAGGATCAATCCCACGGCAATCGGGATCGACGTTGTACCGATACTGAATCGATTCAGGAACGGCACGACTCCCGGGACGAGCCATCCTAGAATGACTCCCATGACCATCGCTGTAAAAATCCAGCCGGCGAGATAGCGATCAAGAAAGTTGAGACGACCGGTTGCCTTCATTTGCAAATCCCCTTCATAGCCCAATCGAAGCCGATGCGTTGAAGCACGCAACACTGTCACTGATGACCGATTTGGTCGATTTCTTTCTTGATTGCCATCTGGTCGAGACTGGACAACGGCAAACACAAGAATAAGCTGATTCTGCGATCCAGAATCATGAAGGCGTCGAGGAATGCTTTTTCTATTTGTTCGGGCGTGCCCGCAGCTGCGGCGGGGTCCGGAACACCCCAATGGGCTGTCATCGGCTGCCCAGGCCAAATGGGACAAACTTCTTTGGCAGCGTTATCGCAGACTGTGAATACAAATTGGAGTTTCGGTGCACCGGGCGCAGCAAATTCACTCCAATTCTTGCTACGCGCCCCGTCGATAGGCAAGCGGGCAATTTCGAGTTGACGAAGAGCTTGTGGGTGAACACGGCCGGTGGGATGACTGCCCGCGCTGTATGCCGTAAAGGTAGGGCCGCCTTTCCGGTTCATGATGGCTTCGGCCATGATGGAACGAGCTGAATTGCCCGTACAAAGAAACAGAACGTTGTAGTGTCCTTGCATGCTCGATATTCCTCGATGCTTTCGCTCGTTCGCAAAGGTTTTATCTTTTCGAATCGAATGGTTTCACGGCCCGGATAAACGCGCTCATAAACTTGCCGTCCACCTGCGGGGCCAGGGCGTCTACGTCCATTCCTTGCCCCGCCAGAAACTCTCGTGCGTCCTCCATGCGGTAAATGCGGGTCGGCTCGACCTCGACTTGCTCGAATCCAGAATCTGCCAACTTATTGCGGTAGTCCTTTTCGTCGAGTGCTCCCGCAATGCAGCCAACCCAGAGCAGAACGCTCTTGCGGATCTCTGGTTGCACTTCGCCGCGAGTCACAACATCGGACACGGCGAACCGTCCACCGGGCTTCAACACTCGGAAAGCTTCCTTGAGCACGCGGTCTTTGTCCGCCGAGAGATTGATTACGCAGTTTGAAATGATGACATCCACCGAGTTGTCAGGAAGTGGGATGTGCTCGATTTCACCCTTCAAGAACTCAACGTTATGGAGCCCGGATTTCTGCCTGTTCTCGTTCGCCAGCGCCAGCATTTCATCCGTCATATCGAGGCCGTACGCCCTGCCCGTTAGGCCCGACGCGCTTCGCCGATAGCAGAACGTCGATGCCGCCACCGGAGCCCAAGTCGAGGACCACATCGCCAGGGTTCAGCTGCGCCAACGCGGTCGGGATTGCCGCAGCCTAGCGAAGCGAGCATGGCCTTCGGCGGGTATTTGACTCGCTTGCGGAGCGTCGTAAAGGTTTGACGTGATTGGATCGCAACTTAATCCGTTCGACGCCGCTGGCTCCGCAGCAAGCTGCTCCCGCCACGGTTGTGACTCGCAAAGCAGCCTCGTCCGTATTTCTCCTTCACAGCATCTTTCTCATCGCGGCCTTCATATGTGCCTCCTACTTGCATATTTGAACAACGTCGTGTGGCTTTACGGCCTTGTTCCGCGTGCAGCACTCCGCGTAAAGGAATTGAAGCAACATCTGTAACCCCTCCGTGTCTTGTTGGGAGCAGGGGTAGAA